>DLDU01000040.1 GCA_002481295.1 Prevotella sp. UBA7764 | reverse complement strand
GTTATGATGTGGTAGTATGATGCAGTCATCATCTTTCACTTTAGGCTCGCAAAGGTAAGCATAAAATCTGAGAAAACGAACATGAAAAAGGACTTTTTGCGGAAGAGGAAAGCAATTCTCTCGCAACGCTGTAAAGAGCGAAAAGGGCAGGCGCACACAATAGTCTCCCCCTCAACCCCTCGTTTTTCTTCTAACTCACCATCTTCGATGGTATTAAGAATATTAACGAATATCGAGAATATATATTCGTTATATTCGTTTATTTTCTTTATTCCACGTAGCGGGGCGTAAACCTGAAAGACGACGTCGCAAAAGACATATTATATCCTTCCACGAATCTGCACGAATGCGGGCCGGAAGCCTTAAATTTATGAGGAATTCATGGTCAATTCATGGACATTCATGTGAGAGAAAAAACCATTCCGCGTGAGTACGATTAACATGAAATCTCACAAAGAGACACAGAAGTGACAAAAAAGACGTTTGTCTCTTGCTTATTTGATGTTTTTTTCCGATATTTGCAAAGAATAATCATTAGAGACTGACGATTATGGACGCAATGGACAGCAACTACACGGAAAGATACATCAATCCGCTGACCGACTTCGGCTTCAAGCGTATCTTCGGCACGCCTTTCAACAAGGCACTGCTCATCGACTTTCTCAACGCACTGCTTGAGGGTGAGCGTGAGGTAAGCGATGTCACTTACCGCAACAGCGAGCAGCTCGGAACGAACATCGAGGAGCGCCGTGCTGTGTTTGACGTCTATTGCCAGGCAAAAGACGGCTCACGCTTTATCGTAGAGATGCAGAACGTCTATCAGGAATTCTACAAGGACCGTTCCATCTACTACTCCACATTCCCCGTAGCTGAGCAGGGCAAGCGCGGCGACTGGGACTACAAGCTCAGCCCCGTTTATACCATCGGCATTCTCAACTTCACCTTCCCCGAGGACAAGCAGAGCGACTGTGGGGTGTACAAGGAGGTGAAGCTCATGGATATACATTCTAAAAAGGTGTTCTATGACAAGCTCACCTACATCTATGTCGAGTTGGCTTGCTTCCATAAGGAGTTGGGAGAACTGAAGACCACCCTCGACAAGTGGCTTTTTGCCTTGAAGAACATGCAGCGTCTCTTCGCGCGTCCTGCCGAGTTGCAAGGCCGCGTCTTCGAGCAACTCTTCTCCACTGCAGAAATTTCTAAGTTCGACACCAATGAACTGCGTGACTACGAACTCAGCAGCAATGCCTACCGTGACATCAAGAACGGCATGGACACGGCGAAAGAGGAAGGTAGAAAAGAAGGAAGGGAAGAAGGTAGAAAAGAAGGAAGGGAAGAAGGCAGGAAGGAAGGCCGGGAAGAAGGATTACATGATGCCGCCATCACTCACGCAAAAGCTATGAGATCTGCCGGCTTATCCATAGACCTCATTGCCAAGATCACAGGGTTGTCCGTAGAAGAGATTATGAGGCTCTAAGCCCATCACACCCATCCGTACACGTCACCCCCAGCCCCTCTCCCCTTGGAAAGGTGCTGGGGGCGAGTCTGCTTATATTCTAATACCATCGTAGATGGTACGTTTAAAGAAAGAAACTTGTACATGCCTAAGTGTTGCAAAGAAAGGCACAGGTGCAGAAGTCCGTGGATGGGCACCGCGAAGGCTATTCTCTCAACCTTGAAATGCTATTTCGAGGGCAGAAAAGAACTGTTCAAAGGATTGAAGATTGACACTATGGAGAAAGACTGGAAGAAGTATCCCGTGTTTCATATAGACTTCAATGGCTACGACTTCCTTAACAAGGACGATCTCTTTAAAGTCATTGAAGGATATATTACGGAATACGAGCGTGTTTGGGGACGTTATCCTTATAGCGAAGCTATAGGAGATCGCTTTGCTTATGTGCTTAGTCAAGCCCACCGGCAAACAGGTTTGCCCTGTGTAGTACTTGTTGACGAGTATGACAAGCCTTTGTTAGACGTGCTTGATACGGGTGCGAAAGTGAAGGATAATTCCAAGGAGATCCTTTTAGAAGATTTCAACCGCGACACATTGAAGGCTTTCTATTCCGTTTTCAAGAAGGCAGATGCCGATCTTCGCTTCGTAATGCTCACAGGTGTGACGAAGTTCTCGCAAGTGAGTGTGTTCAGTGGATTCAACCAACCCAATGATATCAGCATATCTCGAGAATTTGAGGCACTCTGTGGTATCACGGAGAATGAGCTGTCGGAGGTCTTTGCGTCTACAAGATCGCCTGCTGTTTTTCGTCCAAGACAGGGACTGTCAGTGATTTCAAGGTTGTCGCAGATTGACACCAACTTCTTAAAACACAATCAAGGCTCCCCGTAATCACTACGGAGAGCCTCAGGAATCATTAAAATCATCTGTCTTACTGAAAAGGAGTAAGTACAGCGAACCTACATAACATCTTGTAACCTAACTTTACACTTTTAAAAACCTAAACTTATAGCATTATTATGAAGCTATGCTAATCACATGTTAATCATAACAAAGTCATTTCGTTGTAATGCCTAAATCACATATATATCACTAATAAATCACATCTTGATCACATTGACCGACAGCGGAGCAAGCACCACCTTGAAGGTCTTACCGGTCTTCTGCTTGGCGGTCACCGGCACAATATGCTTCGGGTTGTCGATGGAGTTGGTGCCCTCGGGCTTGGCAGCTTTCAGCGTAGTGATAGTACCCTTGCCGGCTACCTTGCCACCGCTGACGGTGACGGTGAGCGTCTGTGCTGTCTTTCCGCCGTTGACAACCTTTAGATATGTACGTCCCGAATGGGTGTCGGTCGTAGCTGAGTAGTACAGCTGCGGCAGCTTCTTACCCTCGTATTCCATCGTTGGCATGTCTTTGTCGGTCATCGGCACAATGCGGTTGCCGACATTCTGTGCGAACATGCACTGAGCGTAGTAGGACGGCGAACCGTAAGCGTTGAGCGCGTCATAGCCGATGAGATCGCTTTCCCATTGCATGCCACCCTTGTTGACGTTGACGAATAGCGGTGCGTAGCAGTGGCCGATCAGCAGGTCAGCGTTGCGCTCCATGCCCGTCATCCAGGCAGCATCGCCAAGCGCCGCATTCATGTTTGTCGTCGGCTTGCCCTCGCGTGCAGCCCACTCACCGCAGAAGATCTTCGGACCCTTGCGGTCGTATTTGTCGTATTGGTTGGCAGCCTCATACATGCCCCCCGTACTGCGATAGTAGTGCTCGTCGATGACATCGAACTTCAGACCGGTCACACCCGTCTCTTGAGCCCAGCGCTCCACCATCTTTTGATCAGCGGTAGAGATAAGCTGCAGCTGAGGATACTTGGCTTTGATGGCCTCGTAGAGCTTTTTATAGCGTCCGGCATAAGAGCCGCTCTCGTCGAAGAAGTCCTCATTGCCAATCTCCACATAGTGCAGAAGGAACGGCTCGGGATGACCGTCGCGCACACGCTGCGCGCCCCACTTGGTCTCAGGACCGCCCGTGACATACTCGATCTCGTCGAGCGCGTCCTGGACGAAGCCGTCGATATAGTCGGCAGTGAGGTGATCGCCGCTGAGCGTATATCCGGCGAAGACAGCGAGAATAGGCTCAGCGCCACAGTCCTCAGCCCACTCCAGAAACTCCAGCAAGCCGAGACCGTCGGTAGAGCGATAGCCCCACGGACTCATGTGGCCCGGCCGCTCATCGGGATCGCCGATGGTACGCTTCCAGTCGAAGCGGTTGCGGAAGTCATTGCCCTCGACATAGTTGCCGCCGGGGAAGCGCAGGAACTTCGGCTTCATCTGGCACATCATCTCCATGAGATCCTTGCGCAGACCGTTGGGACGGTTGTTGAACGTCTCAGGGAAGAGCACCGTCTTGCTCAGATCGTACGTTCCCTCGTTGTCGGCAGTGATGACGAAGCGGGCATCTTTTGTGGCCTTGACCTTCTCGGGCACCGTCAGCTCGAAGCTCTTCTTCTGCCAACTCTCGCCGAGTCCGTCGATCTTTGTGGAGGCAAAGACCGTCTTGCCGTCGTTGCTGACGAGGCTCAGCGTGAGCGAAGCGCCGCTGCCTTTCTCAGCTTTGGCGATGACATATCCTTTATAGAGTTCTTTTGCGCGGATGGGCACGCCCCAGAATCCGCCGTTGGCGATGCTTGCTCCGGCCTTCGCTTTCCATTTCAGCAGGGCAGGGTTGGCGCGGTTGTAACCGCCTTTCTGCGTGAGCGTGAGCTGTGAGGCCAGCGTGTCTGTTGCCAGCCAGTATTTCGGACCGCCCGAATGCCAGGGCGTCCATGGGTTGCGACGTTGTCCATTGGCATCCTCACGAAAAGAGGGATCGCGCAGGAGTTGCGCGTAGAGGCCGCCTTCATAGGAGAAGTTGATCTCCTCGGTCATGATACCATATAGTGTCGGGCTTACCGCCTTCTGGGCTTTGTCGAGTTGCAAGGTCAGCTGCTGGGCGTTGGCACCGAGCGCTGCCATGAGCATGAGAGTAGTTAAAGCAGTCTTTGTCGTTTTCATATTTGGGAGATTTGATTTCTGCTGCAAAATTACGACATTCATCTTAATACTACTTTGTTATTAGTCTCATAGAGTTTTGAAAATCGTTTCACAGTGTAACATTTACTTTGTGATACGTTTTTTCAGGCACTTTTTCGTGATAAAGCTATAGGGACTCACCATTTTTTACTATCTTTGTAACTATAAAACGAGGGGACGCGACAGTTTCTACGTACATCCCGTACTCCGGCGTGTCGTACCTCTCAGAACCTGAATAACATAACAACTTGTTATCGATACAGATTAAAATCATCATGCGGAACCTTAAACAGACTCTTCTTTTCCTTATCCTATTACTGACTTCCGCCGTCGCGGAGGCTCAGACCGGAAAGCTCTACAACACCGAGAACGGCTTGTCGAGCAGTTTTGCCAATCAGGTGTTCCAAGACAGTCGTGGCTTCATCTGGATTGCTACGCGCAATGGCTTGAATCTTTTCGACGGCTATCACTTTGTTGTGATCAACCGCGACAATGCCGGTGCACGTGGTTTCGACAGTAACTATATTAATAAGGTGGAACAGGACCGTCAGGGCAACATCCTTTTGGGCTCGAACAAAGGACTGTTGAGCTTCGACGGACAGCAGTTTCACGCATACAAGATCTACAACGATCAGCATAAGATCATCAAGACCTACGTCAACGACATCGTCGTGCGGCACAATGGTCAGGTGCTCATCGGCACGTCAGGCTACGGCATCCTTCAGCCCACGGGTAAGGCAGAGGACTATGTTTGCCGTCCGGTGAAAGGTGCTGTCAGCAAGTTGAAATACATCCGTCGGATGGCAGAGGACCGGTTGGGGCGTCTATGGATCAACACCGAGGACGGGCACCTGTTGTGTCAGGATGCTCAGGGCCGGCTGACACTGCGGTTTCCGATGGGCGGCAATCAGTCTGTGTCGTCCATTGCCTGCGACGCTCAGGGCAACGTCTACGCCGGTACTACGGACGACGGTGTCTATTTCTCGCGCGGCGGCGTGGCTCCGTTCACGCAGATCAGCGCGTTGGGCAAGCTCTCGGTGTCGTGTGTCTTTGTCGCACCCTCGGGCAAAGTGTATGTAGGTTGCGACGGTTATGGTCTGTATTCCTATCAGCCTTCCACCGGCCTCGTGGTCAACAACCCGTTCTATTCCAACCGTATCGACCTCACCACGGGCAAAGTCAACTCCATCATCCAGGACCGGCAGGGTAACGTGTGGATGACAATGCTACAGAAAGGACTCTACATGCAGCCCTCGCTCGCCTTTGACTTTGGCTATGTCGGTTACCGGGCTGGCAACACCAACCCCATCGGCGGCAACTGTGTCACGCGTGTGCTCTTCGGCGAGGGCGGCACAATGTGGGTGGGAACCGACCGCGACGGCCTCTATCTTCTCGATGCCATGGGCAAGCAACTCCGGCACTATGCCTTCCCCAATACTGTTGAGGCGCTTTGTCTCGACAATCGCCACAGAGTCTGGATCGGCAGTTATCTCGAAGGCTGTGGCTATCTCGAAGGTGGCAACTACCATCCCGTGGACCTCGGACAAGGCGTGAGTGTCTTCGACATCAAATGCGACGCAAAGGGAAACATCTGGCTGGCAACACTTGGCAACGGCCTCGTGATGATCCGGCCTGACGGTACCCGGCGTCACTATACGATGGCAAAAGGTGCCGACAACAACCTGAAAGTAAATAGCCTGCCCAACAACTTTCTCTTCAAGCTGGCTTTCTCACGCGACGGCAGCCGCCTCTTCGTGGCCAACTCGGTGGGCTTGGCCTGCCTCGACCTCAAGCGCGACAGTTGGGTGAGTACCTTCGGCGTGAACAGTGTCGACCAGGGATCGTTTGCCCACAGCCTCTATGTCGACAGCCGCGACCGCGTGTGGGTGGGCAGCAACGACGTGCTCTACTGTCACGACAAGGCTCACTGGAGCAAGCCGCTCGTCTATACAGTGCATCAGGGACTGCCCGACAATAATGTAGCCTTCATGCAGGAGGACCGTCAGGGACGGCTGTGGTTCGGTACGCTCCACGGTCTCTGCTGCATGGACATGCGCACGGGCAAGACCCAAAGCTTCTTTGTCGGCAATGGCCTGCAAAGCAATGAGTTCAGCGACGGTGCAGTCTCGCTCTCGACCGACGGACGTATGCTCGTCGGCGGACCGGGCGGCATCAACGTCTTCGACCCTTCGCGCATCGGCCGCACACCGTGGAAAGGCGTAGTGCAAATCTCACGCTTCATCGTAGGCAATGAGCCTGTGGCACCGGGAATGAAGTCGGGATGGTTTACCATCACCGAGAAGCCCTGCTACGATTCCCATCTCTTCTCCCTGGCACAGGACGACAACAGCTTCTCACTGGAGCTGACGACACTCACATATAATAATGTGGAGCAGGTGACCTACGCCTACAGCATCAACGACGAAGGCTGGAAGACACTGGCACAAGGACAGAATGTGCTGTCCTTCGCCCATCTGCCTGCCGGTAAATATCAGTTCCGCATCAAAGCACTCTACAACGGGCAGTCGTCGGCCGTAGAGGAATTCACAGTCGAGATCCGTCCGGCGTGGTACGCCTCCTGGCCTGCCAAGTTCGTCTATCTGGTCTTGCTGGTCTGGGCCTTCTATGCTTATCTTGCCTATCGCAAGCGCAAGGAGCAGGAGCACCTCACCCTCCAGGAGCATATCCATGCCGAGGAGATGGGCGAGGCCAAGCTGCGCTTCTTCGTCAACATCAGCCACGACATCCGCACCCCGCTCACGCTGATCATCACACCGCTGCTCTCGCTCATCAAGACCGACCGCGACCCGCAGCGACAAAACACCTACTCGCTCATGCGCCGCAATGCTGAGCGTATCCTTCACCTCGTCAACCAGATGATGGACCTCCGCAAGATCGACAAGGGAAAGATGGTCATGCACATGCAGAAAACCAATATGGTCAGCTTTATCGACGACGAAGTCCAGCTCTTCCAGCAGCAGGCCAACATCAAGAAGATACACTTCGCCTTCCACCACGACAGCGATATGCTCCCCGTGTGGGTGGACCGCGACAACTTCGACAAGGTGATCATGAACCTGCTCTCCAACGCCTTTAAGTTTACGCCGACGGGTGGCGATGTAAATATCAGCCTGACACATACCGATGCCGAGGCCATTATCACCGTGCGCGACACGGGCTGCGGTATTCCGAAAGATAAACTCGAGACGATCTTCCAGCGCTTCTATCAGAGTCCTACCAGCATGGGAGAGCGCAACACGGGTACGGGTATTGGTCTCGACCTCACACGCTCTCTCGTAGAACTTCACTACGGTACGATCACGGCGCGCAACAACAGCGATGGGCCGGGCTCCTGTTTCATCGTCACCCTGCCCTTGGGCAACAGCCATCTCAAGCCCGAGGAGATGCTCGCCGACGACGGCAGCATGGCTGCAACGCAGCACGATAACAGTGAGGCCGACAAACAGCTGGCTCAGGAACTCAAGGACATGGAGGCTGACCCACTCGTGCACCCGATAGCCTCACGCGACGACAACAGCAAGCCTACGATAGCCATCGTGGAGGACGACGACGAGATCGCCAGCTATCTGCAGACCGAGCTGAGCAATGAATACAACGTCCGCTACTATCCCAACGGCAAGGTGGCGCTCGCTGAAATCCTTAAGGACATGCCGAACCTGGTCATCAGCGACGTGATGATGCCTGAGATGGACGGCATCACGCTCTGCACAAAGCTCAAGTCAAACATCAACACCAACCACCTGCCCGTCATCCTGCTCACCGCCAAGAGCCGTGACGAGGACCGCATGGAGGGCTTGGAGACCGGTGCCGACGCTTATGTGGTGAAGCCGTTCAACATGGATATCCTGCGCCGCACCATCGCCAACCTCCTCGCCGTGCGCCGTACGCTGAAGAACAAGTTCACCGGCCAGGAGGACCAGGCTGACAGGGTCACCAAGGTAGACGTGCAGACACCCGACGACAAGTTCATGCAGCGCATCATGGATGTCATCAACGACAACCTCAGCAACTCTGACCTTGGCGTCGACGACATCGCGGATCGTGTGGGCATCAGCCGTGTGCACCTCTATCGAAAGATGAAGGAGCTCACCAACCAGACACCGCACAACTTCATCAAGAACCTGCGACTGAAGCAAGCTGCCCGCCTGCTCGAGGATCCGAAGCAGAGCATCACCGAGGTGATGTACGCCTGCGGCTTCTCCAACTCGGCCAGCTTCTCCACGATGTTCAAGAATATGTACGGCATGTCGCCGCGGGATTATCAGCGCTCGAGAATATAACCTCGTTTACTATATCCCAAAACATATATACATGATTATGCAAAGTCAACGGGAAGAAAGAGAAATACAAAACAAAGCAGCAACATTTATGTCGTCTGTGCTTGCTTTTAGCCCTAAAAGATTCGCTTCTTATAACTTTATGTCACTGCCCACATCTTACCTTAATACAGATTGCTGTTTGTTGATAAAAAATGCATATTAGTTGAAAAATAGAATAATTCTGCACAAAACATTTGGGCAAATGAGATAAAATCTATACCTTTGCACGTGTAAAGAAATATATATCGTTCGTTAGTTACAACAGCTTTTTTATTCAACTATCCAGACCATCCTTTTCGTGAGAAAGGGATGGTTTTTTCTATGTATGTAGGCCAGCCTGCTCCTTCTCCTTTTCATATAACATATCAGCGAACACAATGTCATTGATATACCTATGATTTTCTTAACATAGGATATGTGCGAGCCTACCCTCTGAGTCTCTCTCTCAGCGCATTACTTCTTCTGAGATAGGCCATGAGAAGGAAGACGCTTAGGAAGGCGATGACCAGAGAGACGAGATAGAAGCTGCCGGCAAACAGGTCGTAGAGGCCGTGGAGTGTGGCGGGGATGGCCAGTGCCAGCACATAGAGCGATTTGCGATACTGAGGATAGAGCCCGGCCATGCCTACGAAATAGCCGCAGATACCTGCCCACACGGCATGGAGGAAAGGCAGAGACGTCAGTCGGGCGATGTTCAGCACAAAAGCTGTGGTATAGTCCGCCCGGATGTTGATCGATGTCTGATACTGCACGCCCTCGAAAACGCCGAAGGCTATACCCGCCATGAGACCATAGAACACCATGGTCTGCGGCAGCTGCGGCTCGCGAGCCCGCCGCTCCAAGACGAGCAGAGGGATCATCTTGGCGAACTCCTCGGTCAGTCCGATGCCGAGGATATAGCCTAAGATGCTCAGCGGAAAGGGTGCCGAGGTGAAGGCATAGAAGAAGTTCAACTCGTTGAGTCCCGAGAAGATGATGAACACGCCGAGCTGGGTAAGGAAGAACGTGGAGACAGCTTTGCTCTTGCTGATTTGTCGCGTACGGAAGAAATAAGCGAAGAACAGTCCCCAGATGGTGGCGAAATAGAGGCTCACGGCATAGAAGACGAGATAACCGCCGATGGGCAACAGCATGATAATGGACAGCGACAGCCCAACGACGGCAAGGATGAGCAACCGCTTGTCCTCCATGATATGGTGCCGCTCCATGTCGTCCTTGGGAAAGATAAACGCATGGCCGATATATCTGAGCTGCTCCATGAGCGTGCCACGGTTGCGCACACGCGGACGGATGCCGCGCGCGGCGAGCAATTCCTCTACTGTGCCCTCTACATCAGACTCTGCATCGCGTGCCCGGTCGTTGAGTAGCAACCGTCCTTCTTCTACGTATCTTGCAATATCAGACGCCTCGTAGGGTCCATATTCATGCTGGTTTCTAATGATATAAATCATAACGCTCCCGTTCTAAAGATCTGCTAAATCTTATAGCTAACTTCAATCTTACTGATTGCGCATTGCCGCAAGATGCCCCAAAAGCTTATTTACTGACACCAATCTGGTCCAGAGCCTGCTTGATGTCGTCGAGGATGTCGTCCACATCCTCGATTCCCACAGACAGACGGATGAGATCCGGGGCGATGCCGGCGGCCTTGAGTTGCTCGTCGGTCAGCTGGCGGTGGGTGTGACTGGCCGGATGCAGCACACAGCTGCGGGCGTCGGCCACGTGCGTGACAATGTTGATCATCTGCAGCGAGTCCATGAACTTCACGGCAGTGTCGCGGTCTCCCTTCAAGCCGAAAGCGATCACACCGCAGCTGCCGTCAGGCATGTATTTCATGGCACGCTCGTGATAGCGGTCGTCTTTCAGTCCGGAGTAGTGCACCCAGGCCACGCGCGGATCGTCATGCAGGAACTCTGCCACGGCCTGCGCGTTTTTGCAGTGCTGGGCCATGCGCAGGTGGAGTGTCTGCAGGCCAAGGTTGAGGATGAAAGAGTTCATCGGCGCGGGTATGCTGCCCAAGTCGCGCATGAGCTGGGCCACGAGTTTGGTGGTATAGCCCATCTTGCCGAAGGCCTTGACATAGGTGAGCCCGTGGTAGCTCTCATCGGGCGTGCAGAGTCCCGGGAACTTCTCGGCATGCGCCATCCAGTCGAAGTTGCCGCTGTCCACCACAGCGCCACCGACCTGCGAAGCCGTTCCGTCCATATATTTCGTGGTGGAGTGCGTCACAATGTCTGCGCCCCACTCAAAGGGACGGCAGTTGACCGGTGTGGCAAAGGTGTTGTCGACAATCAGAGGCACGCCGTTGCGGTGGGCCACACGAGCGAACTTCTCGATGTCGAGCACGGCGCATCCGGGGTTGGAGATCGTCTCGCCGAAAAGCAACTTCGTATTGGGACGGAAGGCAGCCTGCAGTTCTTCCTCCGAGGCATCGGGATTGACAAAGGTGCACTCGATGCCGAGTTTCTTCATCGTCACGCCAAAGAGGTTGAACGTGCCGCCATAGATCTCGTTGGAGGCCACGATATGATCGCCGGCCACGCAGATGTTGAACACGGCATAGAAGTTTGCCGCCTGTCCGCTCGAGGTGAGCACGCAGCCCACGCCGCCTTCGAGTTGTGCGATTTTCCGCGCCACAGCGTCGTTAGTGGGGTTCTGCAGTCGTGTATAGAAGTATCCCTCTTTCTTTAAGTCAAACAACTGTGCCATCTCATTGGAGTCGTCGTACTTGAAGGTAGTGCTTTGGATGATAGGCACCTCAATAGGTTCACCGTTTTTGGGCTGGTAGCCACCTTGCACGCAGAGGGTTGCCGTCTTTAAGTTCTTTTTCATCGTGTCGTTTCTTTATGTTGATTAGAAGATAATTTGTTCCCATTCTTTTAATTTCAACCACAAAAGTACAAAAAAACTTAGAAATCAAAGCTCTTACAAGCATAAATTACTGTCTTAGGGCGACAAAAAGAGCATAAGAAGCAAAGAGGCGACGAAGAATCACTCCCCGTCGCCCCCTGAATAGCCTTTCTATTCAAACAAGTTTGTATAACAGTATAACATTGCGTCTCAATAGCCACATTTTCAAAAGTTATTTATTGACCGGATGGTCATAGCTGCTCTTGCGCACGTCCCAATACATCTTCGTGTAATAGTTGTTCGTGCCGTCGGAGAGCTTGGCGACTGCCTCCTTGAAGTTCGTACCGTTGAGCGTACTCTCATTGGTGGGGTACTTCACTCGCTCGATGATGTCGCCCTTGGTGTCGGACAGCGGTGTAAACTTCACAGGCTGATCCTTATAGATGCAAGCGATCTCGCCCGGACGCATGAGCTGTTCAGGATAGCCGGTGCGACGAATCTCCGTCCATGCCTCCGTGCCATTGGTGAAGAGGTCGAGGTATTTCTGGATAGCGCAGCTCTCGGCATCAACCTTCTTCGACACGGCGGCGACATAAGCATCCTCGTCGGCGGCGCTCAGCGTCTTGCCCGCCAGAGCGTACCAGTATGCGAGGCTGGCGCGCACGCCGTCCTCATAGTCCTGACGGTCATAACCGTTGTACTCACAGAGGATGAACTTCAGCTCAGCATAGGTCATCAGTGGCACGCTGTAGGTTGGAGTCAGTACCAGCGGCTGGCCACTTTTCCAGTCGGGTGAGGAAGCGCGGAACTTGTCCTGGATGCCGGTGGGTGTGACAAACGGCATACCGGTGTACTCGCCATTGGCGTTAGGACAGGTGTAGATGCTCAGGCGCGGATCTACCGTTCCCGGCCACGGATGCGTCTTGTGGTTGAGCTCGTCGGCCTCGCCCTTGAGCAGGTAGAGCAGCGGACGGGCGATGGAGAAGTCGTTGCGGCCCTCGACATAGAAGCCCTCGTAGAACTGGCAGTAGTCCGACCCGGAAGCGGAATAGGTGAACTTTGCCGCGTCGTCGTTGCTCTGCATCACACCGCTCGCCACGGCCTCCCGGATATAAGTCTTCCAGTTGGGATCCACCTTGGACAGATGGATGGCAAGGCGGCACTTGAGCGAGTTGCCGAAGCGCTTCCATTTCTCTGCTTTGCCGCCGAAGATGACATCACCGGAGGAGAAGGCTGGCTGGCTGACGTCGATGGTGTTGACGGCGTCGGTGAGCTCCTTGATCATCTCGATATAGATGTCCTTCTGCGAGTCATAGACCGCGTAGAGCGTGCCCTCGCTCTCAAGTTTACCGGCCTGGGAGTACGGCACGTTGCCCCATGTGTCGGTGATGACATCCATGAGCCACACCTTCATGATCTTGGCCGCGGCAATCTGGTTGGCATTGGCGCCGTAGGCCGAGTTGGTGGCTTTGTACTTCTCGTCGGTGTTGAGGGTGATGACCTTGTCGAAGTTGGCCAGTCCCATGTAGAGATAGTTGAAATAGCTGTTGTTCACCGTCTCACGTATCTGGTAGCGGTCCTCCTCGGTGTAGTTGCGCTGCACCCATTGCTGGCTGTAGGTCAGGCACTGGCGACCGCTGAACCACAGGTCGTAGATGTTGTCCATAGCCCACTTCTCGGCACCCTCCATGACCATGTTTGAAGGCACGTCAGCGGGCGAGTTGGGATCCTTGTTGACGCTGTCGATGTCGCTGCACGAAAAGGTTGTCAGGGCTACGGCCCCGATCGTCATATATCTGAGTATCTTGTTCATAGATTCATCCTCCGTAATTAGAATTTGACATTTACCGTAAAGCCATAGCTGGCCACCATCGGCGTGGCACCACCTTCGATACCTTGCACGTTGCCACTGCTGGTGACGATCATCTCCGGGTCGAAATGCTTGCAGTCGGGTCCCCAAACGGCGAGGTTGCGGCCGTAGGCACTCAGGCGCAAACCCTTGACAAACCAGTTGGGGCGCATCTTGAAGGTGTAGCCAATCGACACTTCACGCAGTTTGACATAGTCGCTGCGGAGCACGTTCTGTGCAGCCGGTCCCGTGTAGTAGTTCTCGAAGTAGTCGCGGGCGCTGACCACCTTGGTGTTTTTCACCGGTTGGCCGTTGGCGTCGGTAGCCACTTTGTAAGAGCCGTCGGCGTTTTTGATATAGTTGCCGTTGGCGTCTGTGGCAGCCACATAGCCGTCGGTGACGATGCCCTTCTCACGCACGCCGTTGGCAGCGGTCTCCTCAAACATACCGGTGTAGCAGCCCCACAGACGGGTCGTGGAGAAGAAATGACCGCCATGCGAGAAGTCGAACTGAACGCTGGCGTCGAAGTTTTTCCAGCGGAAACTGTTGACCAGACCACCCGTGAAGTCAGGATAGATGCTGCCGATGTTGCGGTTGTCAGCGGTAGCCTTATAGAGTCCGGTCTCGGGATCTACGAGTTTGTGTCCGTACTCGTCATAGAGGTAGTCGGTGCCTTTGATGATGCCGTAGCCCTCACCTACCGAGGCACCTACTTCCACCATGAAGGGAGCTGTGCCCAAGCGCAGGTAGTCGACACCGTCGGTGAGGCTCTTCACCTTGTTCTTATTGGAGGCGAGTGTCAGCGAGGCGTTCCATTCAAAGTCGTGTGTCTTGACCGGTGTGCCGTGGATAGCGAACTCGATACCGTGGTTCTGAATCTCACCGCTGTTGACAACTTTGTAGATATAGCCTGTCGTACCAGAGACGGAAAGTGGCAGGATCTCGTCTTTTGTCGTTGTGGTGTAGTAGGTCAAGTCGAAGCCAAGGCGCTCGTCAAACATGCTGGCCTCCAGACCGAACTCCCAGGAGTGGGTGCGCTCAGGCTTCAGGTCTTTGTTGTTGAGCGTGTTCTGCATACGGTAGCCCGGCGTCGAGGGGTCGATGTTGGTATACTGTAGGAAAGTCTGTTGCACCTGATAGGGGTCGGTGTCGTTGCCGACCTCGGCATATCCGGCGCGCAGCTTACCATAGCTGAGCCAGGGCAGGTGCTTCTTGAGCAGTTCGGAGAACAGCCAGCTGGCGGTCACCGAAGGATAGGTATAGGTGTTGTTGCCGCTGGGCAGTGCCGAGCTCTTGTCGGTTCTGACGGTGCCCTCGAGGTAGAGCATGTTTTTCCAACCGAGGGTGACATCGGCAAATACCGAGTTGATGGCCTTCTCCTGCTTGTAGTTGTAGGCGTGCGGCGTGGAGATGGAGTTGGCAAGGTTGTAGAAGTCGGGAATGGCAAGTCCGCCGACGGTCTCGCCGTAGATGTACTCGTAGTGGCGTTTCATGATGTTGGCACCGAGGTTGGCCGACACGCTGTAGTCGTCGTGGAAAGTCTGGTTGTACATCAGCATGAACTCATGGTTGATCTCGTACTGAGTGCGCGCCACCTCTCTGTATTTCGACTGCTCCTGGGAGTGCACGGCATTGCGCTCATACTGCTTCATGGAGTAGTAGTCGAGGTTGGCCTTGTACTGCGCCTTCAGCTCGGGGAGGATCTGATAGCTGACGCCTGCATTGCCGTAGACACGGTCGCGGGAGTCGTTCTCATAGTTTTTGTAGCGACTCCAATAGGGGTTGTTGTGGTACTGGATGGTAGGATCGTCAACACCGCCCATGTTCCACGAGCCCTGTGTGCCGTCGGGCAGGAGATAGAGTTCCTTGAGCTCATTCATGTTGAGCTGTCGCTGACCCCACTGCGTGAACTTCACCATGATGTTGTTGTCGCCGTAACCGGTTTCCTGACGTCCCTTGGTGCGGTTGTTGAAGTAGTTGACCGTGGTGAAGACATTCAGTCGCTTGTCCTTGCTGGTGATGTTTCCGCTGACGTTGAAGATGTTTTTATACTGGCTGCTGTTGGGCTCGTAGCCTTTGAGCGAGGAGTTGGTATAGGAGATGCGGTAGGCACTGTTGTCGTAGACGTGCGAGATTGCCACGTTGTTAGTATAGCTGACTCCTGTGTTAAAGAAGTCGCGGACATCGCTTGTCGCCGGGCTCCACGGCGATGTGGAGGGGTCGCCCTGCTCGCCGCCGATGCGCCATTTGAGCAAGTCGTACCATGAGAGCACCTGCCGTCCGTCGAGCTTGGGTCCCCAGCTCTCGTCCATACCGTAGTCAGGGATGGTGTAGGTCTTGCCGTTGATGGTCTGAATGGAGAAGTCATCGCCCTCGTCGCCGTGGGCATACTCGCCAGCGTAGCCATAGCCGCCACCGTACTGGCTCTGGAGCTTTGGCAGTTTGGTGACACTCTCAAAGCCGATGGTCGAGGAGTATTCCACGCCGTAGCCAGCGTGCTGACGGGCGTGTTTAGTGGTGATCATCACCACGCCGTTGGAGGCGCGGCTGCCGTAGAGTGCCGAGGCGGCAGCTCCCTTCAATACAGAAACGCTCTCAATGTCGTCGGGGTTGATGTCCTGCACGAGGTTGCCGTAGTCGTAGCCCTCGGCACCTCGGGCTGTTTCCGAGCTGTTGTAGTCACGGCCCTCGATGGGCACACCGTCGACGACGAAGAGCGGCTGGTTGTTGCCCGTGAGAGAGTTGGCACCACGGATAAGCACCTTGGCACTACCGCCCATGCTGCCTGCACCGGAGGAGATCTGCAGTCCGGCGATCTTTCCCTGCAAAGCGTTTACAGGGTTGCTCAGTCCGCCGCGGCTGAGGTTCAAGTCTTCGCCTTTCACCTCGGTGACAGCGTAGCCGAGGGCTTTCTTCTGTCGCGACACGCCGAGGGCAGTGACGACGACGTCGTTGAGCGTGGTGTTGTCGGCTTCGAGATAGACGGTCTGGTTTTCCTTAGCCTTGACGGTCTTGGTTTTCAGTCCAAGATAGGAGATGCGCAGCGTGCTCCCCGCTGGGATGCTCATCTGGTAGTGTCCGTCGACATCGGTGACGGTTCCTGTCTTGGTTCCTACGACCAGTACCGAGGCGCCCACAACGGGATCGCCCTCAGCGGTGAGAATGGTGCCGCTGACTTTCGTCTGCGCCATCGCCATCGCTGTACTGAGTGCCATAGAGGCTAAAAGCATCGTGACTCTTTTTTCCATAAGCTCTCTCCAATTAATTAAGTTAACAATAATACGATTTGTTTTCTTTTTCTCTCTATTCCAGATAACAAGAGATTTTAATTTTTTACAAAGATAAGTAATTTTATCAAAACCACCAAGCAAAAACGACATAAATTTTCTTTTTCATGAGTTTTACTTATGTTTTTGACAGGCATTCATTCACTTGAACGACATTCCTCTATATATAATAGGTTATCCACGACTTTCTGATATTAACATATCAACGATCTCAGAAACAAAAACGGGAGCAAGTCCACTCCCCGCGCAGCGCTTTCACCACCCATCCACGCCGTCGGGCGCTGTCAGCGACGGACTTGCACGCACGTCCGACTCGCCGGAAGCCACAAGGACTTTTGCGACACATCTTGCCCGCAACACAATATTCCTTGACAAAAAGACATCCGCGAAAGCCAACGAAATAGAGACGACAACAACGCTTCCGCACTCACTCTGCACCATTTTTGCCGGGATCCCTGCGTCATCTTGCCGTGATGACCGGGGCATCTCGCCACAATGACGCCCTCATCTCGCCACGATGTGCCCGTCAGTTCACCACAATGAGCCACTCTTTTCGCCAAGATGACAAGGGAAAAGGCTGCTTGAGAAGTCGGAAAAACGCTCTTTTGTTAATAACGCGCTACAAATCAGACAATTACAAAAACACACCAAAATTCGCCGAATTCAGCGCCAAGGAGGACTTGACGCGAAAAAACGCAGCCACAAGGGCGGAAAATTGTCAGATTATCCAACAACGGATCGCCCACCGCCCTAAGCGCGCACGATCCACCGGGCCACAAACCTCGTCATTTAGTGACCGCACATCAGCAACCCACGGATAACGGATATACTATATATAATAGGTGTAATCCACTCCCCTTCCTGCCATGCCATGACTCCAAAATGTATGAATTATGGCTTATGCAGCTATACTTTGTTTTACATATCTCCACTTTTTAAGCAATAAGCATCATTTTACTTACAATCTCGATTTTACACACTCTCGTTTATAAGTAATCGTAACTTTACACACATATAGAAGAAATTCTTTATCCCCTTTTGTAGGTATATTCTTACATTTAGAAGTCTTTTTAGTAAATTTGTAGCCAATTTGAAAGTGAAATAACCAAATACGTTAGCAAATGCAAAGAAATGGATTGTACAACAGCGCCTATGAGCACGATGCGTGCGGTGTAGGTATGGTGGTGAATATCCACGGCGGTAAGTCGCACCAGCTTGTCGACAACGCCCTGAAAGTGCTCGAGAACCTGCGCCATCGTGGCGCTGAGGGCGCTGACGGAAAGACAGGCGACGGTGCAGGCATCCTGCTGCAGATTCCCCACGAGTTTATATTGCTTCAGGGTATACCAGTTCCGGAGAAGGGCAAGTACGGTACAGGATTGATTTTCTTGCCCAAAGATGAGAAACGTCAGCAATCCATTCTTTCCATCATGATCGAGGAGATCGAGCGCGAGGGGTTGCAGCTCATGCATCTGCGCTCGGTGCCTACGAACCCCGACTGCCTTGGCGAGGCCGCTTTGGAGTCGGAGCCTGACGTCAAGCAGGTGTTTATCACCGGCGTCAGCGACGACAAGGTGCCTGTCTTCGAGCGCATACTGTATATCATCAGAAAGAAGATCGAGCGCCGCGTCCACGACAAGGACTTCTATATCTGCTCGCTCTCGAGCAAGACCATCGTCTACAAGGGTATGCTCTCCAGCTTGCAGTTGCGCCAGTACTATCCCGACCTGACGAACAATTATTTCACCAGCGGACTGGCACTCGTCCACTCCCGCTTCTCTACCAACACCTTCCCCACATGGGCACTGGCACAGCCGTTCCGTCTGCTCTGCCACAATGGTGAGATCAACACCATCCGTGGCAACCGCTCGTGGATGAAAGCACGTGAGAGCGTGCTCTCTTCCGAAGCACTTGGCGACATCCGCGACATCTCGCCGATTGTGCAGCCCGACATGAGCGACTCGGCTTCACTGGACAACGTCTTTGAGTTCTTTGTCATGAACGGCATGAGTCTGCCACATGCCCTGTCGGTGATGATTCCGGAGAGTTTCAACGACAAGAACCCGATCAGCGAGGATCTGAAAGCCTTCTATGAGTATCATTCCATCCTGATGGAGCCGTGGGACGGTCCTGCCGCTCTGATGTTCAGCGACGGCCGCTACGCCGGAGGTATGCTCGACCGCAACGGTCTGCGTCCGGCCCGCTACACGATCACCAAGAACGGCACGATGGTGGTAGCCTCCGAGGTCGGCGTGATGGACTTCGACCCCACCGAGATCGCAGAGAAAGGACGCCTGCAGCCGGGTAAGATTCTTTTGGTCGATACCGAAGAGGGCAAGATCTACTACGACGGAGAAATCAAGGAGCGTCTCGCTTCTCAGCATCCTTATCGCCAGTGGCTCAACACCAACCGCATCCAGCTCGAGAATATCCACTCGGGCCGAAAGGTCAGCAACAGCGTAGAGCATCTCCATGCCAAAGAGGTGGAATTTGGTTTCGGCGAGGAAGACATCAAGGACACGCTCATCCCTATGTCCACCAAGGGACAGGAGCCTACGGCTTCCATGGGCAACGACACACCGTTGGCCGTGCTCTCTCCCAAGCCGCAGATCTTCTTCAACTACTTCCGCCAGCAGTTCGCCCAGGTCACCAACCCTGCCATCGACTCCATCCGTGAGAACCTCGTGATGAGTCTGGCCGAGTACATCGGACGCGTCGGCACAGGTATTCTCAACCCCGACGAGACCAACTGCAAGATGGTGCGTCTGCCCCACCCGATTCTAACCAACGCCCAACTCGACATTCTTTGCAACATCCGCTATAAAGGCTTCAACACCCGCAAGCTCAGCATGACCTTCGAGACTCCCGATGATCCTGCCATGGGCGGCGAACGTCTCCATGAGGCCATCGACCGTCTCTGCCACGACGCCGAGCAGAGTGTCGACGACGGATACAACTATATCATTCTCTCGGACCGCGACATCGACGACAAGCACATCGCCATCCCGTCACTCCTCGCCGTGAGTGCCGTGCACCACTACCTGATCAATGTGGGTAAGCGAGTGCAGACCGCGCTGATCGTCGAAAGCGGTGAGATCCGCGAGGTGATGCACGCTGCCCTGCTCTTGGGCTACGGTGCTTCCGCACTCTGTCCTTACATGACCTACGCCGTCCTCGACGACTTGGTGAAGAAGGGCAAGATCCAGGAAAACTACCCCACTGCCGAGGCCAACTATATCAAGGCCGTGAAGAAAGGCTTGTTCAAGATCATGGCCAAGATGGGTATCTCCACCATCCGTTCTTACCGTGGTGCCCAGATCTTCGAGGCCATCGGTCTGTCGCAGGGTCTGCTGAAGGCTTACTTCGGCACCGACACGAGCAGCATCGGCGGCATCGGACTCGACACCATCGCCCGCGACCAGCTCCGCTTCCACAGAGCTGCCGTGAACACTGAGAAAGAGGAGGAGACGCTCCACATCGAACTGCCACTGAAGAACCTCGGACAGTTCCACTGGCGCAAGGACGGTATCGACCACGCATGGAACCCAGAGACCATCGCTACCCTGCAGCTCGCTACGCGCACGGGCAACTATGAGCTCTTCAAGAAATTCTCCAATCTCGTCGACCACAAGAAGGAGCCGATCTTCGTCCGCGACTTCCTCGACTTCAAGCGCAACCCGATAGATATTAATAAGGTGGAGCCCGTCGAGAGCATCGTCAAGCACTTCGTCACCGGTGCCATGAGCTTCGGTGCGTTGAGCAAAGAGGCTCACGAGGCGCTGGCCCTGGCCATGAACGCTCTCGGCGCACGCAGCAACACCGGTGAGGGCGGTGAGGACCGCGACCGCTATTCCGGCACTGTCGACGGCATCAGCCTGAGCAGTAAGACCAAGCAGGTGGCTTCCGGACGCTTCGGTGTCACCACGGAATACCTCGTCAACGCTGAGGAGATCCAGATCAAGGTAGCACAGGGTGCCAAGCCTGGTGAGGGCGGACAGTTGCCCGGCTACAAGGTCAACGAGATCATCGCCAAGACACGCCACTCCATTCCGGGCATCTCACTCATCTCTCCACCGCCTCATCACGACATCTACTCCATCGAGGACCTCAAGCAGCTCATCTTCGACTTGAAGAATGTCAACCCGAAGGCTGCCATCTCCGTGAAACTCGTCGCCGAGAGCGGCGTGGGCACCATCGCTGCCGGCGTGGTAAAGGCTAAGGCCGACCTCGTTGTCATCTCCGGTGCTGAGGGCGGTACGGGTGCCAGCCCTGCCAGCAGTATGCGCTTCGCAGGCATCTCGCCCGAGATCGGCATCGCCGAGACACAGCAGACGCTCGTCCGCAACGGGCTGCGCTCACTGGCCCGCCTGCAAGTCGACGGCCAGCTGAAGACTGGTCTCGACGTCATCCTCATGGCACTGCTCGGTGCTGAGGAGTTCGGCTTCGGTACTTCCGCGCTGATCACCTTGGGCTGTGTGATGATGCGTAAGTGCTCGCAGAACACCTGCCCCATGGGCGTGGCTACGCAGGACCCGAAACTGCGCGCACACTTCCGAGGCAGCTACCACAACGTGGTCAACTATATGAAGTTCATCGCTCAGGAGGTACGTGAGTACCTCGCCGAGATGGGTTATACCACACTCAACGAGATTGTCGGTCACACCGAGCTCATCGTGCCGCGTGACATCAAGGCCGAGGAAGCCAATGTCAACGAGGAGACGGTGGCTAAATGGAAGAGCCTCGACTTCTCCAACCTGCTCCACCGCGAGACCGGCGACACTTCGCTCTACTGCACCAAGCTGCAGGATCACGAGATCCACGATCTCCTGGACCAGCAGATCATCGCCAGCGCACAAAACGCCATCGAGAAGAAAGAGGAGATCAACCTCGACTACGCCATCCGCAACACCAACCGTGCTGTAGGCACCATGCTCAGTGGCCTCATCGCTACGAAATACGGTGAGGAAGGTCTGCCCGACGACACGATCAACATCAAGTTCAAGGGTTCTGCAGGTCAGAGCTTCGGTGCGTTCCTCGTTCACGGCGTAAGCTTCAAACTCGAAGGCGAGACCAACGACTACTTCGGCAAGGGTCTCTCCGGCGGACGCATCTCTATCCTGCCCCCAATCCGCAGCAACTTCGAAGCCGAGGACAACATCATCGCGGGCAACACCGGCTTGTATGGTGCCACCTCAGGCGAACTGTATATCAACGGTCAGGTCGGTGAGCGCTTCGCCGTGCGCAACTCGGGAGCCATCGCCGTCGTGGAGGGTGCCGGTGACCACTGCTGTGAGTACATGACAGGCGGACGCGTCGTCGTCCTCGGTCCTACCGGCCGCAACTTCGCCGCTGGTATGAGTGGTGGCGTGGCTTACGTTTGGGACAAGAACCACAACTTCGACTACTTCTGCAACATGGACATGGTGGAGATCAACCTCGTAGAGGAGACCACTTACCGCAAGGAGCTCCATGAGCTCATCCGCCAGCACTATCTCTACACCGGCTCGAAGCTCGCCCGCACGATGCTCGACGAATGGAACCACTACGTCGAGGAGTTCATCCAGGTTGTGCCTATCGAGTACAAGCGTGTGCTGCAGGAAGAGCAGGTCAAGAAGCTCCAGCAGAAGATCGCTGACATGCAGAGAGACTATTAAAAGGTAAAAGGGTAAAAAAGTAAAAGGGTAAAAAGAGAAAGGGCAAAAAGCCCTTTACGGTTTACCCTTTACCCCAAACACCGATAACAAACAAGTAAATCAACAAGTAAAAACATAAAGGTGATCAGGTCTACAAAAGCAAGCGACAAGAAGGCATCCTTCCAAGTTCACATTTCCTTTTTTTACCTTTTTACCTTTTTACTTCTATACTTTTAAGATTATGGGTAATCCAAGAGGATTTTTAGAGGTGGAGCGCAAGGAAGCCGGCTACCGCCCTATACATGACCGCATCCACGATTTCGGCGAAGTGGAGCAGACACTCAACAGTAATGACCGCCGACTGCAGGCAAGCCGCTGCATGGACTGCGGCGTACCTTTCTGCCACTGGGCTTGCCCCCTTGGCAACAAACCGCCAGAGTGGAACGACGCCCTCTACCGCGGTGACTGGCAGCTGGCCTATGAGCTACTCACCGAGACCAACGACTTCCCGGAGTTCACCGGACGCATCTGTCCGGCACTCTGCGAAAAGGCCTGCGTGCTCAACCTCATGGAGCATGAGCCGACCACCAACCGCGAGGACGAGGCCGCTATCATCGAGCACGCCTTCGGCGAGGATTATGTCAAGCCGCACGTGCCCGAGCGCAACGGAAAGAAAGTCGCTGTCGTCGGTGCAGGACCTGCCGGGCTGACTGCCGCCACACGCCTCAACCAGAAGGGCTACACGGTGACCGTCTACGACGCACGCGAGGATGCAGGCGGACTGCTCCGCTACGGCATTCCTAACTTCAAGCTCATCAAGTCGATCATCGACCGCCGTCTCAACCTGCTGCGCGAAGAGGGCATCATCTTTGAGTTTGGCGTGAAACTCGTGGACAGTAAGAAGAAGAGCGCTGACGACAAAGGCGAGATCGCTGCCAACATTCAGAACGACCCGACACTCGGCAAGGACAAGACGGTGACCATCGACAAGCTCAGCGCAGACTACGACGCTGTGGTCGTCGCCACCGGCACGCCGACAGCCCGCGACCTGAAGATTCCCGGACGCGACCTCAAGGGCGTGTACTTCGCACTGGAGATGCTCTCACAGCAAAACCGTAAGCTCGCCGGACAGGAGTTCAGCCGCGATGAGCTCGTCAACGCCAAAGGCAAGAACGTGCTCGTCATCGGTGGTGGTGACACCGGTTCCGACTGCATCGGCACAGCTCACCGTCAGGGAGCCAAGAGCGTGACACAGATCGAGATCATGCCGAAGCCGCCAGTGGGTCCCGACGATCCCAAGAACCCGTGGCCCAACTGGCCGCGTACGCTGAAGACAACGTCTTCGCACGAAGAGGGTTGCGTGCGCCGTTGGAACATCAACTCACTGGAGTTCCTCGGCAAGAACGGCAAGCTCACCGGCGTGAAGGTGCAGGAGATCACATGGGTGCCGAATCCCGAAGGCGGCCGTCCGCTGATGAAGCCAGCCAAGGATCCGGAGATCATCCCCGCCGAGATGGTGCTCCTCGCCATGGGCTTCCTTCGTCCGCAACAGCCACAGTTCCCTGCCAACGTCTTCGTGGCCGGTGACGCCGCCTCTGGTGCCAGCCTCGTGGTGCGTGCCATGGCCAGCGGCAAGGAAGTGGCTGAGGAAGTCGACAAATTGCTGAAATAGTCTTAGCCTCACACAGAGGTCAAACCTATTCATTAGAATTATCGCTTTTAGCGAAGCCAAGCAGGGGGGGGTGTATCAAAATGCAAATGCCATTTTGAAAACCTTACAGATTGAAACTTTCCAATAAGAAAAAGCCATTTCAAAACTCATTTCGAGTCAAGAAATGGCTTATTCTTTGCTTTTAGAGGGCTCTCAACTTACAGATTGAAGGTTGTTAGGTTGTGGATTTGTATTTTGACACACCCTCCTTTTTCCTTTCATCCCACCATACGCTCTACCCGACCGTGCTCATAGGCTTAGACCTCGCGGAAACGTTTCTTCAGCAGCGTATATTCCTTTCTTACGTACATAACCTTCTTCTATTTTGACGTTACACATCCAAACAACGTTGTTTCTAATAGACTGTTTAACAACATATTACTATTGCCTCTCAGATTTTACTCAATGCGCTGCGTAAAATTACTCAGTCTACTGAGTAAAATTACTCAATGCACTGAGTAATTTCCTGCCACTAAGAGAAAGATAGCCAGACGTTTCTCTTTGTAACCATAACATGGTGGACAAACCAACAGAAATGAGAGGACAAAATGATAGATGAAGAAAAATAGTATGGCCTGTCCCTTGCATGATTAACTCGATCCCATTAATTTTGCAACCAGCAGAAACTCCTGAGAAGGGAGAGCTAAAAGCCTACAAGCGATCAGCAAATTACTTAGCAACAATCCGTTTTACTAATCCATACAATCAAAAATGAACAAGCTATTACTTACAAACGTGATTTGGATGGCGGTGCTCGCCCTGTCCAGTTGTAGTAACGAGATGCTAACCGACGATCCGTCGGAAGAAGCCTCACCCGTGTGCGACTCCACTTCACTGACCACCCGTGCGGGCAAACTCTCAACGTACACAGCCCCCACCTACGCCGACGACTATTCCTCTATCGCCGACTGGAGCCAACGGGGCAATTGGAACCTTGCCAATGTGCACGATCCGTCAGTGATGAAGGCCGACGACGGATACTACTATATGTATCAGACCGACGCCTCTTACGGCAACGCTTTGGACGGGCACGGTCACTTCTTCTGTCGACGGTCCAAAGACTTGGTACACTGGTCGTGGGTAGGATCCACCATGCACAGACAGCCGTCGTGGGTGGCTACAAAAACCAACGAATACCGCGCTGCCATGGGGCTGCCTCCCATCAAGAAGTTCCGCTACTGCTTCTGGGCTCCTTGCGCCCGCAAGGTGAGAAACGGGCTCTACAGAATGTACTACTCCATAGTGGTGGACAACTACATCGGAAACGGGAAATACAACGATGCCGCCAACTGGTGCAACTCATGGACAGAGCGTGCCTTCATCGGCATGATGGAGACTTCCGACCCGGCTTCAAATAAATGGGTAGACAAAGGCATGGTCACCACATCATCCACAGACAAGGGATTCAACTATTACCGTCCGTCAGGCAGCGACTGGAACGCTTACTTCAAATACAACGCCATTGATCCTACCTATATCATCTGTCCCGATGGCAAACACTATCTGCTCTACGGCTCCTGGCATTCCGGCATCGTAGCCCTGCGTATCAATCCCAATACGGGTAAGCCTTATACCCAACAGGGCAATCCATGGGGAGACATCTCCAGCTATGGCCAACTGGTTTACTCGCGCAACCTCAGCAGTCGTTGGCAGGCCTCCGAAGGTCCGGAAGTGGTATACCATGATGGTTACTACTACCTGTTCCTGGCCTACGACGAACTCTCTGTGGCTTACAACACACGAGTGCTGAGGTCGAAGAACATCCTTGGACCCTACTATGGAAAAGACGGCCGCGACTGCACAGCAAAAGGTGGAGAGGCCTATCCAATTGTCACACATCCCTATCGTTTCAACGGCCACAATGGATGGGTCGGCGTATCGCACTGCTGCGTATTCGACGATGGCAAGGGCAACTGGTTCTTTGCCTCTCAGGGACGTCTGCCGGCCAACACAAACGGCAACCCATACTCCAACGCCATCATGATGGGACAAGTGAGATCTCTGAGATGGACACAAGACGGATGGCCTGTCGTCATGCCGGAAAGATATGGCAACGTACCACAACTCACCATCCTTGAGAGTGAGCTCAAAGGCAAATGGGAACTGATACCTTTGTCGTACAAAGCAGGCCAGCAATGCACTTCTGTCTCTATGACATTGGGCTCCGGCCACAAGATCACGGCTGGCTTCAAGGCTGGATCAACATGGAAATACGACAAGGCTGCCGGTATACTTTATATTGCTGGCATACCCATGTATCTCAGCCGCGAGGTTGACTGGGAGTCGAGACCCAGAAAGGCAACGATCGTCTTCTCCGGACTCAGCAACTACAACAGCAAAAGCAATCTGTTTACCTATTGGGGTAAAAAGGTAAACTAATTCCCGTCTGACATGACGATATTAGCTCGTATGGCTGATGTCACGAAACTATCAACGCTTCTGGAATACGCAAACAAAGCACTGCTAAGTTTGCGTATTCCGCTCGTTTTCACTATCTTTGCAAGTAGAAACAAAAGACTGTCACTATGAGCGCAAATTACAAACTTGTTCCTTACGGCATCTCTGACTTTGAGCAGCTAAGGAAGGAAAATAAATACTTGGTCGACAAGACCATGTTCTTTGAGAAGATGGAGAGGGCAGGCAACTTCCTTTTTCTGGTGCGCCCGCGCCGCTTCGGCAAGAGTCTCTTCCTCGATATGCTGGAATCGTATTACGACATCAATCAGAAGGACAACTTCCAAGAGCTGTTCAAGGGACTGTATGTCGCTGAACATCCGACAAAAGAGCAGGGAGAGTTTCAGGTGTTGCATTTCGACTTCTCTATGGTGGGCAGCGACTTGGAGAATCTATACGAGAACTTCAACCGTTACTGCTGCAATGTGATGGACTCTTTCATCGACGACTACAAGAACTACTATAGTCCCCGTGTCGTGGAGTGGGTACATAGTGCAGAGACGGCTGCAAGCAAGCTCAACATTGTCAGAATGGAGGCAAAGAAAGCAAAAAATAAGCTCTACCTCATCGTCGACGAATACGACAACTTCACCAACAACGTGCTCAACGTGAAGGGACAGCGGGCTTACCACGAGCTCACGCACGGCACCGGCTTCTACCGCGACATCTTCAAGCTCTTCAAGCCGATGTTCCACCGCATCATCATGCTTGGCGTCTCGCCCATTACGCTCGACGATCTCACCAGTGGCTACAACATTGCTTTGAACATGAGTCTCGATGCCCGCTTCAATCAGATGCTCGGCTTCTCGGAGGAAGAGGTGCGCCAGATGATCCGTTATTATAAGGAGGTGGGAGCCATCAG
>DLDU01000049.1:25540-44717 GCA_002481295.1 Prevotella sp. UBA7764 | reverse complement strand
GATTTAAGTGGACACTAGTGAAATGATTATTTTTGCATCGCCATTAGGCTAAGCACACAAAAGTGAACGGATATCCCCGTTTTTGGTGGGTGGATATCATCCGTTTTCACCACCTGCCAAGTAAAGTAGTCACGCTAATCACAAAGCATATAGAATCAGAATATGATAAATCTATACAGTTGGACGGGTATTTGTTCTTTTCTCCTGTAAAAGGATATTTTTACAAGGCTTCTGCGAGAGGCATTAACAAGCAGATTAAAAAATACGCTCTCATTGCAAAACAGCAATGTTCTGATGTTCCTTCAGACGTTCATTGCCATAAGTTTAGGCACTCTTCTGCAACGCATTGTCTTGAAAACAAAATGAGAATAGAACAGGTTTCAAAAATGCTTGGACATCAAAATATAAAAACAACCATGGATTATATAGGTATTACTGATAAAATGCGTGAAGAAGCAATACAAAATCTTGAAGATAATGCCACAAAGTCTATCAAACCGTTGTGGAAAAAGGATGATAAGAAAATAGCTCAGCTGTTTGGATTCAATAATAGATAACTCCCAAAATAGGAACCATATTTTTCTGAGTCATTTGAATATCGGCCTTATAAAGTATTGTGTTCCGATTTTGTTGTAGTTCTGATTTGGGATGAAATAGGAACATTCCGATTTCGTCCCATGCCGTTTCCGTTTCAAAGGATAGCAGATAGTAGTCATTAGCAGGGTCTTCCTCATACTCTGCCCAATAGATGTGACCACGAACACTGATTTGCTTTGTTTCGTAGTCAATGCCATAATGCTCTGCCAACTGGTAAAGCCAAATGTTCTTACTGTTAACCTCCATCTTTTGGAGTGTGCTCCACAGGTCATTCACTGCCTTGCGTGTGCCTGTCATCTTGTAGGTGGTTGTTGCTTGATTTGCCATAATCTTGAAGTTTTTATTTCCCTACTGTAGATTTCTCTACTTTCGGGAGTGATTAGAAATTATGTTGCTTCACAAGGTGTTGTGACCATCTGCACAAGGTTATGGCTCCAAATACAACCCGTATGGTGTGGAGATTTTGAGACATACCACCGGTTCACCTTGGGTAGATGAAGGAACAACAGTTTCCTTTGCAACCTAATTTCTTCGTCTCACGAAAGCAGAAACGGCAGATATTAAGAGAGCTTTTTTTTCAGTTAAAAGGAAAGTGGAATGAGAAGGGGAGAGAATAAATCGGTTCATCTTCAGTAAAAAGAAAAATGTGTTTTTGAGGAAACATTAAGTCGTTTCATTCTGCAAAGTTTAGGTTTACGTTTACTCATGTATATATACATGCACCTCTAAACTTAAAGATTAAACCTTCAATCTCCTGATTTAGGTTTAGCACACCTTATTATATATATAAGAACATCTAAACTTAAACCTAAACTTCCGGCATTAAAATCCATCCGTTTTTCTTTTAATCGAAACAAGAAATTGGTAAATGGATGTGGTTTTTGCCTTAATTTTTATTAAAAACAAACACATTCTGCAAGAAAAATGTGCAAAACGACCGTAAAGTCATGAGAAATTATTAATTTTGCGAGCAAAATTTGCAGAACGTGCTGAAAAGTCGTAATGCAATCTGTGTTCTAACAATAGTGTTTAACAATTAAAATATCGAAAAGTAGTCGAAGTGGCAAAAATGGTCGGATATTTTGAGGAAATCGGGTGCAGAATGTGCAGTACATGCTCATAATGTTTCCCAAATGTTTCCCAGATTCGCCGTAATGTGCTGATAATCAGTTCCCGTTAGCCGCCGCGCAGGCTGCCGTGGAAGAGGCATAACTCTGAAACATTCTGTTTCCTCTTATACAAGGCAAATGCTTGGTTTTCCGGGCGTTTGCCTTTTTTGTTTGTCATAGAAGAGGGAAAACTCACGAAAAGATTATTGACAAAAGCACACCAACAAGAGCAGGCTATCTAGAGAAAAGTAAAGTCTCATCTGAACATCTTTTCGAGATAAAAACATGAAAATACGCACGTGAAATCATCAAAAGGCCTTGTTGACCTTATCAAACAACCGAGATGACAAGATCAAACAACCGAGATGATGAGATCAAACAACCGAGATGATGAGATCAAACAACCGAGATGACAGCGCCAGAAGAGACATCCCGGAGCCGCCAAGCGTATATCCAGAACATAAACATTTACTAGTCAGACAGTTACAAAACAAGCACCATTTTTCAAGAAATCACGATAAAAGGGTCGTTGATTGAAAAGAATCGCAAAATAAAGCCTGTTTTTTGTCAGAATAATCAACAGATGGCAAACCATAGGTATCATGACTGTTGATTCCCGAAAATAAGAAAAAAAGCAGCACACGCTTTGTATTCTCGTGATTAATCTCTATTTTTGCAAAGAAATAGCGTAAACAAGAACAAAGCATGACCATGAAAGATACCACGAGGCTGACCGTGTTTAAGGCCAGCGCCGGCAGCGGCAAGACCTACCGACTGGCACTGGAATACATCAAACTGCTGATGGCGGACCCGAAGAACTTCCGCTACACCCTCGCCGTGACCTTCACCAACAAGGCCACCGAAGAGATGAAGACGCGTATCCTCAGCAAACTCTTCGCCCTGGCTCACCGCCTGCCCAGCGGCGACGACTATGTCAAGGAGCTACACCACAGCATGCCGCAGCTCACAGACAACGACATCCAGCAGCGGGCGACACTCGCCCTCGACGGTATCCTCAACACTTATCACTACTTCCGCGTGGAGACCATCGATAGTTTCTTCCAGCGTATCCTCAGAAACCTCGCGCGCGAGCTCGGACTGAAAGCCAACATCAACGTGGGCCTCAACGACCGTGAGGTGGAGCAGCAGGCCGTCGACGAACTCATCGGGAACATCAACAGCGAAAAAGATCCGCTGCTCGGCTGGATGATGGACTTTGTCAACGAGCGACTCGACGAGGATAAGAACTGGAATGTCATCGGACAGATCAAGGACTTTGGTACGAATATCTACCGCGACTTCTATAAGGAGCGTCACGAGCAGCTTGAGGCGATTCTCTCCAATCCGCAGTTCTTCAAGAACTACACCGGCAAGCTTCGGGCCAAGGCTGCGCAAGTCGACAAGGACATGAGCGCGCTAGCAGACCGCTTCCAGACGCTCGTCGACCAATACGGCTTCGACGACAGCGACTTCACACGCGGCACCGTGCCCAACTATTTCAAGAAGCTGCGCGAGGGCAACTACTGTGATGTCGCGCACGCTACCATCGACAAGGCCGAGACGGAGGAATGGACCAAACTCATCAAGAAAGCCATCAAAAACACTGACAAAGGCCAGACCTTCCACGAGCAGATCGCACCACTCATCACCAAAACGGAGCAACTGCGGCAAAAGGCTGAGAGAGTGAGGTACTCGGTGGAGCTCACACTCAGAAATCTCAACGAGCTCAGACTGCTCGGACGTATCGCACAGCAGGTCGACGCCATCAATGCTGACAACAACAACTTCCCGCTCAGCAACACACAACAGCTCATCAAAGACATGATCGACGGCAGCGACACACCATTTATCTACGAGAAAATCGGCGGCGCGCTGAAGTATATCATGATCGACGAGTTCCAAGATACCAGTGCGGTGCAATGGGACAATTTCAAAGTGCTCATCGACGACTGCATCGCTCATCAGGCTGGTTCGCTGATCGTAGGTGACGTGAAGCAGAGCATCTACCGGTGGCGAGGCGGCGACTGGCGGTTGCTGCAAGACCTCACCCATGACAAGCACCCCGAGATCAAAGAGGTGAAACTCGACACCAACTTCCGTTCACAGCCGAGGATTATCACGTTTAACAATATGTTCTTCAAGCTGGCTGCCAAGAAGACGACAGAGGCAGCAGTCACAGAACTCAACGATCACCATGCGCCGAAAGATGTCATCCAACAGGCCTTGGACATAGAAACGGCTTACCAGGACGTGGAGCAGGCTTATCCCAAAGGCAAGGAACTCGTCGGCATGGCCCAAATCAAACTGCTCGACGACGAGGACTATGACCAAGAGACCCTGGATCAGATCGAGAGCACCATCGCGGAACTGCTCAAGGCGGGCGTTGCCACAAAGGACATCGCCGTGCTCGTGAGAAAGAACAAACACATCCAGGCCATCGCGGAGTACTTCATGCAGCATCAGATCAAGGTCGACGGCAAGCCAGCCGACGTGAGTCTTGTCAGCGACGAAGCCTTCCGTCTCGACGCTTCCCTCGCCGTGAGGATGCTCATCGGCGCACTGCGCTTCCTCGTCCATCCCGACGACAAGCTGACAACGGCCTTCCTCGTCAAGGCCTATCACCGCATCGGAGGAGATGTGAAAGAGGAGGAGAACAAGAACGGCAAGGAGGATGATCCCTCAAGGGCGGTAAATAATGACAAGGGCGACGCGAATCTCGACACACGGCTCTTTGTCGGTAAAGACGACATCACCACGCAGTTGCCCGAAGCCTTGCGCACGGAGCGTGACGAACTGCGGGGGCAGCCGCTGATGATGCTATTTACGCGTCTCTATGCCATCCTTGGTCTGGAGCGCCTCGACGACGAGAGTGCTTATGTCTGTGCCTTTCTTGACAAGGTGGCGACGCTGATACACAGCAAGGCGGTCGGCATCGAGGATGTGCTCAACGCCTGGGACACAGACCTCTGCGGCAAAGCGATCCACAGCGACGACATCAACGGCATCAGACTGATGACTATCCACAAAAGCAAAGGACTGGAGTTTGCCAATGTCATCATCCCTTACTGCGACTGGGACATCGAGCGGAACAACGACACGCTGTGGTTTACCACCGACGACAAGCCGGAGCCGTTCAACGAGTTGCCGCTCGTGCCGGTATCGCTGCAAAGCAAGAAACTCAAGAACTCGATCTACTCCGACGACTACGACCGCGAGCATCTGAAAAATATCGTCGACAACCTCAACCTGCTCTATGTGGCTTTCACGCGTGCGAAATGTAACCTCTACGTCTTCGGCAAAAAGAGTCCGAAGGCCCCCTACCCTTCCAAGATCATCCAGGACGTGGCAGAAGACTTGAAGCAGGAATGCACCATCGAGGAGGACGACAAAACGACGACGATCACCTACGGCTCGTTCTGTTCTACACCCAAGAAAAGCGATGACAAAGACACGGAAAACGTGTTCCTGGTCGACGACGAGCCGCTGCGTGTCAAAATCAAAAACTATCCGGAGGTTTACGAGTTCAAGGAGAGCAACGACTGCAAGGCTTTCATCATGCCGCAGGATGACGAGGACGCACAGATGCGGCGCGCGTATATCGAGACGGGAAACATCATCCACGAGTTGCTGTCGCATATCCGCGATGTCAACGACATCGACCGCGCCATCAACAACATGGAGTTCAGCGGTGTGCTCTATGAGAAGCCGATGACACGCGAGAGTCTGCGTGCCATGGTGCACCAGCTCATCGAGAGCCCGGTACCCAAGACTTGGTTCCGTCCGGGACTAAAGGTGATGAACGAGTGCGAGATCCTCTGTTATAACGAGGAACTGGGGACGGTGGTACCGAAACGTCCCGACCGTGTCGTCGACGACGGAAATGCAGTGACGGTCATCGACTTCAAGACGGGATCACCAAGGGCCAAACACGTGGAGCAGGTACAGAACTACATGACGTTGCTCAGCGAGATAGGGTACAGTAATGTCAAGGGCTATCTCTGGTATCTGAGAACCAATACGGTCAGAGCCGTATAAACAAAACAACCGAATATCGGAATCATATTCTCGATATTCGGTTATTTTAGGTCTGTAAAGCTAAAGCGTTTTCAAGAGCAGATCCTAACCGCCACCTGATAATCACATAAGCCGCCTTGAGGGACTATTTCTCCAGTCCCTCTATCTTCTTGACGCTACCGCCTAAAGGATCGAGAACCAGACGCGTGGACTGTTTCTTGCCAAACAGCTCGCCGCTCAGCGACTCCACGGTACCAAACTGCGGAGCCACAGCCTCAAAGGTACCCACAGGCTGCTGGTCGCAGACCACGGTGATCTTCATCTTACTGGGCTGGTTAACGCGCAGTCCAATATCATTCTTGTCTTCCTTCTTTTTCTTCTCATCCTCTGTAGCCGGAGCGGCCGGTACCACAGAATGCTCGTCAGCGACCTCTATATAATAAGGTGTACCCGCATAGTCGTCGGCATCGACAAGCCCCAAGCGCTTGGAAAAGCGGAAGAGCACATCCTCGCCCTCCTTGACAGGCAGATAGTCGATGGTTGTCCATGTCGTATCCTTCACGACAATACCGGTGAACAGCGTCGTGAGGCTCTGCTCCTGCGTGTCGAGGTTTCTCAGCATGGTCTTTAGCTGCTCACCATCCTTGGGCATATAGTCTGCCTCGCCTTTGGCCAGTTGGCTGCGGCTGTCGCGGATGTCGTAGATCTCCTGCGCTGTCAGCTCCGCCATCTTAGCCGTGTTGCTGGCATTGAGGATGTCCGCCGTCATGAAATCAGCAGGGTTAACGGCCTTCGGTCTGGCAGCGGGAGAGAAGCGGCGAACCACAGGGCGCAAAGGCTGTGCCTCGGTATTGACAGCCAGGAGTTGTCCGTTGGGTGCCCGTGTCACGTCGGTGATGCTGTGCTTCTTGTCAAGCTGCAACGTAAAGTGCTTTGTGGTATCGGGTACGGCAACGGGATCCATCTCAAGGCCTATGACACGATAGGAAGTAGAGGCTTCCTCCGAAACATTCTGACGGATATAGCGCATGGCATATTTTGCAAACTGTCCGGGCGTGTATTGTGTCTTCTCGACTTTCACCGTGAAGCGCAGCATTGTCTTCGGCAGGTAATAGTCAGTACCTTCCACCGACTGTGCCTGGCTCTGCATGGCAAAAGCACCCACCAACAGACTGCCTGCCAAAAGCATTCGTTTATAGTTCATCATTGATATTTCGTCATTTATGATTCTTCTTTGTTCTCTCAACCTTCAGCATTGAATCCCTTCTTCTTTGAATCCATTCAACGCCCAGCATTGAATTCCCCACATTCATTCAGTCTTCCAGCCGCAGAAAGGCTTTGGGCAGATAGTTGATGATGTCGCTTGCGATGAGACTCTCCTTGCCGAGGTCTCTCACAGCCAGATCTCCGGCCAGACCGTGGAGATACATTCCTAACTGGCATGCCGTCGCCTGGTCATAGCCACGCGCGAGAAGTCCGGCGATGATACCCGTCAGCACGTCGCCGCTGCCTGCCGTCGCCATGCCACTGTTGCCGGTGGAGTTAAAGACGATATGTCCGTCGGGTTTGCAGAGTGCGGAGTAGTGGCCCTTGAGCAGGATATAGCCTTGGAGATGCTCTGCCAACTGCCGGGCCTTGGTCAGACGCTCGTAATCACTCGAACTCGTCACGCCCACCAACCGGTCAAACTCCTTGGGATGTGGCGTCATGATGATGCCCGGTGGCAACTGCTGCATCCATGCCTGATGGTTGGCCAGCATGTTCAGTCCGTCAGCGTCCACCACGATGGGACACTGCGTACGACGTATCTGACCGATCAGCGCGATGGCCGAGTTCTCGCTCTGTCCCAGCCCCGGGCCGATGGCGAGGGCGTCATAGTCCTGACTCTCCACGCTGTCGGAGAAATAGGTCTCCTCACGGTCCATCTGCAATACGGCTTCCGGCACAGCCACCTGCATGATGCCATAGTTGCGCTTCGGCGTATGCACCGTCACCTTACCGGCTCCCGAGCGAAGACAGGCACGTGTGGCGAGAATGGCGGCACCCGACATGCCGTAGCTGCCGGCGATGATCAGCGCATGCCCCATCGTGCCTTTATGCACAAAGTCACCACGATGGCGCAGACAAGGTATCAGGTCGGTCTCTTCCTGGATACGGCAGCTGACCTCCGTGTCGCGGATATAGTCGGGACTCAGCCGAATGTCCAGCACACGCAGACGGCCGAGATACTGCTGGCAGTCGGTAAGCATCATGCTCAGCTTCTTCTGTTGCAGGGTCAGCGTCAGGTCGGCACGAACGATGTTTTGCCGGACATTATAGGTATTGTCCTCGCACATCAGCCCTGACGGCATGTCAATACTCACCACCTTGGCCGGGCTTTGGTTGATATATCTCACCAACGAGGCAAAGCCTCCGCTGAGTGGCTTATTAATGCCCGAACCGAAAAGGCCGTCGACAACAAGCGTCTCGGGCGTGAGCTCGGGTGGATCAAAGTTCAATGTGATCTCCGTGAAATGACTGACTTTCTTGGCGTAGACAAGCCGCTCCTTGTTAGCAGCGCAGTCCTCCGACAGTTTGTTGTGGATATTGAACAGGTACACGCTCACCTGATAATGGTTTTCGGCCAGCATACGCGCCACGGCCAAAGCGTCACCGCCGTTGTTTCCGGGGCCGGCAAAGACCACCACGGGCGTACGGTCGGTCCACTCATCCATGATGGCACGGGTCAGAGCTTTGGCGGCTCGCTCCATTAAGTCGATAGACTTCACAGGCTCGTGCTCAATGGTATAATTGTCAAGCTCATGAATCTGAGCAGCTGTAAATATCTTCATACGTAAAAAACAATATGGTGCAAAGATAAAAAAAAGATTGCAGAATGGCAACGTGCCAATCGCTTATTTTTGCAAAATAGATTAAATAAAAGGCGCAGCGTTCTCATTATTCGTGCATTTTTCGTAATTTTGCATTATTAAATAGGTCAACAAAAACACATTTCACCATGGACATTGTGAAGATAAAGGACAAAACATTCCGTACATTTATACCGGAGTCAGAGATTCAATGCAAAGTAAAAGCCGTTGCCGAAAAGCTCAATAAAGACATGGCGGGCAAGAACCCGCTGTTTCTCGCTGTGCTCAATGGGTCGTTTATCTTTGCAGCTGATCTGATGCGCTACCTCACCATCCCCTGCGAGATCTCTTTCGTGAAGCTGGCTTCTTACCAGGGCACCACTTCTGTGGGTAAGGTGAAAGAGCTCATCGGCATCAACCAGGAGCTCAAGGGCCGCACCGTCGTCATCGTCGAGGACATCGTCGACACGGGCAACACCATGAAGCAGATGCTCGCCACGCTCGAGAGCTACGAGCCGGAGTCGCTGCATATCTGCACGCTGCTCGTCAAGCCCGGCAAGCTGCAGGTGCCGCTCAACATCGAGTACCCCGCCATGGAAATCCCCAACGACTTCATCGTGGGCTATGGACTGGACTATGACCAGCAGGGCCGCAACCTCCGTGACATCTACACCGTCGTGGAATAAAGACGCCTTTTGTAAAGGGAAGATGCCTTTTGCAAAGGAAGAAACCGGACATTTATTTATACATTATAATTTTTACATTATACATTATACATTAATCCGATGAAGAATATTGTGATTTTCGGTGCTCCTGGTTCAGGCAAGGGCACACAGAGCGACAAGATGATCGCTAAGTATGGTTTCAAACATATCTCTACCGGCGACGTGCTGCGCAACGAGATCAAGAACGGCACTGAGCTGGGCAAGACAGCAAAAGGATATATCGACAACGGTCAGCTGATCCCCGACGACCTGATGGTCAACATTCTGGCCAGCGTCTACGACAGCTTCGGCAAAGAGCACGAAGGCGTGATCTTCGACGGTTTCCCCCGTACGATCCCGCAGGCCGAGGCACTGAAGAAGATGCTCGCTGAGCGTGGTCACAAGGTGGCTGCCATGATCGAGCTCGACGTTCCTGAGGACGAGCTCATGAAGCGACTCATCCTCCGCGGCAAGCAGAGCGGACGCAGCGACGACAACGAGGAGACCATCAAGAAGCGCCTCACCGTTTACCACAACCAGACAGCTCCGCTGATCGACTGGTATGAGAAAGAGGGCATCCACCACCATATCAATGGCCTCGGTGAACTCGACCGCATCTTTGCCGACATCTGCAAGGTGATCGACAGCCTCTAAACAAAGCAAACAATATGTTCGGTGTTGGGCGTTATAACGCCCAACGCTTAACATTCAACAATTAAGTATGGATTCCAACTTCGTAGACTACGTAAAGATATACTGTCGTTCAGGCAAAGGTGGACGTGGCTCCATGCACCTGCGACATGTCAAATACCAACCCAACGGCGGTCCCGACGGTGGCGACGGCGGCAAGGGCGGCAGCGTCATCTTGCGCGGCAACCACAACTACTGGACTTTGCTGCACCTGAAATACCAGCGCCACGTCTTCGCTGAGAACGGTGGCAATGGCGGCCGCGACAAATGCCACGGCACGGACGGCAAGGACATCTACATCGATGTGCCCTGTGGTACGGTGGTGTACAACGCCGAGACGGGTAAATATGTCTGTGACGTCACCTACGATGGTCAGGAAGTCATACTGCTCAAAGGCGGTCGCGGCGGACTCGGCAACTGGCAATTCCGCACTGCCACACGCCAGACGCCACGCTTCGCACAGCCCGGTGAACCTATGCAGGAGATGACGGTCATCCTTGAGCTGAAGCTCTTGGCCGACGTGGGCCTCGTGGGATTTCCCAACGCGGGTAAGTCTACATTGCTCTCCTCCTTGTCCAGTGCCCGTCCGAAGATCGCCAACTATCCTTTCACAACGCTGGAACCTTCGCTCGGCATCGTCTCCTACCGCGACAACAAGTCGTTTGTGATGGCCGACATCCCGGGTATCATCGAAGGAGCCAGCGAGGGCAAAGGACTCGGACTGCGCTTCCTCCGGCATATCGAGCGCAACTCGCTGCTGCTGTTCATGGTGCCCGGTGACACCGACGACATCAAACACGACTACGAGGTGCTGCTCAACGAGCTGAAGAAGTTCAATCCCGAGATGCTTGACAAGCATCGCGTGCTCGCCGTCACAAAAAGCGATCTGCTCGACGACGAACTCATAGAGATGCTACGGGAAACGCTGCCTACAGATCTGCCCGTCGTCTTCATCTCGTCCGTCACAGGCTATGGCTTGGACGAACTGAAAGACGTGCTATGGGAGGAACTCAACAGCGAAAGCAACAAACTGCAGGAGATCACGGCAGAGGACACCCTCGTGCACCGCGACAAAGACATGCAGAAACTCAGCACGGAACTTCACGACGAAGGTGAGGACGAGGTGCTCTTCGTCGATGAGGACGAAGTGGAAGATGCCGACGAAGACGAACTCGATGACTACGAGACGTTTGATCCTGACGAGGACAAGGAGTAAAGGCGAAAGAAAACATGGAACCAGAATTAGAACAATATAATTTCGGTGACGACATCGTTGCCTTCTCTACCACACGACACGGTGGCGTGAGTAAAGGTAACTATGCCGAGCTGAACATCAATCCCTACTGCGGTGATGATCCTAAGGATGTAAGTGCCAATCTGAAAACATTATGCGACGCACTGGAGATCACCACTGATCATCTCATCCTGCCTCATCAGACACATCAGACGGTATGCCGGGCCATCACGCCGGAATACTTTGACCTGTCAAATGAAAAGAGGAAAGAATACTTGGAAGGTGTCGATGCTGTGATGACAGACATGCCGAAGGTGTGTGTCGGCGTGTCGACTGCCGACTGCATCCCCCTACTCTACTACGACACGGAGCACAAGGCCATTGCTGCCGTACACGCCGGATGGCGCGGTACGCTGGCTGGCATTGCTACGAAAGCCCTGAAGGCGATGACCCGACAATACGGCACGCAACCGGGTAAAGTGAAGATAATGATTGGTCCGGGCATCTCGCTGAAGAATTTTGAAGTCGGTGACGAGGTGTACGAACAGTTTGCCAATGCCTTTCCCTTCATCCGCTTCATGTCGAAGAGATACGACAAATGGCATCTCGACCTGCAAGTCTGCAACCGTCTGCAACTGCTCCATGCCGGTGCAAGACTGGAGAACATTGTCATGTCGAACATCTGCACCTATGACCAGACCGACCGCTTCTTCTCTGCACGCCGCTTGGGCACTCAGTCGGGAAGAATATATAATGGTATCATGAGAAAAGGAGACTCATCAAAGTGAGTGATAAGAAAAGAAACATCTCAAAGGGAGCCTTACTCCTTATTATTATGTGCACGACTCTGATGGCATTTGCACCGAACATGAAGTTCGACCCTTTGGCCAACTACCAGAACATCTTTGCCGGACGCAACAAAGAGCTCATAGAGAAGCACGAGCTGTCTATCCATCTCGACTGCATCAAGCCCGGCGAATATGCCTACCCGCTGAAAGGATCACAGTCGGGCGTCAACGCTGAGGATCTGCTGCAGGTATTCTCACAAAAGGATAAGCACGTCAAGGCAATCTTTGCCGGACGAGTAAGAGTTGCCGCTTCCAGTCCGCTCTCCGGTTCGTTCGTTGTCATCACTCACGACAACGGTTTGGAGACTTTCTACCGCAACATCCATCATCTTGCCATTCATGTTGGTGACCGCGTCAAAGCCGGACAGGTCATCGCCGATGCCGACAAATGCAAGTTTGGATATACCGTCGGCGTGATGTTCCTGCTCAACGGTACGCCCATCCATCCTTTTTTTGTCTTTGACACCTACGCCCAACGCCCGCTCAACGATGTGCTGCGCTGTAAGCTCACAGACAAGTATCTGATCACCACAACTTCTAAGCGAGTGGCCTTCACCTTGGCTCGCAAACGCTTTCAGGCCTCACTCATCGCCTCACTCGATCCCGTGAAGCCAAAGTACTTCGGAGCGGCAGGGCCAGCAAAGATCAATCTGGAATTTCTCAACGCCAAACACTGGTGCTACCCTCTTGTCGGCAGCTACGTCACCAGTCCATACGATAAGTTGCGCCAGAAACCTGACACCACAGCCACCTATCATCATACCGGCGTAGACATCAAAACCCACACGCCACACGACAGTATCCATGTAGCCTTTGACGGTATCGTCGAGGAGTCGTGCCCAGTTCCCGGTTATGGCAACTGCATCATGGTGAAACACGCCTACGGCATTGAGACGCTCTATGGCCACCAGACGGTCAACTTCGTACATGCCGGACAGCATGTCAAGGCCGGACAGGTAATCGGACTCACCGGCGCCACCGGTCACGCCACCGGTGACCACCTCCATTTCGAGATGCTCTATCGTGGCCACCGCATCGATCCGGCCCTGTTCTTCGATCATAAGAAGCACACCTTGCGCCGCGCCACCGTGTTTCTGCGCGGTCCGAAGGTCATCAGCAAGCCCAACGACGAGCGTGACCGCTACCTCTTCGGGTGGAAGATCGCATAGTGCTCCGCCCCCGACTGGCAAGCGGGGCCCGCTCCTCTTTCAAGTGTGCGTGAGCCGTTCGGTTTGCCGTGGCTGTGCCACGGCAAACCCCTCCCCACATACGCAGCAAGGCCTCTTCCGAGTCTTCGGAAGAGGCCTTGCCATTTGTATGCAACGGCTGCGAGCCGGAACTAATTACTCACCGAGGTGAATAGCCTCGTTGGGGCATACAGAAGCGCAAGTACCGCACTCTGTGCACTCATCGGGGTTGATAGAATACTTGTCACCAGCAGAGATAGCGCCTACCGGGCACTCGTCGATACATGTTCCACATGCAACGCAGTCATCGTTAATAACGTAAGCCATAATGTTCTTGTATTTTAAATGATTAAATGTTATTGTTTCGTTGTTGCAAAGATAATTATTTTCTTTGGAATACCTATAAATGACGACCGGTTTTTTATTATTTTAAACAAAGGATTTTCCTCCCTTGTCTTCACTACTCATTAATAAGTATCATGGCAAGCCTACATCAGCATAAGTTCAGACTGTCAGCAACCGATCATCAAGCTCTCATCAACAATATTTCACCTTCTCCTGCGTTATGATGAGTATGAAGAAGATTGTCTTTGTTATCTTCCTGATGCTCACCGTTGCCGGTGCCGCTTGGGGACAGGAACAGACGGTGCAGAACCGCCCGTATATCGATTTACGCCCCTTCCACTTCGGCCTGCTCGTTGGCACTCACTTGCAGGATATCGAGTTCAACAACATAGGACCGCAGACCATCATCGCCAACAACGGATCGCAACAGACCTATACCATCACGTGTGACCAGAGCCGATGGGACAACGGATTTCAGGTAGGCGTGCTCGGCGAAGCACGTCTGACCGAGAACTTCCAGTTCCGTGTGGCTCCCGCCATCCTTTTTGGATCGCGCCATATAGAGTTTCACAACATGGATACTCAGGCTCCCGACTCGATGCTCCACCGCTCGCAAGACTTAAAGACGATCTACTTCACCTGTTCGTTTGACCTCATCGCAGCCGCACCGCGTATGGGCAACCACCGGCCTTACGCCATGCTGGGACTGACACCGGCCATCAACCTCACGGGGGCTGACAACAGCTATATCAAACTCAAACGTTATGACATGTACTTGGAAGCTGGCTTCGGCTGTGATTTCTACATGCCTTTCTTCAAGGTGCGACCGGAACTGAAGTTTATGTACAGCCTCACCAACAGCCTCGACAAAGACCATGCTGACCGCTTGCAGGACGAGGCGATGCGCCCCTATGCACTCAGCGTGAACAAAGCAAGAAGCAAGGTCATCGCCCTCACTTTCTACTTTGAATGAAGGCAGAGAGACAGAATATCCAAGACAAAAAGACAGAAAAGACATATTATTATTAAAGACAGAAAGAACAGGGTCTTTAATAGACAGAAAAAAAAAGACAGACTCTCTAATAGACAGAAAGGCTCTCTGACACTATCAGAAAGGTACTTTGAGGATATTAGAAAGCCTTTCTAACCCCATGACAAAGTTCCTTAGACCAAGTAAGTCACCATCAAAAAGAATATAACCGAATAGGAAGAACGTGATATTCTCGATATTCGGTTATATTCTTGATTCCACCGTGGCGGAGCGTTAACTAACAAAGATGTACGTTACTTTGTAGTGCGGGATTGACTATTTTACGTTCAGCACTACGATCGACATAGGGGGAAGTGTGGCCTTGAGCTTACCGCCTTTGACCTTGGCACCGGTGAAAAATGTGGACTTGACCACGTCGGGATGGTTGAAGTCGTTGTAGTCGGTGACCTTCTTGGCGGTGAGGATCGTGCCCGAGACCTGCTTGCCCGAGAAGCCGTCGAGGGCGAGCTCCACCGGCTCAACCTTGTCGAGACGCGGGTTGACGAGCGAGACGACGAGGCTGCCATCCTGCTTCTTGGCTGCGGAAACAGAAAGACTTGGGACGCGGCCCGGTGTCATCTTGTACATCAGCGGCTTGGCGGTGATCGTGTCGCAGGTGAAGGAAGCGGGCAGATAGGTAGCCTCCTGGAAGTCGCGATACATCTTGAAGACATAGTAAGTCGGCGTGAGCACCATGTGTCCCTGTCCGATGGTGTCGGTGAGGATCATGCTTTGCAGCACGTTGACCACCTGGGCGATGTTGGCCATACGTATGCGGTCGGTGTGGCGCTGGAAGATGTTGAGCGTCAGAGCGGCTACCATGGCGTCGCGCATCGTATTTTGCTGATAGAGATGTCCGCGGATCGTACCCGGCTCCTCGTCCCACCAAGTGCCCCACTCATCGACCATCAGACCGATCTTCTTCTGTGGGTCTTTCTTGTCCATGATGTCGCTGTGACGCTTGATGACGTCCTCGATTTGCAGGCACTTGGCGAGTGTGGTGTAGTATTCGTCGTTGGTGAACGCTGTTGCTGAGCCTTTATTGTTGCTCCAGTCCTTGACAGTGTAGTAGTGGAGCGAGAGTCCGTTCATGCGGTTGCCCACGCGGTCCATGAGCGTCTTTGTCCAGTCATAGTCGTAGTCACTGGCGCCGGATGCGATGCGGAAAAGATGGTTGTTGTGCTGGTCACGGCAGTAGGTGTTGTAGCGGCGGTAGAGGTCGGCGTAGTATTCCGGTCGCATGTTGCCACCGCATCCCCAGCTCTCGTTTCCCACGCCGAGATATTTCAGGTGCCAGGGCTTCTCGCGTCCATTCTTGCGTCGCAGGTTCGCCATCGGCGTGTCGCCGTCGCCGGTCATATACTCCACCCATTTGGAGAGTTCCTCAACGGTTCCGGAGCCGACATTACCGCTGATATACGGTTCGGCGCCGAGCTTCTCGCAGAGATTCATGAACTCGTTGGTACCGAAAGAGTTGTCCTCGATCGTTCCGCCCCAGTTGTTGTTCTGCATCTTCGGGCGTTGGCTGCGAGGTCCTATGCCGTCCATCCAGTGATATTCGTCGGCAAAGCAGCCGCCGGGCCAGCGCAAGACGGGCACGCGGAGCTCCTTGAGCGCGTTGAATACGTCGGTGCGGTAACCGTCGATGTTGGGGATGTGGGAGTCGGGACCTACCCACAGACCACCGTAGATGCATGTGCCGAGGTGCTCGGCAAACTGTCCGTAGAGTTCCTTGTAGATCTTCTGCTGGCCTTGGTTGGCATGGATCGTCACCTGAGTCTGAGCCATCAGACCACTGGAAGCTGACACGAGAAGTGTCGATAGAATTAGTTTTTTAAGCATAGAAAAATTTGTTATTGGTGTTATGTAAAATGGTGATTTATAGCTTGAAGCGGTAGCCGAGCGTGATGAGGATGGCGTGGTTGCGGGCTGTCAAGGCATCCTGCATGGGTACCCAGCTGGTGTCGTAGGCATAGTGATGGATAGCTTTGCGCACTTCGAAACGGTAGGTGGCGTTAAGAACAATGTTCTGCCATTCATAGCTCAAGCCGACGGGAATGTCATAGATGATTCTGCGGAACTGACCGCTGACATCCTCTGATTCCTTGGTCTGGTAATTCTCCCAAAGAAAGATCGACGACATGCCGTCGCCAATGTCCATGGTGCGTATGCTTGTCATCTTGGCATGCACCTTGGCCGAAGTCTGGATGCCCATCTCGGCACCGATGTGTGCGGCGAGTCCTTTGACACCCCTGAAGTAAGCCTTGAACTGCAAAGGCACTGATACGTAGTCTGCGTTGATGTGGCTTTTTACGGTAGCGTATTGCTCATGCTCGTCTTTGAGTCCCGTGCCGATGGCACTATAGTCTACGCCAGTGGTGAGAGAATAGTAACGTGACAGGGGAATCTCCACTTCGGCACCAGCCGTCCACCCTGTTTTCCATGTCTTTTCTCTGTTGATGGCATCGCCGTCCATCTTTGAAAAGGTCATACCGGCATGTGGCGTAATGGAGACGCGCATATTGTCGTTTTGTGCTGATGCCACGACGGGAAGAAGTGCCAACAGTAAGAAGAATATCTTTTTCATGGGTCTATTGAATCTTATGGTAAGTGTAAATCGCTGTCTGTGAACCTCCTTGGTCATGGGTGAGCGTCATCTCTGTGTCGGAGATGAACTCGATCTGTTCCTTCTTGGAGTAGTCGGAGCCTGGCGACACCAAGCCATTGAGGGAGGTGCTTGTCAGCAGATTATTTCCTTCGACCGTAAAGTAATATGAGTTGTGGTAGTCTGTATCATATGTTGAATATTGGTTGACGGTATGATTGCGGCTGAAGGAGAGCTTATTATATGTTGAATAGTAGGAGGAAGGAATAATGTCTTCGTCAATGATGGTTTGCCCGTCGGCGAGTATTTTGTAATGAGTCGTCTCCCAGGTGCCGATGAGTTGTTCGGGAACCTTGCTGCTGATAACCTCTTCTATACGTGTTATCTCGTTGGGGATGTCCTTGCGTACGAACTTCTCCACTTTCTGTCCGTTGGCAGCGGCTAAGAGAATGTCTTTGCTGATAGCATAGAGATAATAGTCTGTGCCACTATAGGGGAAGACGAGGTACCCGTCAGGGGTGCTTACCTTGCCGGAGTGATAGTCGATTTTGTTGTAATTGAATGCACCATATATCTGCGTGACGTTTGACACATTGCCTTGTTCGTCGATGTAGATGCCATTGCCGACACCATTGGGGTAGTCGTTGCTTGTGAGTTCCCAGTAACCGGCGAGGTCGCTCATCTGTATGCCTGAGAACTTCATCTGCGCCATCATCTCCATCATGCTGTCGCCGTCGCCGGGGAGATGCTGGATACGGTAAAGGGGAACAACCGAAGTCTTGCCATTGAAGGCAAGGTACATCTTCTCGTTGTTGTTGCCCGCCACCGTGACGGTGTAGTGTTTGCCGTTGCCCTTGCTGAGCAGCATCACGTAGTGGTTGTTGTCTATCGTCCACGTGCCGGTCTTGTAGCCTAAGTTAAAGGGGGCTTCCGAGGTCTGGGTATACTGCCATTCCGAGACGGTGCCGTCATCGTGCACGACGATGCCCTCAACAGCACCGTCGCCGTTGATGTCAGCACCGTTTTCAATGCTCGTACCGGCAATCTGCCAGTAGCCGGTGATGGGGATGTTGGTGTCAGCGCTGATGCCCTTGTCGTCGTCGCTGCAGGAGGAGAATGTCAAGAGGTTCAGCAAGCCGATCAGCAATAATAGATAAGGAGTAGTTTTCATGGGAGTAATATGAGATGTAAAGAGTGATAGTGGTTGCAAAGGGAATTATAGATCCTGCAACCACTTCTTGCCTTTCTTGGTGTTGGTCCAAAGGATGAGGCCGACACCGATGACGGAGCCGATGGCAAAGATAATTGTGAGCGTTTCCATATACTTATGATTTTAATATTTTGTTGGCGAAGTATGCAAAGACATAGGACATAAGAATGCCGAAGACAATCGCTAAGATATTGATCCTCACATTCGTCTTGGTTAGGACAGGAACAATGCCTCCCAATACTAAAGCAGCATACGTAAGTTTTGATATGTCGTAGAAATAACCGGCTAACTTCTCACGTCGTGTTTGCTTCTTGTCGTTGTTTTCTGCTGCCATAGCTTATTTCTTTTTCCTTTGCGAAGCTCTGTTGGCCCGCTGTTGCCGGTATTTAGCCTTCTGCTTAGCCGAGCCGGAGCCGTGTGCACCGGTGATATACTTCTTTTTCTTGGCTTTGGTTTTCACCTTGTCGTCGTCTTTGGATCCGCCTTTGGAAGCACCCTTGAAGACAATGCCGTGCTCAATGATTTCGTCGATGTCTGACATAATAGTGATAATAAAAGAGAGAAGACCCTCCTAGCCCCCTAAGAGCGGGAAAGGAGCAATCCGTTTCGATGTGTTGGATTCGTGGTTCTCCCCCTAAGGGGGGGAGCTAGAAGGGGGCTTATTAGTGGTGGAACAGTCTCACGTGAGTGAAGGCCATGGCCATATCGTATTTGTCGCAGGTCTCGATGACATTGTCGTCACGGATGCTGCCGCC
>DLDU01000049.1:0-25510 GCA_002481295.1 Prevotella sp. UBA7764 | reverse complement strand
GCGCGCTCGATGTTGTCGCCGAAGGGGAAGAAAGCGTCGGAGCCCAGACATACGTTGGTGTTCTTGGCAATCCATTCTTTCTCCTCAGCACGGGTGAAGACAGCCGGCTTCTCGGTGAAGAACTGCTGCCATGTGCCTTCACGCAGCACGTCGTCGTGCTCTTCGCTGAGGTAGACGTTGATGGCGTTGTCGCGGTCGGCACGGCGGATGCCCGGTTTGAACGGAAGGTTGAGAACCTGCGGGCTCTGGCGCAACCACCACTCATCGGCCTTGTTGCCGGCGAGACGTGTGCAGTGGATGCGGCTCTGCTGGCCGGCGCCGATGCCGATGGCCTGTCCGTCCTTGACATAGCAGACGCTGTTGCTCTGAGTATATTTCAGTGTGATGAGGGCAATCTTCAAGTCGCGGATAGCCTCAGGAGTGAAGTTCTTGTTCTTCGTAGGAATCTCCTCAAAGAGTTTCGGGTCGTTGAGATCGCAGTTGTTGCGGCCCTGCTCAAAGGTGATGCCGAAGACCTGCTTGTGCTCGATAGGTTCGGGTACATAGTTCGGGTCGATCTTGATGACGCAGTAAGTACCCTTGCGCTTGGCCTTGAGGATTTCCAGCGCTTCGGGTGTGTAGTCGGGTGCGATGACGCCGTCGCTGACCTCACGCTTGATGAGTTTGGCGGTAGCTTCGTCGCAGGTGTCGCTCAGTGCACAGAAATCACCATAGGAGCACATGCGGTCAGCACCACGGGCGCGGGCATAGGCACTGGCCAGGGGCGTAAGCTCAAAGTCAATGTCATCCACGAAATAGATCTTCTTCAGCGTGTCGCTCAGTGGCAGACCCACGGCAGCTCCGGCGGGGGAGACGTGTTTGAAACTGGCGGCGGCGGGCAGGCCGGTAGCGGCCTTGAGCTCTTTGACCAGCTGCCAGCTGTTGAGAGCGTCGAGGAAGTTGATGTAGCCTGCGCGGCCATTGATGACCTCTACGGGCAGTTCGCCGTGCTCCATATAGATACGGGCCGGCTTTTGGTTCGGATTGCATCCGTACTTTAATGCGTATTCTTTCATGTCGGTGTGAAATTGAAACCTACGGCAAAGGTAGCGAAAAGTTAGCAGAAACGGAAATAAACACGGCAAAAAAAGTAGTGGTAGGGGATGGTATCTTCTGTTGTTTTATGTAATGTCGGAATCTTACCTATGTCCTCGTACGACTAAACCTATGTTCATGTGCCATTGAAGTTATCTTCATGTGGACTTGAAGGTATCTTCATGAGGACTTGAAGGTATCTTCATGTAGAAATCACTTCAAAAGCATATTTTTTTAAAATATTTCGTTGAACGTATTGATATTCTTCTTAACTTTGCACCGAGAAATTGAGAAAGTATATAGAAAGTCTGGAGGAAGGACAAGATTGTTATGAAAAGGGATTTAAGAATGCTCTTTGCTGAAGCTGGCAAAAAGCTGAGAGAAGAGCCACATGAGGTGGTGGCCGATTTTGAGAAAGCGTCGCATCGCTTAGCTAAGCACAATGTGGACTTGAGCAGCCATTCGCTGAAGAAACTGTGGGAACTGGTGACGGGAAAGCGTCGGCTGTCGATGGAAGCGCGTAACCGCCTGGCGCTCTTTGCCGGTTTCCAGACGTGGGATGACTTGATGGACACGGTGCACGGCGACACGGACGCGTCGATCAACTACGAAGAATAGGAGCTATGCTTCTGCTGTCTGAAATGATGGACGGTAGGAAACAAAAAATGTTGGACTGCTTTTGATGATAGCTTTCGCTACGTCAAATGCAGTCCAACATTTGTTCTCTGTGGATAGAGTCACCTCTCCTCTTAACGAGGAGAGCGTGAGAAATCTCTTTTTACTTGTTCTCAGTAGCAACCACCTGACGCTTCTCCTGAATGCGGGCAGCCTTACCGGTGAGGTTACGGAGATAGTAAAGTTTAGCGCGACGTACCTTACCACGCTTGTTTACCTCGATGCTGTCGATGTTGGGTGACTCGATAGGGAAGATACGCTCAACGCCTACAGTACCAGACATCTTACGAACGGTGAAACGCTTCTTGTCGCCATGGCCGCTGATCTTGATGACCACGCCACGATACAGCTGAATACGCTGCTTGTTACCCTCGACAATTTTGTAAGCGACAGTGATGGTGTCACCTGACTTGAACTCAGGGAACTTCTTGCCGGTTGCAAATGCTTCCTCGGCAACTTTAATCAAATCCATTGTGTGTATAATTAAATGTTGTTTGTCGTTCCAACCCAACGTAGCATGGAGACTCTTCCTCCAACCAGCGGTTAGGCCGAAAAGCTTTGCAAAGTTACTGCTTTTCAATGAAATATGAGCAACAGAGGATTAAAATCTGTTCTTTTTAACATTTTCGCTTCGCTTTTCCCGCTTTCTTGATGGCTTTTCACTGGGAAATGCGTACCTTTGCGGCACTTAACTGATTATACACATTATTATATATATAGCATCATGAAAAGAAATACTACGCTGTCTGCACTGTGCCTGACGTGGGTACTGCTGTTGCCTTCGTGCGGCAGCCAATACCATCTGACTGACATTCAGCGCACACAGGTGATGGTTGACAGCCGCTATGACCGCCATCCGGATCAGGCAGCCGCAACACTGCTGGCTCCTTACAAACATGTCGTGGACTCGGTGATGAACCCCGTTGTGGGTACGACGACGCACTATATGACGAAGCAACGTCCGGAGAGCGATATGAGCAACTTGCTGTCTGACATCCTCGTGTGGTATGGCGAGCAGACGGGCGAGCATATCGACTTCGGTATGTATAACATTGGTGGCATTCGTGCATCTCTGCCTGCTGGTAAGGTGACCTACGGCGATATTCTCAACGTGGCCCCCTTTGAGAACCATATCACATATCTTACCCTTTCCGGCAGTAAGGTGCAGGAACTCTTCCAACAGGTAGCATCTGTAGGCGGTGAAGGTGTGAGCCATAGCGTGCGGCTTGTCATCACAAAAGACGGACAGCTGAAGTCCGCAACCATCAACGGCAAGGAGATCGACCCGGACGGCAACTACCGCATCGCTACAATCGACTACTTGGCTCACGGCAATGATAAGATGACGGCCTATAAGGCAGCAACGGATGTGGTGTCGCCACAAGAAGAGAAATACGACACACGCTATATCATCCGCCATTACTTCCAGGAGATGACCAAGGCAGGAAAGGCTGTAGACGGTCACGTGGAGGGAAGAATTGTGGTTCAATGATGAATATTGAATGATGAGTGTTGAATGGAGAATACCCTGTTCAAGTATTAAGGGATTACGGAACAAATAAGATAAACAGATAGATAATATAGATAACGATGAGATATTTTAGTAGACTCTATATCATGCTGCTCCTTTTAGTAGTTAGCCTTGGCGTCGATGCCGGAGGCCGACAGAAGGAACTGACGATACTGCATACCAATGACACGCACAGCTGCATCTTGCCGCTGAGCAAGAACCTTGCTGACACGGCGTTGGCGGATCGTGGTGGTTTCCTGCGCCGCGTTGCCATGTTGGAAGAACAGCGTAAGGCGGATCCCCAGCTGTTGCTCTTCGACAGTGGTGACTTCTCGCAGGGCTCTCCTTATTATACGTTGTTCAAAGGAGATGTTGAGGCGGAACTGATGAATCTGATGCACTATGATGCCGGCACCATCGGCAACCATGAGTTTGACTTCGGACTGGAAAACATGGCGAGAGTGTTTCGTGAGCTAAACTTCCCGATTGTCTGTGCCAACTATCGCTTCCATCAGTATGACCTTGACAAGATCGTAAAGCCTTATGTCATCATCAAGCGCAAAGGATTGAAGATCGGCGTCTTCGGACTTTCACCGAAGATGGAAGGACTTGTCGACAAGAAGAACTATCTCGATACGGAATATCTCGACCCGATTGCTACTGCTCAGCAGATGGCCGATGAGCTGCACAAGCAGAAATGTGACTTGGTGATCCTCATCTCTCATCTCGGTTGGGAAGAGCAGGGCATGGGCGACCAGATGGTTATCAGCCATACACGTGGCATCGACCTTGTGCTCGGAGGGCACAGCCATACGCTCTTCAAGTCGCTGCGCTATGTGCCCAACCTCGATGGCAAACAGATCCCTGTGGACCAGAATGGTAAGAATGCGATCTATGTAGGACGCATGGTCCTCACGATGAAGTAAGTCAGAAAGACAAGTTCCTTTAGACAGAAAGACAGAAAGGATATGTTTTATAGAGCTCTTCCCCCACTCCTCTTTCCGTCTCAAAGTCCTAAATAGTTTCTCCTGATTGCAAGCTGAGAATGAAATGCTTTTGAAAAGCAAGTTCACGCTTTGAAAAAAAATCATCTCGCCATATAACATACAACAAGAAAGACTCCAATCCACAGCGGGTTGGAGCCTCTTGTTATCCTATGCTCTTTCTACATTAGTTCAGGCCAGCCATGGTTCCACCGAACCGTACGGATGACCAGTTTTGGCATACCTTCACTTTTGATACTATATCCATGACAAATGAAGAGGTCACCTCTCTTTTGCTTCTTCGGCAACGGGAGATGATAGACGGCACAATGGCCGGCTGCCTCATATCGTTTCTTATCGCCTTCGATGACGAGCGTGCCGCCTCCATCGAGCATAGACTTACCCTCGCGGTCGAGATAGGGGCCGGTGATCTTCCGGCTTCGTCCGACGACCACACGGTAGTTGCTCTTCATGCCCCGGCAACAGTAGTCGTGACTGACGAAGAGATAGTACCAGCCCTTGTGCTTGAAGATGAATGGAGCCTCGATGGCATTGGGTCCTGCAAAGTCCGAGGTGGGATTGGCCGGAAGGCTCTTGGTGCCCTTGGCATAGCGGCGTGCGATGGTGAAAGGACGCGCTCCGGCAGCGGCATGTAGCGTAGTGTCGAGCCGAAGGAGCTGGATGCCATCCCAAAACGAGCCGTAGGTCAGCCACGGCTGACCGTTGTCGTCGATGACAAAGTTGGGGTCGATGGCATTCCAGTTGTCGCGTCCCTCGCGTGATGCAATGATACAGCCCTCGTCTCGCCAGCCGCTGTTGCCGGAGAGGCGGTCGGCAGAGAGAAGTCCGATGGCCGACGTATTCTTTCCAAACGTCGAGCAGGAATAAGCCATATACCAGCGATCACGGTAACGGACGATGTCCGGTGCCCAGAGATCGCCCCGCAATCCGGGCACGCTGTCATGCGCCCAAGCAGGAATATGGTCTTGCAGGACACCACGCTGAGCGATGTCCCACGTATGTAAGTCGCAGGAGGTCATGTTGAGGATGCCGGGGCCAGTACAATAGAGATGATAGGTGCCGTCCTCGTAAGCCATGACCGGGTCGTGAACCCAAGGGTCTGTGACGCCATGACGCTCAGGTTCTCCTGCCAAACCCGTGGCAACGCTGAGCGCAGCCACAGCCATGGAAAATAAGATTTTCAATGATGAGTAGATTAAGCTATTTCCTCACTACTTTCTTTCCACCCACGATCACGATGCCCTTGTAGCTGTCGCTGACCGGCATACCCGCGAGATTGTAGGCCTGCTGAACCTTAGTGCTGTTCTGATCAGCCTGGATCTCATGGATGCCCGTCGCCGTCACGCCTTCTTTATAGAGCCAGACAGGAATGCCGTCGAAGCTGGTGGCAGTAATGCAGGTGGCGGGACAGTCCTTATACCCGTCAATGTTCTGCTTGATCGCCACGCCACTGTAGTCCCAGCCGTTGAGTGTCAGCATGATAAACGACTTGCCATCCTGTGTGAACGTCCACGTGCCGTCATAGTCACTGTTATCCGGGCACGACACCGTGCCGTCGGCACTGAGCGTCACCGTCACCGGTTTTTGCTCGTTGGCCTTGCTGAACGAGGCATCTGCATCTGTCTTATCGTTGTAGGCACAGGTTTGCTGATAAGGATGCTTGAGCAGATGATAGGTGCCGGCGATCTGCTCAGCAGAGAAGAGTCGTTCGCTCTCGATTTGTTTTTGTGTAGTCTGTTTTCCGGTGAATCGGAAAGGAGCGGTGACGAGCCAGCCATCTTCGTTGACAAAGAGCGGATGCACGCGCACCTCGTGGAAGTAAGTTCCATCGTCGAATTTAGTATGATAGACCAGGAAGGCATCTCCGTCGTTGTCGACCAGGACAGAGTTATGGCCTTGGGCACGCTCGCCGTGAGTCATGCTGCCCCATCCGGCGTAGGCACCCATGAGCTTCATGCCACGGTTGGTCGTGGACTTGTTGCCATAGTTGAGCTCGTATCGGCTGTAGACCGCGCTGACATCCTGCCCATCCACGAAAGGACCGTCGGGATTCTCGCTGCGGAAGACACGCATCACGTAGCCCGCGTTAGGGTTCAGACCTCCGTAAGAGAGGAAGAGATAGTAGTAATTGCCGATATGACGGATAAACGAGCCCTCGCCCGAGACATAGTATCCGCCCGCGATCTTCTTGCCGAAGTAAGGATCGCTGGTGGTGTTGGCATCGGCACCGCCCTCAGCAGCCTTCTTACCGTTGATCTCATAGGGATAGGTATGGGTATAGTCACGCAGACCTGTTGTTTCGTCAAGCTTCAACTCCCAGATGCCACCCGACCACGAGCCGTAGGACATCAGTAGATTACCCTCTTCGTCATAGAACACGCAGGGATCGATACAGTTGGGCCAATAGCTCCCCCACTTATCCGTATTATAGCGGGCAGGCAGCGAAGTAGCACCGGTAGCAATGGTCAAGTCGGTATGCTGCCAGTCGTTGGTCTTTGTAAAGCCGTTGTGGTCATAGCGTCCCTGGAAGCCGGAGAAGACAACAGGCCCTTGATAGACATACGGACCCTCGATGTTGTCGGCAGCGAGACAGACGATAGACGATGCCCAATAGTCACCGTTGACCGACATATACATCAGCCACTTGCCCGTCTTGCGGCTGCGAACGACATCAGGAGCCCATTGCATGTTCTGAACATTATTGCCTTTGCACTGCCAGCTGTGGGCATTGAAATTGCCAAAGGAGACAGTCTCGCCCTTATAGTTCTTCACAGAAGTGATCTTCTGTGTGTTGTAGGCGTTGGCATAACCGATCTTTACGCCAGCAGTATTGGCAAAGAGCGTACAAGCGTCAGTCTCGCCACCACCAAAGGAAGTCCAATTGAGCATATCGCTGGACTTGGCGGTAGCAAGATGCGAGCCGAAGAGATAGTAGTTGCTACCGTCGGCAACAATAGAGGGATCGTGGACCGCCACTTCCTTGTAGCTGACCCTGGTCTTGTCGTTGGCGTAAGCAGCGACAGCGCTGAGGGCAAGCAGGCCGACGGCTGTAAAGAGTTGAAGATGCTTCATAATTATCAAAAAAAAGTGGTAAAGCCCTTCCCCATCCCTTCTACAGAGGGAATGGGGAGGGAGCCTTACGTTACTTATCACTTATCGTCTGTGAACATGTCGCTTGGCACCTGCTGCTGCAGCTACCATATGGCAGTGGTCAGCGGTGAAGGCGACATAGAGGTCGGCGGGATCAACGGTGTTGATGCCTAAATAATATAAGGTGTAGGTCTTTCCGTCAGTACCCTTCATGATGGCCTGAACGTCCGCCGTACCATTGTTGCAGTTGGTGACATAGACCGTGACCTTTGCACCGTTCATGGCAGCAAGCCAGCCTGCCCAGTCGGCAGCTCCTGTAGCGTCGTGCTGGCAAGCAGCGTAGCCGTTGCCCCAACCATAGTTGTCGGCACGCACCACACCATACTCACCCTTGGCGGCATTCCGCAGGATGGTGACAAAGTTGTCCCAATTGTTCAATCCGTCGGTATAGTTGGTGAAAGAGAACGAACGAGTCTCGCCAGCCGGAACCTTCACGTCGTCGGAGAAGACTGTCCACCAGGCTGTGGTGTTGTCTTTCAGGCCTACAAGGCTTGGCGTGAACGCGGCAGCACTGCTTGCAGACTCTTTCACAGTTACCATGGTCTTTGCCTCCTTGCCGTTGGCTGTAGAGATCGTCACAGCCTTTTTGCCAGCCGAAGCGGCGACGGCAGAGAACTTAAGCTTGCTGTTGTCGAGGACACCCGTCTCTCCATTCTTGTAGGTGGCGGTCACCTCCATGCCTGTCGGGTCGAAGGCCATCGTGCGGTCGCCCATAGCCTCCGTGGCAGCAGTCTTATAGAAATAGTAGGTGGTGCGTGTAGGCTGCTTGGTGATCTTGATGGAAGCAATCTGCTGTACGACCTTGAAAGTCTTATAAGCCACGATAGGTTTGGCAGAGGCCTCGCCTTTGAAGGTCTTGTTGTAGATGACGGTGAGTGTCTTCTCGCCAGCCACGTTCATGTCGTTGATGGCAGAGAAGTAGAGCTCAGAAGCCGGGATGGTCTTCTTCACGCCCTCTTCGTAGGTCACCTCAGCCGAGACGTTGGCCATGGCATCATCGAGCGAAGTTCCGAGATCCACCTCCTCGGGCACATTGTTCAGTGTCATCGACAGCGGCTGCTTGTCCTCGGCGGAGGTCAGACCGCCAATAGGAACGATGTTGGTCGAGAGGAAGTCGATATATGAGCCCTCGACAGCGATGAAGCAACGGATGTTGGTGTTGGAAGCGTCGGCGTTCGTACTGTTCAGTGCATAAGGCTGGGTATAGGTCTTCGTCACAGCACCGTTGGTCATCTTCACGACGAAAGAGTCCTTGCGTGAGCGGTCAACGGTGAGGGTCACCTTACCACCGAGTTTCTGCACGTTCGCATCCTTGTTGTCCTGAGGATCCAAAAGCAGAGAGCTGTTGGTATACTTGAAGAAGAGGTTGCCCCACTGAGAGTTGTACTTGACAGAGTCGCCCGTAGCATCGAAGCGGATGGCACCATACTCCTTATAGTCAGTAGCGCCACGGTCGTAGTCATTGGTGACGATGAGCGCGAAGTTCTTGTAGTAGGTATTGTCATCCGGATTGATGTTCAGGTTGAACTGTGCGTTCCACTTCTGGTTCTCACCGATGACATAGTACTTGGAGAAGGCTGTCCAGAAACCGGAAGAGAAGTCGGTCTTGCCAATCGTGTACACATCCTCCTGCATGCCCTCGAGGACTTCCTCGTGAGGCTGCTTAGCGTTGTTGATGGAGTCGATCTTGTCTTTGATCCAATCGGGAGAGTCGATGCCGTACTGATCAGCACCCTCGCACCCGGTCAAAGCCATCACACCCAGTGCTGTCATGCACAGTGCTTTGGCTATATGCTTGAAATATCTCATTGTTTTTTCTTTTTATAGTTATCGTTTGGCTTATTTGCTCAAGCTGACAACAGGATGTACCGTCCATCCGTTGGTCTTGAAATACTCACTGTTGTCGGTGCTATTGTTGGCTGAGTTGCCCTTGAGGTTCGGGTTCTTGTTGGTCAGCGTCTCCACGATGGGCAGGAACTCGTGACCGGGCACATAGGTGTCGTAAGAGCACTTCACCTCAGCATCCTTGCCGACGAGATCATAGCTAACCGGATCCTTGGCATGATGGATCGAGCAACGGTAGGTTCCATGCTCCTTGAGCTGCTGCAGACGGTCGGCACTGTAGAAGAATCCCCAGCGAAGAAGATCGAAGCCACGACCAAACTCACAGCCGAACTCCTTCGGGCGCTCTACATTTGCAATCTGCTCAAAGAGCTTGTCCTTCGTCGGGAAGTCAGCTAATTTCAGATCTGCCAGTCCGGCACGGCGACGCACCTCATTGATCCAGTCGATAGCCTGCTGGGTCGGACCATTGACCTCGTTCTCGCACTCAGCAGCACGCAACAGCACATCGGAGTAGCGCATCAGACGCAGGTTGATGCCGTCGTGAAGACCAGTGACCACCTTGTCATAGAGACCGGTACGCATATTGGTATACTTGCAGATAGGCAAACCGCCATTGTTGTTGTTGGTGACGACGGTATCGGTCGATGTCATCTTAGACTTGTAGCATACGTTGCCAAGCGTCTGATCATCATTGTCCCAGTCTGCCTCGTAGGTGCCGATGGTCCAATAAAGACGAGGATCGAGCTTACCACTCTTGGTACGCTCCTGCTTGAAAAGCTGATAGAGCCAAGGCGAAGCACTCAGGTCAGCCCAGCCACCATAGGCACCAGGACCACAGTTGCTTTCGATAGCTGAGCCTTGCGTAGCGTTCTTGCTGGTGTTGACAGGAGTCCACTCATCGTCGGTGCCCTGTGTGCCATAGTCGAGGAACTGTACCTCAAAGAGGCTCTCATCATTGTTCTCGTACTGTGCACCCTCACGGAAGTTGTCGCCATAGTTGGCCATGAGCTTATAAGAGCCGTACTTCTTGTTGATGATGTCCTTCAAGACGGTCAGTGCCTCGCTGTACTTATGGCGCTGCATCAATGCACGGGCATAGTAACCGGCAGCGGCACCACAGGTAGCACGGCCCTTGGCCCACTCACCGCCTTTGTCGCGGGATGGCAACAGGTCTACAGCCTCTTTGAAGTCTTTCTCCACCTGGTCCATGACCTCGTCGAAGGTGTTATTGGTGGCATAGAGACCGTCAAGAGAAGAATAAGTGTTGTAGTCAATGATCAATGGCACGTCCTGATAATATCCGGCCAAGTTGTAATAGGCCAGGGCACGCAGGAACAGCAACTGTCCCTTGATGTCCTTCATGCGGTCGCTCAACTTGCTGTCGTCATCGCCGGTGCGGGAGAGACCGAAGTTGCAGACGTTGATGGTATAGTACCACTCACGCCAAACCCACCAACCAATATCGCCGGAGACGGGAAGGTTAAGGTTGTCGAACGGAAGATACCACACTTGTGAGGAGTTCCACACCTCATCGCCACGGCACATGTCGATGGTGTAGCCCACACGGGCGTAAGAGCCCTCCATGCGGATGTGGTTATAGGCAGCCACCACACTTTCCTCCAAATCATCGGCATTGAAGCCGAAGGTGGCTGAGGTCTGCTGATTGGGATTGTCCAAATCGAGCTTATCGTTACAGGATGTAAGGGTTCCGAGGCCCAACAAGAGGGCGAGGGAGATATGATAGAGTTTCATATTGACGTAATGTTTATCAGTTGTGTTTTGTTGTCAACATTAGAATGAGAAGTGAAGACCGCACATGAATGTACGCGGTGTCGGGAATGAACAGAAGTTGTAACCCGGTGTCCACACACCTCCGGCATAGTCGACATTGTAACCATGATAACCTGTGAAGGTATAGAGGTTCTGTGCAGAGACATAAACGCGTACGCTGTTTACATATCCGCCAAACCACTTGTCTGGCATGTTGTAACCAAGTTCTACGTTGGCGATCTTCCAATAAGCGGCATTCTGAATCTTACGGCTGCTGAAGAGATCGTTCCAAGCCTGCTGGGCGTTGTTGGTAGCGTAAGTACGTGGTACATTGCTCAGATAGGTTTTCCCATCCTCACTCCAGCGGTTGGCATCGCCCATGGCTACATCTTTGTTGCCCCAGCCATAGCAGGAGTTCAGACTGTTGTAGATATCATCGGTAACGTGATAGCCCAGGGCACCGAAGGTGGAGACACTCAGATCGAAGCCCTTATACTCCAGATGGGCGCTGATACCGAAGTTGACCTTTGGCATACCGCTGCCAAGGACGACACGGTCGTTCTCGTCGATCTTGCCATCAGGCTTGCCGTCAGGACCACTGACATCCTTGTAGAGGCAGTCACCGACATTGGCTCCCTGCTGGGTGGCATGGTTGTCGAGGTCGGCCTGCGTGCGGGCGATACCCTCATAGACATAACCGTAGAACTTACCAATCTCTTTTCCAAGCTCTGTGATATAGTTGCCGGAGATATAGGCATCCTTGCTGAAACCAAGCTGCACTACCTTATTCTTAAGCGTGCTGAGGTTGGCACTGATCTGATATTTCAGAGGATGATCGTTGTTGCGATAAGTACCGCTGAACTCCCAACCACTGTTGTCCAACGTAGCGGCGTTCATCGTCACACTGGTATTGCTCACACCGGCATTCTCCGGAACAGGTACTCCGTAGAGCAAATTCTTAGAACGGTTCTTGAACCATTCAGCAGTGAACTCAAGACGGTTGCCAAACATGGCGATGTCAAGACCAATGTTCTTGGTGATACGGCGCTCCCACTCAAGATTCTGATTGACGAAAGTGGAGATAGCAGAACCGTAAACGATGTTGTTGCCGAAGCTGTAGCTCATGTTGTTGCGATCCATCGTGGTCTGGATAGCGTAGTCGCCTACGTTGTCGATACCGATCTCACCGTAGCTGGCACGGAGTTTTAACAGGTTGATGACGTCCTTGCTCACAGGGAAGAACTTCTCCTTGTCGATACGCCAACCCAAAGACACAGAGGGGAAAGTGGACCAGCGCTTATCCTTGGACAGACGGCTACTGCCATCACGACGGACAATAGCTGAGAGAAGATATTTCTCGTCGTAGTTGTAGTTCAGACGGCCGAAGTATGACATGATAGCGTGCTTGTACTCAAAAGAGTTGGCATCGCGGGTCTTGGCATTCTGAATCTGAAGGAAGTAAGGCTCGCTGAACTCATTGCCCCAGGCCGTCAGCGTGTTGGTGTTCTCCTCCTGATAAGCGGTACCAGCAACGAAATTGATATTGTGCTTGCCGATATGTCCGTCATAAGTAAGGGTGTTCTCCATCAATGCGTCAGCATAGGTACGAGTACCCTTGGTGAGTTTCTCATTGGTCTTGGCCAAGTAGACACGGTTGCTCTGAATCCAGGAAGGAATCCAAGTGAAGTCCTGAGCGTGAGTCTTGCTATAGGAGAGATTGATCTTATAATTAAGGTGTTGGGTCTTGGTATCTACACCCAACATCTTCAACAGGTCAACGTCTGCAGAGCCTGTACCTACGAAGCGGTCAACAAGTGTGTTGCGTTTGAGCAGGTTGTTGACGAGCAACGGATTGGAAGCGGAGATATCACCATGCACCAAATCGTTGTACACACCATAGCCATAAGCATCATAGTTGTAGCCACTGGCAGAACCGACTTTGTCGTCGAGTACCCAAGTAGAAGGATCGTAAGCCTTGATGGTCGGTTGCATGAGCAGCGTACCACGCAGCACGTTGGTCACGTCGCCATAAAGTCCCTGTACATACTCAGAGGCATTGGAAATGGCCATATTGTTCTGTTTGGAATGAGAATAAACGACGCTGGTCTGGAACTTGATGAACTTGGTGTCCATAGAGTTGTTCACACGTGCCGTGTAGCGCTGATAGTCAGGACCGGCACCCTCGATGGTTCCCTTCTGGTTGAAGTAGTCGAGAGCAATATTATAGGTGTTGTTGGCACCGCCACCACTGAGGTTGACATTATGGTTCTGACGGATACCGGTCTTGAAGACTTCATCGAACCAGTCGGTATTGGTAGCATCCTGGAAATGGTACTTGCCATCCTCGCCGAGCTTATAGCCGCTGGGAAGTGTGGTACCACTGTTGGCACATGCCTGACCAATATAGTTGCTATACTGATCTGCGTCCATCAGATCATAAACACCCTTGGAAATCATGTCTACGCCGAAGTAGCCACTATAGTCGACTTTCAAAGGCTGATCCTTACGACCATGCTTGGTGGTGATGATGACCACACCATTACCAGCACGAGAACCGTAGATGGCACCGGCGGCAGCATCCTTCAAGATCTGGATAGACTCTATATCATTAGCGGAGAAATCACGGATCGTTGTACCCATTGGCACACCATCGACAACATAAAGAGGTGCAGAACTACCAAAAGTACTGATACCACGGATACGTACAGAAGGATCTGCACCTGGCTGACCATCGGTCGTAATCTGTACGCCCGGAACCTTACCCTCAAGCATCGTGGAGATGTTGGAGTTAGACACCTTCTTTAATTGATCGGCATTGACCACGGCAACAGAACCGGTCAAGTCGGCTTTCTTCTGTGTACCATAACCGACGACGACAACCTGATCCAAAACACGGTCATCTGTTGTCATCTGAATCTTATCAATGATCGCACGCCCGCGCACGGCAATCTCGCGGTCCTTATAACCTACATAACTAACGATGAGCGTAGCATTGGCAGGAGCGTCAAGATTGAAATTACCGTCGAGGTCGGTCACGGTACCACCCTGTCCACCTTTAATCTTAATGGTGGCTCCAGTAAGCGGTTCACCCTGATCGTCTACGATCTGGCCTTTCACCTTAATCGTCTGTGATTGTGACACGGCAGCCTGTAACGGCATCGGGAAGGTGGACAAGCCACCCATCGCACCCAGGCATAGCATCACTGAGAAGAGTTGTTTCTTCATTGTAGTAATAATTAGGTTTATTATTGATGTTTACGTTTCTGTGCCCAAAATTAGAAAAAGTGTATTAAAACACGGTGGACAAAACGCTAAATAAGTTGGACAAACTGTATTTTTGGTGTAAATAATAGGCTTTAGAGATCAAAATACGGTAAATGTCCACTTCAAGCGCCGATTGATTTGTCCATCTAAAAGGAGAATGGTTAGAGTTCTGAAAAAAGGGGCTTAGCGAGCTGCCAATGTACAAAGAACGGTATTAAGAACGAATGATTAAAGTATTGGTTTCATTTGACATGGTTATCCCATAAGAAGCAAGCGCTCCCAATGGTATCGCAATTCCCTCCCCTTGGGAAGGGCTGAGGTTAGGGAGAGGCTTGGAGTAGGGAGAGGCTTGGTGTAGGGAGGAGCAAAAAAAAGGCTCCACGAAACCGTGGAGCCCATATTGAATGAATGGAATTTCTAATTACTTGAGAGCTGCGACCTGCTTTGCAGTCTCGTTCTCAGGATCTACAACGAGGAGCTTCTTAGCCCACACTTTAGCACCAGCCGTGTTCTTCTTGACATTGTAGTCATAGACCAACATATAGAGATAAGCTTGCTTAAGCATTGCTTTCTCGCTGCTGCTCAGCTCAGCCTTCTCCTCAAGACTGGAGGAAAGTGCCTCATAGTAAGGCTTGGCAAGGCCAGCCTTGCTGTCAGGATCAAGGTTGGCATTGATCTGACCACGCATGTAGTTGCAGTAGTTCTTGTAGTTGGGGAACAATTCCATGATCTTGGCATAAACCTCATCAGCCTTCTTGAAAGCAGCAGCGGCGGCAGCCTTGTCACCGGCAGCAGACTTCTTGGAAGCGTAATCGGTATAGAGACCTGCCATGGTATCATAGTCGTCCATCGTCGGCTTTTCCTTGGCGTCGATAGACTTCTCGAGGTAAGCTACAGAATTGTTGAAATCACCCTTCTCTTTATAGACATCAGAGAGGTTCTTCAACAGCACAGACTTGGAAGCGATGGCATTGCTGTCAACAGCCAAATCCTCAATAGCCTTGTTGTAAGCGGTAATAGCCTCGTCATAGCGCTTTGCGAGAGAAAGGGCCTTGCCGTAGTAGCCGTAGTCGTCAGCTGTGATATGAGCACTGTCACTCTTGTTGAACAGACGGTCAGCGTAGTCCAGAGCATTCTGAGAATCGCTCAGGTTAGTGTAGTTCCAGAACACCAAACGGTTCCAACCAGCACGACGGGGATCCTTAGTCAGACCAGCCTTGGCGACATCAATACTCTTCTGAGAGTTACCCAGCAAGAACTCTGTCATAGCATAGCGGGTGATGTCCTCATCCTCCATGGAAGCGACATCCTGAACCTTGTTGAAATAAGACTCTGCTTTCTGGAAGTGATTAGGAATAGAAGAGAAATAGTAGATACGGCCAGCCAAAGCGTCAACAGGATAATCAGGACGCTGCTTGCGAAGATCCTCAAGGTTGCTCACGGCATCCTCAGGGCTACGGCCACGCAGAATCATAGCATACTTGTAGTAGCCCTCAGGATCCTTCGGGTCGAAATACTTAGCTTGCTGATAATTCTCAGCGGCACCACCAGCGTCATCCATAGAGACGGCAATGTCACCCTTCAACAAGAATGCCTTGGCATACTTAGGATTGCGGGCCAATGCATAGTTGGCGAAAGCCTTTGCATTAGCAGTATCCTTCTGTGCCAGGAACACTTTACCAAAAGCGACAAGCACCTCCGGATTCTTCTTGTTCTCCTTGTAGAGCTGCTTTACCTGATCCTTGTAATCAGCACCTTTAGCCAAGATGACCTTGGTGCCCTGCTCAATGACTGCTTTATTGTCGTTCTGAGCGAAAGTAGGCACTGACGAACCAAGCATCAGCGCACCAATCAATAAATATTTATAAGCCTTCATAATTCTACTGTTTTATAGAGTTCTGTTATGTTTATGAATACTTTAATGCAAAGACGAACCTACAAGCAGAAAGTTTCTGCTATTGACCTACATTAACATCTCTTACATTGATATTGCCAAGAACCGGAAGCAAACCGGCACGCATGACAATGCGCTGACCCTTCGGCCCCTCTATGAAATGGGCAAAGCCCCATGGCAAGCCCTGGCGGGGATCATTAAGCAAAGCATAGATAGTCCGCACCAAAGGATACTCACCACTATAGATATAGTATTGATAGGGTTTACGACCACTCGTGGGAGTAGCGGGATGGATCAGACTCACGCTCATCACACGGATATTGCGGTTGAACGTAAGATTAGTACTGTCGCCTTTGTCGTTGAGCCAGTTGTTGCCAATAATGCCAATAGCGTCACGATGTTGCTCAACATATTTGATCACATCGGCGGTTTTCTTCACTGCTGCCACGTTCTTGTTGAGAATGGCATGACCGCCAAGTATGGAATCTTCTACATAATGAACGGTACTTGACTTAGGATTGTCAAATACGACGGTGATAGGCTCGTGGGAGCCATCCTTGAAAATGTCACTCCACTTCGTTGCCTTGCCGTTCATGATATCACGGATGTTCTGAACAGACAGCAAGGTATCACGGCAATCCTTGTGGCAGATAAAGGCCAAAGCATCATATGCCAATTTGATAGCTACAGGACGATAGTTCTGAGCCTGCAAACTCTTTAACTCGGAGGGAGTGAAATTGCGTGCCGTGAATGCCAGCCAAGACTTGCCACTGAGTACGCGATTGATGGCATCGCTCTCGTTGGTATAGATGGGCTTTACCTTGGCTTGGGGATAATCATGCTCAAAGACGAAGCGCTCGTCTTCGATAATGGGACTAAAACTCTCATCAGAGACGAAACTGATCGTCCCTGATGAGTAAGTATCTGTCCGCCCGTCTTTTCCCTTCTTGCTGTTACCGCAAGCAGAGAGAAGACAGACAGAAAGTGCTAATCCTACAAAAAAGTAAGATGTTATTTTCTTCATATAAACTTTTACTGCAATCTGAAAGATACAGGTACGTTATACTTCACACGAACAGCAGAACCGTTCTGCTTACCAGGAATCCAGTGCGGCATGGAACGAACCACGCGCATGGCCTCGCGGTCAAGAGAGGGGTCTACGGAACGCGCTACCTTCACGTCAGTGATAGAACCGTCGCGCTCAACAACGAAAGAAACGACGACACGACCCTGAACACCATTCTCCTGAGCTACGACAGGATACTTGATGTTTTCGCTGAGGTACTTCATCAAAGCAGAAGGACCACCCGGGAAGGAAGGCATCTGCTCCACAACCTCGAAGACCTTGTTCTCTACTTCAGGCTTTTCCTCAGCAGGCTTGACAGGCTCATCGGCCACACGCTGTGTGACCTTCAGAATCTCACCATTGTCGCTATTGCCTTTCACGTCAAGAGCACCGATAGCAGTGTTGGTCTGCATCAACTCGGCCTGGGTCTTCATCTCCTCCTCGGGCTTCACCTCGTTATCTTTCTTGATGACAGGTGCCGTGAACTTGATAGAAGACTTAACCTCCTTGACAACCTCTTTCTTCTCAGGCTCTACTATTTCCTTACGCTTCACCTCAGCCTTTTTCTGCTTAGGCTGATTGAGAGCGGAAAGCTCGGTGACGGCCTCATTCTTGGCATGGGCAGCCTGATACTTGTCGTAAGCAGACTTGGCCACATAAATGCCAACCAAAAGGGCGGCCAGCACCGCAATCACAATGATTGAGTAGACGTTTCTCTTGGGAGTACCCTTACGAAGCTTGTAGGCTCCGTATTCATGGTTTCTTCCCTCAAAGATAAGATCGACCCAACCATTGGTTGTTAAATCAATATTTGCCATTTTTTCACTTTTTAATCGTTACTGAATGTGCTTAAAACTTCACATTGTTCTTCTTCAGAAGTTCAATGTCCTGAGGATTAAGCTTATCGATCACATACTTACCAATGCTGCAGATCTGCATCTCATCGAGAGCGTCTACCAGATTCTTGTAATTAGCGTCGTCGGTAGCCTTGATAATCACGGTCATGGTACTGATCCGCTTATCAGGAAGGATACCGGCTTTGATCTGGGCAAGCTTCTGGTCGTAGATGCTGTCAGGCATCTTCTTTCCTTTGCTTTCCATATCTTGGCGCTGCTTGTCAAGAGCCACCTTTGCCTTCATCACGTCCTGAACAGGATAGGTTCCATCCTCCGTAACGTGATTATACAGCACTGAGCGTATACCCTTGGTGCCCCATGTTGTCTTCTTCAGACAAGTGGGATCTTCAGGCTTTACCTGACCAGCCACATAATAGATCTGATTGTCAGCGGCACAATAGATCGTAATGGTATACGATGCCTTTGTGACACTCTTGTCCTGATCTTGAATGTTCTTATCGTTACTCGGCATACTCAATTCCATCGTCTGGGGTTTAGCCAGAGAGGTACAAAGCATGAAGAACGTAATAAGAAGCATCATCATGTCAACCATAGGAGTGAAGTCCACACGGACATTCATCTTCTTTTGCTTGCTTTTTCCTTGCTTTGCCATCTATTAGTCCTCCTGTTTCTTATATTGAGTAATCAGGTAGTAACGGTTCTCGTTCATGTCCTGAAGCTCGCTCATGATCTTCTTCACAATGCGGTAAGGAGTCTTCTCGTCAGCCTTGATAGCGATCTTGGCATCAGGGTTGGTGTTCTTGGCTGCCTTTACCCAAATCTGGAATTCGCTCATAGCGGCATCACCTGTCTTGCCGGGAACAGAGTCTGTAGGAATACCATACTTCTTGATGGCAACAGGCATTTCTGTCTTCGGCAGGGCCAAGTAGCCCTTCAGGTCATTCATTGGAACGCCCCACATAGGATCGTTGAGGAACTTCTTCTCCTCAGCGGGTGAGAGCGACAAGCCAAACTGACCGGCCACATCCTCAAGAGTGGTCTGGACATCGGTCGTCTTGTCCATGCTCATGAATATCTTACCGTCATTGCTGACCAAGATATTCAGGACGTTCTTCTCTGGAACTTTGATTTCAGACACTGAGCCAGGCGTGTTGACCTTCACGGGCTCCTGCTTCACGAACGTAGACGTCAACATGAAGAAGGTAAGCAGAAGGACCATCACGTCAGACATTGGTGTCATGTCTATCCAGACGTCTTTCTTAGCTATTTTTACTTTACCCATAATGATAAAATTTTAAAGGGTTAGTAAAATTAAGCCTCGTCTGTGTGGTTAGCTTCGTATGTCTGAGCGATTGTGTAACCTACTTCGTCGAGTGCGTATGTCAGCTTATCGATCTTGTTGGTGAAGAAGTTATAAGAAATAACGGCGCACCAAGAAGTTGCGATACCGAAGGCCGTGTTCACAAGGGCCTCAGAAATACCAGTTGACAGGGCGAGAGAGTCACCACCACCACCGGCAGCCAGAGCCTGGAATGAACGGATCATACCGGTCACAGTACCAAGAAGTCCGGTAAGTGTACCCAGTGTAACGATGGTTGCGATGATCGGGAGGTTCATCTGCAGAGTAGGCATCTCAAGCTGAGTAGCCTCCTCGTGAGCCTGCTGGATCTTAGCGACCTTCTGGCTCTTCTTCAGAGCTGCGTTAGCACCGCTCTCCATATCCTTGTAAGCGTGAAGAGAAGCGAGGACAACGTTTGCAACAGAACCGCGCATCTCGTTGCAGAGCTTCTCAGCCTTGTCGAAGTCGTTAGCCTTCAGAGCTGCCTTGATGTTTGCCACGAACTTGGTGAGGTTCTTCTTACCGAATGCGGTCTTCAAAGCCAACCAGCGCTCAACAGTGAGGCAGAGCACGGTGAGCAACAGTGTGTGGATCACAGGCACCACATAACCACCCTTGAAGATAGTACCGAGGATGTTGACAGGAGCATTGGCGTTGTCGCCACCCTGGAAGTTGTCGCCGTTACCAAGAACGAGATTGAAGATGCAAAGAGCTGCGATGAAGCACAATACAATGATCCAGAACGCACCTCTGATACCAGTGAAGCCCTGAGACTTCTTTGCAGCTGCTGGAGCTGCCACCTTTTGTGATGTTGCCATAATTTTGAATAATTTTTTGGTTTATAGTAAATTTAAGTTGTTATTTTTCTATTCTTCGTCTTACAAAAGACCACGCTTACGCGTCCAAAACCACCTTATCGGCGGAATCCACACGCAAAGATAGCAATTTATGCTTGACTAAGAGAGTAATTCTTCTTGTTTAACAAATTTTTATTTCAAACGGGCCGTTACCTCTTTAATTCTGCGCATAGCCTCCTTGATATTGTCGTCGCTTGTGGCGTAGCTCATGCGGAAGCAGTCGGGATCACCGAACGCATCTCCTCCAACCGTCGCAACATGACCTTCCTGAAGGAGATACATTGCGAAATCAGTAGAGTTGTTGATAACGGTCTTGCCGTCGCTCTTGCCAAAGAAGCTGGAGCACTTGGGGAAGAGATAGAAGGCACCCTCAGGAACGTTGACTTTCAGTCCGGGTATCTCACGGGCAAGGCTCACGATGAGATCACGACGCTTCTCAAAGGCCTTGCGCATCTCCTCGACACAATCCTGGCTGCTCTCGTAAGCGGCGAGGGCTGCCATCTGGCTGACATCGCAAGTACCGCTGGTGTACTGACCCTGCAACTTGTTGATGCCTTTGACGATCCATTCGGGAGCTGCTACCCATCCCAAACGCCAGCCGGTCATAGCGTATGCTTTGCTGACGCCATTGCAGATGATGGTACGCTCTTTCATGCCCGGATAAGAGGAGATGCTGGCGCTCTTGCCTATATAATTAATGTGTTCGTAGATCTCGTCAGAGAGGACGAACAGATCTTCATGAGCAAGAACAACCTTTGCCAGTTCGTTGAGCTCTTCTTGAGAGTAGACGCTACCGGTCGGGTTACTGGGCGAGCAGAGGATCAGCATCTTGGTCTTAGGAGTAATGGCCTCCTCCAACTGCTTGGCTGTGATGCGGAAATTCTGCTCAAAGCTGGCACGGATGACGACCGGAGTGCCTCCGGCCAACTTCACCATCTGAGGATAGCTGACCCAGTAAGGTGCGGGGATGATAACCTCGTCGCCGGGATTGACCAAGGCTAAGATCGTATTGCAGACACCTTGCTTGCCTCCCGTACCGACAATGATCTCCTTATTGCTGTATTGGAGATGATTCTCTTTGTCGAGTTTCTCCGAAATGGCGTTTCTCAGTGCCAGATAACCCGGCACGGGAGAATATTTGGAGTAATTGTCATCGATAGCCTTCTTTCCGGCTGCCTTGATATGCTCCGGAGTGTTGAAGTCCGGCTCACCCACGCTCATGTTGATAACGTCGATGCCCTGGGCTTTCATCTCGTTGCTTTTCTGAGACATAGCCAACGTGGCAGAAGGTGCCAATCGATTCAGACGGTCTGATAATTGTGCCATAGTGATTCCTTTAATATGATTTCATTTGCAAAAGTAAGCATTTTATTCGTTATAACGAAAGAAACATGCTTTTTATTTTCAAATTGAAATAATAATGTTACAATCGTATTACCTACACATCATTTAATATGCAGCTGATGCCCCATACGATCCCGCTTGGTTCTCAGATACTTAATGTCGTAACGGTTGGGCGTCACCTCGATGGGTACATTTTCTACGATCTCCAAGCCGTATGCTTCCAGACCGACACGCTTAGTAGGATTGTTGGTCATCAGCCGCATCTTATGGACATGGAGATGACGAAGCATCTGCGCGCCACAACCATAATCGCGCTCGTCGGGCTTGAAGCCAAGGTGGACATTGGCATCTACGGTGTCCATACCCTGCTCTTGAAGCTTATAGGCAGCAATCTTGTTCATCAGGCCGATACCCCTACCCTCTTGCTGCATATAAATGACGACGCCCTTGCCTTCCTTCTCGATCATCTGCATGGACTTGTGGAGCTGCTCGCCACAGTCGCAACGCATGCTGCCCAAGATATCACCGGTTGCACAGGAAGAGTGGACACGCACGAGGATGGGCTCGTCGTCCTTCCATTCTCCCTTGATGAGCGCCATATGCTCCAAACCGTTGCTGGTCTGGCGGAACGGGATCAGACGGAAATGACCATAGGCGGTTGGGAGATCAACCTCCTCACCGACTTCTATGCTGGATTCTTTGCGGAGACGATAGGCGATAAGGTCCTTGATCGTGATGATACGAAGTCCCCATTCCTTGGCCTTCTCCTGCAACTGAGGCATACGGGCCATGGAGCCGTCGTCGTTCATGATCTCCATCAGCGCACCGGCTGGATACAAACCGGCCAACTTACAAAGATCCACTGCTGCTTCGGTATGACCGGAACGACGCAGCACGCCGTTGTCCTGAGCATACAGAGGATTGATATGACCCGGACGACCGAAAGTCTGAGGTGTGGAGGCGGGATCTGCAAGCGCAAAGATGGTCGCGGCGCGGTCGTGTGCGGATACGCCTGTCGTACAACCTTCCAACTTATCTACCGTGATCGTGAAAGGTGTGCCTAACATTGAGGTATTTTCCTCTACCTGATGAGGCAAGTCCAACTCGTCAGCACGTGACAACGTAATGGGCGCACAGAGTACGCCGCGCGCATTTTTGAGCATGAAGTTCACCTTCTCAGGGGTAATCTTTTCTGCTGCAACAATCAGATCGCCCTCATTCTCACGATCCTCATCATCTACGACAATGACGAATTTACCTTCCTTAAAGTCTTTCACTGCATCTTCGATGCTGCTAAGTTTGAAGTCTGCCATGTTATGATTCCTTTATTTGTTACTTATTCATCCACAGAAACTTGGGGCTCGGCCACTGACCGATGAGCCAGCTCGGCAGTCAGTCTCTGCTTTCTCTCTATATGATTGATAATGTTTGTGTCTGTAAAACGTATCTGCTTCAAATCCCGTAAGAGGCGGAGACGGAAACGCCACATGCGGAAATAGAAGAACATGCCCAACGGCACGATAAGCGCAGAAAGGATGTTCAGCCACTTACGCTCAAACGGACGTGTATGCGCTTTCAACGTCAATATGGGATATTGGTTGATCTGCTGCAGGACATAAGGATCGCGGGTATTGGCGAGGTCCTTGATGACAACTTCGAGTTCATCATTCACTCGCTCTATCTCATGATCGGGATGATACTTGAAGAACACCTTGATGACATTTGGTGGTGCCACGAGTTTATGGGCCTTAGAGTAAGCAACCACATTCTTATTAATAATAAGGAGCTTGTCATGGTCTTCGGCATAGTTCGGCTCATTGATGATCACTTCCTTACCCTGAATGCTGCGTTTCGTTCTCAAGCCCAACAAGCGGCGGAACATGTCTCGCCAAGCATCGGCATTGAACACCATAGAATCGTTGCAGGCCTTGTATGTAATGAAGGCAGCAAGTGGCGTCATCACAACAGGAGCCAACGTTCGGCCCATCCATACGGCCCACATGCCTTTGCGCGCCATCTGGTAACTGGAGTTGTCGATGATATAGAACACGATAAAGACTAATACGGACACGATGACCGGCACGCCCAAACCTCCCTTGCGGATGATAGCGCCCAAAGGAGCGCCGATGAAGAAGAACAGCAGACACTGTAAGGCCAACATGAACTTATTCTGAGCCTCGATCTGGTGCTCACGTACCATTCGCTCATTGTCCTTAGTCATCATGCTTCTGAAATCCAAGTCATTGACAGCCGTTTGGGCCTTGCTCAACGCTGCCGACACCGCCATCCGCTTTTGCTCAGCAGGTGACTTCTCGAAGACTTTGTCAATATCAAATGACTTTGACATACCACGTTTTACGGCCATCAAAGAGTCTTTCTTGGAAAGACGAACGTTGGCAAAATAGAAGGTACGTGCTTGATTATAAGACACGCGTCCTATGCTGTCATAGATCTCATTGAGAGAGTCGATGGAGTTGACGATCTCTTTCAGACTCTTTCCACGGGCATTGCCGGATAGCGACGAGGCATCGGTCAGACTGAAATCTGCATCAAAATCCAAATAGATACGCTTGGAGATAAAACTCTCACGGCGGTAAGGCACAGAGGCACTTCCAGCCAACTCCTGTGACTGCATATTCTCAAACCACTCACCACTCCACAAACTGAGCAGCAAGTGCTTCTTCTCTGCCGTAGATTGAATCATACCGGAGTCGGCAAGGATAATGGCTGCGTCCTCATAGCTCGCCGTCATACGATAGACCATGATGCCATAGAGCTTTCCCGTCTTCAAATTCTTCTTCTGTACATAGATGTTGCTGTTCGGGATGCCATCATAGAAAACACCTTCTGGTATCTCCAGTTCAGGACTCTTCTGCTTCATCGACAGGAAAAGCTGGGCCAACTTCATATTTGCTGTAGGACCTATATTGTTCTGGAACACGAAAGAGGTGACACAAATCAAAGAAGTGATGACTATCAACGACCGGAAACTTTGCATCAAAGAGATGCCCGCCGCCTTGATAGCCGTCAGCTCAGAACTTTCACCCAAATTACCAAACGTAATCAGCGAACTCAGCAAAATAGCCAAAGGCAGAGCTTGGGGCACCATCATCAGTGCCATGTACCAGAAGAACTGGGCCATGATATCCAACGAGATGCCCTTGCCTATCAAGTCATCGATATAACGCCACAGAAACTGCATCATCAGCACAAACTGGCAGATGAAAAACGTTCCGGCGAAGAGCAGCCCAAACTGACGGGCTATGAATATGTCGAGTTTCTTTATCCGAAAATTCATTTTGTCTTTTTCTCACCAGGGAGACACACCTTATTGTTATATATAAGCACTCCCACTAAACTCACATCCAACTTTGAAGGTCCTCAGGGAGATACTCCTATCATTATATTAACGTCCCTACCAAACTCACGTTCCACTCTGAATGTTGGCAAGGAGCTACTTCTTAGGCAGTCCTGCTAAACCTATGTCCTACATTGAAAGTTCTCAGGGAGATACTCCTATTATTATATAGGTACCCCAGCTATCGACTGCAAAGTTAATGCAAAAAAGTCAGAAAAGCGAATGTTGCAACAAAAAGTAGCCAAAATATTTGGAGGTTCAAAAACAAATGTGTACCTTTGCACTCGCAATTCAGAAATCACCCATCCGCGTGTGTTTTTCTCTTTTGCTGAAAATGATGGCGGGATAGCTCAGCTGGTTAGAGCGTCGGATTCATAATCCGGAGGTCGTGGGATCGTGACCCACCCCCGCTACACTGAAAATCAAGGAGTTACGACAACGTAACTCTTTTTTTTATGCTCAAAAACGAACACTTTGCGAACGGCTCACCCGATATATCTAGG
>DLDU01000042.1:240-89284 GCA_002481295.1 Prevotella sp. UBA7764 | reverse complement strand
TCATTCACTTGCGAAACTTGAGTAACCTATAGTCTTCACTTCCAAGATGATAATGAGGGAACTTATCATCGTTCAATAGTAAATTGTCGTATGGCCTCTGCGTTTGTGGATCGTACTTACATATATGATAATTCCATTGATAATCACGAAGTGCGATTGCTATTTCGAATGGTTGACGGGCAAATCTATAAAACGTACGTTGATGATATGCCGGAATGGGCTACAATGATATATGATGCAAGATAATAATTCGTAACTAACAAAAGAGAGATGACAGAGATATTTTCAGCCGACGGGTGGCTCAACACCGCAATCACTAATATAAATAATGTGTTGTGGACCTACATTCTTGTAGCGGTTCTCATCGTTTGTGCCGTACTGTTCACGATTAAGACACGTGGTGTGCAGTTCCGTATGATCGGCGAGATGATACGTCTGTTGGGCGACTCTACAAAGAAAACTCATGAGAAACATGTCTCATCGTTCGAAGCTTTCGCCGTCTCCATAGCTTCCCGTGTGGGTACCGGCAACCTCGCCGGCGTGGCTACAGCCATTGCCGTAGGCGGACCAGGTGCCATCTTTTGGATGTGGGTGATCGCCCTGCTCGGTTCGGCAACCGCCTTCGTGGAGTCTACGCTGGCCCAACTCTATAAGCGCAAGACCGAGGGAAGCTATATCGGCGGCCCCGCCTACTATATGATGTTTGGCTTGCACAAACGCTGGATGGCACGTCTCTACGCTGTGCTGATCACCATCACCTTCTGCATGGCTTACATCTCCATACAAAGCAACACCATCTGCGGAGCCATGCAAGGAGCCTTTGGCATACAACCCTGGGTGATGGGACTCATTCTTGTGACGCTTTCCACAGCCTGCGTCTTTGGCGGTATCAACCGCATCGCAAAGGTCAGCAGCATCTTCGTGCCCGTGATGGCTGTGCTCTATATCCTCTTGGCACTGGTCATCCTGGCCGTGAACATTCAGCTTGTGCCGCGTATGTTCGCCCTTATCATTGAGAATGCTTTTGGCTTCCGGCAGTTCACCGGTGGTACCTTTGGCGCCATGATGATGACGGGTATCAAGCGCGGACTGTTCTCCAACGAGGCCGGTGAAGGCTCTGCTGCCTGTGCGGCCAGCATTGCAGATGTCAGCCATCCCGTCAAGCAAGGACTGGTGCAGGCGCTCAGCGTCTTCACCGACACCCTGCTCATTTGCAGTTGCACAGCCTTTATCATTCTGCTCAGCGGTGTGTACACCGACAACAGCCTCAATGGCATTCAGCTCACTCAGACCGCCTTGCAGCACGAGATAGGCTCTGTCGGTCCCACGTTTGTTGCCGTAGCTATCTTCATGTTTGCCTTCTCGTCGATCATCGGCAACTACACCTATGGCGAGATGAACGTGAAGTTTCTCACTGCCGACCATCGCTGGCTGACCTTCGTGCGGGTGATGAACGGTATTGTCATGGTGCTCTTCGGCGCTTTGGCCAGTCTCGATTTGGTGTGGAATCTCGGTGATCTGTTCATGGGCTGCATCACGCTGTGCAACCTTTTTGCCATCGTCAAGCTCCATCCTCACGCCGTCTTCCTGTTGAAAGACTATATCCGGCAGAAGCGCACAGGCATCAAGAGCCCCACATTTCATAAGACCCAAATGCCAGAGATCACCGATGAACTCAGTGCATGGTAGAACCATCGAAGTGCAAAAAAGCAAGCTACTAACCTGTATTTCTCTATCAAATGAAAGAAAAACGGCTTTAAATCTATATTTTTATAGCAAAAATTTGCATGTTTGCATTTTTTGATATAACTTTGCGATTGTATTAAAAAATGCGTAAGAAGATTGTTCGCATACTTATTACGTTCTTAAGTAGAAGTATTACATTTTGACATGAAGAGATGAAAAACATAGTAATCGGAGTGAAGCAAATGGTTCTATATATAACAAGAATGTAAAAGTAAAGAGAGAACTCGTTTACAAGGGAGTAATTAGTATTTTATAACTTTTATTAAAATTCAAAGAGAGAGTCTATGAAGAAAAGGATGAGCATGATCCTTGCCTGTCTGTTCCTCTTTGTTGGTATGGCATTGGCCCAAACAGCCATTACGGGCACAGTCATATCGCAGGAAGACGGTGAGCCGATCATCGGAGCCTCTGTCATGGTAGACGGGGGAAGTAAAGTCGGAACTGTCACTGACACCGACGGACATTTTACGCTATCAGTGCCAGCGGGAAAGAAGCTGGTGATCAGCTACATTGGCATGAAGAGCCAGACAGTAGCTGCCAAACCCAACATGAAAGTTACACTTCAGTCCGACGACCGTACTTTGGGAGAAGTCGTGGTCACAGGTATGACCACGCAGGACAAGCGCCTCTTCTCCGGTGCGGCCACGAAGATCAGTGCCTCTGATGCCAAGATCGACGGTATGGCCGACATCAGCCGCTCGCTTGAAGGCCGTGCTGCCGGTGTGAGCGTGCAGAACGTCAGTGGCACCTTCGGTACAGCGCCGAAGATCCGCGTGCGTGGTGCCACATCTATCTATGGCTCCAGCAAGCCGCTGTGGGTTGTCGACGGTGTCATCATGGAGGACGTGACCGATGTCTCTGCCGATGAGCTCTCCTCGGGTAATGCCGAAACGCTGATCTCTTCTGCAATCGCAGGACTCAACGCCGACGATATCGAGAGCTTCCAGATTCTGAAAGACGGTTCAGCTACCTCTATCTACGGTGCACGCGCCATGGCAGGCGTCATCGTCATCACCACCAAGAAAGGTAAGGCCGGACAGAGTCACATCAACTACACCGGCGAGTTCACTATGCGCCTCAAGCCCAGCTACAGCACGTTCAACATTATGAACTCGCAGGATCAGATGGAGGTCTATCAGGAGCTCTATCAGAAAGGTTATCTCAACTACGCCGAGATTGCCAACGCGCAGAATGGTGGTGTGTATAAGAAGATGTATGACCTCATCACCACTTACAACCCTACCACGGGACAGTTCGGCTTGCCCAACACCGACATTGCCAAGGCCAACTACCTGCGCGACGCCGAATACAGAAACACCAACTGGTTCGACAAGCTTTTCTCCAACGCCATCATGCAGAACCACTCTGTGAGCGTGTCTACCGGTACGGAGAAGTCGCAGAGCTATGTCTCGCTCTCCGCCATGTACGATCCGGGATGGAACAAGCAGAGCAAGGTACAGCGCTACACCGTCAACCAGAACACAACCTACAACATATCCAAGAAGCTGAGTGTCAACCTCATCGGCAACGCCTCTTACCGTAAGCAGCGCGCACCGGGCACGTTGGGTTCACAGGTTGATGCGGTATCGGGTGAGGTACGTCGTGACTTCGACATCAATCCCTACTCCTACGCCCTCAATACCTCGCGTGCGCTCGATCCCAACGAATATTACACCCGCAGCTATGCCGACTTCAACATTTTCCATGAGCTTGAGTCTAACTACATGGACCTCAAGGTGAGTGACTTCCGTGTGTCTGCCAGCATCGACTACAAGCCCATCACAAAGCTCAAGTTCACTTTCCTGGCTGCTATGAAGGGTACATCCACCTCGCAGGAGCACATGATCCACGACGACTCCAACGAGGCTATGAGCTACCGCGCTATGGGCAACAGCACTATCCGCAACAACAACCCTCTGCTCTATCGTGACCCTGACGATATCTACGCCCTGAAAATCAGCATTCTGCCAAACGGTGGTATCTACAACCGCACTGACAACGACATGTTTGGTTGGGACACACGTCTCTCTATGAGCTACAACGACGTGTTCCACAACGACCATATCGTCAACTTCTATGGCGGTATGGAGACCAACTCAGTGAACCGTCGCACCACCTGGTTCCGTGGATACGGCTTGCAGTATTCTCTTGGCGAGGTGGCCAACTACGCTTACCAAGCCTTCAAGATGGGTGAGGAGCAGAACACCGACTACTACACGCTGAGCAACCGCTTCACGCGCTCGGCTGCCTTCTTCGGCACCGTCACCTATTCTTATCAGGGCAAATACACCCTCACCGGCACGGCCCGCTACGAGGGTACCAACTACTTAGGCAAGGCCACTTCTGCCCGTTGGATGCCTACGTGGAATGTCTCGGGTGTGTGGAACGCCCACGAAGAGAAGTTCTTCCAGCCTCTCAAGCCAGCTTTCTCGCACGCTACCCTCCGCCTGAGCTACTCGCTCACCGGCGACCGTCCCAGCGTGACCAATGCTTACGCTATCTACAAAGCTAATACGCCCTGGCGCCCGTTCACCTCCGTCCGAGAGTCGGGTATCTATATCAGCAGCCTGGCCAACACAGACCTGACCTACGAGAAGAAGCACGAGTTCAACTTAGGTGTTGACCTGGGCTTCCTCGACAACCGCATCAACCTGACGACCGACATCTACTGGCGTCGCAACTTCGACCTTATTGGTTTGGCCAACACAGAGGGTGTAGGCGGTGAGATCCAGCGCTACGGTAACATTGCCAACATGAAGTCGAACGGTGTCGAGATCTCACTCTCTACCACCAACATCAAGACCAAGGACTTCAGCTGGACCACGAACCTCATCTACTCTCACTCCCACAATGAGGTGACCAAACTCAATACCTCAAGCCGTGTCATCGACCTCGTCTCTGGCACCGGCTTCACGATGAAGGGCTACCCCGTGCGTTCCCTCTTCTCCATTCCCTTCCGCGGTCTGAACAACGAAGGTCTTCCCACCTTCCTCGACCAGGACGGCAACGTCACCACGACGGGCATCTACTTCCAGGAGTCTGATCCTGACAAGCTCAAGTTCCTCAAGTATGAGGGCAGTGCTGATCCTACTGATGTAGGTTCGTTGGGCAACGTGTTCCGCTACAAGGGCTTCTCGCTCAACCTCTTCATCACTTATTCCTTCGGCAATGTGGTGCGTCTCGACCCCGTATTCTCCAACGAGTACGACGACCTGAAGTCCACGCCTAAGGAGTTCCGCAACCGTTGGGAGGTGTCAGGCGATGAAGCTAAGACCAACATCCCCGTCATTGCCAGTGCCGTGCAGAACCGCAACGACACCAATCTGAAGTATGCCTACAACGCATACAACTACTCCGACGCACGCATCGCCAAGGGTGACTTCATCCGCATGAAGGAGATTGCATTAGGCTACGAGTTCCCCAAAAACTGGATCAGCCACTGGGGACTGAGCAACCTCTCGCTTAAACTACAGGCCACTAACCTCTTCTTAATCTATGCTGACAAGAAGCTCAACGGCCAGGATCCGGAGTTCTTCAACACCGGTGGTGTGGCAGTGCCTGTGCCAAAGCAGTTCACGCTCACACTCAGAATGGGTCTCTAACAAACAGATATTAAATATCAGAAAATGAAAGTAATGAAATTAAAATATACGGTTCTGGCCTTGGCGATGGGCTCGGTGGCACTCTCCTCGTGCAACGACTTCCTCGACAAGATGCCCGACAACAGAACCACCATCAATACCGAGGAAAAGGTCGTTCAGCTCCTTACCTCTGCCTATCCGCAAAACTCCAACATATTCGTAAACGAGTATATGTCGGACAATGTGGACGACAACGGTGTGAACAACCCCTACACTAATCGTTTCGCCGACCAGGTCTACGCCTGGCAAGACGTGACCGAGAGCGACAACGAGTCGCCCGAGAGCTTCTATCAGGCCTGCTACAGAGCCATCGCCAGTGCCAATGCCGCCCTGCAGGCCATCGACGAGGCAGGCGGTGCCACAACCGACAAACTGCGTCAGGCACGTGCCGAGGCTCTGCTCTGCCGCGCCTACAACCACTTCCTGCTCGTCAACATGTTCTCCATGGCCTACAACGATCAGACCAGCACAAAGGACCTGGGCATGCCCTACATCGAGAAGCCTGAGGAGAAGGTCGGCGTGACCTACGAGCGCGGCACCGTGGCCGAGGACTATGAGAAAATAGACCGTGACCTGCAGGCTGCCCTGCCCGATGTGGGCGATGCCAACTACACCGTGCCCAAGTACCATTTCAACCAGCAGGCTGCCTATGCCTTCGCCACCCGCTTCTACCTCTTCTACAACAAGTGGAAAAAGGCTGTGGAGTACGCCAACCGCGTCTTGGGCACTAACGCCGGTGCCTCGTTGCGCGACTATAACGACCTGGCCAACATGACACAGACCGAAGAGGCCGTTCAGCAACGCTACATCGACGCCTCGGTGAACGCCAACCTCATGCTCCAGACTGCCTACTCGCGTATCGGTCTGGCATTCGGGGCTTATTATACCTTGGGCAAATATTCGCACGGTGCCTATGTCTCCACCAATGAGGACGGCTACGCCACAAACATCTGGGGCTCGCCAAGCCTGGAGAAGTTCCCGATCCGGCGCTACAGTGGAACCAACCTCAACAAATATATCTATTGGCGCACGCCCTATCTCTTCGAGTACAAGGACCTGCAGGCACAGACCGGTTACTACCGTACCGTCTACCCAGCTTTCACCACCGACGAGGTGTTGCTCGAGAGAGCCGAGGCCTACACCCTGCTCAAGCAGTACGATAAGGCAGCTGCCGACCTGAATACATGGATGCACAACTTCGTGAACACCTCGATGACACTCACGCCGGAGAATATCTCTGAGTTCTACAATGCCCAAGACTACTGCTACTCTGATGCCGACGGCATAAAGTCGGGTCTGAAGAAGCACCTCAACCCCGTCTTCTCTATCGACGCCGAGGGCTCTACACAGGAGAACATGCTGCAGTGCGTGTTAGGCTTCAAGCGCATCGAGACTCTGCAGCTCGGTCTCCGCTGGTTCGACATCAAGCGCTACCGCATCGTCATCCCGCGCCGTCAGCTCAACGCTGCGGGCGTGCCTGCCAAGCTCACCGACGTGCTCACCACCGACGATCCGCGACGTGCCGTGCAGTTGCCCACCAAGGTCATTTCTGCCGGAATGACGCCTAACCCGCGCAATACTAAGTAGGAACAGACATTAACAAAAGAACAATCATGAAAAAATATATTCTTTGCCTCTCCTTTCTCGCCACAGCAGGTCTCATGCTGAGTTCCTGCTCAGACGACGACCTCTCCGACAAGAGCGTCATCGTGACCAGCGAGACAGAGCAGACACAGTTTGACAAATGGCTCGAGGCCAACTTTGTCAATCCATACAACATACAGTTCAAGTACCGCTATGAGCACAACGAGAGCGACATGAACTACTACAACGTGCCCGCCGACTATAAGCAGGCCGTGGAGCTGGCTCATATCGTAAAATACACGTGCGTGGAGGCCTACAACGAGGTGGCCGGCGTAAACTTCACCCGCAACTACTTCCCAAAGGAGTTCTTCTGCACAGGCACCTGGGAGTTCCGCAACAACGGTACCTTCATTCTTGGAACGGCCGAGGGCGGCAAGAAGATCTTCCTGGCCGGTGTGAACTACCTTGACCAGTACAAGGACAATATCGACACGCTCAACCACTTCTATCTCAAGACGATCCACCACGAGTTCACCCATATCCTCAACCAGACCAAGGACTTTCCGCGCAGCTATCAGCAGGTCACGGGGTCGGGCTATGTGGCCGACAGCTGGAGTGAGTCGCCCTACAACGAAAACTATCTCGAACGCGGCTTCATCTCTTCCTACTCGCAGCACTCTGCCACGGAGGACTTCGCCGAGATGCTCTCCATGTACATCACCAACACGCCCGCACAGTGGAACAAGTGGATGGAGGAGGCTGGAACCGATGGCACACGCCTCCTTCAGCAGAAACTCGACATCGTGCGTACCTACATGAAGGACAGCTGGAACATCGACATCGACCAGCTCCGCAACTCGGTGCTTGACCGCGAGACCAAGGTCGCCAGCGGACAGATAGACCTCACAGACCTTACCGTAAAATAACAAGAAAGGAACGACAACATGAAAATAAAATATTCATTCCTGCTTCTGCTTGCGACTATGCCCCTCTTCCTCACCTCCTGTCTTCATGACCAGGAGGACGTTTTCGACGAATCGGCATCCACCCGTATGCAGACTTATCTGAGCAACGCAAAATCGACCCTGACGAGTGCCGAGCACGGCTGGGCCTTCGACTATTATCCAGACCGTAAGCTCTCCAGGGGTGGCGTAGCCTACGGCGTGCAGTTCAGTGACACTGCCGCCACGGTGACCTGCGTCCTCGCTCCCGGCGAGAAAGAGACGAGCTACTACCGCATGACCACCGACGACGGGCCGGTGCTCTCCTTTGACAGCTACAACACGCTGATGCACTACTTCGCCACGCCATCGTCAAGCCAGTATCAGGCGTACGACGGCGACTTCGAGTTCGTCATCGACAGTATTGGGGCCGACCGCATCAAGGTGCACGGCAAGCGAAGCCTCAACACCATGTACCTCCGCAAGCTCGACAAGAGCATCGAGCAGTACACAACGGACGCAAAAGCCATGATGGACAATTTCATCCTCTCCGGAGCAACAGGCACCATTGGCGGCACGGAGGTCACGGCAAGCATCGACGTGGACAGCCAGTGGTTCACGTTTGACTGGTCCGACAGCTCGTCGGTCAGCACGGCCTACATCCCTACCGACAAGGGCGTTCGCTTCTATGAGCCCGTCACCATTGCCGGAAAGACGATTACTGAGCTGGCTTATGACGCCAAAACCCTCACGCTCACAGGCACCACTACCGACGGCACCGCTGTGCAGCTGCAGGGTAAACTTCCCGATGGGTACATGCCCTTTGCCGACTACGCCGGCCAGTGGACATTCAAATACGATCTGGGTCAGAAGTCAGTAGATGTCACTCTCACTCCTTCGGAAGACGGACAGAGCTATATTCTCTCCGGCCTGGCCAAAAATATCAACCTGACGCTCAACTACGAGAAGTCTACAGGCCGTCTCGTCCTCGCCTCGCAGCAGGTGGGTACCTACAACGGCAACCAGATATGGCTCTGCGCCTGGAATGTAGCGGGCGGAGGCAACCTCACATGGGATTCGAAGGCAGGTGTCTACCTCACATGGGACGGCAACACTGAGCAGCCCACGCTCACCTTCTCGCCACTCTCGGAAAGCTTCCAGACCGACTCCTTCATCCTCTGGACCCTCAAGTCTGACGGCTCTTCCGGCGGACTGTTCATCGGTCCGACCGACTATTTGTTCGGTGGCAGCAATCGCTTGCGATACTTAGTAAACATGGTTAAAAAGTAAACTGTAATGAAAAAGAGTATTATATTATATGTCGTTGCACTAGTCTCCATGGTACTCATGAGCTGTAGCGACGATACCGAAAATCCTTACGCGCACACCCCAACGCTGCAGGTTGTGAGCTCCAATGTGGTGTTCACCGCAAAGGCAGCATCGGGTGATGTCGTGTTCGCGACCACCAATGGCGGAACACTCACCGCAAAGACTAAGTCGCCTTGGGCAAAGGCCACTGTCAACGGCAACACCGTAACGGTCAACGTGGAAGAGAACGACGACCTGAGCGGACGTTCTACACAGCTCACCGTGTACAACGGAACCGACTCTGCCAACGTCACCGTGCAGCAGGAGGGCTTGATCTTTCGGTTGAGCACAGCCTCTATCTCTACAGGTGACAATGCTTCGAGACAGAACTTCGCTATCACAAAGAATATAGATCCCACGATAGAAGTGTCGCAAGACTGGATCACGACACAGATGACTGACGACTCGCTCATCGTTACCCTGAAGGAAAACGCTACCGGCCATGTCCGTAACGGATATATCTACTATACGGCCGGCACCAAGAGAGACTCCATCAGTGTGACGCAGGCAGACTTCGACAAGGACATTGCCGGCACATGGTTTATCACTTCATCCAACTCAGAGAAAGCTTATCGGGTCACCATCGGTCGCAAGGGCAACAAGTATGCAATGGTCTTGGCTGGTCTTAACTGGACCATCCCCTTGTCCTATAACAAGACGACCAATGCGCTGAGCATTGCTGCAGGCGACTCTATCGGCATGTATAAGGATTATCACATAGGTACCGTCTTCTACGATATGGAGGCCGGATACATCACATGGAGCAAGAGTGTAACGCTTTCCGGCACCTTCGGCCATAACGACGCAGAGGGCTACAGCTTCTTGGAGTTCAAGGATAATGGCTCCTGGGAGGGATATAAGCCCAACAGCTTGCTCCTTTCTGCCTTCACGAGCAGTTCATTCACGAACAAGACCTACAAGAACGATCTGCTGGAGCTCGATGATCCAACCCTTATCAGACTTGACAAATAGCAAAGCTACATAAGTTCTCTATAATTAAAAAGGAGGCAAGCACCTTAGATGCTTGCCTCCCTTTTTGTCTCACCTGTAAAAGTTGGCGTCTAAACAAGGTTTGTGGATGAGATGCCCATAGCGAAAAAGAGACAAAACAGGGTGCAGGAAACTTTAGTTTATTAAATTGTGTAAAACGCTTGGCGGTTCAAAGAAATAATCTTACCTTTGCACACATAACGCGGCAATAGCTCAGTTGGTAGAGCGCGACCTTGCCAAGGTCGAGGTCGCGGGTCCGAGTCCCGTTTGCCGCTCTTTTTTCATTCATACCGTCGCCGCAATGGTGGAATTGGTAGACACGAGGGACTTAAAATCCCTTGACCAGGAATGGTTGTGCGGGTTCGAGTCCCGCTCGCGGCACGTTAATCATTTATATTTATTATGCGCAACCATTTCGTTCTAACCTTATCAGTTTGTTCTATAGTGGCTCTGTCGTCATGTTCTTCCAAACTGGGAAAGCTCTCTGCTGACAACTTCACGGTAAATCCCGACCCCTTGGAGGCATTAGGCGGCCAAGTTCCTGCTACCATCAATGGTAACTTCCCCGTGAAATATATGAAGCCGAAGGCTGTGGTGACAGTGATTCCTGAACTGCGCTACGGCAATGGCCAAGTTGCTCAAGGCAAAGGCGCTACCTTCCAGGGCGAGAAAGTCATGGGCAATGACCAGACCATCTCCTACAAGATGGGCGGTCGCTACACGATGAAGACCGCATTTGACTATGTGCCCGATATGCAGAAGAGTGAAATGTATCTCACCTTCGATGCCCGTATCGGCAAGAAAAAAGTTAATGTACCAGCTGTGAAAGTCGCCAATGGCGTGCTGGCTACAGCAGAGCTCTACAAGCAGACGCTGATGAACGCCGGCGGATGCATTGCACCGGACTCCTTCGAGCGCGTGAAGGCACAGAAATACGAGGCCAGCATCAAGTTCCTCATCAACCAGGCCAATCTTCGCAAGAGTGAGCTGAAAAACAACTCAGTCAAGGAGTTCCTCGCCATGCTGAAGAAAATCAATGCCGACCGCGAGGGGCTGAACCTGAGAAACGTGGAGGTGCAGGCCTATGCCTCACCCGACGGTGGCTATTCCTTCAACGACAAACTGGCCAGCAAGCGCCAGAACGCCACTGAGGGATATGTCAAGAAACAGGTCAAGGCTGCCAAGCTCAACACCAAGGACATCGACGCCCACTATACGGCACAGGACTGGGACGGCTTCAAGCGTCTCGTCCAAGCCAGCAACATCCAGGACAAAGACGTGATCCTGCGCGTTCTGGAAATGTATAAGGATCCCGAGGAACGCGAGCGTCAGATCCGCAACATGAGCGAGGGCTTCCGCGAGCTCGCCGACGGCATCCTGCCGGAACTGCGTCGTAGCCGCCTGATCATCAACTACGAGACAGTGGGAAGAGACGATGAGCAAATCATGCAACAGTATGCTGCCGATCCCTCCCGCCTGTCCCCGGACGAGCTGCTCTATGCCGCCACACTGGAGAGCAACCCTGCCAAGCAGGAAGCCATCTATAAGAAGACGACAGAACTGTATGACAAGGACTACCGCGCCTTCAACAACATGGCTGTCATGGCCTTCAACAAGGGCGATGAGTCCGCGGCCAAGCAGTATATCGAGCAGGCTCAGGCCAGACGCACCGACGCACCTGAGGCCAACGCCAACCTCGCGCTCATCGATATGAAGCACGGCGACCTCAAGGCTGCCACTGATCATCTGGCTGATGCCATCGACGCCAACGGATTCAATGAGGTGCTGGGCAACCTGAACATTGCCAAAGGCAACTATGCTACCGCCGTGCAGAACTTTGGTAACAGCTATTCCAACAGTGCCGCTTTGGCTCAGCTGCTCAACAAGGACTATGCTGCCGCCGTCGCTACGCTGAAAAACGTGAAGAACCCTGATGCCATGACAGACTATCTGATGGCGCTCGCGCTCAACCGCCAGGGCAACACGGCCACTGCCAAAGACTATCTGCAGCGTGCTTGCCAGAAAGACGCTAAGCTCGCCGCTTATGCAGCCAACGACTTGGAGCTGGTCAACCTGAAGTAATCATTTCGATTTTCATTCACTATCACGATAAGCCTTCGGCCTCAAGTATGGGGGCGAAGGCTTTCTTTGTTATTCATCTATGCAGTTTCATATTCATTATAGCCGTTATGTGTCCGAGAGTCTCTCAGGGGTCCTGCTCTTGCTGACCCTGCTATTGTCGTCCTGCGGTGTCGACGGCAGCCATTTCAAGATAGAGGGGCATCTGTTGAACATCAACCAGAGCGAGTTCTATGTCTATGCCGAGAACGGATCTGTCGACGGGCTCGACACCATACATGTCGAGGGCGGGCGCTTCGCCTACGAAGTGCCCTGCAAGCATTCCACCATTCTCTATCTGGTCTTTCCCAATTACTCCGTCGTGCCGATCTTTGCCCAACCGGGCAAGAGTGTCAGCATCAAGGGAGACGCCTCTCACCTGAAGGAAATTGAGATCAAAGGTACCGACGACAATGAACTCTATACCAAATTCCGCGAGCAGGTGTCCAAAGCGTCGCCACCCGAGGCCAAGCGTGCAGCAGAGGTTTTCATCGGCGATCATCCGGAATCTGTTGTCGGCCTGTGGCTCATCAAGAAGTATTTCATCTCTGACGCACTACCCGACTATCAGACAGCCTTGCGGTTGGCTAAGAAGATGCAGTCCAAACAGACTGACCAGGCTGACCTGTCGCGTATGATCCTCCAACTGAACTCTATGTCGCATGTAGGCGTAGGCTCTGTCTTGCCGACCTTCTCCGCCTACGACACCAAGGGACGGCTGGTTTCTTCATCGGACTTCTCTTCCGGCCTTGCCGTCATCTGTACATGGGCGTCATGGAGCTATGACAGCATGGATATGCTGCGTACGTTGAAACAGTTGCAGCGTCAGTCAGGCGGACGGCTCAAAGTGGTGTCGCTCTCGGTCGACGCGAGCCGTAGCGACTGCGATGGTGCTCTGCATGCCGACAGCATCTCGTGGTCCAATGTCTGCGACGGCAAGATGTTCGACAGCCAGCCCTTGCGGCAATTAGGCATGATGGGAGTTCCGGACAACATCATCGTGAAAGACAACCGTATTGTCGCCCGTAATCTCATGGGCATGCAGCTCCACGACAAAATCATGGCATTGCTGAAATAGAGACAGATTATTGCCGGATGGCAAACATGTCTGTTTTAACAGAAACAGAGGTATCAAAGAAGAGAACAGAACGATGTTGATAAAAACATACAGTGCCGCAGTCAACGGTTTGGAAGTGACGACGGTGACTATCGAAGTGAGTCTGACGCGTGGCGTGATGTATCATCTCACGGGCCTCGGCGACGAGGCTGTGCGCGAGGGACGTGACCGCATTGCGGCCGCCATGCAGAACAATGGCTACAAATTCCCGCGCGCTGACCTGACCGTGAACCTTGCTCCTGCCGACCTGCGCAAGGAGGGCAGCAGCTTCGACCTGCCGCTGGCCATCGCCATCCTTACGGCATCGGGACAGATGGATGCGCCCGAGCTCGACAGGTATATGATGGTCGGTGAGCTCAGCCTTGATGGTAAGCTGCAACCGGTGAAGGGTGTCCTGCCCATTGCCATCAAGGCGCGGTCAGAACATTTCAAAGGGCTGATCGTCCCCAAGCAAAATGTCCATGAGGCCGCCATCGTCAATCAACTCGATGTCTATGGTCTGGAGACCATGACAGATGTTGCGGCGTTTTTCACAGGCGCCAAGCAGTTTGAACCCACGGTGGTGGACACACGCAAAATCTTCTATGAACAGCAATACAACTTCGACCTCGACTATGCCGACGTGCGTGGACAAGAGAGCGTGAAGCGCGCTTTGGAGGTGGCTGCCGCCGGTGGTCACAACCTCATCATGATCGGGCCGCCGGGATCGGGCAAGAGCATGATGGCGAAGCGCCTGCCGTCTATCCTGCCGCCGCTGACGCTCTCGGAGAGCCTGGAGACCACACAGATCCATTCTGTCGCCGGCACGCTGGGCAAAAGTTCCTCACTCATCTCGCAACGGCCGTTCCGATCTCCTCACCATACGATCTCGGAGGTGGCACTGGTCGGCGGTGGCATGAATCCTATGCCGGGCGAGATCAGTCTGGCACACAATGGTGTGCTCTTCTGCGACGAACTGCCGGAGTTCAATAAACACACGCTGGAAGTGCTGCGCCAGCCACTTGAGGACCGCGTCATCACCATCAGCCGTGCCAAGTACACGGTCACTTATCCGTGCAGCTTCATGTTTGTGGCGTCAATGAACCCCTGTCCTTGCGGCTACTATGGCGATCCGACGCATCACTGTGTGTGCACGCCGGGACAGATACAGAAATATCTTAATAAAATCAGCGGCCCGCTCATGGACCGCATCGACATCCAGTGCGAGATCACGCCGGTACCTTTCAAGGACATCTCCAAGGGAGAGCCCGGTGAACCTTCGGCAAAGATCCGTGAGCGAGTGATCAAGGCGCGTGCCATACAAACGGAACGCTTCCGCGAATACCCGACGATCCATTGCAATGCTCAGATGACGGAACGGCTCATCCACCGCTTTGCCGAACCCGACGCGGCAGGCATAGAACTGCTGCGCATGGCTATGGAGCGTCTCTCACTTTCTGCCCGTGCCTACTCCCGAATTCTGAAAGTAGCCCGCACCATCGCTGACCTTGCGGATAGCGACAGCATACTGCCCGACCATCTCGCCGAGGCTATCGGCTACCGGCAGCTCGACCGCGGTGACTGGGCAGAAAGAGGCATGTAAGCTACCAAGGCAGTACTGATTCTTGAAAAGAAAACTGCTCAGACCTTATGAGCTGTTTTCCTATAGACTCGGACGATCTGTCCGTCATAGTCGTGCTGGCTCTCCAGCTCTATGCCTTCGGGCAACTGTGGCGCACGCACACCGGCAGCGAGCGTGAAGGGAGCTGTCTCCACGCGTATCTCGTCCCACGACCCACGGTCGAGAAAAGCCTGTAAAGTCTGAGCACCGCCTTCTACAATCAGACTCTGTTTGCCCTCGGAATAGAGATGTTCGAGTACGCTGTTGATATTGTCGAAAGCCCGGAAGCCCTCGGGAACACCCTCACAATGATGCGTCAGCACAAGACGCTCGGGATCGCGACCGGCCCACAGACGTACGTTGAGCCGAGGATGATCGCCATCGAACGTACGGCGACCGACGAGGATGGCATCGTTCTCTGCCCGCAGCTTATGTACAAGCATCTGAGTGAACGGCGACGAAAGAGCGACTTGTCGCCCGCCCTCGCCACTGATGAAGCCATCGGCCGACTGTGCCCATTTCAGCAGTATGTAAGGACGATGGTGCGTATTGAACGTGATGAACCGCTTGTTCAACGCCAAACACTTTTTTTCCAACACGCCGACAGTAACCTCAATTCCCGCGTCGCGCAGCTTCTTCACGCCACGTCCCTGCACCTTGGCAAAGGGATCGATGCATCCACAAACCACACGGCGCACATGCTTGCTGATGATCAGGTCGGCACATGGTGGTGTTTTACCCCAGTGACTGCAAGGCTCCAACGATACGTAGACGGTGGCCTCGCCAAGCAGCGCCTCGTCCTCAGGCTTCACGGAAGCGAAGGCGTTGACCTCAGCATGTCCCTCACCGCAGCGTACATGGTAGCCCTCACCGATGATGCGACCGTCGCTGCTGACGATCACCGCGCCGACCATAGGGTTCGGCTTGGCGTTCTGCCTTCCGTTGGCGGCAAGTTCCAGACAGCGCCGCATGTATTTTTCATCTGTTTCCTTGTTGATTTCTTCAGTGTTCATAGTCCGAAATGCTATTCTTTTATTATCTTTGCACTATGACTTATCAGCAACTATGGCATCAGCTCACGCCTCTCTACGCCGTAGAGGAGGCGCAGGCCATCACCCGACTGGTGTTGGAGACGACCTTTGGCTTCAGCCTCACTGACCTTGTCTGTGGCAAAGTTAGTGAATTATCGGCAGACAACGAAACAAAGCTGCATGAAATATGGCAGCGGCTGGAGGCCGGCGAGCCCGTACAGTATGTGCTTGGCAAGGCCGACTTCTACGGTCGCTCGTTCCGTGTGGCACCCGGCGTGCTCATCCCGCGCCCCGAGACCGAAGGCTTGTGCCGCCTGGTCTTGGACGGCCTGCCCACCGGCACGCATGTTCTTGACATAGGCACCGGATCGGGCTGCATCGCCATCACCGTTGCTTTGGAAGCCACGCAAGCCCAAGTGGAAGCCTGGGATATCAGTGAAGAAGCCTTGCGACAAGCGCGAGACAATGCCTTTCGCTTAGGTGCGCAGGTGCTCTTCCGACAAAATGATGTACTCGCGGAGGCAAGAAAAGATGTGCTTACAGAAGCGAGAGGAAACGTGCTTTCCGAAACAAAAGAAAACGTTTTTGCGGAAGCGAGAAAAGGAGAAGAAAGTGAAGAAGTCAGCCTTTACGACTGCATCGTCTCCAACCCGCCTTACATTGCCGACAAGGAGCGCACAACAATGGCGCACAACGTGCTCGACTACGAGCCGTCGACAGCACTCTTCGTGCCCGACGACGACCCACTGCGCTTCTACCGTGCTATCGCAGAGCTGGGGCTAAGACGGCTGCGACCCGGTGGCCGTCTTTGCTTCGAGATCAACCCACTCTATGCCGAGGCACTCCGCAGCCTGCTGGTCTCTTTAGGCTATGAAGCAGTGACAATCCGCGAAGACATCTACGGCAAGCAGCGGTTCGCGACCGCAAGAAAGCAAGGATAAGCTAAAGCATCAATAACGCTGATAGCATCGATAGCGCCTATAATCTCTATAGATTCTACAGTCTCTATAGATTCTATAGTCCCTATCGCTTCTACCAAGTCTATAAAATCTATAAAAGGAAAACGACCATGATCAACGAGGAAACCGCGCGAGCCACGGCAAAGCTCGCCGCCCTCTGTGCCAAAGCTGAGCACTGCACGGGCGAGATGGACAAGAAACTGCGGCAGTGGGGCATCAGCGCCGAAGACCGGCAAACGGTCATCGACTATCTCGTGACCAACCACTATGTCGACGACAGCCGCTATACCGAGGCCTTCGTCGAAGACAAGATACGCTTCAACCAATGGGGACGCCGCAAGATCGAGCAGGCGCTCTACGCCAAAGGTGTGTCGGCTGATGTCTACACGCCTGTGCTCGACCATGTGCCCGACAGCGCTTATCTCGAACAATTGAAACCGTTGCTCCGCGCCAAGTGGCCGTCCCTCAAGGCCGGCAGCGACTACGAGCGCAGCATGAAGCTCATCAAGTTTGGCATGGAGCGAGGCTATTCGCTCGACCTCATCCGACAGTGCATCGACAGCGTGAGCGAGGAAGATCTCGACGGCGATGGCGAGTTGGATTGACCGTCTGCTCGACTTCGTCTTACCGCGATTCTGCCCTATCTGTGGGCGTCGGCTGTCTCTCAACGAGCCTCAGCTCTGCTCGTCCTGCCTGCTCGAACTACCATACACGGGATTTCTGGAACGTCCTTACGACAATCTGATGGTCGACAGGCTCTATGGCAAGATACGGAACTTCGAGCGCGGTGCCTCCTTATTCTATTATATGTACGACGACCGTCGCAACCTCCTCTTTGACTTGAAATACCACGACCGCCCCGAGATGGGACTTTGGCTGGGTAAGGAAGCCGGACAGCAGATGTTGCAGACGGGCTTTCTCGACGGCATCAACGCGATCATACCCGTGCCGCTGGCAGAAACAAGACTGCGGCAACGAGGCTACAACCAAAGCGAGCTTCTCGCACAGGGCATCAGCAAGGTAACCGGCATACCGGTTCTCACTCACGTAGCGCGCCGCACGACGTTTGCCAAGAGTCAGACCCGGCTAAGTACTGCACAACGTTTTGAAAACGTAAAAGACGCCTTCCAGCTCGTTGATGCCGACGCAATCCGTCACCGCCACGTGCTCATCGTCGACGACGTGGTCACCACGGGAGCCACCACCACGGCACTGGCCTCTCAGCTATCTTTGGCAGGCGATGTACGCATCAGCGTCTTCTCGCTGGCTATCGTCAAGCAGCATCATCGGTAGGACAAGGGGAAAATGCAACATACAAAACAGCAACAAGAAGTCCTATATATAAATAGGTGTATCGTTCAACTTTAATATCAACATATCATGAAACAGATTGCAACCAACAACGCTCCGGCAGCCATCGGCCCATACAGCCAGGCTATCCAAGTCGGCAACTTCGTTTTCGTCAGTGGACAACTTCCCGTGGACCCAGCTACAGGTGAGTTCGCACAGGGTGGCATCAAAGAGCTCACGCGTCAAAGTATTACCAACATCCAGCACATCCTGAAGGAAGCCGGACTGACCATGGCCGACGTGGTGAAGACAACTGTCTTCCTGGCTGACATGGCTGACTTCGCCGACATGAACAGCGTCTATGCTGAGTTCTTCCAGGCTCCCTACCCTGCCCGCTCTGCTGTCGCCATCAAGACATTGCCGAAGAACGCGCGCGTCGAGATCGAGTGCATCGCAGCAAAAGCATAAGCATAAGCCAAGCAGTGTGCCCAACTATGGGTACACTGCTTTTTTGTTCACTCAAAACGTCACATAGGGCTCCAGTCGCTTGATTTCTTCCGGCGGGAAGTCCTTGCAGAGTCTCAGATCATTCAGACTATGAATAGGCCCACGCAACCGACGATAGTCCACAATAGCCTTAGCCTGATAATAGTTGATATAAGGATGGTGCTTCAGCTCGCCCAATGTCAACGTGTTCACATTCATCTTACGCACGCTGCCCAAGGCTATCTTCAGATAAGGGATAGCCGTCTTTGGGAATTCATCGTCGATCTCCATCAATTGACTTTGTGAGACGAAGCCACCCAAGCGGTCACGATAATTGATGATGCGCCGTGCCCAGTACGAGCCAATTCCCGGCACGCGTTTCAGCAAGTTAGTGTCAGCGAGATTCAGGTTCACGTGTTCCGTTGCGCTGAGTTTATGAGGATAGTCATAGTGCCGTATGGTGTCATTCTCAGTACGTATCGTCCGCGCAGCCCCACCGCCGTATTCGCTCTTCTCATATCCATAATAGTCCGCCGCCGGCTGATAATCGCTTCCGATACGGATATACGGCGCCAGTTCCTCATATTGTTTTTTTGTCAGCCCGTAGAGCCTTGCAAAGTCTTCCTTCCTGCGGAAGACGCCGCCTGCCGCCCGGTATTTATAGATGCTGCGTACCTGCCAGGGCTGTAGTCCCAGTCTCAGCAGTTGGGTGCTGTCGGCAGTGTTTGGGTCAAAGGCAAAGCAGGCATGACGAGACATTGGCCGGGCATAGATGAAATTTCCATTCCGATCTTTTGTCGCCACGGCCGTCGAGTCTGCCGATGCTGTCGTATCCGCGCCGTTGCCGCCCACAAGAAACATCAAGACGATGCCTGTCAAGGCCAGTGTCAAAAGAAAGACCATCACCAGTCTGTCGCTATGATTATAGATATAATGCTTGCTCTTCATTCTTACTACCGTTTACTGTTTAACCGACGGTCTCGCCGTGCCGATTCCTGCTTGCAAATATACAATTTTTATCTCTTACATTGTCATTCATAAAGGCAAAAAGATAGAAAGAAAATCAATATCAGCGACAATACTTATTGATTTTGACTGTTCATGCCCTCATTTTGTCTTGTTTCGTCCATTGCAGCACTATCGGCAATTCACATCCTTGTTTCGTTCCTTGCAGCATTTCACTCCCCTCTCCTTGGGAGAGGGGTACGGGGTGAGGCTCCACTTTGCAACCCGGTTGCACGCCAAACTTCTTACCTTTGCACCCAGAAACATAATATGAAGAAAGCGATGAACAAAAAACTGCTGAGAATCATTCTGTCTGCCATGCTCCTGCTGGCTGCATGGCTCGTGACCCGTAATATAGCGATGCCCGTATGGGGACAACTGTTAGTATACCTCGTTCCTTATCTCATCGTAGGCTACGACGTGCTGGGCGAAGCATGGGAAGGCATCCGCGAGGGCGACCCGTTTGACGAGGACTTCCTCATGGCAGTAGCCACCATCGGCGCTCTGCTCATCGGCTTCCTCCCCGGTGCCGAACCACAGTTTCCCGAGGCTGTCTTCGTGATGCTGTTCTTCCAAGTCGGTGAACTCTTTGAGGACTATGCCGAGGATCGCAGCCGAGAGTCGATCACCAAGCTCATGGATATCCGTCCCGACACCGCCAACGTAGAGCGCGGAGGCCAGGTCACCGTCGTGGCGCCCGCTGACGTGAAGGTCGGCGAGACCATCGTGGTGAAACCCGGCGAGAAGATCCCACTCGACGGCACCGTCATTGAGGGCAGCTCCAGCCTTGACACTGTAGCTCTCACCGGCGAGAGCATACCACGCGGCGTAGACGTTGGCGGTGAGGTCATCTCCGGTTGTGTCAACATCTCCGGCGTGCTGCGTATTAAGACCACGAAGAGTTTCGGCGAGTCCACAGCCTCGAAAATCGTTGACCTCGTGGAGAACGCCAGTGCCAGCAAGTCGCGGAGCGAGACGTTTATCACCCGTTTTGCCCATGTCTACACGCCCATCGTGGTGTTCATGGCGCTTGCCCTGGCCTTCATTCCACCCTTCTTCGCCTCAAGCTATGCCGACGCCTTCGGCACGTGGCTCTATCGTGCGCTGACGTTCTTGGTGGTCAGCTGTCCCTGTGCGCTGGTCATCTCTGTGCCTCTGACATTCTTTGGCGGCATCGGCGGCGCGTCGCGGCGCGGCATCCTCATCAAGGGCGGCAACTACATGGACGTCCTTGCGCGCTGCTCCACAGTGGTTTTTGACAAGACCGGCACGCTGACCAAGGGTGTCTTTGCCGTTGATGCCGTTCACCCCGACCGGATGGATGCCAACGAGCTGCTCCATCTCGCCGCCCACGTGGAGCGTTTCTCTACCCACCCCATCGCCACGGCACTGCGCCAGGCCTACCCCGACGAACACGACAACTGCCGCGTCGAGAACATCGAAGAGGTGGCAGGCTATGGCGTGCAGGCCATGGTCAACGGTCACCGCGTCTGCGTGGGCAATGAGAAGATGATGCGTAAGGTGGGTGCCGAAGTGCACAGTTGCGTGAAATGTCGGGGACACGTGGGTACCGTGGTGCATGTTGCCGTCGACGGAAGCTACGCCGGACATGTCGTCATCTCCGACCAGGTAAAGCCCGACGCCCGTGAGGCGGTGACCAGCCTGAAGCGTCTTGGCGTACAGCGCACTGTGATGCTCACCGGCGATCATGAGCAGGTGGGAATGTTCGTAGCCGACGCACTCGGTCTCGACGAATATCACGCAGGACTGCTGCCTGCCGACAAGGTGGAGCATGTAGAGCGCCTGCTGCGTGAGAAACCAGCGGGAACAAGTCTTGCTTTTGTCGGTGACGGCATCAACGACGCACCGGTCTTGGCGCGCGCCGACGTAGGCATCGCCATGGGAGCCTTGGGCAGTGACGCTGCCATCGAGGCCGCCGACGTTGTTCTCATGGACGACAAACCGTCGAAGATTGCCGTAGCCATCCGCGTGGCGCGCCACACGCTGCGCATCGCCCGCCAAAACGCTGGCTTCGCCATCGGCGTGAAAGTCGCCATCCTCGTCCTCGCCGCCTTTGGTCTGGCAGGCATGGGTCTCGCCGTCTTCGGTGATGTCGGTGTGATGGTCCTCTGCGTGCTCAATGCCACACGGGCACTTAGATAAGCAGAGGCTTAACATACTTTGCCGATAGGCGGCAAGTCCGTAAGACTGTTCCGCTCTGTCTATTTCTTGAAATAGCGGTTCAGGCAATCCATTGCCTGGTTGAACTGCTTCACGTTGACATGATAGCCGGGAAGCGGACGCAGATGCTTGTCGGTAATTGTCAGCGAGCCGTCGCCCTCTTTCTTCAGAATCACGTCGCCGGGAGCGATAAAAGCATATTGCAGATCACCGCCCACCACCTGCCAGGCACGGGAAGCGTGGCTGGCAGAGAGCAGATGACCGACGCTGTAGTCCGAGATGGGATTGGTCACACCCAGATAGTCGTGCATCATCGTGGGCACGATGTCGTAGTGCGTCGTGCGGTAGGCATATTGATGAGGCTTCTGTCCGGGAATATGCAGGATCAGCGGCACGCAGACCTGCCAGCGCGAAAAGTTGCCGTTGTGCGTCCAATAGTTCATATGGTTCTCATTGAACTCCTGTCCGTGATCACCGGTGAGCACGATGATCGTGTTCTTGTCGAGTTCCTCACGCTTCAGCGCCGTGAACACCCGGGCCAGGAAGAGGTCGATGTTGTAGCAACAGTTGCGATAGAGTTTGAAAAACGGCGTGGGGTCCATGTCGTTGGTCAGTTTGGAATAGTCAGCCTCTGACCATGCCGGACGGAAAGGCTTGTTTTTGTCAGCCGGCAAACCGATGGCATGGGCGAGATCATAGAAGAGCATGGAATAGAAAGGCTTGCCCGATTTCTTCAGTTCGGGCAGCTCACGGATGAAGTCATCCGTGATCCGCTTGTCACGGTCGTAGGTGGTTGCTCCCGGAGTATCCGTTTGCAGATGGGGCACGCGCTGGAAGACAATGCGGGAGAAGGGCGGATTCTTCAGCGTGGCACTGGCGTGGATGCGTATGTTGTAGCCTTCGTTCAAGAGTGTGTTGATGAAGGGCGGACTGACATGGCCGCTCTCCATACTGTTCCAATAGATCGACGGCACACTGAAGAACATGCCGAAGATGGAATAGCGCGTACCGTTGGAACTGCTGAAATGGTTGTGGTACCACTGATTGTCCATGGCAAACTGCCAGGCCACGGGCATCGTTTCCTTGGTCAGCGTGTGCATGTTCCACGAGTCAATGAGTATGAAGATAATATTCGGTCGCTTGGCGTTGGCGACCTTCAATGGGTGCAACGGGAAGTTGACATTGCCTTTTCCCACATTCGCGTTCAGCACATTGGGAGAATGCTTCAGTCCCCATTTCTCCAACGTACGAGTAGCCTCCAATGGAAAATAATAGGGAATCACACGCGTGGAACTGATAATGGAACTGCGCTGCACAAAGACACCGTAGGTATGCAGACCGTTGGCTACCAGCAGACAGCCCACCAGGCCTCAGGCCAGACCACGGGAAAGGCGACGACCCAAACTTCTCTTGCTCGACAGCCACCAGAGTCCGAGGACCACGAGCACAAGGAAAGCGATGATTAGCGCCGACTTGAAGTAGACGACACCTCCAATATTGAAGATCTCGCCCGCACCGGGCCCAGTGAGCATATTGAGGATGATGCCGTTGAAATGGAAGCGATAGATGCGGAATATCTCCAGATTAGCCACGATCATCACCAGAAGAAGACACTCTGCTACAATGGTCAGCGTGCGACCGATCTTCTCATGATGGGTCAGCGCCCAAGGTAGACAGAACACCAAGAACACGGCGAGGTTGATCAGCGCAGCATGAGACAGACACGAGGTGACAAAATAGCACATGCCCACAAAGTCCATCATCTCTGCCGTGGTATCAGCAAAGAGATAACAGAAGATTTTGCTTTCATGCTGCAAAGTTAGCTATTTTTCTGATTTCCTATCCTCCCGGTGGCTTTTCATGCGCTGTCGGGCTTGTCTTTTCTTGCTATTTCTGCCTCTCAGCGCCCCAGCACCCTTCTGTACTCTTCCAACATCTGCTCTGCCACACGGTTGCCCTCGAAGCGACGGACATATTCGCTGCCACACTGAGCCACGCGCCGGCGCTCGTCGTCATCGGCGAGCAGTCGGTTGAGAGCCGCCGCCATGGCATCGCTGTCGTCGGGATCGACATAGCTGTTGTCCGGTCCTCCGGCCTCTTCCAGGCAGGAGCCGGTGGCCGCCACCACAGGCAGCCCGCTCTGAGCTGCCTCAATAACGGGCACGCCAAAACCCTCGTAGCGCGAAGGATAGACAAACACGTCGGCCATCTGATAGAGCGCAGGCAGGTCGGCATTGGGCACGCCGTGGAGCAGTACGATGCGGTCGTCGACACCATGGTGGGCGGCATACTCCATTACCTCATTGGTGTAGGACGTCTTGCGCCCGACGATGACCAGACATTCACGGCGGGGCAGCTGGGGCAGGGCTTTCACGGCGAGCATCACATTCTTGCGCTCCTCAATGGTGCCGACGTTGAGGATATAGTGCTCGGGCAGCGCATAGCGGCGCCGCACTGCCGCCCGCTCGTCGTCGCCGGCGGTACGCCGGAAGTCGCTGCTGCAATTCTGATAGATGACATCAATGCGGTCGGCGGGATAATCGGAGTAGTAGAGAATGTCGCGCTTGGTGCATTCGCTGATGGCGATGATGCGGTCAGCCTCGCGCAGCGTGCGGTAGAACTTGCGGCGATAGAGCATCACGTCGAGCCGATGATAGTATTCGGGATGGCGCAGAAAGATGAGATCGTGGATGGTCACCACGGTCTTTATGCCCGCACGGCGCACGCCCTGGGGCAGTTCACCGGTGAGTCCGTGATACAGGTCGATGCCGTCGCGCTGCAGATCCGCCACGATACCCTTGCCGCGCCACAGGTCTTGAGCCAGTCGCCAGTGCTTGCCCGAATAGGCAAAGCGCAACCGCTCTGAGGCGTGAACCTGACTGCGCAGGTCGGCCCGCCCTTCATCGGGAGCATAGAGCACGATTTCGGGACAGTCACTGCTACCGGTCAGCGCATTGACCAGATTGCGACCATAGCTTCCTAAGCCCGACGCATTGCGCACGATGCGCTTCGCGTCCATTCCTATTTTGATGTTCATGCTACAAAGATAACGATTCTTTCCCAATAAAGTAGTGGGAAGAAAGGAAAAAATAGGGAAGTGTTTTGCTGTTACAAGATAATTGCTTATTTTTGCAAGTACCCAAAGAAAACACATAGAAGAAAGATAAACAACCAAATGCACGCGATGAACAACAAGATATCAGTGGTGATCAACACCTACAACGCCGAGCGACATTTAGCGGAAGTACTCGACAGCGTGAAAGACTTCGACGAGATCGTGGTGTGCGACATGGAGAGCACTGACCACACCCGTGACATCGCGCTCACCCGGGGATGCCGCGTGGTGACGTTTCCCAAAGGGCAATATGCCATCTGTGAGCCAGCGCGCGATTTTGCCATCCATCAAGCTACCTACAGTTGGGTGCTGGTGGTGGATGCCGACGAACTGGTGACACCCGAGCTGCACGACTATCTCTATCAGCGCATTGGCACCGACGATTGTCCGCAAGGACTGTTTATTTCGCGTCACAACCGCTTTATGAATCAGTTGAAAAAAGGTACACCCGGCGACGACCAACTGCGGTTCTTCATCAAAGAAAGGACGACGTGGCCTCCTTATGTACATTCTATTCCGCAAGTCAAAGGCCGCGTGGAGCATATCCGTTGGCAACCGGGGCTGAATCTCGTGCACCTGGCGGAGAATTATGTCAGAGACGTGGCTGAAAAAAACAACCGCTATTCCGACAACGAAGTGGAGAAGCGCGCCAACAAGCACTATGGGGTGGCCGCCCTGCTGTTGCGTCCATTGTGGCATTCCTTCCGCGACTATGTTCTCTCTGGCGGGTTCCGCAATGGCGTTGCCGGACTGATCCACAGCACACTGATAGGCGAATACCAATTCCTGTTAGTTGCCAAGATCATAGAGCGCGACTTGCTCAATAAGCGAAAAGAAGAAAAAGAAAGCCGCTGATACCAACAACACCCTTATAATATATAGACCGAACAGTGACTTTTTCTTCACATGAGCTGGAAGCCTTCTGACAAGAAGACTTCCCACCCTATCATTACTTTCGCCTCAACCTTCTTTTTAATTTGGGGATAGGTTTGGAGAACAGCGAGGTTCCGCCTACCGCATGAACAAACAGTTTGGGGCTCATGCGCATGAAGCATTGACGCAAATAGTATTTCGTGCCGAGGCTCATTGGCGAATACCAGGAGAAGGCTTTAATGGCCCGGCGAATATCATGCACGCTTTTCATCTTCTCATGGAAAGAGGTATTGCTGCGCGAGATATCCTTACACATCTTCAGGAAAATGTGGACGGTGTAAGCATCCACCTTTTTCTGCTGGTCCTCCAACAGATGGTTTCTTCGCAGGAAATCATAACGGTCCAATACCGCATAAAACAGTGTGGTGTTGGCTCTGATGCTGCTGATACTGTGCAGAATGCTGCCGGCCCGCTGGCGATAGTGATAGAGAGGCTCATGCAGCAAGGTGATCTTTCGGGCATGCGACATCCATTTCAGAATGGTGGAATGATCCTCATAAATGGCTTTATTGTAGATGCGTTCTTGCTGGACATCGCGTTTCATCATATATGTCCACAAATAGCAAGGTATGCGGTCGCAATAGATGCTGAGCAAGGCCTCGTGAGTATTGAGATTCTCTATTTGCGGTCCATGTGACTGATGACAGGTCTGCTCATTCGCCGTATTGCGATAGTAGTCGATGATGACCACGTCGCTTTGTTGCTGCTCCAAGGTCTCGACCATGCGCTGCAGGAGATTTGGCTCCAGCCAGTCGTCGCTGTCCGCAAAATAGACATATTCTCCCGTGCAATGGTCCAGAGCGTGCTGACGTGCCATCGCCGGGCCCTGATTTTTCTGATGCATCACCACGATACGCCCATCACGGCGGACATAGTCATCGCAGAGCGCTCCTCCGCCGTCGGTACTGCCGTCGTCGACCAAATAGAGCTTCCAGTCCCGGAACGACTGCGCAAGGATGGAATCAAGAAATTGAGGCAGATAGGGCTTTACCTGATACACTGCGGATATAATACTTACCTTTTCATTCATATCTTTACTCATAGTCTTTATCGTCATATCCCTATGACATGTCAGCGGAAAAAAATCCCCCCGATCAATGTATTCTTCTGAAGAGTTCGTCAAAACAGCTGAAGCTTTGTGGACTAAGCAGGATGTCGGGATCCTCGATCCAGTAAAGTGGCGTGTCACGATACATCGAGGCGACAAGGGTAAACGTGCTGGGAGCACCGATGAGGGCATCACAGTGCGAGAGCAGACAGAGGTCCTCACCGGGATTACCGTCGGGAAAGCAAACGTGTTCCGCTCCTAATGTGTCGATATACAGCTGTCTGTTGAGCTGAGGATCATTGCCGCAGATATAGGCCATCACCCTGCGGTCAGTGTACAAGGCCATCGTCTGCCGGATGATGTTCAGATATTGCTCATCGGTGTAGAGGTAGCGACCGCCTTGCCACGTGGCATAATCTCCACGACGGATGTGCACGCCCAAACGTATCACGGCGCCAGTTCCCGACGAAGCAGCGCCCTCCGCATCACGCATGCGCCGGGCCACCGTGGCCTCGACATCATCATGGAAAGCAAAGAGGCGGATAATCTCCTGCTTGTATTTCAGAAAGAGATCGTAGAAGCGCACGCCCCAGCCCTCTGCCACACAATGGCGATGGCGGAGCAACGCTTGTTCCTGCTGTGTCGTGTCGCCTTCGTGAAAGGGAAAGGTGACGACGGGCAACAGATGGAGCTTCGCGCCGTATTTGCCCATCAGATACCAGACCATACTGTGATGGGGCGTGTCGCAGATATGGAAATAGCGATATTTATAGGCGAAGCGCATGGACAACGTGGCACGGTGGTGCTCGCGTCCCCATGCATAGAGATGAGCATATTGCAGGATGTTGTTACACATCCGTCCTTTATCCCTGACAAATATCATAGGCTGTTGATGACTGTCTTATTGTTTGAAAGCGGCGATGTATCAGTTGATTCCTTTCTCGCGCTTGATGACATCAAGGTCGCGCAGATCCACCTTGCCCGTGGCGGCATTGTATCGGATATTAAATTCCTCGCGTGTACGCTTCCATCGGTTGTGACTCCAGAGATAAAGACTGGGCTGCTCACGAATGTTGTCTTCGAGCAGGCGGAAATAAGCGTCGGTGATCTCGAAATCCTTGCTCTTCTTGGGCTCCAGCGTGATGAGCTTCATCTCGCAAGTGTAATAGCCGCGCCGCGTCCGCCGCATATAGGCATAGAAGCAGGCTTCGTTGGTGTGCTTGGCAATACGCTCGGCACCCGTGAGCACCGGTGTGTCGTGATGCAGGAAGTCTACCCAGTGATGGATATTGTTCCAGAAGGGCACCTGATCGGCAATATAGCCCACGACAATGGCGCGGTGGGTTTTGCCGAAGCCGATGATGCGACGCAAGGACTCCATCATCGGGATGCACAGGGCATGTTGACGTTCACGCGCACGAAGGAAGAGACTGTCGAAATAAGCATTCTCCAACGAATGGTAGATCTCGCAGCACTGTACGTCATCGGCCACCCAGAAAGGCAGCGAAGTCATGTATTCCCAGTTGAAGAGATGGCCGAGATAGACGGCAATGCTCTGATTGTTGTCCAAACACTGCCAGAAGCTTTCGGGTGCAGAAATGTGCATACGTCGCTTCAGCTCCTTCTTGCTGATGGTCATCATCTTGATGGTTTCCATCAGATAGTCGCAGAACTGACGGTAGAAGGCATGCTCCATCTGCCGCAACTCCCGCTCGCTTTTCTCGGGAAAACTTTCGCGGAGATTCTTCCAAATCACTCGGTGACGGTAATGCACCAACCGCCCCGCAAGGAGATAGAGCAGGTCGGAGAACACATACAGCACGCAGAAAGGCAGCAGCGACAGCAGATACCACAGTCCCGCCACGATGAGGTAAGCAATATAGCTAAAGAACTTTTTCATGGGTGCAGTCTGTCATGAACCATACGATACATATACTGATAGATGATCGCCTTGAGCTCGCGCTCCATCTGTGCCTGTTGGGACACGCGACCGACAAGGTTGTGCTGCATCAGCAGGTCGGTGAGCTTATACATGCCCACGACTTTGTTGCCGTCGAACTGCATGGTATAGCCGTGCTTGACATACTGATAGATGCCGTTGAGATAGTTGACGGCATAGGTGTCATCGTCGGGCGTGGCGAGCAGGTTGCAGCCAAAGCTGAGGAAGGGCTTGTTATAGCCTAAAGCACCGAGCACCGTCGGCAGGATGTCGATCTGCTGGGCAATGGCATTGCGCATACCGGGCTTGACGAGCTTGGCCGTAGGATCGTAGACAATGATCGGTGAGCAGAAGCCGCCGATGTCGGTCTGGTATTGCTGGTGGTCACTGAGATTGGTGTGGTCACTGGTCAGCACAAAGATGGTATTCTTGAACCATGGCTGTTTCTCGGCCTCGCGGAAGAACTTGCCGATGGCCATGTCGGTATAGCGGATGCACTTGTGGATGACAATGCCCTCCTCGGGATACACCTTCTTATATTTCTCGGGGATCACATACGGCGTATGGGAGCTCACCGTGAAGCAAGCCGACATAAAGGGCTGCTTCATCGTGCCGAGCTTGGCACACCAGTATTGCAGGAAAGGCTCGTCCCAAATGCCCCAGTGACCGTCGTACTGCTTGTCACCTCCAAAACGGCTGTCCTGGTCAAAGTCCTGACGGCCATAGTATTGCTGGAAGCCCACCTTCTTGGAGAAAGCCAGGAAACCCATCGAACCACGGTTGGCACCATGGAAGAAAGAAGTGGTGTAGCCCTCCTTGTCCAACAATCCTGCCATGCTCGTGTAGCTGTTCATCGATGACGGCGTGAGCACAAAGGGCTCCTTAAACATTGGTATGCCGCAAAGCACGGAAGGCATGCCGTCGATGCTCTTGCGACCGTTACAGAAAGAGTAATACCACACGGCACTCTTCTCGATGAGCTTGTCGACATTGGGCGTGTAGCCCTTGTACTTACCGCCAAAATACATCTTGTTGAGTCCGCCGATATACTCGCGGCCGAAACTTTCAACAATAAGCACCACCACATTCTTGCGCTTCATCGTGTCCGGTGCATTAACGGTTTGCTGATTGTGAATCGGCGTGAAGACCTTGCCGGACTCATCGAGACTGGTATAGTAATTGGGCACCTCAAACACGTCTTTGTTGACCGTACGAATCAGTGAGAAGGGTGTGTTGAGTACCAAAGCACACTCGGTGGGGCGATCTACATACTCGTTGGCATTGTTGATGGTGATCGGACGGATGCCCGAAGCCCAGCCCCCACGGCAGGCTCCCACGGTCATATAGCCCGTGAAGACCAGCAACACGGTGTAGACACCCGTATATATCAACCGCTGCTTCACGGTGAGCAACTGCTTGGCATCGGTGCGCGGCATGACGTAGAGCTTCCAAGCAAGCCACACAACTACGATGGCCAGCAGAAGCAGATACCAGTGACCCAACAGCTCTCCCCAGAAGACATCACCCAGGTTGGTCTCGTTGCGGAACTCATGGAAGACGCTCGTCGTGGTGCGGCGCAAGGTATAGGGGAAATAGACCGAGTCGCACAGATTGATGACCAGTGCTATCGTATTTACCACGATGAACAGCCACTTGCACACCTTGTGATAGACAGGGGTCTCCTTCAGCCAGAGGGGGAAGAGCATCATCAGTATGTAGAGAGAATTGGTGTAGGCTATGGCCGACTTGTCAAAAGGCAGAGAGCCGGCAAACAGACTGCACAGATGGCTGAACGTCAGATCCTCTGAAAAGTAGCTGTAGTTTTCCAACAGAAATTCCACTCGGGCGATGAAGTACATGCCCAAAGCTATCAGCAGATTCAGTAACAAGGCTACAAACGGACCTATCCATCTGCATGAGCTTATCTTTGAATTGTGAATTCTTACCATTGAACTTATATTTTATAACTTTTCAACTTTGCATGTCGTGAAGCTTATGATAATAGCCATCATTTTTCATGAGCTCGTCATGGGTACCGCTCTCTACGATCTCTCCCTCATGGATGACGTAGATCACGTCGGCGTTTTTGATGGTTGACAGACGGTGAGCGATGGCGACGGTGGTACGTGTCTTCATCAGTTTGAAAAGCGCATCCTGCACCAAACGCTCGCTCTCGGTGTCGAGGGCGGAAGTGGCCTCATCGAGGATGAGGATGGGAGGATTCTTCAATATGGCACGCGCTATGCTGATACGCTGCCGTTGACCACCGGACAGACGGCCGCCACGGTCACCGATGTTGGTGTCAAAGCCATGCTCCGACTCCATGATGAAGTCATAGGCATTGGCGATCTTCGCCGCCCTGATAACGTCTTCCTTGCTGGCGTTGTCTACGCCGAACGTGATATTATTATAAAAGGTGTCGTTGAAGAGGATGGCCTCCTGGTTGACATTGCCGATAAGCTCACGAAGATCGTGGATACCGAGATCCTTGACATTGATGCCATCGATGAGCACCTCGCCTTCCTGCACATCGTAATAGCGCGGAATGAGATCTACCAGCGTAGACTTGCCACCGCCACTCTGGCCTACCAAAGCGATGGTCTTGCCTTTTGGGATGGTCAGATTGATGTGGCGGAGCACCCAGTGTGGGGCACCGCCCTCGTCATGGTTGTAGGCAAAGCCTACGTTTCGGAACTCAATGTCGTGCTCAAAGCTATGAATGTGTACCGGATGCTTGCTTTCCTTGATCTCTACCTCTGCCTTCAGAATCTTGTCGACCCGCTCCATGGAAGCCAGACCTTTGGGAATGTTATATCCAGCCTTGGAAAACTCTTTCAGCGGATTGATAATGGAGTAGAGCATCACCAGGTAATAGATGAACTTGGGACCGCTGAGCGTATGGTTGTTGAGCACGAGGATGCCGCCTACCCAAAGCACGATGATGATCATCACCGTACCAAGAAACTCGCTCATCGGGTGAGCAAGCTGCTGTCGGATGTTCACGCGCATGATGTCGTCGCGGTAGCTGCTGTTGATGCGGTCAAAGCGTTGGTTCATCTTCTCCTCAGCGCAGAAGGCTTTGATGATGCGCAGCCCGCCCAACGTCTCTTCTACCTGGCTCATCGTGTCGCTCCAAAGCCCCTGCGCCTTCATGCTGTGTGCTTTGAGCTTGCGGCCGACAAAGCCCATGAACCAGCCAAAGATCGGAACAAAGACAATGGTGAACAGCGTGAGCTGCCACGACACGACAAGCAGTGCCGTGAAATAGGCAATGATCAAGATAGGATTTTTGAACAGCATATCCAGACTGGCCATGATGCTGTTTTCGATCTCCTGCACGTCACCACTCATGCGGGCGATGATGTCGCCCTTGCGCTCCTCAGAGAAGAAGCCGAGGTGCAGAGAGGTGATCTTGCGGTAGAGTTGGTTACGGATGTCGCGCACCACACCCGTACGGATGGGGATGACGGTAGCCGAGGAAAGGAAGTAGGCTCCTGTCTTCAAAGCCGTCATGAACGCAAGCAGCAAGCCGATGGCCAGCAACGTATTGGCAGAACCATACTCAGCAATGAAGCGCTCTATATAATAATAGGCGTTGTTGGTGAGCATGTTGGTGAGCTCACCAACCGAGTGCACACTGTCCCAGCCGATAAGGCTCGTGACCTGCTTGACATCCGATGTCTTGAACAGGATTTGCAAGATGGGGATGAGCGTCATAAACGAGAAGATGTTCAATATCGCGGAAAGGATATTGAACACGATGCTCAGCACCAGATACTTCTTATAGGGCGGAACGAAGCGCCGCAATACTTGCAGGAATTCTTTCATAAACAATATTTTGCTTCTTGGTCCTTACCATGTTTACGCTACTAAAACTATGGACAGACAACCCTACAACTGTTATTCGTTGACGACTTCTCCCATGAGTGTGGCTGATGATGAGCCTGTGATGCGCACCATGACGCGCTCGCCGGGATGGTGGTTGCCGCGCGCGATGACAACAGCCTTGTTTTGTGGTGTGCGGCCCATGAGCTGATCGTGGGAACGTTTGGCATAGCGCTCAAGGAGCACCTCGAAGGTCTTGCCCTCATCGAGCTTGTTGCGCTCGGCCGAGATCTCGGTTTGTAGGCGGATGAGCTCGTTGAGACGGCGGATCTTCTCTTCCTCGGGCACGTTGTCGGGCAGGTGCTTGGCAGCGTAGGTGCCGGGACGCTCACTGTATTTAAACATGAAGGCGGCGTCAAAACCAACTTCACGCACGAGACTCATCGTCTCTTGGAAGTCCTCCTCGCTCTCGTCGTGATACCCCACAAAGATGTCTGTCGTCAGTCCACAGTCAGGGATGATGCGGCGGATGGCAGCCACCTTGTCGAGATATTGCTGGCGCGTGTACTTACGGTTCATCAAGTGCAACACCTTGTCGCTGCCGCTCTGTGCGGGGAAATGAATATGGTTGCAGAGGTTGGGCTCGTCGGCGATGGCGTGCAGGATGTCCTCGGTCATATCCTCAGGATTGGACGTGGTGAAGCGCACACGCATGTCGGGTACGCTCTCGGCCACGCGCCGCAGGAGTTCGGCAAAGGAACATACGTGGAGCTCCGTGCCGTCGGCCTCGTTGATGATGATGCCATTGTCGGGTCGCTGGCCGTTGGGCAGCAGTCCATAGCTGTTGACATTCTGTCCCAGAAGGGTGACTTCCTTGAATCCTTTGTCGTGGAGGTCACGTACCTCACGCAAGATGCTCTCCACGTCGCGCGAACGCTCACGGCCACGGGTATAGGGTACGATACAATAGTGGCAGAAGTTGTTGCAACCGCGCATGATGCTCACAAAGCCGCTCACATGGGCCGGCCCCACACGCAGAGGCATGACATCACGATAGGTCTCGGTGGTGGAGAGCTGCACGTCCACGGCAGGCTGACCAACCTCTACGGCTGCTACCATCTCGGGCAAATGGAGATAGCTGTCAGGACCACACACAAGATTGGCGTGATGATTCTCGATCAAGTCGTTCTTCACGCGCTCGGCCATACAGCCCAGCACGCCGAGGATCGGCTTGGGATAGTTGGCTTCCGGATTGTCGTGGGCGTGACGGCGCTGCTGAGCGAAAAGCGTGTCAAGACGATGATAGATCTTGTTCTCGGCATTCTCGCGCACCGAGCAGGTGTTGAGAAACACCGCGTCGGCATCTTCTTCGTTGTCAGTGGGTTCGTAACCGGCCATCTGCATGACGGAGGCAACGACTTCAGAGTCGGCTACATTCATCTGGCAGCCATAGGTCTCGATATAGAGTTTCTTGCTCATTCTGTATATGCGTATATAATAAGACTGCAAAGTTACGAATAATTCCGCTGATATACAAAACTTTAGTCGTTCTTAGGCGGGCTTTATCAAGAAATCTCAGCGAAAAGATGTACCGTTGTAATGACATTGCTTCCGTTGAAAAGCAAAATTAACCGCCAAGAGGTTAACATTCTCTTCACGCAAGAGGATTGATACCAGCCAAAATTGACACGCCTTATATAATAATAAGGAGTCATGGGCGTTTTAATAGGGCTATGTCAAAGAAAGAACGTTTCGACAGTTATTCCCATATCCTTAAGTACATCGGCCTCTTTGGTGGTGTGCAGGCATTAAGTATTGGCGTAGCACTGGTGCGCAACAAGCTGGTTGCGCTCATCCTTGGCCCTGGCGGTATGGGACTTGTCTCGTTGTTCAATTCCACGGTCAGTCTGGTTGCCGACCTCTCCAGCTTCGGCATCGGCCTCAGCGCCGTGCAGGAGATCTCAAAGGCCTACGAACAAGGTGACACAGATCGCATATCGCGGGCGGTCAACGTTGTGCGCTATTGGAGCGCCGTGCTGGCATTGTTAGGCACCGTGCTCTGCATTGTGCTCAGTCCGTTTCTCAGTTGGTTCACCTTCTCCTGGAATAGCCACACCCTCCACTTCATCTGTCTCTCTCCCATCGTAGGGCTCTCGATCCTCACCCTTGGCGAGACTGCCATCATCAAAGCCGTACGCGTACTGCGCCGCTTGGCTATGGTGACATTCTACAACATTGTGGGCGCGCTCATCGTCTCGGTTCCCATCTATTATTTCTGGGGAATGAAAGGCATCGTACCCTCATTGGTGCTCATGGCCCTTATCCAGTTTCTGCTTACCATACATGTTTCTTACCATCTCTATCCCCTTCGCCTGCATTTCTCCAAGGCCCTCTTCCACGACGGACTGGGGATGATCAAGCTCGGAACAGCCTTTGTCATCGCCGGGCTGTTCACCTCCGGTACCGACTTCTTCATTCGCAGTTACCTCAATAATATCGCCGGACTGGACATCGTAGGCCTCTACAATGCCGGCATCATGATGACCTTGACTTACGTGGGCATGGTTTTCTCAGCCATGGATACCGACTATTTCCCCCGGCTGTCGGGCATCAAAGACTTAGGAGTGACCTTCAACACCACCGTCAACCGCCAGATTGAGATGATCTTCCTGATGGTCTCCCCCCTTCTCGTTGCCTTTATCATCTTTCTGCCCATCATTCTGCCACTCCTCTATAGTGGGAAGTTTATGCCAGTACTCGGCATGGCGCAGGTCGTGGTCCTGGCGATGTATTTCCGCGCTGTGGAAGTTCCGATAGAATATATCACCCTTGCTCGTGGCGACTCGCTGTCCTATCTTCTCATCCAAGCCGTCTATGCCGTTCTCTTTGTCGGTCTCGTCATCGTGGGCTATAGCCATTTCGGACTGGTCGGCGCCGGTGTTGGCGTCACGCTGACGACCTTTGTCTATCTCGCCTTCATCCTTCCTTTCTACAAGTGGACGTATGGTTTCCATCTCTCTCCCAGCGTTATCGGTTATGCCGCAGCCCAGTTACCGATCGGCTTGCTGGCTTACGCCGTGACCTTCGTTGACCAACCCATCATCTACTGGCCGTCGGGCATTGCCCTCTGCGCGGTTAGCGCACTCGTCAGCTTGCATTTCATCCGCAAGAGAACCCACCTGTGGGAGAAGGTTCTAGGAAAATTTAAGATTAAGTAGACAGGACATCCGTAGACAGTACGAGGTCATGGAGAAACGAGCAATGAACATAGTTTGACCAGTAAATAAAGATTGTTGTCTATGAAACACTCCCTTGAGTCCAGTATCATTTGGCTGATGCTTCAGGTTCGTCGTGTGGGCGCAAAGATAAGCTCCCGTCTATGGCTATTGCAGCGTCTGCTTTCGTCGTTGCTTCCCGCCACCGATATTGACGCCACCAATCCCGTATTCCTCTCCAATGGTGACAATGATGCAGACCTGGCACCTCTTCTGAGAAACCTTCCGACAGAGAAGCCGAAAGGTTCCAGTCTCTATGACAACGACCTCAGCCGTAAGGACGATTACGACTTGGAGATTATCATCCCGGCTTACAATGTCGAGCAGTATATCGACCAATGCTTGCTGTCGGTGTTCAACCAACGGTCCAAATACAAATGTCTTTTAATGGTTATCAACGACGGCTCCACGGACGGTACACGACAACGGATTGCCAAGTATGAACATTATCCCGATATAGAAATCATCGACCAAAAGAATGCCGGTCTGGCAGCAGCCCGCAATATAGCCCTGAGGCATATCCGGGGGCGGTATGTCACTTTTGTCGACTCCGACGACTGGCTGTTGCCCGGTGCCATCGACATGCTGATGGATACGGTGACCAAGTACGACGCCGACATCGTAGAAGGCTGTTTTCGAGTGTTCAACAGTGGTCACTTCTATCCCGGCTACTCCCATCCCTTCGAGCTCTCCAACCGTTGGACCGGTCAGCTGCAAGGCTACGCTTGCGGCAAGGTACTGCGTGCCGGACTGTTCTCACACTTTCATTTCCCTGAAGGCTATCTCTTTGAGGACACGCTGATGACGTTGATGCTCTTTCCACGCTGCCACCGCATCGTCACCATTCCCGACGACGTCTATGTATATCGGTTCAATCCCGTGGGCATTACAGCCACCGCCGGACTGTCGCCAAGGGCTGTCGAGAGTCTGCTGGTAACCGTACAGCTCATGGAGGATGGTGCAGCGAGCGGACTGCAGACAAGCCAGCAGGCTTACGAGAACTTTCTGCAGAACGAGATCCCCAACACCTTCTGTACCCTCTATTCCCTGCGCTCCCCTTCCGTCAATCATCATGTCTTCGCCATCTTCTGCCGTCTGCTACGTCAGTATTACCAAGCCTACACAACGTCAGACCCACACCTGCAACCCTTGGAACACGCTCTGCGCACCAAAGACTACCGTGCCTGCATGCTTGCGATAATGACAAGACATTAACGCATTAAAGACTTAATACGGTGACCAGGCTTTGGGCATACAGTGACCAGGCTTTGGGCATACGGTGACCAGACTTTGGTGATAATTAGAAAACAGCAACGGCCCATCCTCAGAAAGGATGGGCCGTTGATTAGTTACTGTTGTTTACTTACTATCACGTCAGAATGTCACGCCGACGTTGAGGTTGAAGCAACCCGTGCGGGTGTCCTCGAAATCGTAGTGGCCAATGTTTGCCAAACCGATATCATAGCTCACGCCGAGGTAGAGCATTTGAAAACTCACGCCACACCCCAGGCGCAGTCCACCATCGAAACGCTTGAAACTCGCCTGGTCGTCACTGAAACTGGAGTAAGCCTCGCGGTGGCCATAGTCCTTGATCTTACCGCCTACGCCTACGGCCAGATAGCCACCGGCAAACGGCTCCACCGAGATGTCTGGGGTAGCCTGGTATTTATATTTCAGCAACAGCGGCAGTTCGAGGTATTCCAACCGGTAGGTGAACTTGTTGCCGTCGTAGTTACCTTTACCGCCTTTCTCCACATAGGAGAGTCCGGTCTCGAAGAACAGTGGGGCTGTATTGGTGAGTTGAGTGCCGATAACGGCTTCTATATCCAGTCCCGTACGCGCGTCGCTGCCGTCAAGAACGGATGCGTCGGAATTCACTGTAGCCACGGCCATGCCCAAACGAAAACCGTAATAGACATTGTTGCCATAGCCATAGACTGTACGGCCATTATTGTATTGCCCATGCTGGCGGTAGTACTCGGCACGCTTACTGGGCGGAATAGGACGCCCGTCGGGATAATATTGTGCTGCGGCAGGCAGCGTCAGCAACACAGCAACGGCCAGAAACAGAATCTTTCTCATCTTTTCCATATTACAATACGATTAACACAGACCTCCCTCATAGGAGATCTTAATAATGAATATCGCAAAGTTAAGCCTTTCCGCGCATTGCAAAACGGGGAAAAACCTATTTGTCAATAGGCTTTTCCCTCTTTTTCTTTTCTTTGACAATCTTATTTCTTGAAACCCAGCTTCTCGCAGAGCTCCTTCATTCCCTCTGACGCACCTTTCTGAATGTGCGTGAACTTGCCATTAGGCGCATTGAACACCGGATCGGGATCGATCAGATAGACCGGACATCCCTGTGGCGCATACTGCACGAGTCCGGCAGCAGGATAAACATTGAGCGATGTGCCGATGATGACAAAGATGTCGGCTTTCATCGCCTCGCGCGCTGCCGGTTCAAGCATCGGCACGCTTTCGCCAAAGAAAACGATGAACGGACGGAGCAGCGAACCGTCGCCGGCCTTGGTACCGGGCGTCACGTCGCTATGCTCGGGCGTGAGTTGCTGGATATAGCGTTCGTCGTAGGGATCGATACTCGAGCACACTTTGGTCAACTCGCCGTGCAGGTGGATGACATGCGTGGAGCCAGCCTTCTCATGAAGATTGTCCACGTTTTGTGTCAAGACGCTGACATCGTAGTCCCTCTCCAGGGCCGCGACAAGCCGGTGTCCCTCGTTGGGCTCAGCCTGCCAAAGCTTCCGGCGCAGCATGTTATAGAAGTTTGTCACCAATGTGGGATCAGCCTCCCACCCTTCGTGCGAGGCTACCTGCTCTACCGGATAGTTCTCCCACAGTCCGTCATTACCACGGAACGTCTTAAAACCACTCTCTACCGACATACCGGCACCCGTAAGGAAAACAATTTTCTTCTTCATCTTCTTATTGCCTTTAGAACTGTTATTATACCACAAAAATAATATTTTTTTCGCAATATGCCGCTTGTTCACAATTAAAAATAGTATCTTTGCATATTATTTATAATTAGCTTCAAACAATAGAAATGGACAAGACAAGTTACGCGCTGGGCATGAGCATTGGTCATCAGCTCCAGCAGATGAACGCAACCGAACTGAATATCGACGATTTTGCAAAGGCCATCCGCGACATCTTTGCCGGAGAAGCTGCCATGAGCGACATGGACGCTCAGGCTGCCGTGCAGGCTTTCTTCCAGCAGAAAGAGGAAGAGCAGGCCAAGGCCGCACAGGCCGAGGGACAGAAGTTCCTTGAGGAAAACGCTAAAAAGCCGGGCGTGGTCACCCTGCCCAGCGGATTACAGTATGAAGTGCTGCGCGAGGGCGACGGCAAAAAGCCTAAGGCTACCGACCAGGTGGAGTGCCACTACGAGGGTACGCTCATCAACGGTCAGGTCTTCGACAGCAGCTATCGTCGTGGCGAGACAGCTACTTTCCCCCTCAATCAGGTCATCAAGGGCTGGACAGAAGGCTTGCAGCTCATGCAGGAGGGTGCCAAGTACCGCTTCTATATCCCTTACACACTCGGCTACGGAGCCAACGGTGCCGGTCAGGCCATTCCGCCTTATGCAACACTGATCTTCGACGTTGAGCTCATCAAAGTGAAGTAAGTCGAGCTCATCAAAGTGAAATAACAAAGATACAGAATAAAACATCAACTAATGAAAAGTTTGAAAGTATTGGCTGCTTTAGCCATCGCCGCTGCCACATTCTCCGCTTGCGGCAATTCCACTCCCAAAGCCAACCTCAAGACCGACGTCGACTCTCTGAGCTACGCCATCGGTCTCGCACAGTCGCAGTACGTGCGTCAGGCCATCCAGCAGGGTCAGGTTATCGACACAACCTACATGGATGAGTTTGTGAAAGGTATCAACGAAGGTGCCAACGCCGGCGACGACAAGAAGCGCGCCGCCTATATCATGGGTCTGCAGATCGGTCAGCAGATCGCCACACAGCTCGTCAAGGGCGTCAACCACGAAGTCTATGGTGACGACTCCACCAAGACCATCTCGCTGAAGAACCTCCTCGCCGGTTTCGTCACGGGCGCCACAGGCAAGAAAGGCCTCATGACTCCGGAGATGGCTAACCAGGTGGCTCAGACCAAGATGGAGATCATCAAGAGCAAGACCATGATGAAGGAATACGGTGCCAACAAGGTTGCCGGTGAGAAGTTCCTCGCTGCCAACAAGAAGAAACCGGGAGTTGTCACTCTGCCCTCCGGCCTGCAGTACAAGGTCATCAAGGAAGGACACGGCGCTATCCCGACAGACACCACTACCGTGACGGTCAACTACGAAGGCCGCACCATCGACGGCAAGATCTTCGAAAGCTCCTACACCAACGGTCAAGGCCCTGTCACCATCCAGCCCAAGCAGTTCATCCCCGGCTGGACACAGGCGCTGACCCGTATGCCCGCAGGCTCTGTCTGGGAGGTCTACATTCCTCAGAGCTTAGCCTACGGCGCTCGCGAGGCCGGACAGATCAAGCCTTTCTCTACTCTCATCTTCAAGATTGAGTTGATCAAGGTAGGCGGCAAGTAATCATCCCGCCGTTCCTGTCACGACAATACATTCACCCCCCTCCAGGCTGCACTCCCCAAGGAGACAGTCAGAAGGGGGATTTTTAAAACCAATACACAACAATGAAAAAGATTCTAACCATAGCCACGCTGATCGTCTCAGCTCTTGCCATCCTTCCCGCTCAGGCTGGCAACAACAAGAAAAACAAGAAAAAAGACAAGAAGGCCGAGGCATGCACCGAGGCTTGCTGCGCGCCCGTGAAGCTCACCTCCTCTGCCGACTCCATCAGCTACGCCGCCGGCTACGCTGCCACACGTGGTCTGATGCCTTACCTGCAACAGCGCATGCATGTCGACACAGCGTATATCAACGAGTTTGTACGCGGTTTCCGTGAGGCTGTCGCCAAGGCCAAAGACCCCGCCTACGTTGCTTACCAAGCCGGAACAACCATCGCCGAGCAGGCCTCTGGGAGCATTCTCCCGGGTATGGGACGTGAGTTTAAGGACACCAAAGACTCTTTGCAGAGCAAACTCTTCTATGAGGGCTTCCTCGCTGGCGTCAAGGGTGACACCACTATATATAAGGAGGCAACAGCTTCTAAGTATTTCGAGCAGAAAGCCGAGGCTGTCCGCAACGCCAAGAACGCTGCTTGGAAAGCCGAGAACGAGAAGTGGCTCGCCGACAACGCAACAAAGCCGGGTGTAGTCGTTTTGCCAGACGGACTGCAATATAAGGTGCTCAAGGCCGGTAACGGCGCCAAGCCGACAGCCGACCAGACCGTAGAGGTGAAGTACGAAGGCAAGACCATCGATGGTAAAGTCTTCGACGCTACCGAGAAGCATGGCGGTAAAGCCACCGACAGCTTCCGTTGCGACCAGGTCATCAAAGGCTGGACTGAGGCACTGACCAACATGCCTGTAGGCAGCAAGTGGGAAGTGTATATCCCACAGAACCTCGCTTACGGCGAGAGAGAAGCCGGACAGATCAAGCCCTACTCTACCCTGATCTTCACCATAGAACTGGTGAATATCGAGCAGCCCAAAGCCAACGACACTAAAGCCGACAGTGCCAAGAAAGCGACTCCGGCCAAGAGTGCACCTGCTAAAAAGGCAATCAAGAGAAGACGGAAATAATATGCTGTTTCTATACAAACAGCTATATAATAAGGTGTAATCGCAAGCTAAAAAGATTCACATCCATTACTAAATGCACGAATATTGCAAAATATTCGTGCATTTTGTTGTTTATCTCGTTTTAATTACCTACTTTTGCTTATTGGAAACAAGTTAGACAAATACAATTACCTATGCAGATGGACAAAATCGACAACTTGGATAAGAAAATCCTTTCTATCCTCTCAAAGAATGCACGTATTCCTTTCAAGGACGTAGCAGCCGAGTGCGGTGTCTCGCGTGCCGCCATTCACCAGCGTGTACAGCGCCTCATTGACAACGGAGTGATCCTCGGAAGCGGATTCGACATCAATCCCAAGAGCCTGGGATACAGCACCTGCACCTACGTGGGACTGAATTTGGAGCGTGGATCGATGTACAAGGACGTGGTCAAGCGCCTCGTCAACATCCCCGAGATCGTGGAGTGCCACTTCACCACAGGCCCCTACACCATGCTCATCAAAGCCTACGCACGCGACAATGAGGAGCTCATGGATCTGCTCAACAACAAGTTGCAGACCATCCCCGGCGTTGTCTCTACCGAGACGCTCATCTCCCTTGAGCAGAGCATCAAGCGCGAGATGCCAGTCAACCATGACTAATTAGCAACCAACGTTTCTGATTTGCCTATGCGCAGAGCCCCCACAGACGAGCTCTGCCATGGCGATATTAGGTCGAATGAAATTCAAAAGCTTTTCTTTGGCGCAAAACCTCAACGAGGTCTACGCCTCCTTCCCCGAAGCGAAGCAGAAGCCGCTCATCGGTCTGACGACCAATTTCAGTGACGGCGACGCCACGATTCGGGACAGATACTATATGCAGGTGGTCAAAGCCGGTGGTACGCCGGTACTCATCCCACCTGTTGACGACAACGACACACTTGTCAACACACTCGAGCATCTCGACGGACTGCTGCTCACCGGTGGCGCTGACTTCAACCCATTGTGGTGCGGTGAGGAACCGGCACCGCAACTCCACCATATCAACGCGCAGCGCGACCGCGCCGAACTCATGCTTACCCGGCTGGCCTACAACCGTCAGATACCTATGCTCGGCATTTGCCGCGGCATACAGACGCTGGCCATGGCGCTCGGAGGAAAGGTTCGGCAGGACATCGCCCTGACCAATACCGACCGCATGAGCAGTCCCGTGAAGCATTCGCAGGACGCTGACCGCGAGGAGCCGACCCATTCGGTGGAGCTCGCCGAAGGCTCCGTGCTCGCCAATCTCTACGGCAGCGGGCGCATCTATGTCAACTCCTTCCACCACCAGGCGGTAGGAGATCCGGGCGAGAAGTTCCGCGTGACAGCAAAAGCGCCCGATGGTGTCATCGAGGCCATAGAGAGCACAGAGTTCAAAGGCATCATGGGCGTGCAGTGGCATCCCGAGTGGCTCGGCGAGGAAGGGCAGCCCGTCTTCCAATGGCTCGTCAGAGAGGCTGAGCTGTTCCACCAGACCAAAGAGCTCCACGAGCGCATCCTGACGCTCGACACCCATTGCGACACACCGATGTTCTTCCCCCAGGGCGTGCGTTTCGACCAGCGCGACCCGCGCATTCTCTACGATTTGCACAAGATGACCGACGGCCGTCAGGATGCCGTCATCATGGTGGCTTATCTGCCCCAGCCCAAGCTCGGACAGCAATTCTCGCAGACTGTCGACATCGCGGGCATTCTCAAGCACAACCCCGACATGCAGGGCATCAACAGCCAGTTGTCGCCGATGGCCTACGCCGACCTGATCTTCGACAAGCTCGAGCGCATCGTCGACGAGCAAAGTCAGTATATCAGCGTGGCCCGCACACCTGCCGATCTCTACGAGGACAAGCGGCAGGGACGCAAGAGCATCATGTTTGGCATTGAGAACGGACTGGCTCTCAACCACGATGTCGCCAATGTGCGCCACTTCGCCCAGCGCGGCGTGGTCTACATCACGCTTTGCCACAACGGCGACAACGACATCTGCGACTCGGCCCGCGGCTGCAACACCCACAACGGTGTGTCGCAGTTTGGCGAGAAAGTCATCCAGGCTATGAACGACGAAGGCATCATGGTCGACCTCAGCCACGCTGCCGAGAAGTCGTTCTACGACGCCCTTGACATCAGTCGCACGCCGATCGTCTGCTCCCACAGCAATTCGCGCGCACTCTGCGACGTGCCCCGCAACCTCACCGACGACCAGCTGCGTGCCCTCGCCCGCAAAGGCGGTGTGGCTCATATCACGCTCTACCATGGCTTCCTGCGCAAGGACGGCGAGGCCACTGTGCTTGATGCGATCGAACATCTCGAACATGCCATCGACATCATGGGCATTGATCATGTGGGCATTGGCACTGACTTCGACGGCGACGGCACCGTGCGCGGATGCGCCGACGCGTCGGAACTGATCAACTTCACCATGCAGTTGCTCCGCCGCAGATACAGCGAGCGTGACCTCGTGAAGATTTGGGGCGGCAACTGGCTGCGCGTCATGGCTCAGGTGCAGGCCGTCCGCAACCAATAAAATATATTTGTAGAATCGTAAACAACGATGACTCGAAAGAAAAGAACCATCCTTATCGTGACAAGCTGCTTATGTGTGGTCGCTGCCCTGGCAGTGGCCTTTTGGCCGGCAAAGACGGCATCGGTCGATGACACCGAGGATACAGAAGAAACAGAAAAGGTAGCACCCGTGGGACCGGCCTTCAACGCGGACTCTGCCTACGCCTACACCAAGGCGCAATGCGACTTTGGACCACGCGACATGAACTCCAAAGGCCACGATGCCTGCGGCGAGTGGATCGTAGCACAGTTTGAGCGCCTCGGCTGCAAGGTGACGCGACAGAATGCCGATCTCAAAGGTTACGACGGCACGATCCTCCATAGCATGAACATCATGGCCAGCTACAACCCCAATGCCACCACGCGCATCATGCTCTGCGCTCACTGGGATTCACGTCCCTGGGCCGACAACGATCCCGACTCCACCAACTGGCACAAGCCCATCCTGGCGGCCAACGACGCTGCCAGCGGCGTGGCGGTGATGCTGGAACTGGCACGACTGCTCGCCCAAAAGAGCGTTGCAGCCAAACTGCCGCAAAACCTTGGCGTGGACTTCGTGTGCTTCGATGCCGAAGACTGGGGCACGCCACAGTGGAGCGACCGGCAAGACGACGGTAGCTCTTGGGCACTCGGCGCGCAATATTTTTCCGCCAACCTGCCGCAAGGCTACGCTCCACGATACGCCATCCTGCTGGATATAGTCGGCGGACAGGGCGCTCAGTTCTATCAGGAAGGCATGTCGAAACAGTATGCGCCCGAAATCGTGAAGAAGGTGTGGCGCGCTGCCCGTCAGGCCGGCTTTGGCAGTTTCTTCCCCAAGAGCGACGGCGGCATGATCACCGATGACCATATTCCCGTCAACCAAACGGCAAAGATTCCGTGTATCGACATCATTCCTTACTACCCCAACTGCCAGCAGAGCTCCTTCGGACCTACATGGCACACGCTTGACGACGACATGGAGCATATCGACAAAAACACGTTGAAGGCTGTCGGACAAACCCTCGTACAAGTTATCTTCAGCGAGAAATAATCAGGAATATTGTTGGATAATCTGACATTTTTCCGCCCTCGTGGCTGCGATTTTTTCGGCGAGACAGTCTCTCAGCCCAAATTTCGCGATTTTCGGGCACTTTTTCGTAAGCACATTATAATCAGGAAGTTATAACCAAAAAGACATGATTATAACTTAATAACGGTACTTTTGCGCAGCCATTTTTATATGAAATGACTGCAAAAGTACCGTTTTATTGTTGTCATCTCAGTTGTTTCACCCGGTCATCTCGGTTGTTTCTCATGGTCATCTCAGTTGTTTCTCATGATAAAACAACTGTTGTCTTACTCATCCATCCCAAATTTGTGCTTCATCCCCTTCTTTTTTCTCCATTTCTCCATAAAAGTTTCTCTGGAATGCGCGCCTGCGCAGCATATGTTTTGTCAAAAAGTTGGTAGGACGAGACCGCCTGAGACACACTCCCTAAAAACCATGATGAAAGGGCAGAAAAAAAGCGCGCCCCGCAAGGCACGCCTTTTCATATCATAACAATAATTGTTTACATTATTTGTTCACAGACTCCTCGAATTCAGATCCAGCGTTGAACTTCACGACCTTCTTGGCAGCAATCTGGATCTTCTCACCAGTTGCGGGGTTGACACCCTGACGAGCCGGGCGCTCCTTCACGGCGAAAGTACCGAAGCCAACCAGCTGTACTTTGTCACCAGCAACCAATGCTTCTTTCACGGCTGCGATTGTGGCGTCCAATGCCTTTTTTGCACTCTCAGCGTTCAGGCCTGCGCCCTCTGCTACCTTTCTTACTAATTCTGACTTGTTCATAATTTTATTCTATTTGGTGATTATTTTGTCTGCATGAAACAAATACGCTGACAAATATAGGGCATTCCTTTCATAAAACAAACAAAAAAACAAAAAAAATGAGATGGAGCTTGAAAAAAGGCCCTTATTCGCTGTGTTTATGGCTGTATCAGAGAGTTTTTTCGTAATTTTGCAGCAGTTTTCACGCATTTACATATAACAACAACGAAATCGCCGTATCATGTTCAGAATACCAACAGTTACAAAGAATCTGCTTATCATCAACGTCCTGGCATTCCTTGCCATGAAGCTGCTTCTGCCTGTCACTGGCGTTGACCTCAATGACCTCTTTGGCTTGCACTTCTTCATGGCCTCCAATTTTCAGGTCTACCAGCTCGTCACCTACATGTTCATGCATGGCGGATGGGAGCATATCATCCTCAACATGTTCATGCTATGGATGTTCGGCGCTGTCGTCGAACAAGTGTGGGGTGGAAAGAAGTTTCTTTTTTATTACATTTTCTGCGGTGTCGGTGCTGGTGTGATGCAAGAGATCGCACAGTTCTTCTTGCTCGACGGACAGCAGGCACTCAGTCTGGGAGACTCGATAGGGGTCATGCACCAACTGCCCAAGCTCAACGAACTGACCACGGTGGGTGCCTCGGGCGGCATCTATGCCCTGCTGCTCGCCTTCGGTATGATGTTTCCCGACGAGAAGATGTTCATCATCCCCATCCCCATCCCCATCAAGGCCAAGTGGATGGTGCTCGGCTCCATTGCCATCGAGTTCTTCTCAGCCCTTTCCATGCCCGGCAGCAACGTGGCACATCTGGCCCATCTCGGCGGCATGATCTTCGGATATTTTCTCATCCGCTATTGGAGAAAGCATCCCGGACAGTCCTACCACGCCGGCAACACACAGTTCTTCACCAATCTCAAAGCGAAATGGGACCAACGCTCACAGCATCACAGCCATACTGAGCGCAGCGGAAATCCCGACTGGGACTACAACGCCAACAAGAGAGCCAACCAGGAAGAGGTGGACCGCATCCTCGACAAGATACGCAAGAGCGGATACGACAGCCTCACTCGTGAGGAGAAGCAAAAGCTCTTCGACCAAAGCAAGAAGTGATGAGGAAGATCAAGCAGGTCACGCTTCAGATCATCGCCGGGGTCAATATTGCCACGATCGCCATATTGCTGATGACAGGATATTCGGGATGGCTACGTCCCGAAACCTTTCCTATGCTCAGCAATATAGGCTTGCTGTTGCCCTTGCTCATCGTCATCAATCTCGGCTTTCTGGTCTTTTGGGTGCTCATCAAGTCGCGCGGCATGCTCATCCCCATCGTCGGCTTCCTCATCGGCTATGTTCCCGTGAGGCAGTACTGCCCGGTCAATATTCCGCAGAGCGCGCCGGCCGGCAGTTTCAAAGTGCTGTCGTACAACGTATGGCAGTTTGGCGACGGCCACCATCCCAGTCCCATATTGGAATATATCAAAGCTCAGAAAGCCGACATCGTGTGCCTGCAAGAGGCCAACATCAACGTCCTTGGCGCGCAATATGTCGACTCTGTGATGCAGAGCGACTATCCCTTCCGCGACACGATCACGCATGGTGGCGATGTCGTAGCGATGTTTAGTAAGTTTCCCATCCATGGCAAGGAACGCATACCGTTTGAGTCCCGGGGCAACGTGAGCGCAGCTTTTCGCGTGCAGATACAAGGACGCACTGTCATCGTCGTCAACAACCATTTGGAGAGCACCGGCCTTAGCCTCGAAGAGAAAAGCGACTTCAAACTCATGGTCAAGGGCGAGCTGCCCTCCGACACGGCACGTCATGTCTCGAAAATGCTCATTAAGCAACTCGGAACAGCCACAAAGAAGCGAGCCCCGCAAGCCGAGGCTGTGGCCCGCTTTATCGCTTATCACCGCGGCACACCCATCATCGTGTGCGGTGACTTCAACGACAGCCCGGTGTCATACGTCCATCGCACCATCGCCAAAGGCCTTACCGACTGCTATGTCGCCACAGGCAACGGACCCGGCATCAGCTATCATGTCAACGGATTTTTCGTGCGCATTGACAACATCCTCTGCACCGACGACTTTACACCCTACGACTGCCATATCGACCGCTCCATTAAGGCTTCAGACCATTATCCCATCGTTTGTTGGCTGAAAATGAGCAACAAACGCTAAAAACATTCGCTAAAATTTTCTAAAGCGTGAAAAAATAGCTATCTTTGCACATCTTATATGCGAAAACAATTGCAGAACACGCTCAACGAAAAAACAAAAAGAGAAAAATAAATAATAAACTAACAAAATGCAAAACAAAGGAATTGTCATTGCAACCGGCGTTCTCCTGACGCTCGTCTGCATCTTCTACTTGTCATTCCCTATCGCCACGCATTACTACGACGAGCAGGCTGCCAAGTTGAAGGATCCCATCGCCCAGCAGGATTACAAGGATTCTGTGAAGTATCTGGGCGTCTACAGCTACCAGAAATGCCTTGAGACGCAGATCGGTCTCGGTCTGGACTTGAAAGGCGGTATGAACGTTATCCTCGAGGTCAGCGTGCCTGATGTCGTTGAAAACCTTGCCGACCACAAGACCGACATGGCTTTTGTCAAGTCCATGAGAGACGCACGTGCCGAGCAGGAGCGTACACAGGGCGACTTCGTCAGCCTCTTCATCGACGCCTATCACAAGAATGCTCCCGGTCATCACCTCGCTGAGGTCTTCGCTACACAGGAACTTCAGGGCAAGGTCTCACCGACCAGCTCCGATGCCGACGTGGAGAAGGTCATCCGAGAAGAGGTCAACTCTGCCATCGACAACTCCTTCAATGTCGTCAGAACACGTATCGACCAGTTCGGCGTCGTACAGCCCAACATCCAGAAAGTACAGGGCGCTGAGGGCCGCATCATGGTGGAGATGCCGGGTATCCGCGAGCCCGAGCGTATGCGCAAACTGCTGCAGGGTAGTGCCAACCTGGAGTTCTGGGAGACCTACAACGCTCAGGAGATCGCTCCTTACCTCCAGCAGCTCGACAGCCGTCTGGCCAATGCTGGCAGCGAAAGCGACACGACAAAGGCTGAAAAGAGCGACAACACCAAGAAAGCCGCTGCCAAGAAGCCCGCTACCACGCAGGCTAAGCCTAAGTTCAAGCTCAACAACGCTAAGAAGACCAGCGTTCAGACCACTCCCGACGCTCAGCTCGCCGAGGCTAAGAAGCTCCATCCGCTGCTCGCCATGCTGCAGACTACCAATCAGGGACTGAGCGTTGTCGGCTATGCCAGCGTTCGCGATACCGCTGCCATCAACCGCATCATCTACGGCGCTGTGGCTAAGCAGGTACTTCCCTCTGATCTGAAACTGCTCTGGAGCGCTAAGCCTGCTGACGTAAGCGCCAAGAACATCTTCGAGCTCCACGCCCTGAAGGTTACCACGACCAACGGACGCGCTCCGCTGGAGGGTGATGTCGTCACCGACGCTTCTGACCAGTTCAACAATATCACCGGTCAGCCTGAGGTCAGCATGACCATGAACTCTGACGGTGCACGCCGCTGGGCTGAGCTCACCAAGGCTAATGTGGGCAAGGCTATCGCCATCGTGCTCGACGGTGTCGTCTATTCCGCTCCTCGTGTCAACGGTGAGATCGACGGTGGACAGAGCTCTATCTCCGGTAACTTCACCATTGAGGATACCAAGGACCTGGCCAACACGTTGAAGTCAGGACGTATGCCTGCTCCTGCTCACATCGTGCAGGAAGAGGTCGTCGGTCCTACTTTGGGTGCACAATCCATCCAGCAGGGTCTCATCTCCTTCGTCATTGCCTTCGTGCTGCTGATTGTCTTCATGCTAGCAATGTATAACATCATCCCCGGAAGCATCGCTGTGGGCGCTCTGCTCATCAACGTATTCTTCACACTGGGTATCCTTACCTCGTTCCAGGCAGCCTTGACCATGTCCGGTATCGCCGGTATGGTATTGTCACTCGGTACCGCCGTCGATGCCAACGTGCTGATCTATGAGCGTATCAAGGAAGAGCTGCGTGCCGGAAAGGGCATGAAGCAGGCCATCAACGCCGGATACAGCAACGCCTTCTCCGCTATCTTCGACTCCAACCTTACTTCGTTGATCACCGGTGTGATCCTCCTCCTTGTGGGTACAGGTCCTATCCGCGGATTCGCAACGACCTGGATCATCGGTATCTGCTGCTCCTTCTTCAGTGCCGTGTACTTGACACGTCTGCTCTATGACTACAAGCTCAACCACGACAAGTGGATGCACTTGAAGTTCGACACCAAACTCTCCAAGAACCTCATGCGGGGCACGAACTACAAGTTCATGCATATGTTCAAGGCCAGTTTCTCTGTTTACGCAGTGTTCATCATCATCAGCATCATCAGCTTCGCAGTCCGCGGACTGAGCCTGGGCATTGACTTCACGGGTGGCCGCAACTATGTCGTCACACTCGACCAGTCTGTTCCTGTAGAGGATGTGCGCAACGTACTGAACGACGCTTTCGTCAACACCAGCGGTCCTAACGCCGGCAAGCCTGCTACGACAAACGTCATCGCTATCGGCACCGACGGCAAGACGATCCGTGTATCCACGAACTGGAACATCGACAGCAACAAGCCCACTGAGGACGACAAGGCTGAGACGATCCTCTACAACGCCTTGAAGAAGGGCGGCTTCGTCAGTCAGGCTAATGTCAACGCCTTCAAGAATCCTGATATCCGCCAGGGCGGCTCTATCATCAGTTCTTCTAAGGTCGGTCCGTCTGTGGCTAAGGACATCACGCGCAACGCCTTCATCAGTGTGGGTCTTGCCTTGTTCTTCATCTTCCTTTACATCTTGCTGCGCTTCCGCAACCTCGGCTTCTCCGTGGGTTCTATCGCCGCCCTTGCCATCGATACGACAATGGTTATCGGCCTCTACTCACTGTGCTACGGTTGGATTGGCTTCTCACTGGAAATCGACCAGACGTTTATCGGTGCCATCCTGACGGTGATCGGTTATGATATCAACGACTCCGTGGTGGTCTTCGACCGTATCCGTGAGAACCTGCGCAAGCATCCGAAGGGCAACAAGTACGATCTCTTCAACCTGAGTATCAACGAGACGTTGGCCCGTACCATCAACACGTCAGCCAGTACGCTCATCGTGTTGCTCGCCATCTTCATCCTGGGTGGTGACTCCACACGCAGCTTCTCGTTCGCTATGATCGTCGGTGTGTTTGTCGGTACGCTGAGCTCTATCTTCCTCGCATCGCCGATCGCTTACCTCATCCTCGGTAAGAAGGGCGAGAAAGACGCGAAAGAGGCTCTCGCCGAAGTACAGACACAAGCATAACATCACAGGCGTAAGGCAAAGCCAGCAGGGCTTTGCCACGTCTTGACAACCATAAAAAATCCCCGCCAAGCAGTCGCTTGGCGGGGATTTTTTATTTCATCATTCGATTATTTTTACTTCGTCATTCGTTTATTGTGATTTCGTCATTCACTCCTTACAGCTCATCCTGCATTCGCTGATAGAATTGCTGCACGATGTCGAGCATGTCGGGCTCCAGATAGGAGCAGGCTTGCTCATAGAGCGTATCGGGCACTTCATAGAAGGCCTCAGCGATGGAGCCGGTAATGGCGGCTTTCGTGTCGGTGTCACCACGCGTCATGACGGCATTGCGGATGGCGCTTTCAAAGCTGTTGCTGTCGAGGAAGCAACGGATTGCCCAAGGCACTGTCTCCTGGCACGACGAGTCGAAATGCCCCTCAGCGCCTATCTTCATGATGTCACCGAGCGGTGGCAGCTCATAGCCAAAGTTGTGCTTCACGGCGCTCTCTATCTCTTCCTTGGTGATACGGCAGGTACGTAGCCAGTAGATGAGCGTAGCCACGCACTGAGCGCCCCGTATGGCCTCCTTATGCAAATGGCTGCACTGTGCGCTTTTCTTGGCCTCGTCCATCACCTCGTGGTAATCGTCAAAGAGCCAGCCCACGGGACTCACACGCATGGCAGCACCGTTGCCCCATGAGTTATGGGGCTTGGGCTCATCACTTCTCAGCCATTCGGCAAACATATTGCCGTATCCGCCTTTGGGATTGGGATAGCGGCGCCCCCAGTCGTGCAGGGCTTCGCTGTAGCTGCGATGGTTGAGAATAGCGTCGGCCACGGCGATCGTCATAATCGAGTCGTCGGTATAGTCGCAGCGGGGCTTATCGAGAAACAGTTCAAAATTGTCTGTGGGTATCTCGTCAAATTCAAACCGAGATCCCACAATGTCGCCAATGATTGCTCCCAGCATAGTCGTGTGTTTTAGTTATCTAATGGCAAAGATAACACAAAAAGCCTGAACAAGCAAGAAAACACTTGAATATTTCTCTCCCTTTCTGAATTGCCAGAATACCCATACTTGTTACTAAAATCAAGAAAGCAGCCTGAAAATTTGGTGATACACAAAAAAAACAGTACCTTTGCACTCAAGATTGTCGTATGGTGTAATGGTAGCACAACAGGTTTTGGTTCTGTTTGTCGTGGTTCGAATCCGCGTACGACAACGTCAAGAGGCTTCTGAATACGTTCGGAAGCCTCTTATTTGTTAAGGCCATTTCATCTCTATGGTTCCTTGAAGCAACTCGCCAATCCAGACTACAGTCGCACTGCTAAAGAATTCTACGCCACTACACTTTTTTATTATGTACAGCCACTCATCAGCCCCAAGACCGTGACCATACCGTTGACCGTATCATTCGACAAATCGCTGATACGCTTTTCTTCTTTTGTTTTTTAGACGCAAATCATTTGGAGCCAATCAAGAAAATGACTAACTTTGCAAACATAATCGCATTATTATCCGGAGCAAGGATGGGATAACATTCAGTCCTTGCAGTATTTCGAGCCCCCTCTCCTTTGCAGAGAGGTACGGGAGGTGAGTCCCTCTTTTGTACGATTCTTGCATGATTCTTGGACGATCGTTGCGTATGGTTTGGAAATAATAGCGTAACTTTGCGGAAAGAAAATCCTAATATACATATTATATGAAACGACTTTTGACTTTCGCCGCCACCATAGTCATGCTGTTGCCCACGCAAGCACAGAAGCGACTCGGCGGCTATCCGATCACTCCCGTGACGTTCACCTCCGTGAAGGTGGCTCCCAATAGCTTTTGGGGACAACGGCTCGAAGCCAGCCGCAAGGTCACCATACCGCTCGCCTTCAGCAAATGCGAGGAGACGGGACGCTACAAGAACTTTGAGCATGCAGCCGCACACCTCAAAGACCCGTCAAAGGTCTTTCCCATCACGGGATACAGCTTCGACGACACCGATCCCTATAAGACCATTGAGGGAGCGAGCTATATCCTTCAGACCTATCCCGACGCTAAGCTGAAACACTATATCGACAGCGTGATCACCATCATCGGCAGTGCACAGGAGCCCGACGGCTATCTATACACTGCCAGAACACAAAACCCGCAACACCCCCACGAGTGGGCTGGCGACAAGCGATGGTCGAAAGAAGAGGATCTCAGCCATGAACTCTATAACCTCGGACACATGGTAGAAGCCGCCATCGCACACTACCAGGCCACAGGTAGCCACCACTTTCTCGACATCGCCATCCGCTATGCCGACTGCGTCTGCCGTGAAGTTGGCCCTAAGCCGGATCAAGCTTGCGTGGTACCGGGACATCAGATTGCCGAGATGGCACTCTGCAAACTCTATCTCGTCACCAGACAGCGCAAGTATCTCGACGAGGCGAAGTTCTTCCTCGACTATCGTGGTAAGACACAGAGGCGGTCGGAATACTCGCAAAGCCACAAGCCAGTGGTTGACCAGGACGAAGCTGTCGGACACGCCGTGCGCGCCGCCTATATGTATGCGGGTATGGCTGACGTTGCCGCGCTCACCGGCGACACGGCTTACATCCACGCCATCGACCGCATCTGGGACAACATCGTCAGCAAGAAGCTCTATATCACTGGCGGCATCGGTGCCACGAACAACGGTGAAGCCTTCGGCGCCAACTATGAGCTGCCCAATATGAGTGCCTATGCCGAGACCTGCGCCGCCATCGGCAACGTGTATGTCAACTACCGGCTTTTCCTGCTCCACGGCGAGTCGAAATACTACGACGTGCTGGAGCGCACGCTCTACAATGGTCTTATCAGCGGTGTGAGCCTCGACGGCGGAAAGTTTTTCTATCCCAATCCACTGGAGTCCATGGGGCAGCACCAGCGCCAGCCGTGGTTTGGCTGCGCCTGCTGCCCGAGCAACATCTGCCGCTTCATCCCCTCGCTGCCCGGATATGTCTATGCCGTGAAGGACCGCAACCTCTATGTCAACCTCTTCCTGGCCAACAGTGCCACGATGAAGGTAGGGGGCAAAGAGGTAAAGCTGAGCCAAGAGACACAATACCCTTGGAATGGCGACATCGCGCTGAAGATTGAAGACAACCGGGCCGGACGCTTCAATATGAAGATACGCATCCCGGGATGGGCAAAGAGCCGACCCGTGCCGTCAGACCTCTATGAGTATTCCGACGGCAAGCGACCCTCTTACTCCGTGCTTGTCAACGGCAAGAAGGCGGAAGCCGCTCTGGAGTCCGACGGATACTATACCATCAACCGCACATGGAAGAAGGGGGACCTCGTGCGCATCCACTTCGATATGGACGTGCGCACCGTGCGCGCAAATAATAAGGTGGTGGCTGACCGCGGACTGATCGCCGTGGAGCGTGGACCGCTCGTCTACTGTGCTGAGTGGCCTGACAACAACTTCGACATCATGGGCATGCTCGTCAACCAAAGTCCGACGTTCGCCGCCGGAGAGAAGCCGATGGCAGCCTTCATCCCCGCTGACCGCCAAAAGCAGCTCACACTCTTCAAGACACAAAACATCACCACACTCTCCACCGATGCCCAGCTGCTGGCCTACGACAAGCAGGGACGGCTGACCACAACAGACGAGCGGCTGACGCTGATCCCGTATTTCGCCTGGTGCCATCGTGGCAGTGGCAACATGAAGGTATGGATGCCGCAGGATGTGCGCGCCACCCGTCCAGCCACACCGGCCACGCTGGCTTCGCAAGCCACTATCGCCTCGTCGACGCCCTCAGCATCGATGAAGAGTATTGCCGACGGACTGGTGCCTGCCGACGAAAACGACCGTTCGGTACCCTATTTCCATTGGTGGCCGAAACAAGGGACTACGGAATGGATCACCTACACCTTTACTGAGCCACAGCAAGTGCAGTCCGCAACCATCTACTGGTACGACGACCAGCCCTGGGGCGGATGCAAGGTTCCGCAGTCTTGGAACATTGAATACCAAAACGCGCAAGGCCAGTGGCAGCCGGTGGCAGATGCCGACAGCTATCCCGTCAAGAAGGGACAGCCCTGCACCGTACACTTTGCGCCCGTAAAGACAAAGATGCTCCGCCTCAACGTCAAGCAGCCCGAGAAATACTCCTGCGGACTGTTTGAGTGGAGCGTGAAGTAACGTGGAATGGACCCTCTCTAACTCTCCCTAAGAGGGAGAGAATGGTAATACCCATGCTATCGTTTTGTCAAAGAAAAGGTAGACAGCTCTCTTTCGTCCCTTGGCAGTAATCACTCCCCTCTCCCCTTGGAGAGGGGTTGGGGGTGAGGCTGGTGAGATTGCAAGGCTCTCTAATATTCCCCCGGCTTCACCCCGAACTGCTTTTGGAAGCACTTTGAGAAATAAGACGGATTGTTGAAGCCCACCTGATAGGCAACCTCTGAGACACGGTACTGTTTGGTCTTGAGCAGACGGGCAGCCTTACGCAGACGCACGATCTGGATCATCTCGTTGGGCGTGATGTCGGTGATCGCCTTCACCTTGGCAAAAAGCCCCGAACGGCTGATGTTGAGTCGCTCGGCCAGCATTTGCACGTTGAAGTCAGGATTGCCCATGTCCTCCTCTATGATCTCATTCATTTGTCGCAACAGCGCGTTGTCCATCGGGGCCTTGGCCAACTCTGGTACCGGTTCGGTGGGCGCGGCGGCAAAACGCTGCATCAGCCGACGACGCATGGCAATCATGTTGCGGATACAAGCTTCGAGATACTGCATGGAGAAAGGCTTCTCGATAAAAGCGTCGGCACCACAGTCCATGCTCTCCGCCTTGCTGGCATCATCGGTCTTGGCCGTGAGCATGATGAAGGGGATGTGGCTCCAACGGGCATCACTTCTTACGCTGCGGCACAGTGCCGCTCCGTCCATCTCCGGCATCATCCAGTCACTGACAATCAACGTCACGGCATGTTTTGACAACACGTCGAGCGCCTCACGTCCGTTGCCCGCCGTCAGCACCTGATAATGAGGTTGGAAGTTCTTCGCGATATAATGGCTCATATCGGGATCGTCCTCCACGATGAGCACCGTCTCTTGCTGTGCACACTCTTCTTTCTGATTCTTCGCCTCAACCACCGTCTTCTCATCAGCAGCTGTTCCCTCTTTTGTCTCTTCATTCTCGCCTTCAGCTTTCACCGCTTTTGTCGTCTCTTCCGTGAAACTGGCCAGACTCGGCATAGGCGTGACAGGCAGTTTCACAATCATGCGTGTGCCTCGTCCGGGTTCCGACTCCACCTTGATCTCTCCGTCGTGTGCCTCCACAAGGTTGTGCACAATGGAGAGGCCGATGCCCGTGCCCGGCTTGTTGTCCTTGGCCTGGAAGAAAGGACGGAAGATCTTCTCGCGGTTCTCTTGACTGATACCCATGCCGTTGTCCTCCACGCTGATCGTGTAGCAGCCGGCAGCCGCATCGACATGACAGCAAAGAGCAACGCGGTCACGGGTGTATTTCGTGGCGTTGGTCATCAGGTTACTGATGATCTTTGTCAGTCCTTCCGCGTCTACGACGGCAAGAAAATCCTGTGGCGGATAAGTCACGTCGAGAGCAATGCCCCGCTGCTCCATGGAGGGACGGAAACGCTCAGCCACAGCATGCATGATAGCCGCAATGGACTGACGCTCGAAGTGAAGTTCGAAGCCATGCTCCACCTTGTTGAAGTCGAGCAGCTGATTGACGAGTTCCAAGAGCCGGTGGGCATTGCGGTCGATGATATTCAGATCGTCCGACGCCCGCGCCTCCTTTTTCTGCATCAGCTTCTCCAAAGGTCCAATGATCAGCGTGACCGGCGTGCGTATTTCGTGGGCGATCATCGTGAAAAAGCGCAAGCGCGACTCACGCACCTCGGCGGCCTTCTGTTCGCTGAGCCGCTGCATCTCGCGCTGGTGACGACGCTCGGCACGGCGCAATCTGAGTTGAGTGTAATAATAAATAAGGAGTAGCAGCACAGCCAGATAAAACAGCTTGGCAGGCAGCGACCACCAAAATGGCGGATGCACCACGATAACCAGTCGCGCTTCCTCACGGCTCCAGATGCCGTCGTTGTTGGTGGCTTTGACACGGAACGTATAAGTCCCTGCGGGCAGATTGGTATAGGTGGCGGTATGGCGGTTGCCCGCCTCGATCCATCTGTTGTCAAAGCCGTCAAGACGATAAGCAAAGCGATTCTTTTCCGGCGCGCAATAACTCAGTGCCGAAAAGGTCAGTGTGAACATATTGTCCTTGTAGCCTAAGTCCAACTGCCGGATGTCGTCCAAAGCCTCAGGCAGCAGTTTCGATCCGACACGCTGTGGCTGGTTGAGAACCGACAATGCTGTGATGACTACACGGGGTGCCATGCGGTTGAGCTGTATCGTATAGGACGAGAAGGTGCTGAAGCCTTTCACGGTGCCGAAGAACAGACTGCCGTCGGAAGCTTTCAATGCTGCATTGGACTGAAACTGGTTGCTGGCCAAACCATCGTAGCGGTTGAAGATACGTGTGGACTCGCCGGGGATATAGCGCACCAGTCCCAGCGTGGTACCAAGCCAAAGCGTATAGCCATCACAAACCACACTGTTTATCTCCTGAGTAGGCACGGCAATGTCCACCCGGCGAAAGCGGTCGTGGCGTGCGTCGTAACAGCAAAGTCCGTCACTTGTGGCGATCCACAGCTGTCCCCGCTCATCGATGTCGATGCTGTTCACCTGCGACGAAGGCAACGAACCTTCCACCCGCGAAGGCATATAGCGGTGGAAACGACCCGTGCGGGCATCCAGCCGGTAGAGTCCCGCGCCCTGCGTGGAGAACCAAAGATTGCCTTTACGGTCCTCGTTGATGTCCAGTACCAGCACACCCGTATGGCATACGGATCGGAACTGACGGGCTTTCTCGTCATAAAGCCGAATGTCCTCCATCGTTCCTGCCCACAGCCGGTGCCGTGAGTCGCGCATCAGCGCATAGCAACTCTTCACGGCGTGCTCGCCCTCACCGCCCATTGCCGTGACGTTGCCGCTGCTGATGTCCATACGCAGGATGCCGTCGCTATAGGTTCCAATCCACAAGGCATTGCCCTCCGCCCACAGTGCATGGACGTTGAGCGTGGACAGCCGCTGCTGAGCAGGAAAGGACATCATGGCATGATGGCTGAGCGAATAACAAGAAAGGCCGCCGTCGTCACTGCCTATCCACACGTGACCCATGCCGTCTTCACAGAAATGTCCCACCACGTTGCCACGCTGTCCCTCGGCAGCCGAGAAGCTGACGAAACGATGACTGACGGGCGAGACATATTTCACGCCACCATAGAATGTGCCATACCACTGTCCGCCTTCACGATCACGGATGACGGTATAGACAAAGCGGTCGTCGTTGGAGACATCATGGCTTTGTGCGCTCTCAGGATAACGGCTCCAACGATTGGTAGCAATGTCGTAGCGCAGCAGTCCGTCGTCACAACCGATGAACAGCGTATGAGGGCTATTATATAATAAGGAGTGGATGTGCAGTCCGGCACCTGTCAGTGTCGGATTGATGACTTGCTTCAACGTTCCGTCGGCATCCATGCGGAAAAGGCCATGAGACCACGAGCCCAGCCACAGCGTGCCGTCGCCGTCTTGCAGCATACTCATGCCTCCGCCATCAGCCGATGCGCCCTTTGTCCCTACCGGTTCAAACCGCTGGCTCGCTTTGTTGAGCCGATAGAGCCAGGGCCGTCCTTTGGTGGTGTAGGCCCACACCTGGTTGTCAATGCCGACGCAGAGGGCACGGATGTCGCCACCGTTTTGTGGAAAAGGATATTGCCGGAGGTCATGTGTCCGCTTGTTATAACGGAACACGCCCTGCCGTTGCGTACAGATCCAGAGGTTACCGTCGCGGTCGTCTACGACTTGGTTTACCGTCGTCTTGATGCGGGGAAGAAAGGAAGAGAACTGCTCGGTACGGCAATCGAAATAGCACAGTCCGCTGCTTGTTCCCACCAGCAACCCATTGCCAAAGGCGTGAAGGGTGGAGACAAAGGGATCGGAGCCGCGCAGGGGATTATAATAATAGGTGATCTCGTGGCTGTCGTAGCGGCACAGTCCGTTGTCGGTGCCCATGAAGATAAAGCCGTCGCGGTCTTGCAGCAGCGAGCGCACAGTGTTGGACCGCAGTCCTTCCTCCATCGTCAGACTGCGGTAGGACAATCCCAGCGTCGCCACAGCACAGCCCGGCACCGTCGCCATGCCGGTCAACGCCGTCGCCGCACTGCCTGTCATTGCCCAACCAAGCAATGCCACGACAATCCACATCATTCTCCCAGAGATTGTTCTCATCATGTATATAGATAGGTCTTGGATAGCACAAAGGTACGCAAAAAAGAGGAAACTACAAAAGGGCAGCAAGCGTTTACTGCCCTTATATATATAAGCAAATCAATACTCTTGAATGCTCTCTATCTTGTCTACATTCATTTTATAGACAACATAGGTCACTCCAAACTTCACCATAACCTTAGCTGTTAGATATTGGTAAACACTCATTGTGCCCGTAACCTTAGCAGGTCCTGCAAGATCAATGATAGCGTCGCTAATGTTATCAACGATAACTATAGGACCTTGTTCCTCACCAAATGTCCGTTGGTATACTTTCTGGTCAACAAAGCGGAAGCACCATCGCTTCACGATTTCATCAAAGTACAACATACCGGTTTCGTCAGCGAACGTGATGGGCACTATCTCCTCTTGGCTTGGATAGGAAACCAACCAATCGCTGTCATCTCTTTCCTTACAAGCACAAAGGCTTGTGAATACCAAGAGACTCAGCAAGAGAAAATTCAATAACTGTTTCACAGCCTTTTCTTTTTTAAGTTAATCTTTACAGAGTAATAAGACTTTCTTCAATTTAGTCATTGCGGAGGCGATCATGTCTGATGTGCCACTGCCATCAGTGACATATCTGACCACTCGCTCCGCATAGTTCAGTGCTTCCTTAGTTTCCGGAGCATCGGACTTTGCACTTGTTCTAACCTTTTCCATCAACTGATTGAGGGGAGCAAGTTCTTCTGTCTCAGCCAAGTTGCCTGGCCGCATCGTGTTGACGGCTTTGTTCAGAGCAGCAATAGTCTCCTCAAGCTCACGTCCACGGATCTGTGCTTTGTGCTCCATAATGTCCTGCGCCTTGCTGACAGCCGCTTGCAGTCGCTCATAGCCATATGGTGCCCAAGGAGCATACTCCGGTACTTTTCTGTCCATCGCCTTCCAAGCCTCCTGAGACCGTTGACGGTCGTAAGCAATGGCGAGCAACGACGACAACTCGTCCCACTGGGCAGGAAGCGGCTGACGGTCCACAGCATCAGCCGCGGCAACATCCGTCAGATGAATGCGATAATAGTGTGTGGACGCTGCATTACGATAATAGTCAGGCAAGAACATTTTCCCGTCGACACACAGCGACGGTACAGCCTGATCATAGGCTGTTGTGGCAAGCGATCGGTTGTTGACGACAATGCTGTCAAGACGAGTATCCAGATTCAACGTGGCCTCTTTCCAATCAGTCACTCCCGTGCCTGTCATAGCCAATGGGCCGTACATCACTACGCCCGTCCAAGAGCTGTGTGCCGAACTGTCGGCAGAAGCGATGTCACCCGGCAACTTGTCTACACCATATTCTATATACTTCGTATAAGGCATCACAATCTCTACACGATCGTCCCTTTTCCAGTGTCTCTTGTCAAGCTCCACAAAGCTACAAGGACGGAAATGTTGCTGCACCATACGGCCGTTGACCTTCACGGCAAAGCCCGAAGTCGCCCAACCGGGAACACGCAACTTCATAGTGAAAGAAGCCTTACCACTCACCACCTCTATCGTTGACCGTTGTGCAGGCCACTGACAAAGCTGTCGGATGACGACGTCCTTCTTGCGCCATTGCAATGTTGTCGGCATATACTGACAGACCCACAACGTATCGGCAGAAGAGAAGTAGGTTGCAGACTGGTACTTGGTATGGTTCTCAGAGCCCGTGCCTCCGCAGCAAGTCGACTGAGGCGTCTCGTTGTCAAAAGGCTTGGTGGCATTGAGACCCACCGCATACTGATAGGTTGTCTGGTAGCGCTCTGGATTCAGCGAGCCGACGATATGGTTATACAGCGTCCGCTCGTAATAGTCCATATACCTTGCATCGTTAGGATGGAAACGATAGAGTTCCTGCGTGAGCTTGAGCAGATTGTAGGAACAGCATGTCTCGTTGAGGTCAGGATTGGCCTGTCGTGTCTGCGCATCCCACCCATTGGTAGCCATCGAAAGCACTTGGCTGTAAGGCTGACGGAACATCTCACCATTGCCCACGCCACCGGTGGCGTAGACATAGCGTCCTTGGAGAAAATTCCAGAAATTGTCGGCGATATGATAGTAGTTGATTCTTTGACTGTCCTGATAAAGTCGCAGGGCACCGATGATCATCGGTATGTGCTGATTGGCATGACGCATACGTATGTCATCGATATTCCTTGACAGCGGGTCATAGAACTTTGGTGCGTCGAAACAGCGTGCTGCCTCCAACAGCTTAGCCTTGTCGTCCTTGCTGCTAACCATTTCCGAGAGACGGGACAGACTCTCCTGCATGCCCCCAACCTCACCGGCGATATACATATCCCACATCTCATAGCGGTTGCCAGGGTGAGCGCGTCGCTCAGCCTGCGTACCATCTTCCTTGACATAGGTGCGGTAGTGAAGACGGTTCCACACCCACAGTCCCATGTCCTTGGCGATGAGCAGTGCCTTGGCAGCAATCGTCTTGTCGTCGAAATAGGTAGCGATGTCGATGAGTCCGGCCAACTGCTTATGAATGGAATAGTAAGGCGCCCACACACCGTCGCTGTTGTTGTAGGGACTGTACTTCTCGATGAGCAAGCAGTGCTGGGCAGGGATGGCGTTGAGATAGCCATAGCCATATTTCTCGGGATGTTGCTTGTACACGTCAAAAGCCGCCCACGTGCCCTTCATATCCTTCAATTCGCTTTCAGGGGCCAGGTCGCGTGCCTCCCAATAGCGTCCTAAGGAATCATTCCACACAAACGTCTTTTCCTGACAAGCACGAAGCTCATTGACCATACGCGTGATATTTAGCCGAAGGATCGCCTTTTGTTTTGGATCTTTCGTCACAGCGTAGGCCTGAGCAATGGCAGACATATAGTGTCCCGAGCCATGTCCCTTGAGTTTGGTATCAGGAGAATCCCATCCGTCGGAACGCCGATAGCCCTCTGTGGACAGGCCGTAGGTGTCGCGATAGTTGTAGAGTTGCTGCATCACGTCCCAGGAACAGATAGCACGCAAAGCCTCATCGCGGTTGTGAGTCAGCCGGTTGTTGCCGTTGATGGTGACATCGGACAGGAGAAAACCATTGGCCCTTACCTGCGGCTTCACGCTTTTCTGCCTGCCGACGCTCACGACAGCCTTCACAGGATAACCGCTTGCCGTGGTCTCGTCACCCACGACATACCCTACCACCTCGTATTGCGAGCCCACGGGATGCCTGAGACTGTCAGCCTCAGCAGCCTCGTCGCCTTGTGTGGCATTGGTCCAGCGCACTTGTCGCCATTGTCCGCTACCGTCGGTATAGCTGACCCAAACACGACTGGGCAACGTGGGGGCGAAGCCTGCTGGACAAGACACACGAACGGGCTCTGCCCGGAGAATGGCCCTCGGTACTGACAAGGAGGCTGAGGCATATCCACCCACGCCCTGTCCGCCAACTGGCAAAGACAGCGGCAAGACAAGAGCGAGTGTGAACAAGAAAGAAGGATATCTGTGATGACTCATATCAGGAATAGAAGAACAGATTGGTTATTGAACAGAGAAATTGAAATTCAGTGTAGCGATATAGTCCTTGCCGTCTTTGCGGTAGACCATCTCCACCACCTCTTTGTAGTTGTCGCCACTCTTGAGAGCGCCCGGCATGAAGCCGACTTCACAATCATAGAGTGAATGGAACTTGGTGTAGGTGCGTGCCTTCTCACCCCAGTCCTGCTGCTTGCCGTTACCGTCACACCAGAAGCCTACAATCTCGCCGCCACAGTTGTCGGTGTAGCTATAGGTGCCGTCGGGCTGATGGAGCCGGAACACTATCTTTCCTTCCTGCGGTTCCTTGGCCTGACTGACGATGCGCTCAGCGAGTTGGGCCGGCGTCAGACTGAAAGCATGACAGATGGCAGCATTGTCGAGATAAGCCAGATTGTAGTGCTTGAACTCGTAGGATGCGCTCGTCGTACCCACCGTCTTGATATTGAGCGATACGCTCTTGGGCTTCGCAAAGAGATCCACGTCCACATTGACAGAGACATAAGCATCATCGACATCCGTGCCGCTCACCGTGAAAGCGTAGGGCCACTGTTCGTCGTTGGTCTCATCGTCGTCCCATGCCTGACGGTTATAAGTGTCAGGAGCACCAAGCACCACAAAGTATAAGCGCTCAGTACCAGCCGGTGTCGTAAAGGAGGCTGTGCCGCTCTTGCCTTGAAGCATCTCGCCATAATGGCTCTTTCCACTCTTATCAACTGCCACAAAGCCATAGCGAAAATTCTCATTGTGGTTGGCTTGCGTGTTGTAATGAGTAGCAGTACTCTTAGCCTTGCCGTCACCGTCAACAACCTGTCCATTGTCGCCCTTGGCGAGCTGCGATCCGGGAGTAAGTCCCTCAAACCTGATGCTCACCTTCGTACCGGCTGCCGGCACGTTGAGTTTGACAAGATTAAAACCTGTCGTACCCGGACAATTCTCATAAGCGACCTGATAAGAAGCGCCACTGCCTGTCTTGACAAGTTTCGTCCCGTAGTTGACGGCAGCCTCAGTCTTGTATTGATGTACGGCGTCGAAGTCGTAGTCAGCGCAACGCTGGGCATAGTTGAACATGTCTTTATAGAGATTGTCGAGACTGTTGCCGTAATAGAGGCGCATATAAGTCTGCAACGGATCTTCGGGGAACTTGCTTTCCCTCCAGATGCGGGCATAAGCCTCAAGGCCATGCTTCTGCGTGAAATAGTATTGGAACCAATAGCTGGCATAGCGCTGCCACTCATGCAAGAAGCTACGATGATGGTTTTTCAGCCACACCTGCACATTGGCATCCTGGGTAAAGGCTTCCTGAGGATAGTCCTGGAAGCTCTGCCACTGTGCACACTGCTCCCAGTAAGGACAACCGCCCTTGCCGTTCTCGCCATAGCCATAACGGAACCCGACATTGGCTCCATAGTCGGTTTTCTCGCCCTCGCCATTGAAGATCTTATCGGCAGAAACTTGGTATTGAAAGCTATGACCAATCTCATGGCCAATAGTCGAGCCCACAGGCTTGCACGTACTTGGGTTCACCCATAAAGCTCCGATTTTGTCGTCATAACCTGAGCCAGTAGCCAGCCACTCGGTCTGATAGAGCAGATAGATCTCCATCTTGTAGTGGTCAAGAACACTCTTGCCTTGTCCCACTGTAGCCATGCCGAGTTTCTCTACGTTAGTCTTGTAGAACTGCTCAGCCTTTTGCAGCAGGTCGTCCACGTCGACACGCAGATTCTTTGGCACTGAGTCGGCGTTGGGATTGTCACCGAAGCCCGGCTCCCAAAACACGAAGAAGTGCTCACTCTGCTTCATACGCCACCACGACCAGCGGGCATCACTGCGCAGCATGTAGTCGGGACCTTTCTCGAAACCCTCGTTCCAGTTGCCGGGACAATAGAACTTATCGTAATTGGCAATCTTTGCGGGATCCATCACATGCACAGCATCGGGATTGGCATTCTGATGGATTGTGATCTTGACCGTCTTCTCACCGCAGTGCAAGGTCACAATAGCCTCGCGATAGGTATCATTATCGTTCTTGGTCATCAACAACGGCATGGTCACGTCGCCGGCCTCACCTTTGGGCACCGTCAGTTTGAGCCAAGATATGGACGTTGCAGCCCTTGTGGCTACCTCTTCCACGGTAGCTGTCCAATCGGCATTGGCCGTGAAAGTGATGGAAGCCTCGGTCTCGTCCCAAGCAACTTCTTTTGTCAATTGATCAGGGGCGGCACTGATGTCGCCCACCGCCAAGTCATCACTACTGCATGCCGCAAGGGCAAGCAAGGTCAAGAGTGCCATGGTGGCACTCATAACGATAGATTTCAATGATCTTCTCATAGTAGATACTACTTTGAATTACTCGTAGTTGGCCGTAATGACAAGCTCCATGAACTTGCTGACATCGGTCTTGCTGGCATAGACAAAATGAACTTTGGACGTGCTTCCCGAAGCAATCTTAGGATAGCGTCCGATGCCCACGGTACCGTCATGAGTTTCTACGAAGAACATGCAACCGTCGCCCCAGTCACGCGGCTTACCATCCTTGTCACACCAATAGCCGATGCCGTTGGCAGTATACTTTGATTCAATACGCTTGCCGCTGGCATCGATCATGTACATGGCGATGTCGCCATCAGGATCCTGCACAGCTTCGTTGAAGCCCTTCACCGTCATGCCAAAGCAAACCTCAATGGCCTTCTCCACAGCTTTGTCGGAGAACGAGAGTTCATAAGAAGCGTAGTCACCGGTAGGAATCGTAATCGTCTTGATGATCACACTCGGATCACTGACGGCCATGCTGATGTTGAAGCGGACATAACGGTCGTAGTCACGTCCATTGTTGACGGCAAAGCCTACATTGGTCGTCAGCGACACACCTGCTTTGGAATCTGCAGGCATGTGGAGCACGATGCTCTTCGACTGCTTGTCAAGCGTGATGGTGGCCACCTGAACGGTATCGGAGACAAGTCCGTCGGCTTTATAGCCCCAACCATCAGTGACATTCTGCGGTGTCTTGTTCCATGCACCACGGCTCGCGTCAATGTTGTAGAACACCACCTTGCCCGTCTCCAATCCAGCGAGCATGTCGTCGACTGTCATACCGAGATGGCTCTGGATCTTCTCGGCATAGTTTTTCAGCCGTATCGTCTTATCGACAATATACCCTTTGCGGAACTCTGCGTTGACAGCAATGTTGGCGCTCGTGTCTGTTCTGAGATAAGGACTCTCCGACTCACTATAGACGTGCTTGCTCACAGCGTCTTCCGGATCAGTGCTGCAAGCCGTGAAAGTAGCAAAGGCAAGCAGTGATACTATATATAATAGGTGTCTTTTCATAATCGTAGACTATTTAGTGGTTGAACTTGCGTAACCGGGATTTTGTTTGAGTTTAGGGTTGCCGTCCATAGCGCTCTTCGGGATGGGGAAGAGGTCGCAATGACGGTCATTGGGATCGGGCACTGCATCTTTGCAGAACCATGACTTACCGTTATAGACGTTTTGGTTGGTGCCTTTGATATTGAAGCGGATCAGCTCGTCGCGACGGTGAGCCTCACAGACAAACTCACGGGCATACTCGTCGAGCAAGCCACCGAACTCAATGTCGGCGCCACCCTCATGGGTGACGATCCACTTGTCGGCTTCTCCCATCTTGCCTTGGTTCTCACGATGACCATAGTCATATTTGCTGCCACCCTTGAGATAGTCCGCAGTGACCTTAGCCTTTGCCGGATCATCAAAGTCACGGGCTCTCACCTGCGAGACGAGATCGGCAGCGGTCTGCTCGTCCTTGCCTAAGCGAAGGAGACACTCAGCCTTCATCATGTAAGCATCGGCCAGACGATAATATGGTACGTCGTCGTAACTTGTGCCGAAGTCACCGCTCTTGATCTCATATTTGATCAGACGGTAGCTCTCAAAGGGATAACAACCGGGATTGTCGATGCTGTGGAGTTCCTTAGTATAAACCAGCGGCTCACCGTCAACGAGGATCGGACTTCCATCCATAGCATATTGCTGTCCGCCCGTCCATGTGTTGTCCATGCGCTTGTCGCCTTCCTCATAGATATCGAGGAACTGTGGGAAGACAATGCCTCCGCCTGTAGCCCAACCAGAGAAGTTCCAACGGGCACGTCCGGCGTTGTGTGTCCAAAGATTTGCCATATAGTTGCCACCGGCATACTTGTTTTCCAAAGGAATGCCAAAGATAATCTCTGGTGAGCTGGAGATGTCCTCCATGAAGTTAGTGCTGTAGGTAGGAGCCAACTTAAAGGGGCCGGCAATGACTTTATTGATCTCGTCGAGGCTCTTCTGATACCAGCTCTTGTCTGTGTCGCCCTTGAACCATGCATTATGGTTGAGATAGAGTTTGGCCAGAATCATGTGCGCTGCCCACTTGTTGATCTTTCCCATCTCCACTTTGTCGGGGCATTGGTCAGCTACTTCCTTCAATTCACGCTCTATCCAGTTGAACGTCTTCTGTGGATCTTCCTGCTCGGGCGTCCATCCAGCCTCGTGCACATAAGTAGTGTCCAAGGGGATGTTGCGATAAAGGTCAAAGAGGTTGTAGTAATAGAGCGCACGATACGCACGCACCTGTGCCTTGATGCCCTTATCACCCACAATAGCTTCATTGGCCAAAATCTTATTGCAGGCGTTGACACCTGCATAATTGGTATCCCAATTGACCTGGAAGAAACCCATCTGAGAGTTGAAGTCGTGCTTATGCATCGGAACATAGAGATCACCCCAGCCAATACCAATGCGTGAAGGAACACCCCACACATCGGAACTCATATCCATGATGTCGGACATACCAAACCAATCCCAATAGACATGACGCAAGCTACTATATACAGGGGCGATGGTATGCTGCAACTCCTCATCGCTCATCTCGTGCTGTTCTGATGAGATCGTATCGTAGAGTGTCTCGTCGAGGTTGGTGCAGCTGACGGCAGCAAGGCCGCAGAAGCCCAGTAACACTCCGGTAAATATTTTGTTGATCGTTGTTTTCATAATGCAAAAGGTGTTTAGAAGGTAAACTTAGCGCCAAAGGTAAAGGTGCGGATCGTCGGGTATTTGTCACGCCAGTCGATACCGGAACTCAAAGGATCACCATTCGACAGCTCCGGGTCGAGACCGTCGTAGCCCGTGATGGTGAAGAGGTTGGTGCCGGAGACGTAGACATAGATATTGCTGCAATATTTGTTGGCTTTCAGTGGAACATTGTAACCCAAAGTCACGTTTGAAAGCTTCAGATAATCGCCATTCTCAAGGAAGTAACTGGTGAACGTCTGCTTCTGAGCCACAGAGAGCACATGACCCATGACAGGCTCAGCAGCACTCTTCAACCGGTTGTAGACCACAGCATTATTTTGATAGTAAGCGCGGGCCTCGTTGAGGATCTTATAGTCAAACTGTCCGGTGAACTGCATGGAGAGGTCAAAGCCCTTGTAAGATAAGGTATTGCTCCAACCCAAGTTGACTTTCGGAATAGCATTGCCCAAATACTGATGATAGGTGTCATCGGTCAGCATGCCATCCTTAAATTCCTCACTCTCACCAGTCTTCTTGTTTTGAATCATCCACAAGCCATTTTCTGAAACACCGGTAGCTTTCAGACCATACCACTGCCCCAAAGCCTTGCCCACTTCCAGTCGCTGAGTGGACAAGTTAATAGGCTCTCCGAGAAAAGCCTCATCATGCTTATTGGCAGTCTCATAGAGATCATTGCTCAGACTCAGTAGTTTACTGGTGTTGTAGGCCATGGTCACCGTTGTCTTCCAAGTGAAGTCCTTGGTCAGCACAGGGGTGGCGTTCACCGTCACCTCAACACCCGTGTTACGCATCTTGCCGACATTGGCAAGTGTCTGGTTGTAGAGATTCGGTGGTGTCGGCACGTCATACCACCACAGCATGTCACTGGTGCGCTTGTTATAGAAGTCGATGGTTCCCGAGAGTCTGTCATCGAGCACGCCCCAGTCGAGACCGATATTATACTCGGTACTCTTCTCCCACTTCAGATCAGGGTTGGGGTTAGAGGCTATGTTCAATCCCTGTTTCCACTTTCCATTGTCGTAGTAATAAGGATCGCCCAAACTCCAACGTGTCAACGACTGATAAGGATCTTGTGGTATGACACCCGTCACACCGAAGCCGGCACGCAGACGCAGGTTACTCACCCATTTGACAGGTTGCATAAACTTCTCGTTGCTGATCGTCCAGCCAAGTGATGCCGATGGGAAGTTACCCCATTTGTGATTGGCACCGAACTTAGAACTCCCCTCACGGCGCATGCTCAGCAACACATTGTAGCGGTCGGCAAAGCCATAACTGATACGTCCGAAGAATCCCACCAGATGGTCATCATTTTTATAGCTGCCCATACCAGCCTTGCCTTCCTTAAGGAACTCACCAATGCCAAGGTTGTTGTACTCAAAGAAGTCACTCATGAAGTCGGTATTGTTGGCATTGAAGCCCTCATACTCGTCGTACTGATAGCTGTATCCGGCCAGAGCCTCGAAGCGATGCTCGCCCCATTGATGCTTGTAGGTAGAAGTCACTTCCAAATTGTCAGTCTTGCCGTAGGCGTAGCTGTGATAGGCATACCCCGTGTGGCCGTTGATGACCTGATCGTAGTATTTCGATGTGTAATAGCCCTCGTCATGTGCATTGGAGCGGTCGGTGCTCATCATCAGATTGGTCTTCCATCCTTTGATGGGCTCCACTGTGATGTTGCCGATCAGTCGCGTATCCTCAGTCTTATACTCTCCCGTATGCTCCTTGAGAAGAGCCACTGGGTTCATATAGTAGTTGATGGACATATTCTCGTAGTAGCTGCCATCAGCATTGTAGATCGGCTCAGTGGGATTGCGCATGATGGCTTGGCGATAGACCTGCGTACTTGCCGCATTCACCGGTCCGTTCTTATGCCAGTGTTTGACAAGATTAAAGGCTACCTTCACCTTGTCGTCGAAGAACCAATGAGCCAAGTCGCCTGTGAAGTGCATTTCGTCGCCATAGGTATTGATGAACACACCCTGCTGATTACGATAAGTAAAGTCGGCACTGTAGGTAGTCGTATTGTTGCCGCCACGGATAGCGAGGTTGTGGTTATGCGTAAAGGCCGTGCGCGTGACAGCATCGAGCCAGTCTGTGTCATAGCCTTTATCCTTGAAGTCGGTCTTACCGGCACGTATGTCACTGCCGTCCATCATGTCGAGTTGATTGCAGAAACCGGAGAGCGTCAGATAACCAGAGTAGTTGACCGTGGTCTTGGAGTTGCGCTGTCCATTTTTTGTCGTGATGATGATCACACCGGCAGCACCACGGGTACCATAGATAGCAGCAGCGGAAGCATCCTTCAGCACGTCGATAGAGGCAATGTCCTCAGGAGCCACTGTGCTCAGGCTACCCTCGATGCCATCGACAAGCACCAATGGCGTGTTGTTGCCACTCAGAGAAAGCACACCACGCAGACGAATGGCTGATATGACACTCGGGTCGCCACTGCCGTTGGTAATCGTCAGGCCGGCCACCTTACCTTTGATCAAGTCACCGGCATCCTTGATATTGCCCTGTGTGAAGTCTTTGCTCTTGATGCTGGTAATAGCAGAAGTGATGTCGCCTTTCTTCTGTGTGCCATAACCGATGACCACCACCTCGTTGAGCGACTTGTTGTCTTCCTGCAGCGTGATCGTGCTTTGGCTGGCAGGAACCTCTTGTGATTGGAAGCCAATGTACGACACGACCAGACGGGCACCACGGCGAACATGCAAGGTGTAGTTGCCATTGAGATCCGTAACGGAGCCGTTGCTCGTGTTTCCCTTCTCCACAATGCTTGCGCCAACGATAGGTTCACCATTGGCGTCTTTGACACTACCCCTGACGGTAACGGTGTTTTGCTGCGTGGCATTAATCGACGGAACCGATGGTGATTCCTGACTGGCAAAGGCTGGCATTGCAATACCAGTCGTCAACAGTAAGCAGGTTGCAGCCCCATAGAGTGCACGACTGTGCAGGAGGCTCGGATGTTTTTCTGCTTTCTTCATAATAGTGCTATTTAGGTTGATAATAATCTATATAATGTATAGTGTATAATGTATAATGAGTAATGTAGAATGAGTAGCGTGTTTTCGATGTATCAGCATCCGACATGCTCAACATTCATCATTCAATATTCAACATTCATCATTGTTCTGTTTCCACTTGCAAAGTAAAGTAAAAAAGCATAAAAGGCTCGGAAATATCGTCCAAGAACATAGAAAAATCGTCTAAAAGCACTAAAGAAGAGTCTTTTAGACGATTTTATAAGCAGGCAGCTTAAAGATAAATTTCCACCAGTTTCTCCACCAGTCGCGGCACAGCATAATCGCTGAGGCAGGATTCCGGCACCCAGATATAGTCATCGGGCACCGGCGGACGCTGGTCGGTATCGAGAAGATAGAAGTCGGCTAAAAGGATGCGATGGGTGAGAACATGCTTCACACCCGTAGCCAACTGCTTGAGATGACCCGACCATTGAGGCAGAGGAGCGTCCTCGAAGAGTGGCGGCTCCCACAGTCCCTGCCAAATATCACCGGAGCCACGACGGTGGATGGAAGTGTAGCCTTGACAGCGGACATATATATAAATAAGGTGTCGGGTGGTGATCTTTGTCTTCTTCAGCTTCACGGGCAGTTGTTCGGCAAGCCCCCGCCTGTGCGCTTCACAGTCTTCCACAAAGGGACAGAGCAGACACGACGGCGACTGTGGCATGCACTGCGTGGCTCCGAAGTCCATCATTGCCTGGTTGAAGAGGCTGGCGCCACAGGCTTCATCCCCTTGAGGCGACAGTGCGGTCAGCGGTGCGGCATGGATCAGTTCATCGGCCAAACGGGTGAAGAGATGCTTGCCCTCCGTGGTGTTGATGGGTGTGTCGATGGCATAGAGACGGGAGAGCACACGATAGACATTGCCGTCGACAGCAGCGGCTGTGACGCCAAAAGCCAATGAAGCAATGGCGGCAGCCGTGTAGTCGCCCACGCCTTTGAGCCGTCGGATCTCCTCTAAAGTACGAGGAAACTGCCCCAAAGCGACGATTTGCCGCGCTGCGGTGTGAAGATTACGCGCACGCGAATAGTATCCTAAGCCTTGCCACATCTTCAGCACTTCATCCTCTGTGGCCGTGGCAAGCGCCTCAACAGTAGGCCAGGCTTGCATGAAACGCAGCCAATAGGCGGTGCCCTGACTGATGCGTGTCTGCTGCAGGATGACTTCGCTGAGCCAGATAGCATAAGGATCACGGGTATGGCGCCACGGCAGGTCTCGGCCATTGGCCTCGTACCATCTCAACAGTGTGGCACAGAAAGCAGCAGGACTCATAGGCGCTGTCCTCTCTTACGTGCGCACTCGGGACAGAGTCCCTTGATCATATAGTTGATGCTCTCCATCTGAAAGCCTTCCGGAATGGCGACCTGAGGCACCGGCGTGTCTTCCATGCAGAAGATACGATGGCACTGCCTGCAATAGAAATGGACGTGCAGATCATCATCGCTGTCGCCGTGACGATGACAAAGCTCATACTTCACCTGTCCGTCTCCATCTTCCATCGAGTGAACCAGATGATGCTCTCGAAACAGCATCAGGCAGCGGAAGATGCTGCTCTTGTCCACCGAGAGCAGCCCCCGCTCCAAGTCACTGATCGACGAGGGGGCGTCTTCGGTAGCCAAGGCGCGCACGACAAGGATGCGGTTGCTCGTCGGCTTGATGCCGTGGGCTTCCAAGAGCTGAATACATGTATTTTCATCCATAACTGCAAAAGTAGTTCTTTTGTGCCTCTCAGCCAAATGTTTTACTGTTTATTTCTTCGTCTTTTCTATTTGGAAAAGACGGTAACACAAATGGCTCCGCTCATAATAAAAAACATTAAAATGCTATGACATCATTGCACTTTTCTTGCTGTTCATCATAAAACACACTATCTTTGCATTATTATTATTGTCTTAACAGTATTTATTTATGAAATTAAGAAACGTTATTGCCACCTTGCTGCTCTTCGTCGGCGCACAGGCTTGGGCCCAGATGCCCGACATGACTGTACCCGTGGACACAGCTGTAAGGATCGGCAAGCTCAGCAATGGATTGACTTACTACATCCGCCACAACAACTGGCCTGAGCACCGCGCCAACTTCTACATCGCACAGAAAGTAGGCTCCTTGGAGGAGAATGAAGACCAGCGTGGCCTTGCACACTTCCTTGAGCACATGGCTTTCAACGGCAGTGACCACTTCAAGGGCAACGACCTCATTGAGTGGTGCCGCGCTCACGGCATCGAATTTGGTGCTGACCTCAACGCCTATACCAGCATTGACCAGACGGTGTACAATATCGATAACGTGCCCACACAGCATCAGGGCACCCTCGACTCCTGCCTGCTCATCCTGCGCGACTGGTCGTGCGGCCTGTCACTCGAGCAGAGCGAGATCGACAAGGAACGTGGCGTCATCCATGAGGAGTGGCGTATGCGCACTTCTCCTTCCAGCCGTATGTTTGAGCGCAACCTGCCCAAGCTCTATCCCGGATCGAAATATGGTGTGCGCTACCCTATCGGCCTGATGTCTGTCGTCGACAACTTCAAGCGCAAAGAGCTGGTCGACTACTATCACAAATGGTATCACCCCGATCATCAGGGACTCATCATCGTCGGTGACGTAGATGTCAACCACACTGAAGCTCAAATCAAGAAACTCTTCGGCGACATCAAAAACCCCGCCAACGAAGCCAAGCTGGTCGACGAGCCCGTGCCCGACAACGCCGAGCCTATCGTCATCATCGACAAGGACAAAGAGTATCCTACGTCTTCTGTCGACCTGATGATGAAGCACGATGTCTATCCCGACAGCCTGAAGCAGACGCTGTCCTATCTGATCCAAAACTACGCCAAGCAGGCCGTCACCGGCATGCTGGCCCAGCGCTTCACCGAGGCCGCTCAGAAAGCTGACTGTCCCTTCGTCAGTGCTGAAGCCAGCGACGGCAAATACATCTTTGCCAAGACCAAGGATGCTTTCGACATCAGCGCATCGCCAAAAGATATGAGCAAGACCGCCGATGCTCTCAAGGCTGCTTACCTCGTCGTGCGCCAGGCAGCTGAGTTTGGCTTCACTCCGACTGAGTACGAGCGCTACAAGAGCAACGTCCTCAGCAGTCTCGACATGATGTACTCCAACAAGGACAAGTGCCCCAACTCATCTTTCTATCAGGCTTGCCTGGGCTACTTCCTCAACAACGAGCCTATGCCCAGCATCGACTACACCTACACGATGATGAAGCAGCTCGTGCCCGCCATCCCCTTGGAGGCCATCAACCAGGTGCTCCCTGAGCTGATCTGCAAGAGCGACACCAACCTCGTCATCATCAACTTCAACAACGAGAAAGACAGTGCCGTCTATCCTACGGCCGAGCAGCTCCTCGACGCTGTGCATCAGGCACGCACCGCCAAGATTGAAGCTTACGTCGACAATGTGAAAAACGAGCCGATCATCAAGACTAAGCCTAAGGCTGGCAAGATCAAGAAGGAAGCCGCAAGCAAGAAGTTCGACTACAAGGTGCTCACACTCTCCAACGGTGTCACCGTGGTGCTGAAGAAGGTTGACTTCAAGAAGGATCAGGTCACCCTTAGCGGACAGGGTGGACAAGGTGCTTCTGTCTACGGCAAGAACGACTTTGCCAACCTGCAGGCCTTCGACGAGGTCATCGGTGCCAGTGGCTTAGGCGACTTCTCCAACACGGAGCTGAGCAAGGCTCTCGCCGGCAAGATCGCCAATGCTGACCTGACCATGAGCGACCGCCACATGAACATCATCGGCAGCTCTACACCGAAGGATGTGGAGACCATGTTGCAGATGGCTTATCTCTATTTCACCAACATCAAAAAAGATCCCGACTCCTACGGCAACCTCATCCAGCAATACAATGTAGGACTGAAGAACCGCGAGCTCGACCCGCAGACAGCACTCAGCGACTCTGTCACCGCTACGCTCTACAACCACGACTGGCGCCAGGCTCCTATGCTGCTCAAGGACGTGAAGGACATCAACTACGACCGTATCCTGCAAATGGCTAAGGAGCGCACAGCCAATGCCAACGGCTGGACATTCTTCATCACCGGTAACTTCGACGAGGCTACCATCCGGCCGCTCATCTGCCAGTATCTCGGTGCCCTGCCTGCTACCAAGGCTAAGAACCCAGGCAGCAAGCGCGTGAGCGATGTGACCGACAAGACTGTCAACAACACGTTCTACCGCAAGATGGAGACACCGAAGTCTACTGCTTACATGTTCTGGATGAACAAGAAGCTGCCCTACTCACTCGACAACTCCGTGAAGATGGACATCGCCGGACAGATTCTCTCTATGGTCTATCTCAAGCAGATCCGCGAGGAAGCCAGCGCTGCCTACAGCTGTGGCGCTCAGGGTGCACAGGTTCTTGCCGACGACGGCTACCATATCGCACAGCTCCTGGGCTACTGCCCGATGAAGCCAGAGAAGAAAGAGATCGCTCTGAAGATCATGGATCAGGCTGTGAAGGATCTCGCCGAGAAATGCGATGCCGAGATGCTCTCAAAGGTACAGAAACTCATGATCAAGCAGTTCGACACCAACGCCAAGACCAATGGCTTCTGGGGTGGCATCGTCTACAACGACTATAAGTTCCATCAGGACAACTACACCGACTACAAGAAGACGGTAGAGGCTCAGACACCTGCCTCTATCTCTGCGTTCGTCAAGCAGTTCCTCGCCGGTGCCAACAAGGTGAGCGTCATCATGCTGCCGAAAGAGTAAAGCATATCAACCATCAACTGCTCCAAGCCATCACCTCATGATGGCGGCTTGTCAGTCACCTATCAATAGCAAGCCCCCATTGGACAATCAGTCCAATGGGGGCTTGCGCGTTTGGCGCGTGGGCATTTACTTAGGATACATTGAAGCTTTCCGTCTGACTACTACACCTTATTTATGTAGATCTCTTATGCAGACAGCTGAGTCATTCCACCCTCGTCGCCCCAACCATCTGCTTCACCATCCAGTCGCTGATGGTTCCAGTCTCTGACGAGAATGAGCAGGCGATGGCATAGACCGGACGACCATCGTGGACGTAGGGATCTGCATATCCGCGATCACCGATCTGTGTCATAGCCTCAGCGGCAGGACGGTCGAGCTTGTACTCAAAGATATAGACATAGCGCGGTGTCTCTATCACGCAGTCGGCACGGCCCTTCGACGTTGCCTTCTCATGGTAAACCGTATTACGGCAACTGCCGATCAGACGCATGATCAGATATACTGTGTACTGGAACTGCCGCTCATGACTCTTCTCACCGTTACTCTCGCGCACAGAATAAGGAATGCTCGCCAAGAAGTCGTTCAGCAGATCGCGGAAGTCCTCCGGCTTGCCATGGTGCAAGGCTTTCTTCAGTTTGTTGGCCCAGCTGTTAGGTTCTGTGGGCGTATGGAAATAGCCCGAGGCAAGGATGGCAAGAAAGCCCGAAGCAACCTCGTGGTTGGGAAAGTCGAGCTTGTACTCCTCGTCCTCACGATTATAACCCTTGATGGTGAGATAACCACTCTGATAGATCATCGGCACGGGCGCCTCCACCGTAGCGCGATAATCCACAAATTCTTGAGCCTCATAACTGCGGGCAATGATACCCTGGATGTCCTCATTACTGTGGGCGAGCAACCGCATCAGATAGCTCGGCGTGCCGGAAGCGAACCAGTAGTCCCTAATATTGTCATCTGCAAAGGCATTCAATAGCGAGAAGGGATTGTAGATGTCAGTCATTCCATTACTGAAGTGATACCCGTCGTATCGCTGTTGCAGTTGAGACTTAGCTTCTTCAACAGAAAGCATGTTTGTGTTGGCCAATTCCTCTATAGAAGATGCAAAGACATTGTTCAACTCTTCCCTACTGATACCACAGATAGCATCAAAACGAGGATTCATGCTTATATCTCTTGCATTGTTGAATCCCGAGAACACACTCACCTGCGCAAACTTGGTGACGCCCGTGAGGAGCACGAAGCGCAGGTCGGCGTCGGCAAGCTTGAAGACGGAATAGAATGCCTTGAGCGTCTCACGGTTGTGATCTTCAATGAGCATCTCGTTGTCACCGACACGGGTTTTCAATCCCGTGTCCATCGCGTCAAGCATGGGTTTGTCATATTCGTCAACGAGCACCACGCAGGTCTTACCCGTCTGTACATGAGCTTGATGCAGCACGTCGGCCAGGCGCCGGCCAGGCTGGTCAGTAGCTGGCTTCACGCCATATTGCTGTTCCCACTTGATCAAATAGCCATTGAGCGTCTGCTCCAGTGCATCCGCCTCAGTGTAGTTGGAACCATTGAAGTCGATCTCGAAGACGGGATAAGTCTCCCATTTCGTCTCTAAGCTCTCTATCTTCAAGCCCTTGAACAGATCATGGCGACCCTCAAAATAGTATTTGATAGTAGACACCAACAGCGACTTGCCAAAGCGTCTGGGGCGACTGAGGAAATAGACGCCATCATTCTTAGTTATATCGAACACCATGTCCGTCTTGTCGACATAGACAAAATCGTTCTCACGTAACTTTGCGAAGTCTTGTATGCCTATTGGATAGTTCATCTTCTACTGCTGTTATTACCGATTGCAAATATAGGAAATATTTCGCAAAACACAAAGGAATAAGCCTGAAAAAGGACCAGTAGTCTCCCTGCTCATCGCCGGGACAGCCACAACCCAAAGAAGCGGTCATAGACTTGGTAGCCGGCAGGAGACTTATACACCAGTTCCTTATCGGTCAGACTCTTCAGTGAACTGCTCACGCTGCTGGCACTTGTCAACCGGTAGCGAGCGATGAACTGTCCGCTGTTCGGCGCTGAGACATGTCCCTCATGGGCAATGGCGTCGAGCAGTTTTTGCTGTTTCTCGGGCAGCAACGAAAAGATCGTCTCGTAATAGGCATTGTTGTCCTGCACCAGTTGTCTGATGGCCTCATCAGCCTGGTGTTCGGTCACGACATCCTCATCGTCGGCATAGAGTTGCTTGAGCACACTCTGCACGTACCACGTGTGCCCCTCCAGCATGTTGTAGAAATAGTGAAAGACATCCTTATCGAGCTGATGCCCTTGCTTCCGGAAGAAGCGACTCGCAAACGTGTAATAAGGAGCCTCATCAATAGCTTGCAGTTCCATCAGACGCGTGCTTTGGAAGAAGGGTCGGTTAGGCGAAAGGAAGATGTCGGCCATCAAGTGGCGTTTGCTGCCCGAAAAGATGAAATGCGCATTGTGCAAAAACTGTATGTAGGAGCGCAGCAGGGCCTCCACCCCTTTCTCCGGATAGGACATGATCTGCTGAAACTCGTCAATAGCCACATAAATCTGCTTGCCGGAGTCTTTCATGAGATCGAAGATCTGCTTGAGGTCCACCGTGCTATCCCTCGACTCCAGTGTCACCGACACCGAAGGCTCGCCCGTCATCGGGTCCATGCTCACCACAGGCCGCCATGCAGCGAAGAACTGCATGGCACGGCGCAAAGCCTTCTCGCCTTTGGAGAGCAGAGCTTTGAGAATGGCAGTGCCGAACGCTTGCACGAAGTCAGATAAGTCGTTGGTGCCAAAGATGTCGACGTAGACGCACACCGTGTCCTTCGCCTCGTATTGAAGTCGATAAAAAGCATTCTTGATGAGCCCGGTCTTGCCCATGCGGCGGGGCGAGAAGAGCGTAATATTCCAACCATTGTTCAAGTCAGAGATCAGTTGCGTGGTCTCTGCCTCGCGGTCGCAGAAATACTCCGGACTCTCATAGCCATAGACGAGAAAAGGGTTGCTTAACTTCTTCATGACAGTTAGAATTAACGGCGATTACGTAAACATCGTTACGAACTTTCCGTAACGCAAAGTTCGTAAAATTATTCCATATCACCAAAAAATCCACGAGTTTTCAATGCGGATAAGGTGATGTTCGCCGGATAGGCAACCGTCTCACTAAGAGCACTTGTTCTCACTCACACATAGACGCACGCTCTATATAGCAAGAACTTACTTTACAAAACATCATCAACATGATGTCACCATCTGGAAAAAAGGTAAAAGGGGGAAAAGAGAAAATCAAGGTAAAAAGCACAAAATTGTGAGGCCAAGCTAAGAAAAAGCCTTTCTGTACCTGTCATCTCGGCAGTTTTATCGTATAAAACAACCGAGATGACCATGTGAAAAAGCTGAGATGACAGACACAAAAAGGTACTTTGGCACCACTTCCATATAGTTTTATCGGATTCAGAGTAGCAGTATTTTTGCACAATAACAAAGAAATCTCTGTATTATACTGTATTCCAATAGTTTACAACAGCACACCTGAGATTCGCAAAATTCGGGCGATGAGCTTTTTATTTTTGAGAATCGCCTGTATTTGGGCGGAAAAATGTCAGTATTCTCAACAAATATTCTAAGACCGAGAATTCAAGTACACTCTCCAAAAACCACATCCACAAAATTCTTGGGCACCCAGTAGAGACTGGCTGCCCAAGAATGATACCATAAGTCTAAAGGTCTCCGACTGGTTCAAGACGCCATTTCGAGTTATCGCTGTCGCAGTCGTAGGGCGCGAGCGTCGGCGTGCTGTCACCGGCGGAATAGAGGCAGTAGCGGGTGTTGTCGCCTTTCATGCCGGGAATGGCCTTGGGCATGATACGATACGTGCCGTCGGTCAACTGCTCTATACGCCATAGCTGATTGTCAGCGCCCCCATATTCCGGTACGGTTGTCAACTCTTTGTCGGCGGTGGCAGCCAAAGCCCGGTGTGTACCACGAACCATGATCTTGAAATAAGGAGCACTCAGGTAGCCGCCCTTCTCAGCCACCGCCATTATCGTCCACAGCTGATGGGGCCGGAACATATAGTCGCTGCAGCGCACACGGATGTCGCCCTTGGGCCACGACGGCTCCACCTCGTCAAGCTTCTGACAGTCCAGTCGCTTCACCGGACTGTTGGGATCAATGCGGAAAAACGGCTCGATGTCGCGCTCCATCCTGACGAAGTCCACAGCCAGTTCCAAAGAATAGCCGCGCCGCTCAGAGGCAATCTCGTAGTCGCCACCGCGAAAAGGCTTCCCCGCCACCGGCCAGCCATTGTGCCAAAGCAGTGGCAGGATGCCCAAGACACTGCGCCCGCTACGGTCGAGATCCGCCTCGAAATGGCACGACATCAGCTCCACGCCCTTGTCAACGATAGTGCGACCGAAATGTCCCGGACCGTACTTGCGGTCACCGGCGGCAACGACCATACGGCCACCGCCGTGGAGCATGTCACGGCCCATATTGTCGAGATAGGGACCTACCACGTTGCGCGACCGTCCCACCACGATGTTGTAGGTGGAGTTTGGCCCGTCGCAGCAGGTGCCGTGCGTGCCAAGCAGATAGTACCATCCGTCGCGATAGATGAGATCCGTGGCCTCGCAGTCGATGGCAATGTCGCGCTCCTTGTTGCCGGCAACGCGCCGGCCTGTCGCCGGATCGAGTTCTATGAGACGGATACTGCCGAAATAGGTGCCGTAGGTCACCCACAGCCGACCGGTATTCGGGTCAAGGAAGAGACAGGGATCGATGGCGTCCTGGTCTTCCAAGCCATCGGACGAGCAGACCTCCACCGGCTTGGAGAACCGGAAGTCGGGCGACTTCGGGTCGAGCGTCTTGTTCCACATCGTGAGGATGCGGCCATTGTGTCCGCCACCGAGTCCGCCGCCCGTAGCACCATATATAATAAGGTAACGGTCACCAATCTTCATCACGTCGGGAGCCGCGCCGCCGCCTGGACGCACGGCTCCACCGTGCCATGCCCATCCGTCGTCAGAGATCAGTCCGCCGCCCCCCGTTCCGAACGTGTAGTACTTACCGTCGCATTCAGCTAGTGTCGACGGGTCGTGGATATAGGGTGCGCCGGTTTGGGCAAAGGCCGAGGCCGTCATAGCGGTCAAAGCCAAGAGAGTATAGAGTCTTTTCATTTCTTCGGAAGGATTAGCGTTAGTGGTTCTACAACAGCATGGCCCTCGTCATCGAGGAAGCGGGCACAGAAATCGCTGAGTCCCGGACCATTGATGACGGCACAGCGCAGAATGTTGCGACCCGCCCGAAGCGTGAGCCGCCCCGACCGTGCGTCGTCCTCTACCATGCGTCGGTCGCCTTCAAGGGTGAGCACATGATCACCGTTGAGCCACCACGACGAGGCGCCGTTGGAACCGACAGACAGCCTTACACCTCTGATCTCCCGTGGGCTGTCGATGACTGTCACGGCCCAGAAGAGCGAGCCGTAGGTCTGCTGCCCCCACCGCTCGGCAAAGCGGAAGAGACGTACGTTGTAGTTTTCACTGTCGAGCGCGTGCCATTTCAGTCTTTGGTTGCCAACCCGCACTTGCTGACCGTCGCGCGGCAACCGGGTCATCTGCCCTTTGAAGTATTCTTTGCTGAAGGCCTTTTGCAGATAGCTGTCGGTGAAGACCACGTTGGAGCGGATGTCCTGACGGATGGGCTCCAGCAGTAGCCAGCGACGCAGATAGCCTTGGTCATCGGGACGCAACGCTGCTGACGTGACCGGAGCAAAATACTTTGGCCGGTTCTTGAAGCGCAGCCAGCCTACATCCACACCGGTATCCTTGCAGGTCAGCACGATGTCGGCAATGCCCCGCGGCGTATGGAGCAAAGGCACCGCCAATGACATCCACTGCCCACTATAGTCGCGACGGAACGGACCGCCGCCACCTTTCACGACAATGTCCACCCGCGCGATGACCTTGCCCTTGGTGCTGCCCTCATGCACGAGCAGTTCGGCATTGTCACGGGCCCGCACGCTCAGCGCGAGATAAGCGTCGGTCAGAGGCGTGAAGTCCACGCTACCATAGCGCAGCCAGCTGCCTTTTCCCGGCAGAGAAGCGTATCGGCTCAGATGGTGTTCATCGCCGCCGGCAATGCCGACGGTCACTCCGACCGACATCTCGCGGCTGTTGCCCATCACCAAACGGTCGGTGGCAGGCGATACCGTCTGTGACAGTGCGGCAGTGGGCAACAATGTCACCGCGAGCAAACCTAAATAATAAGAGAGAGAAGAATTCATCTGTTGAGTAAAGAAAAGCGCAAAGCCTCCTCCGCGCACGCGGAGGAGGCCATCACGAAGGGAAGACTACTTTGTAGAAGCACTCTCCCATCCCGGGTTCTGCTTCAGATTAGGATTCATGTCGATCACATCGGAAGGATAAGGGAACAGACGGTCCTTGTCCTCAAAACCGACCTTGAATCCTTTGTCCATAGCCTCGTGGGTATGGGTGATGTAGAAACGGCTGTTGGCTTCCGTGCCATGCTCCCATACAACATTCTCGTCGCCCGACTGCACAGGGCGGAAGAGCTTGTCGAAGAGGTGGGGCACATGCTTGCCTGCTTCCTTCAAGCGGGCCAGGCCGGCGGGGTCGTTCCATCGGAGAATATCCTGGAAGCGGCAACCTTCAAACCACATTTCAAACATCTTCTCTTTCTTCAGCACTTCCATGTCAACATTGGCGCTGATGGTCTTGGAACCGGCGCGCTCCTGGATCATGTTGACATACTTCTTTGCCTCAGCGTTGTCGCCGGTCTGCAGACAGCACTCAGCATAGTCGAGAAGCACCTCGGCATAGCGCATGACTATGATGTTGTTCAGTCGGAGATTATTGCCGTGTACGCCGCCGTCATCGGTGTCGCTGGCACGCATCAGCAGTTTGAACGGCAGATAGAAACTCTGGCAATAGAGTCCTTGGGTAGGATCCTTGATGCCAATCTTTGTTGATGTCTTCTTCTCTTCGAGCGGCATATTGTTCAGCTCGTCGTTCTGATATTTCATGCCCTCAATACCCGAGGTCTGATAGACCGCGTCATCGACATGTATGAGCGTGGCCTTGAAGCGCGGCGAATCGCCGTCGTTGTCGTGGAAAGCATTGCCAAACCACTCCGGAACACCGATAGAGCCCCAACCGTCGAGGCCACAGTAGACACCTGCAGGATTGACAACAAAGTTGCCGGCGCGCCAGTTAAAGCAGTTGGACTCCATCCACGTGGAATGATTCATATAGCCCAGTCCCTGACCCGTGCTCCAGTCACCTGCCGCAGGATTGTAGCGCATGTTGATCTCAAAGATCTTCTCCGGCGCACCGTCGCCCTCGACATGGAAGAGATTGGCAAACTGACTGCCGGGCACCAACGCATACTTGCCGGAGTCGATGACTTTCTTGAACTCAGCCTTAGCCTGGTCGTACTTCTTGGCAAACAACAGAGCCTTGCCGGCCAATGCTTGGGCGAAGCCCTTGGTGACGCGATAAGCGCCAAACTTGTCCGCCGTGCTCTTGCGCTCTGTCAGGTCGGGCTCTGCTTCCTGGCACTCTTTGGCGACCCACTCGAAATACTGTTGCTGGGTCATCTCGCTGTTGGAAGGCAAGTCGTTGGCTCCGAGCAAGTGGTCGACAAGAGGCGGCTGTCCCCAGTAACACGACAACAGGAAGAAGTTGTAAGCCCTGAGCACACGTGCCTCGGCCACAGCCTGCTTCTGATAGGCCGTCGATGACTCCTTGAACTTCTCGATGACGAGGTTGTCGCTGTGCACCGAGAGATAGAGACCCTTGTAGTGATAGTTAATGGCTTCGGGATTGCTCAAGTAGCGGAACTGGTTGACGGCACCGCCAAACTCATGGTCGCCATAGTTGCCACCACCGTAGAGCACGTCGTCGCCCGGGTCGTTGGCCAGCACTCGCGCCGGCGTGTAGATGCCCGGACCGCCGCTTATCGTGGTACGTCCCAGCGTGTTGACCATAAAGCCCTCGTAAGCTGATGCCAGCGCCTTAGCGCAATCGGCGTCAGTCTTATAGAAATCACTCTCACTCGTCACACCCTTCTGAGGGATATCCAGCTGATCTTCGCAGGAGGAGAATGCTGCCACGCCGACAAGCAGCGCGAACAATGGAATTATATGTTTGTTCATTGTTGTTTCGTTTTAAATCATTAGAATGTAACGTTCACACCGAAGACCACCTTCTTGGACATAGGATAGTTGCCGTTGTCGAAGCCACGCGACACACCGCTGTTGAGTGATGAGGTCTCGGGATCGGCGCCAGGATAGCTGGTGATGGTGAAGAAGTCGTCAAGAGAGACAGAGAAGCGGAGCGCGTTGACCATGAACTTTTTGGTGATGCGCTGTGGCAGGGTATAGCCGAGCTGTATCTGCTTGAACTTGAAGTAAGCACCGCTGAAGATGGCAGCGTCGGAGCTGAAGAATGTCCAGTCGGTAGCCACCCGCTTCATGTCAGGATACTTGCTGTGGTCGCCCTTCTGCTTCCAGGAGTCTTTCCAATAGGTGTCGATGCCATTGATCAGCGGACGGTCGGCAGAGACCATGAGGTTGTAGATCTTGTTGCCGGCAGCACCGGTACCGAAGACTGTGAAGTCAAAGCCCTTGTATTCCAGGTTGAGGGTGATGCCATAGGTGACCTTAGGCAGTGCGCAACCGAGATCCTGCTTGTCGTTGTCGGTCGGCGCGTTGGTGATCTGTCCATCTTTGTTGTAGTAGAGGGCACCGCCGGTCTCGGGATCTACGCCGGCATACTTGAAACCGCGGAAATACCACATGGGATGTCCGGTCTCCAAAGAGGGGCACAGCTTGTTGTTGAATCCGTTGATACCCACCTCGTCGTAGCGTGGCAACATCGGACTCATCTTCTTCACCTCGTTCTTCAAGGTCGACACGTTGGCGCTGACACTGTATTTCAGGTCGCCGATATGGTCTTTCCATCCCAGATCCATGTCGATACCGGTGTTGAGAATCTCACCAGAGTTGACGTAGGCATCAGCGAAGCCAAGCTCCGGACTGAGGTGTACCTTAATGAGCTGATCCTTCGTGGTCTTGCGATACCAGTCGAAGCCCAAGGTCAATCGGTCATTGAGGAAACGGGCATCGAGACCCAAGTCATACTGCTCGGCAGTCTCCCAAGTCAGCTTAGGATTGGGGAAGTTGGAAAGGGTAGCCGCTGTGGTGGCATCGTCGGTGAAATTGTAGTAACCGCCAACGCTGATGGTGGAAGCCCACTGATAGTTGTTGAGCACACTCACGTTACCGTTACGTCCCCATGATCCACGGATCTTGAGGAAGGAGACTGCGTCTGTGCTCACAGCGTCGCGGAAGAATTTCTCGTTGCTGATCGCCCAACCCAGCGACAGAGAAGGGAAGGTACCCCAGCGGTTCTCCTTTGAGAGCTTGGAACTGTCAAAGGCATCGCGACGGATATTGAACTGGAAGAAGTAGCGCTGGTCATAGTTGTAGCTCAGACGGCCGAAATAAGACAAGTGGGTGTTGACCGTTGGCAAGTTAGAGCCTTTCAGCTTCGCCTTACCGTTGGAGTTCAGGAAGTTGATGTACTGGAAAAGCGGAGCAGCATCGCCTTCAAGAATCTGCTTGGTATCTGCCGATGAGAGACTGGAGTTGTCGGTACGGTTTTTCGTAAACGACATACCGATCATCGCGTTGACATTGTGCTTGCCGAAGCTCTTTGTGAAGTTGGCAAAGTTCTCCCACTGATAGTACAGTCCGGTGTTGGTACCGGCAGATATGGTGTACTGGTCGCTCTGTGACAGCGTGTTGAGCCAGAAAGGTCCGTTATAGCTGTGGCTGTTACTCTGCGTGATCTGATAACCGAGACGTGAGGTGATGGTAAGGCACTTCACCGGGATAAGGTTGGCAGCGAATGTACCGCGTACGTTGATGCCTTTGTTGCTGGCATTCTGGCGGTCGCGCATAGCCAACGGGTTGGCTGTGGCCTCCTCAATATACTTCGATGTGCCATACCATACCGGATGAGCCTCATCAAAACCGGGAGGCGTGGTCACGCCACCGTGGTCGGGCGATTCCCATTTGGTGCGCATGATATTGGGCATGTCGTCAAGACTGGTGATATAGGCAGGAGTCAGCGGGTCGATGGAGACAACAGAGTTGAGGAACGACTGATAGCCGTTGGTCAGCGACTTGGTGCTCCACTTTTCCACAGAGGTGTTGCTGGTGATGTTGAACCAGTCGAAGAACTTGTAATCGGCATTGAGCTGGGCTGTAAAGCGCTTGTAGACATCCTTCTTGCCCTTGACGATACCGTCGTCGTTGAGGATGCCCAGTGCTGCGAGGATGTGTCCCTTGTTGTTGCCGCCCTCTACGGTGACGTTGTGCTCCACGCTCCAACTGTTGTTGAACACCTCATTATACCAGTTGGTGTTTTGACCATTATACTTATTTGACTCTAAAAGCGCGTCGGAGATGTCGCCCAAATACTTGTGATAGGCAATATACTCCGGTGCGTCGAAGAGGTCGGCTTTCTTGCCAAGACTCTGGTTGACTGCTTTCAGCGAGTAGCTGATATGAGCCTGGCCGCCACTGTTGGAGCCGTTTCGAGTAGTGATCAGCACCACGCCGTTACCAGCCTCGGCACCATAGATAGCAGCAGAAGCGGCATCCTTCAACACCTCTACAGACTGGATGAGCGAGGGATCGAGGTACTGGATGTTGTCGACCTTCAAACCATCAACGATGAGCAAAGGAGCGTTGTTACCATTGGAACCGTAGCCACGCACACGGATCTCGGCACCAGCGCCCGGTGCGCCACTGTTGATGATCTGCACACCTGTGACCTTGCCTTGCAGGGCAGCACCGGCATCAGTCGTGGAAAGGTTCTTGATAGCGTCGCCACTCACTGAAGCCACGGCACCGGTAAGGTCGCTCTTTTTCTGCACACCATAACCGATGACCACCACATCATTGAGCGTCCGGTCGTCTTCCTTTAATACGATAGGTACAAGGTTGGTGCCTTTAACGGTCACTGTCTGGGTCTCAAAGCCCACATAAGAAATGGTAATCGTAGAGCCGGGCTTGGCATTCACCATGAAGTTACCGTCCAAGTCCGTAACTGTGGCTGCCTTTGAGCCATTGACCTTGACTGTAGCGCCAAGGATCGGCTCACCGTTCGAGTCTTTCACATTACCCCTGATCTGGGATTGCGCGAAACCAGCCACTGAACTCAAGCTGAGCAAGAACAGGGCAAGCCCTTTCTTCTCTATCATTCTAATACTTTGCATTAGCGGTAGTTTTAAGTTAATTATAATTATTAGGTTGAATTTTTGTGCAAAGTTAGTGTTTATTCGTTCACGCATGTTTCTGCTATGTTACAAATACTTTATGAAACGTTGTGGAAGCCTTCTTTTTCTGCTTTTTGTCTCCTTTTGAGGCTATCACCACACCTCATAATATATATAGCACTCAGGAAACGATAATTCCACGGAAATGATTATCTTTGCATTAAGAAAAACAAAGACCATGTTGAAGATCACAGTAAAAGGAAAGAGTCCGGTGTGGGGCGAGCGTTGTATGATTGCCGACAACGCTACATTGGCAGGCGACATCACCATGGGCGACGACTGTAGCATTTGGTTTGGTGCCGTGCTTCGCGCCGATGTCGACAAGATCGTGATGGGTGACCGCTGCAATGTGCAGGACTTGGCGTGCATCCATCAAACGGCGGGAGGTGCCGCCATCCTGGGCAACGACGTCAGCCTGGGACACGGAGCTGTCGTCCACGCTGCCACAATCCATGACGGCGCGCTCATTGGGATGAATGCCGTAGTGCTCGACCATGCGGAAGTTGGAAAGGGGAGCATCGTGGCAGCCGGCGCTGTTGTCGTCGGAGGCACAAAGATCCCTGATGGCGAGATCTGGGGCGGCATTCCCGCGCGATTCATCAAGAAGACGGCTCCCGGACAGGCTGAAGAGTTCGCAAAAAACTATCTCACCATCAAAGAATGGTATTGAGAATGATGAAGGTTGAGTGGTGAAGGATGAATGGAATCAATATTGAATATTGAGTGTTGAAGGATGAAGGAAATCAATGTTCAATGTTGAGTGTTGAATGTTGAATGGAGACGATGATGAATTCTGTATTGTTGATTAAGCCGGAAAGGAAGCAGTGGATTCCCCTACCCCATTATTTGCTGATCAATGGACAAATGCTGGGACTGATGCGGGGCAACGACAGTGTGCGTGTGGCATTGCCGCAGGGTGACTATGCCGTCACCATCCGCTCGGCTTATAAGTTCATCGAGAGCACAGCGCAGGTGCACATCGCTGAGGGAGAGACGCTCACGCTGACCTTCGGCGACCGCGAGTGCTGGTGGAACTGGCTGTTCAATCTCGACCTGGTACTGTGGCTCATCAAGTGGTTCTTCGACTTTGGCAACTACTGGGACACGGTCTACGAGGTGGCAAGCAACGGCTTCTTCGTCCTTTGGCTCCTGCGTATCTGGATCATTCGCAAGCACTATTTCCAGATAAAATGCTCACTGACAAGAAAACCATAAACCCCTTACTGGCGCACCGGATCAACACTGTGTATGGAGAAGCGTCAAGTTCTGGAAGCTGTTGATGACGGCGAGCTGGTCAATGCGTGTAAATTGATTTTACTGCTTGACAGACAATCGTTCGCTAAGCAGAAAAAGATCATTCCCTACGTAGCAAACGATCTTTTTCTATA
>DLDU01000042.1:0-127 GCA_002481295.1 Prevotella sp. UBA7764 | reverse complement strand
CGGCGTAAAAGCTAAAGCCTTCCGCCAATAGCTGTTGACTGTTATTTGTTATTTGTTATTTCATTCTTTCTTTGTGGCAGCGCCAAGATTCAACGTAGGAGAACCTGCCATTTGCGGTTGGAGGGCG
>DLDU01000022.1 GCA_002481295.1 Prevotella sp. UBA7764 | reverse complement strand
GGATATCCTCCGTTTTCACCAAAACTTATAACAATGTCCTTTACCTTCTTCTGCATTAGTATACTCCCAATAATTGATTTCTTCTACAAAAACATTCTCTATTTTTATTTCATCTGGCTGTAATGCAAGGGTTTCAACATCAAAATACCCTATTTCAATTTTTATTTCTTTAAAGTCTTTACCTTCTATTGATTGCGGAATAGGTGCACCCGCATACCTAAATCCAGTATAGGGGTCTCTTGTTGGAGCATCCCTATTTATACGAATATATGGAACTTTTGAACAATTAAGTTCAAGAGAATCTAATTGTGCCTTTTTGTTTTTATCCTTAATAGGTATAACTTTGTATTGATTGACAATCAACATAATCTATTTTCATAAATGATGAAAAAATGTATACTCCTCATGCCAAGCAGATTCTGATTGAACGCGAGTTAATAAAGACAACCTCATTCAAAATGTGAAGAGAGCCATTCTGCTTGATCTATTGTCAGTCTCTTGTATTGAACATATCGACTTATACCATGCTCTTCCAATTCGTCACGATCAAGCCCATCACCATGATAAACAGGAGCGATATTTTTCAACTTGAAACAAGAGGTGTCATGCTTATATGTTCCATGCCAATATTTCATATCTGCTCGTACGCTATCCGTTTCGACAACTTGAAGCTTATACATTACGCGATTGTGTTCTTTGTCTGATATGAACAAGTACACAATGTCACCCACCTGCATCTTTTTGTTTGCTTTCTTCCAATAGGCAATCCCCAAATCACGAATGCTTCCGATATGGTCAATGAAACTTTCAATCCCAATTAGAATATAGCTGTTCATTCTGTTCCCTCCTTTCCATATTTCTTGCGATATTTCAAACAATCATTATAACATGAATCTGTCAACATCTTGTGAATGTTTGGATTACCAAAATTCTGATTCATCAATAGAAGTTGAGCATCTTTCTTATAGATACTTGCATCAAGTTTCCATTCGACCGCATCAAATTCTGCTTCTATCTGTTTGCGAGCATCTGTCAATTCATCTTGCAACTTATTTATTCGCATGAAATCAACCACACAGACAATTGCAAGAAGAATTATAGCAATAATGTAAAATACATGTTTTGACATTGTCTCTGGATTTTAATTATTTCTTTCCTTTTAGGTTTCCTATTACTTAATATCCCAACATAGCTGCTGGCGTTATTCCCAAGGTGGAACAAAGCAAACGGGCTATTTTCAGCGTAGGCTCAGCCCTGCCAGAAACATAGTCACTGATTCTAGAAGGACTGACTCCAATCTCTGTGGCCAACTGCTTCTGGCTCATATTCTTCTCGTCCAAGGAAAGCTGTATCAACTGGGCTACGGTAGGTTTGCCTATGGGATAGTGCTCCTTCTCATAGTCAATGACAACATCCGACATCATTGTCAACTCCACAGCATTGCGGTCGTTGGCAGGTGTATTGTCATCTACCATTGGCAACAGTTCCTCAATCCGTGCCAATGCAAACTCGTACTGTTCTTTAGTAATCTTTGCCATATTCATACCTCCTTTTATTATATCGTTGAAACATCAATCTTATCGTATTCACTATGAGTACCCACAAATCGGATGAAGATATGCCCGATTGTGAATTTTACAACCACTACCAGACGATATTTGTTACCCCTGATGTCAAAGACATAGTGTTGGTTCCCAACGTAGTCTGTTGTGGGGAAATCTGCCTTTATATCCGACAGGTTCTTCCACTCTGCCTTTTCTGCGATGTTATACCATCGTTCAAGTGCAGCCTGAGCGTCTCCATGTCCTTCCGAACTATAGAACTCAACTAATCGTCTATGTGATACTATTCTCATATTCGCTGCAAAATTACATAATTATTTTGAATTTCAAAAGAAAATCGATAAATATTTCTATTTTTTAGAACTTTTCTTCTATTTTTCTTTGCTATCTCGTAATTTATAGTTATCTTTGCACCGCATACGTGCAGAACAGATGATGATACTCTTCTGAGCGAAGAGCGAGTTTAGTGGAAGACCTGCCGATGGGCTAAAGGGATGAGAACCTCAGATTTCCATTTCCCAAAGTCCATTTGTACGGTTTAACTCATAAAGTACAGATTATCAACACTGTATAGATATTGCTTGGGAAATGGCAGAAAATGAGACTATGACTATAGAGTAAAAATATATTATATTATTATATTATAATATTATTATATTAATTATATTATTAATAATCAATATTTTATATAATTCTTAACTTTCCCGTTTCTTTTTATATTATCTTGCTTTCCGACATCGGATAGCTATAAACGTTACGGTGTTACGGTGAGTGGCAGAAAACCCCTACCCTCCATTTCCCACCCTAAAGAGGAGATACAGAGAGGAAGAAGAAGACATGTTGTGCACAAATACCTACGAATTGTGCAGATTACAGGCTATTTTTATGCATTTCGTTTGGTCAAGAAGTAAAATATTAGTAATTTTGCCCCCGTTGTTTCGGAAACATTACAAATTTAGTTATAAATATGAAATTGAACATTGTAGTACTTGCCAAGCAAGTGCCAGACACAAGAAACGTGGGCAAGGATGCCATGACCGCCGAAGGAACGGTCAACCGCGCCGCCCTGCCCGCCATCTTCAATCCTGAAGACTTGAACGCCCTAGAGCAGGCTCTCCGCATCAAGGATCTTGACCCGGAGAACGTCAAGGTGGGCATCGTCACTATGGGTCCTCCACGTGCCGGAGAGATCATCCGCCAGGGACTCTACCGTGGCGCCGACTGCGGCTGGTTGCTCACCGACCGCAAGAGTGCGGGCGCTGACACCCTCGCCACCTCTTATTTCCTGTCCAAGGCCATTGAGAAGATCGACAAGGAAGTCGGCCACGTCGACATCGTGCTTGGCGGTCGCCAGGCCATCGACGGAGATACGGCCCAGGTGGGTCCTCAGGTCGCTCAGAAGCTCGGCCTCAACCAGGTGACCTACGCCGAGGAAGTGCTCAAGATCGAGGACGGCAAGGCTACAATCCGCCGCCATATCGACGGTGGCGTGGAGACCGTGGTGGCTCCCCTGCCCGTGGTGATCACCGTCAACGGCTCCGCCGCTCCCGCACGCCCCTGCAACGCCAAGCGCGTGATGAAATACAAATACGCTACCTGCCCCATGGAGCGCAAGGGCGACGAGCCCTGGAGCGACCTCTATGAGACACGCCCCTACCTCACTCTCGGACAGTGGAGCATCGCCGACTGCGGTGCCGACTACGAGCAGTGCGGACTCGCCGGATCACCCACCAAGGTGAGCGCCGTGAAGAGCATCGTCTTCCAGGCTAAGGAGAGCAAGACCCTCACCAGCTCCGACGCTGACATCGAGGGACTCGTGAAAGAATTGTTGGACAAAAACATTATTGGCTAATCAGGATATGAACAACGTATTTGTATATTGCGAAGTAGAGGGCACCACCGTGCAGGAGGTCTCTCAGGAACTTCTTACCAAAGGTCGTAAATTGGCCAATCAACTGGGCGTAGACCTCGAGGCCGTCGTGGCCGGCACCGGCATCAAGGGCAAGGTCGAGGATCAGCTGCTGCCCTATGGCGTGGACAAGCTCTATGTGTTCGATGGTGAGGGACTCTTCCCATACACCTCGGCTCCCCATACCGATATCGTGGTGAAGCTCTTCCAGGAGCAGAAGCCACAGATCGCCCTCATGGGTGCTACCGTCATCGGTCGCGACCTCGGTCCCCGCGTGTCGGCAGCTCTGACCTCAGGTCTGACAGCCGACTGCACCCAGCTGGAGATCGGCGACTACGACGACAAGAAGAGCGGCAAGCACTACACTGGTATGCTCCACGCCATCCGCCCCGCTTTCGGCGGAAATATCGTGGCCACCATTGTCAACCCCGACCATCGTCCACAGATGGCTACCGTGCGCTCTGGCGTCATGCAGAAGGCTCTGTATGAGGGTAAAGCAAAGGGCGAGGTGGCCTATCCCGATCCCAAGGACTACGTCTCTCCCACCTCCTACGCCGTGCAGGTCATCGACCGCCATGTAGAAGCCGCCAAGAATAATCTCAAGAGTGCTCCGATCGTCGTGGCCGGCGGCTACGGCATGGGCTCAAAGGAAGGGTTCGACATGCTCTTTGAACTCGCTAAGGAACTCCACGGAGAGGTAGGTGCCAGCCGTGCCGCCGTCGACGCCGGATGGGTAGACCACGACCGACAGATCGGTCAGACCGGTGTCACCGTACATCCAAAGGTTTACATCGCCTGCGGCATCTCCGGACAGATCCAGCACATCGCCGGCATGCAGGACGCCGGCATCATCATCTCGGTCAACAGCGATCCCGACGCCCCCATCAACGCCATCGCTGACTATGTCATCACCGGCACGGTGGAAGAGGTGGTTCCTAAACTCATTAAGTATTACAAGCAGAACACCAAGTAATCATGGTAGACGTAAAGAAATTAGAATATTATCTCAACAGTCCTCTCATGAAGAGAATCGTTGAGCTGAAAGAAAGAAACTTCGCCGACAAAGACCAGTTCGAGGACGCTCCCGTCAACTACGACGACGCCATCGAGAACTATAAGCGCATCCTGACCATCACCGACGACGTGGCAAAGACCATCATCGAGCCCAACTCGGAAAGCGTGGACCAGGAAGGACCACACCTCGAAAACAACCGCATGGTCTATGCAAGCAAGACTTACGAGAACCTCGACGCTACCCGCAAGGCTGGCATGTGGGGCATCTCCATGCCGCGCCGCTTCGGTGGTCTGAACCTGCCCATCACGGTCTTCTCCATGCTCTCTGAGATGGTGTCTGCCGCAGACTCCGGCTTCCAAAACGTGTGGAGCCTGCAAAGCTGCATCGACACGCTCTATGAGTTTGGCACTCCCGAGCAGCAGGCTAAGTATATCCCCCGCATCTGCCAGGGCGAGACCATGTCCATGGACCTCACCGAGCCCGACGCCGGTTCTGACCTGCAGCGTGTCATGCTCAAGGCTACACAAGATGCCGACGGCACATGGCGACTCAACGGTGTGAAGCGCTTCATCACCAACGGTGACTCCGACATCCACTTGGTACTGGCTCGCTCTGAGGAAGGCACACGCGACGGGCGCGGCCTGTCGATGTTTATCTACGACAAGCGTGACGGCGGCGTGGACGTGCGCCACATCGAGAACAAGCTCGGTATCCATGGCTCTCCTACCTGCGAGCTCGTCTACAAGAATGCCAAGGCTGAGCTCTGCGGCGACCGCAAGCTGGGTCTGATCAAATATGTGATGAGCCTGATGAACGGCGCCCGACTGGGTATTGCCGCACAGAGCGTCGGACTCGAGCAGGAAGCCTATGACCAGGCACTGGCCTACGCCAAGGAGCGCGCACAGTTCGGCAAGAAGATCATCACCTTCCCCGCTGTCTACGACATGCTCTCTCGCATGAAGGCCAAGATCGACGCATCACGCGCCGTGCTCTATCAGACAGCACGCTATGTCGACATCTACAAGACCCTTGAGGATATCTCGCGCGAGCGTAAGCTCACACCCGACGAGCGCAAGGAGATGAAGAAATACAGCCGCCTGGCCGATGCCTTCACACCGCTGGGCAAGGGTATGACTTCGGAATATGCCAACCAAAACGCCTACGACTGCGTCAGCGTCCACGGTGGTTCCGGATTCATCATGGAGTACAAGGCTCAGCGCCTGCTGCGCGACGCCCGCATCTTCTCCATCTATGAGGGTACTACCCAGCTGCAGGTGGTCGCCGCCGTGCGCTACATCACCAACGGCACCTATCTCGGCATCATGCGCGAGATGCTCGCCGAGGATGTCTGCGACTGCATGAAACCGCTCCGTGACCGCGTGGCCAAGCTCGTGGACCTCTACGAGGAGGCTGTCGAGAAGGTCAAGGCCGACGAGAACCAGGATGAGCACGACTTCCTCGCACGCCGCATGTACAACATGACCGGCGACATCATCCTCTCGCTGCTGCTCCTGCGCGACGCCACCAACGTGCCCGAGGAGTTTGCCAAGAGTGCCAACGTCTTCGTGCGCATGGCTGAGGAAGAGTGCGTGGGCAGCCATGCCTACATCATGAACTTCAAGGCCGATGACCTGAGCAACTTCGTGGCTGAGTAATCAGCATGAACCAAGCAGTTTCGTGGTTGAGCCTTTTTCGTATGGCTTGAGCAACTATAAGGTTGAGCCATTGGCCCGACCACAAATCTATATAATCATGTCCGCCGCATGGCCGCTGCATCCAGTGCACAGCCATGCGGCGGTTTTGCTTTTGTGGATTCACAGATAACTTTGCCCGCCTTTACCCAAACATGATACTACTTTTATCTGATAAAACATCGAAAAGTCGCTCTCTTTCAAATATTATGTGTAACTTTGCGGCATATTTATGAGCTTATGAAATCATTACGAGAGATATACCGCATCGGCAAAGGACCCTCTTCGAGCCACACCATGGGTCCGCAGAAAGCAGCACAACTCTATCTGAAACAGCACCCTGAGGCAGAAGCCTTCCGAGTGACGCTCTTCGGCTCGCTCGCCGCCACAGGCAAAGGCCACATGACCGACGTAGCCATCAAGGAGGTGCTCGAAGCGCAGGGCGTGGTGGAAATCGTATGGAAACCCGACGTCTTCCTGCCCTTTCACCCCAATGCCATGAAATTTGAAGTGCTCGACACTCAGGAGCCGCAAAAGTCATCTGACGACGGCCGTGCCTCATCGCCTTGGATCGTCTATTCCATCGGTGGCGGAGCACTGTCAGAGGGCGACCACCCCACCGGCATCCTTCCCGACTCACCGAATATCTATCCACTCACCCATCTGGTCGACATCCAGCACTGGTGCGACGACACGGGACGCGCCTACTGGGAATATGTCAAAGAGTGGGAAGACGACAGCATCTGGGACTATCTCCATGAAGTATGGGAGGCCATGAAAGCAGCCGTGGAGCGCGGCATCAAACACGACGGACGGCTGCCCGGCCCGCTGAACCTTCAGCGCAAGGCTCCCACCTATTATGTCAAGGCACAGGGCTATAAGCAAAGTCTTCAGACGCGTGCCCTTGTCTACGCCTACGCTTTGGCCGCCAGCGAGGAAAATGCCAGCGGCGGCACCATTGTCACGGCTCCCACCTGCGGCGCCTGCGGCGTCATCCCCGGCGTGCTCTACCATCTGTGGCAAGGCCACGACTTTTCCGAGAACCGCATCCTCCACGCCCTCGCCACAGCCGGACTGGTGGGAAACATCGTCAAGGAAAATGCCAGCATCTCCGGTGCCGACGTGGGCTGCCAGGGCGAGGTCGGCGTAGCCTGCGCCATGGCCTCGGCAGCTGCCTGCCAGCTCTTTGGCGGCAGTCCCGCACAAATAGAGTATGCCGCCGAAATGGGATTGGAACATCACCTGGGCATGACCTGCGATCCCGTTTGCGGACTGGTGCAGATCCCCTGCATCGAGCGCAACGCCTTCGCCGCCACACGCGCCCTCGACGCCAACCTCTACGCCTCGTTCAGCGACGGCAAGCATCGCGTCAGCTTCGACAAGGTAGTAGAGGCCATGCGACAAACCGGCCACGACCTGCCCTCGCTCTACAAAGAGACTTCTGAAGGCGGACTGGCAAAACTCAGTATCAACAACAACGCTGACAAAGCCCTATGAGAAAGATCCTTTACCTCTGCATGCCCGTCTTCGCCTTCTCGCTGATGACCACCTCCTGCCGTATGGCTCCCAAGGAAGAGCTCGGCGACACCGTGGCCGCCAAGGTCTTCGAGCCCATCGACACCGCAGCCCTGCACCGCAAGCAGGCCGCCAAAATGAAAAATATCAAAGACAGCGCCGACATCTTCTATGTGGGACCGGCCACTGATCAGAAGAGTCTGCAACTCATCAGCTATCCCAGCCGACGCGACACACTCACGATGGGCCGCACAAGACACATCAAGAGATCAGGATCGACGGACATAGGAAATATCGTGCGCATTGCACTGTGGACAAAAGATAAAGACACACTCGTGTCGAGAATCGAAGAGTATCAGCCCATCGTGAAAGCTGCGAAAAAGAAATGACAGCAGAAAAGATGAAAACACAAGGGCGAAGACGATCCTCACCCTCACAGGCCAACGAAATGCACAAATCATAAGGAAAACAGTACGCGGAAATAAAAAAGATGACCGTTTCCTTTTGGGTTTCACAAATATTGCTTATATTTGTAAAATCAAAAAAGTAATTGAATGACGTGGATTATATTTCTTTTAGAGCTTTGTGCAATATGCGCGATCACTGCGGGAGTCACCCTGCTCATCAACTTCTTGGAACATAGAGGTGAGAAGACCAGGTTGAAGCCCGACCATGCGCAAGAGCTCAACAAGAAGCGTCTCGACAAAGCACTCAAAGCACTCAACACACAAGCTCTCTGGGAGAAAGACCACGACGATTTGGTGGCTCGCTTTGACTATCAGAGCGGTCACTTCCGCGTGAGATTGGAGAAAGATTCTGTCTGCATCCGACTTTTCTTTTTCTACTTCTTCGACACGCCGGTCAGCTATCTCGAACCCGTGCGCAGCCTCTGCAACCAATGCAACCTCAATGCCGAGAGCTGCCGCATCGTCTACACCGTCAATGAGAAAACGGGAAAAGTGGACCTGCATATCATCGACGCACTCACTCTCCACGACGATGATGCCACCGACAACCTGCGCAAAGAGCTCAGCAACATCTTCTATTGGCAGGCGCTGTTTGTCCAACAATACAGCGAGCTGAAGCCCTCCACCAAGCATACCAGCAACCATGACGTGGAGAAACTGGGAGCAGAGTGGCAACACGAGCTCTTCCTCATACGCGAGCAGGAGATGATGCACCAAAGCGAAGGCCCTAACTGGCATGAGCAGGAAGGCTCAGAGTTTAGCCTCGGTCACCTTCTCACGGCCGTGCTGGGACTCTCCTCCCTGCAACCCGTCAGCCTGGATATTTGCCGGGGCGATCAAGTCGAGCATCACGACAGCGCCGATGAGATTCTCTCCTACCCCATTCATCAGTCGGTCATCAAAGACGGAAAAGTCAGCAACTCTTCTGCCATGCTGCGGCTCAGCTTCGTCAATCCTGCCGAGCCCTCTATCCGTCAGCAGCTGATCATTGACGTAGAGGATGAAGGACAGTCGACCGACACCATATACTACCGGGTCACGCTATGCCTCATCCCCACCCCATTAACGCCGGATCTCCCCGTGGAAAGCAACGATCACCAGAAAGTGGCCACAAGCCTCCTGCTCGGCTATGACCTAAAGGGTAAGAAAAATATCCAGGAGAAATTCAACTACATCTGGAAAGAGGCAATGGCCAAACAGCAGAAAGGAAGCACGGACCAACTCGACAAAGACGAGAAACTACTTCTGTACTTGCAGTCGCCACAGCTCAGACAGCTCCTCTTCGAAAGCAAGGATCTCATCAACGAGAAACGATACTACGAGGCCATTAGAAGGCTGGAGCCGGTATATCAGGAATTGGCAAAAGCAAGCGGAGACATGGCACCTCAGGAGCTCGACAACTATTTCGAGGTCAGCTATTACCTTGGTACTTGCTATACATGCCTGGGACGATACAAAGAAGGAATATACTACTTGCAGCCATTGATCAGCACGCGTCGCATCAACTACACAGAGATGTATATCAACTGCCTGGTCAACTCGCACGACGGCAACGCAATGAGATTCATCGACAGATTGCTATCGGAAATCGTCCCCCCCATGGTGAATAGAGATGGCGATGACGAAGAGAACTATATTGAAGAACAGCAATCCGAAAAAACATTCATCAGCTTCCTCAAACGCCGTAAAGCTTATCTCCTCGTGGAGATGAAAGACTATGATGCCGCAGAAAAGCTCCTCAAGCAAATGCTCGACGAGCCCGACAGCAGCGACTTCGCACTGCAAGAGTTGGCTTACATACAGAAAAACAAAGGTAAATAAACAACATACGACAACACACAGCAAGGGCCACCCTGCTGACTCACAACATCATTAAGACAATATGTACTATATACAAAAGAGCTTTGAAATCTCAGCCAGCCATCATCTCACACTGACTTACAGCAGCAAATGCACGCAGCCACATGGCCACAACTGGCATGTCACCGTCTACTGTAAAGCACGGGAGCTCAACGAGAATGGCATGGTAGCTGATTTTGGACAAATCAAGCAACTCATCCACGGCCGTCTCGACCATCAGGACATCAACAAGGTGCTGCCCTTCAACCCCACCGCCGAAAATATTGCACGATGGATTGTCGACGAAGTGCCCAACTGCTATAAAGCTGTGGTCCAGGAAAGCGACAACAACATCGCGTGGTACGAGAAAGATGAGGAGGAAAGATAAATATAATAAGGAGAAAAAGATTAAGGAAGCTATTATATGAAGGAGTATCGGATCAACGAGATCTTCTATAGTCTGCAAGGCGAAGGACGCAACACGGGGCAGGCGGCGGTTTTCATCCGTTTCAGCGGCTGCAACCTCCACTGCTCGTTTTGTGACACAGATTTCACGGAATATACATCGATGACGCTCGACGACATCGTGCGGCATTTAGCCGACTTTCCTTCGCCAAAGTCCACGGGCGTGGCTCTGTGGTGCATCCTCACGGGTGGAGAGCCTTCACTGCAAGCCGACGATGAGCTTGTCGGCCGTCTCCACCAACTCGGCTATCGAGTGGCCATGGAGAGCAATGGCACCCACCAACCACCTGCTGGGTTGGACTGGCTGGCCGTCTCGCCCAAGATCCAACCGATAGTGGAGCAATGCAGTGAGTTGAAGGTGGTCTTTGACGGCAAGGAGCCCCCCTGCGGCTTCGGCATCAAAGCGCAGTACTATTATCTCCAGCCCTGCGATACCGGAGACCGTGAGCAGAATCAGCGCATCGTGCATCAGTGCATTGAATATATCAAACAGCACCCTCGCTGGCAACTATCACTGCAAACACATAAGATGGTAGGGATTGAGTAATTCATCATTCAACATTCATCATTCAACATTCATAAATGCTCATTCTTCACTGGTTAGGAGTAGTAGGTTACACCTTGATCGTGTTGATCGTCATGCTCAAGGTGTTGATGGACAACCGGCAGCCGTCCAAGACCATGGCATGGCTGTTGGTGCTATGGTTCATCCCTCTGCTGGGCATCATCCTCTATTTCTTCTTTGGACAAAACACGCGCAAGGAAAGGATGATCAGCCAGCGGTCGCTTGACCAACTGACCAAGCGCGCTATGCTGGAGTTTGCCGAGCAGCGCGACCTGCGCATCCCCGAAACCTATCGTCCGCTGATGTCGCTCTTTAAAAACCAGAGCATGGCTCTGCCCTTTAAAGACAATGAGGTGGAGATCTATACCAGCGGTTATGAGTTCTTCCCTTCCCTGCTCCACGAGATCAGCAAGGCCCGCGACCATATACATATCGACATCTTCATCTTTGCCGACGATGCTCTGGGCAACCTCATCGCTGATGCTCTCATCGACAAAGCCAAGGAAGGAGTGGAAGTGCGCGTCATCTACGACGACGTAGCGTGCTGGAAGGTGCATGGCAGCTTCTATGAGCGCATGCGCGACGCCGGTATTGATGTCCACGCTTTCATGCCCGTGAAGTTTCCGGCCTTCACCTCCAAAGTCAACTACCGCAACCACCGCAAACTGGTGATCATCGACGGTAAGGTAGGATTCATCGGTGGCATGAACTTCGCCACACGCTATGTCAAAGGCACCGGAAAGCTCGCTTGGCGCGACACCCATCTCAAGGTGAGAGGCGGAGCCGTCTATGCCATTCAGCGCGCTTTCCTCGTCGACTGGTATTTCGTCGACCGCACGCTGGTCACCGACCGGAAATACTACCCAGAACTCGACATGCACATCTCCAATGACTGTCTCGCACAGGTAGTCACCAGCAGTCCTATCTCTCCATGGCCCGACATCATGCAGGGCTACGTGCGCGTGTTGCTCGAAGCCAAGCATTACGTCTATATGGAGAGCCCATACTTCCTCCCTACAGAGCCCATCCTCTTTGCCATGCGCACGGCAGCTCTGGCCGGTGTCGACGTCAGACTGATGATCCCCCTGAAGAGCGACTCACGCATCGTCGACCGCTCCTCCATCTCCTATGTCATGGAGACGCTGGAAGCCGGAGTGAAAGTCTATCTCTACAAAGCCGGATTCAACCACTCCAAACTTATGGTCTGCGACGATAACCTCTGCACATGCGGCAGTACCAATGTGGACTTCCGAAGCTTTGAGCACGACTTCGAGTCAAACATCTTCTTCTATGACCGCGGGATGGCACTGCGCATGAAAAAGGTATTCCTCAACGACCAAGCCAACAGTCTGCTGATCGATGAGGTGAGAGAGGTGGAACATCAGAGTTTTTTCAGCCGGCTGTGGGAAAGCATCCTCCGAGTTGTCAGCCCGCTGATGTAACCCACCTGATTATAGAAAGTCGGTCTGCTGACGCAACTATCCGATTGTAATCACATATTCGCTCATAAAGCTCGATCCCGGCAGCAGCTGGTTGACGAGATACTTGTCGCGCAACTCTCCATCGAAGCCATCGACATCGGTCACGCCATACCACGGCTCAATACAGATGAAGGGTGCGTCTTTGCCGCTCGGACTCCAAATGCCAAGTGCCGGAGCCTTGGTCTGAACGGTCACCGCAGCCTTACCCTCAGCATCCAACAGTTCTATCTTTCTGATCTGACTATGATCAAACACCAGGGCATCGTTGTCGAAGCTATGCGTGCCAAAGGCCCACACACCGTTTTCGGTCTTCACCTCCTCGTGGCGAGCGCGGTCCAAGCAGCCTTGCTCTGCCAGGAAGCGACGAATCGGCTCCCTATTGTCGAAGCGCAGACAGCCGTGAAGCGCCTCTCCCTGCTTCATGTCAGGAACTTTGAAGGCCGGATGCCCACCCACTTGAAACCAGATGGTCTTGTCGTCGGTATTCTCCACGTGCCACACCACATGCAACTGATTGTCCTTCAGCCGGTAGCTGACAGCAAGATTGAAATGGAAAGGATATTTCTTCAGCGTCTCTGCCGAGTCGTGCAGGGCAAAGACCACCTGCTCGTCGCCCTTGGCAATCAGATGGAAATCCATGTCGCGCGCAAAGCCGTGGCGCGACAAAGGATAATCCTTGCCGCACACATGATAGACACCATCCCACAAGCTGCCCACAATGGGGAAGAGTATCGGCGAATGACGACCCCAGTATTTGGGATCGGCCTGCCACAGATATTCCTTACCTTGCGCATCCTTCACGCTGACCAGTTCTGCGCCGTGATCAGCAATTTCCACAGTGAGTTGTGAATTCTTAATCTGCTCCATTATTCTCAATGATTGGTTTACTTTATAGCAAAGTTATGAAAAAGTACGTTGACGAACAAGAGAAAATGATAATATCTCATAAAAAATGAGTAACTTTGCACTCGATATTACATTTTTGTTTAGTCAATAGGTTACCAATCATTTATTAAGACAGTATTCATGGAAGGGAACACTACAGAAAACAGTACGTCGACAAAGGAGTTAACCCGCAAGCTCGACTTGCTGTTGCGTACCGGTGAGATTTTGATGGACAGCAGTGCCGACACCAGCCGTGTCAAGCGCAACATGGAGCGCACGGCGGCTTTTCTCGGATTGCCAAAGGAGAACCTGCATGTCGAGATGGACTACTACATGCTGCAGGTGAACCTCAGCGACGAGACACACTCTTACTCCAAGATGCGCCGGTGCGACAAGCACGCCATCAACTTCTACGCCATCCAGGAGATCAGCAAGCTCTCGTGGCGTGCCATCAAAGAAGACTACTCGCTCGACAAGTACAGCGAGGAACTGGAGAAGATTGCGCACGGTCCCCACTACTACAGCGAGTGGATGATCGCTATCTGTGCCGGTTTTGCCTGCGGTGGCTTCTGCGTGCAGTTTGGTTGCGACTGGACCGCTTTCTTCTACGCTTCCCTTGCTGCCATTCTTGGCAACCGCCTGCGTATGTGGCTCAACAAGAAAGGCTCCAACAGCTATTTCAATATTGGTGTGGCCGCCTTCGTCTCCACACTCATCGCCTGGCTCACCACATTCCTCTCTACCCCGGCCGTTGCCGTGCATCTACCTGAGTGGCTCGCTACAGTGCTTCACTCCGACACGCCTTACCATCCCTTTATGGCCTGCGCGCTGTATATCGTACCGGGAGTGCCGCTGATCAACTTTGTCAACGACATGCTCGACAACCATATCGAGAACGGCCTTATCCGAGCCACCAACACTATGCTCATGGTCATGGCGATGAGCTTCGGTATTGCGTTGGCTATTAAAGTCTGCGGTCAGGACAACTTTGTCAAGGATCTGAGTATGATTCCGCACAACAGCTTCATCTCCTACGCCATTGCCGCCGCCATCTCGGGTATGGGCTTCGCCACCATCTACAACACCCCCAAGCGCCTCATGCCATGGATAGCTTGCGGAGCTATCATCGCTGTCTGCTCGCGCAACTTCGTCAACCTCGGTCCTGCCAACCACAACATCGGATTGGGCCAAGGCCTGATGATTGGTTCGCTTGTGGGCTCTGCCCTCATCTCTGTCATCAACATCAAGATGGTGCACAAACTCCATACACCTCACCAGATCATCACCATTTCCGCTGTCATACCGATGATCCCCGGTGTGCTGATGTATCGCGGACTCTACGGACTCATCGACATGCAGGGTATCGTGGGCGAGGTGACCTTTGCCGCACATAACGCCATCAACGGCTCACTCGTCATCATCGTCATCGCCATGGGCGTGGCCATTCCCAACATCTTCGCCCGCAAGTGGATCGCACCCAACCGCAAGCGCAAACTCCACCAGCTCATCGAGGAGCGCAAGGCCAAGGGTAAGTTCGTCGATCTATGCGAGTGCGAGACGAAATAACCGTCAACAACCATCATGCTGAAAATAGAAGATATTCGTGATAAGCGCATCGCCGTGCTGCTCTCCGGGGGCGTAGACAGCTCTGTTGTCGTCTACGAGCTCGCTCGGATGGGCCTGCACCCCGACTGTTTCTACATCAAGATTGGTCCCGAGGAGAAGGAGGAGTGGGACTGCAACTCCGAGGAGGACTTGGAGATGGCTACCGCTGTGGCTGCCCGGTTCCACTGCCGCCTGCAAGTGGTGGACTGCCATAAGGAATACTGGAGCCAGGTGACACGCTACACCATGGAAAAGGTGAAGGCGGGCTTCACGCCCAATCCCGACGTGATGTGCAACCGGCTCATCAAGTTCGGGGCCTTCGACGAGAAGATGGGCCACGACTACGACCTCATCGCCACGGGCCACTATGCCCAGACCGAGTGGATCGACGGGCGCAAGTGGCTCACGACCAGTCCCGACCCCGTGAAGGACCAAACCGATTTCCTGGCACAGATCTACAACTGGCAACTGCAAAAGGCTATCTTCCCCATCGGCCACTTCGTCAAGGACGAGGTGCGCGAGATTGCTGAGCGTGAGCATCTCATCAATGCCAAGCGCAAGGACTCGCAGGGCATCTGCTTCCTCGGTAATATCGACTACAACGAATATGTCCGCCGTTATCTCGGTGAGCAGCCCGGCGACATCATCGAATGGGAGACGGGAAAGCGCATCGGCGAGCACCGCGGACTGTGGTTCCACACCATCGGACAGCGCAAAGGACTGGGACTCGGTGGCGGACCGTGGTTCGTCATCAAGAAAGACGTGGCAAAGAATATCCTCTATGTCAGCCACGGCTATGACCCGCAGACAGCCTACAAACAGGACTTCACAATCCACGATTTCCATTTCCTTACCACCGAAGTGGATCAGCCACGCGTGACGTTTAAGATCCGTCATACACCGGAATATCTCACCGGCTCGGTGGAGCACGCCGGAGAAGGTCGCTACATCATCCATGCCGACAAGAAGATCCATGGTGTGGCTCCCGGACAGTTCTGCGTGGTCTACGACGAGCAGCACCACCGCTGTTTCGGCTCGGGTGAGATTGAGATGGAATAAAGAAAGAATAGAGGTAAAATGGTACAGAAGGGGAAAACAAATAAAGCAAAGACTCCCTACATTATGAAAAGACTACGTTTATTACTGATTATCGTTTGTTTGTTTCTTAGTTTTCCAACTATGTTCGCTGAGACGATTGCCGGACGATGGACGGCAGAGAAAGCCAACAAGTGGTATGCGCAATACCCTTGGATGGCTGGTTGCGATTATATCCCCGCCAACGCTGATAATCAGATAGAGATGTGGAGCGAGGCAACCTACGACCATGCCACCATCGACAAGGAACTGGGCTGGGCCGAGCAGTTGGGCTTCAAGACCCTGCGCGTGTTTCTCAGCAGCATCGTCTATGCCCACGATTCTCAAGGATTAAAGACACGGATGGATGACTTTCTCTCTGTCTGCGCTTCACATGGCATCAAGCCGATGTTTGCCTTCTTTGACGACTGCTGGAATGCAGTATCTTCATACGGTCCACAGCCTCGGCCTCTCACGGGCGTTCACAACAGCCAGTGGGTACAGGATCCCTCCTGCGATCTGCGGTTAGACACCGCAAAGCTCTATCCACAACTGAAGCGCTACGTTCAGGATATTCTCACGACCTTCGGCCACGACAGCCGTGTGCTCATGTGGGACCTATATAATGAGCCGGGCAACAGCCATCATGGCACCACGTCGCTGCCTCTGTTGCGCAATGTGTTCATTTGGGCCCGCCAATGCCACCCCCAGCAACCGCTGACTGCCGGCATTTGGCGTGATACTAAAGATTTCAAGCCACTCAACGACTTTCAGTTGAGTAATTCCGACATCATCTCGTATCATGATTACCACGGTTCCATCCGCCATGAGCAGGAGATCAAGAAGCTTCAAGCCCTTGGTCGTCCTTTGGCTTGCACCGAGTATATGGCGCGCACGCAAGGCAGTTTCTTCCGCACAATCATGCCACTGCTCAAACACCACCGTGTGATTGCCATCAACTGGGGACTGGTCACCGGTAAGACCAACACACGCTATGCCTGGGGCGATCCACACCCCGACGGTAGCGAACCCGACGTGTGGTTCCACGACATCCTGCGACCCGACGGATCGCCATACCTCACACAGGAAGTAAATTTCATTAAAGCTCAGACAAAATAGACAAAAAAAATCGGGTGTCTCACGACAACCGATTCCCAAAAAACAAACTACTTAAAAACTAATCTACTAAAACAAATCAAAATTTCTTATTGCTTATGATACACGTCAGACTATGACGTGTCTTTTTCTTTCTTTTCTATAGACAAAGTTAGGAGTTTTTGTGGTTATCTCCAAATCTTCGAGAGACTAATTGATGGGCTGTTAAACAAAAATAACACTTCATATATTTGTTATCGCACACAGCAATTGACGCAAATCAATTAAACAATAAAATTCGATTTTTATGAGGAAAATAAATTGTGGGAATGCAGAGAACTTAGTAATTTTGCAGTGTCAAAAGGTTAATAGATTGTTTAGGTTAGTAATAGATTTAGGTTTTTAGTTATTAGGTTTTAAGATTGTGATAACACTTTGAGCGGAGAGTCGCTCAATTTATCTTTAGATTTTTCACAATTAAGATAGCACAGCCTTGGAAGTGATTCCGGGGCTGTGTTTTTTGCTTATGCTCATTCTTCTTCTACCTCAGGGCCAAAGCGGTTCTCCTGCGGCTCGCTCGGTTGGCAAAGCAGCACGAGGAGCCAAATGGTGCCGATGATAGGGATAAGAGAGATCCAATACCACTGTCCACCCTTGCCCATGTCGTGAAGACGACGCCAAGTCACGGCTAAATTTGGAAGCAACAAGGCCAAAACTCCACCATAGTAGAGGATACTACTCAACAAGATGGAAACAAAGTCACCGGACTCCACTGCAAATCCATTGATGAAGCCCAATACAAAGCAAATGACAACATTGTCAAGAGCGAACCACCAGTACTCAGCACGGCGTGCACGCCCGTCAAAGTTGAGGTAGTTCTGAAAAACTACTTTCTTGAAAGCGGAAACCATGTTCATAATCAATACGATTTTAAGTTAGAAATTGAAGTTTTGAGTATATTCGACACAAATTTAACAAAAAAGTTTCATTCCTGCAACTTATCAGTGATATTTATTTCACAACAACCAGCCACGATTAAGAGCAAGCTCACACAGAGCCACAGAGAACGCAGGCCGGCTACAAGCCTCACTGCCTCCTCCCCTGCACCTCACTCCATAAAGGAGATGAGGACTGAAACGTTAGATAAATATTTATCTGTTTGTTGCCTTTTCTGACAAAAAACGAGCTCTGAGAAAGCGTTCTTTCCGAGCAAGTCGTCTGCCGCCCCGATTTTCACGAATTTAGAGGTACTTTTCGTAAACAGTTAACACACAAGCAATTATGTTTGTCCGCACCCTTGTCTCCTTGTCAGAAGAGAGTGTTGTGCCGGTCATCTCAGTTGTTTGTCCCGATGAATTCCGTTGTTTGATCCGGTCATCTCGGTTGTTTGGGCCGATCATCTCACCGTTTTGACCGCATAAAACCGCTTATCTGATCCTATCAACTCACTGATTTTTCTCTGAAACGTCTGTTCTTTGGCGTCGTCACCCTTATTTTCTTTGATTTTTACCCCGCCGTTCTTTCTGGATGGTCCGCAAGAACTGACAGACTTTTGTCATGCATTCTTCGCGTCATCGTATTACCCCACAAGGCTGTTGCCATCCCTGTGTCTCTGTGCCTCTGTATGAGAGTATGAAAGCAAATCTACCAAAAACGAGAAACCCCGATGCGTCGCAACGATTGTCACGATGCATCGAGGCTTCCTATGAAATAAAAATGTAATGCTGTCTTGGGACGAACGGCATCAGTTTCGTTTCACTCCCACAATGCCCTGGAGCTTTTCGTCGAAGTAGAATGTGCGGGAGACAGTGTCGCGGTCGTGAGCAAACCAGCCGTGCATGAACAGGAGCTTGGGCGTATAGCCCTGATAGCTGACCCGATGATTGACGATCTTCGAACGCTCGGCCTCGGCATGCATAGCCTTCAAAGCCACGGGCGTGACAAAAAACGTGGAGTCGAGACGTGACCAGCGCACGACCTCATAGTCCTGCATGGGCATGTGTTCCTCCATGAAGTTCTGGGCCATACTGCGCGCCTCATGACGCTCGCCACAGCCCGAGAGTAGGAAGGCCAGTGTCAGCAGAGGCAGCAAAGTCGTTTTCAACGTTCTGATCATAGATTATTCCTCGGGAATATTCTTCAGAATTTCGAGCAGATGATCCCACACCATCTGTACCGTGGGGATGTGCAGGCACTCGTCCGGAGTGTGGACGTGGCGGAGCGTAGGACCGAAGCTGACCATGTCGAGCTCAGGATATTTCTCTGAGAACAAGCCGCACTCCAGACCGGCGTGAATGCCGCGCACGACAGGATCTTTGTGGAAGAGTTTCTTGTAAGCATCGACGGCCACCTTCACCATCTTGGAGTTGGGGTTCATCTTCCACGCGGGATAGCCGCTGCCCTGCTCCACTTCCGCGCCTGCCAGTTCAAAGGCGGCACGCACCGTATTGGCCATGTTGCGAAGGTTGCTTGTTACATTGGAGCGATGGCTGGCAACGAAGACGACGCTGTCGTCGGTGGTATGCACACTGGCAACATTGCTGGAAGTCTCCACCATATCGTTCAGGGCCGGATCCTGGCAGATGGCGAAGACGCCATTGTCCAGAGCCTGAAGTCCGGCAATCAGTTTGCGGCTGACCTCTTTGGGCAGCACCTGCTGCGCGTCGGTGCTCTGCAGACTCCATACCATGTTGACATCCGTAACGTGGAACTCGTCCTCAACATCCTTGGAGAAGATGTTCCAGTCAGCCTTCACCTCTTCCTTCTTGTCAGCAGGCACGGCGAAGACAATCTTGCCGTCACGCGGGATGGCGTTGTGCATCTTGCCGGAGTTCCACTGTGCCAGTCTCAGGTCGGTCTTGCTCTGCTCCATATAGAGGAAGCGGGCCAGGATCTTGATAGCGTTGGCACGTTTCTTCTCGATGTCGTCGCCGGAGTGTCCGCCTTTGAGGCCTTTGAGACTGCCTTCGAAGAAGAAGTAGCCCTTAGGCGTATCCTCGCGCTGGAAGCGGAAGGTGGCGGTGGTAGACATGCCACCGGCACAGGAGATGAAAATCTGACCTTCCTCCTCAGAGTCGAGGTTGACAAGATACTTACCGGTCATAAAACCGGGTTTCATGCCGATGGCACCGCCGAGACTTGTTTCCTCATCGACGGTGAAGACACACTCCAGCGGACCGTGCTCGATGTCGTCGGAGTCGAGGATGGCCAACTCGATGGCATCGCCGATACCGTCGTCAGCACCCAACGTAGTGCCTTTGGCATGGAGCCACTCACCGTCGACATAAGTCTGGATAGCGTCCTTATAGAAGTCGAAGTCCACATCGACGAGTTTGTCGCATACCATATCCATGTGGCTTTGCAGAATCGTGGTAGGACGGTTCTCATAGCCTTTGGTAGCCGGTTTGCGGATCAGCACGTTGCCGGTCTCGTCGACCAGTGTTTCCAAACCGTGATCCTCGCCAAACTTCTTCAGGAAGGCGATCATTTGTTCCTCGTGTTTCGAGGGGCGGGGTATGTGGTTGATCTTTGCGAATTGCTCGAACACGCGAGCTGGTTTCAATTCTGCCATGATGTTCGTTTTTTAATAAGGTTTATGTGTTTTTTCTTTGTCATTTGCCTTTATTGTGCTATCTTTGCACTTATAATTGTGCAAGCAAGCACTGCAAAATTACAAAAAATGATAGAAACATTACTCTGCACGGTGTTAATAATTGCTATTGCCATGATCCTGCTGTGTGCGCGCGTCATCCTGAAGAAGAACGGCTCGTTTCAGTCGCAGCACATCCACGACAATGCCGCCCTTCGCAAGCAGGGCATCCATTGCGTCATCGACCAAGACCGGGAGGCTCGCATGAAGTCGCAGGCAATGTGATCAGCACGCTATCGGAAATTAAAAACAAAACAGAATACAAGACAATGAAAACTACAAACGCATTACGCACGCTGGCCGTGATGGCTATGTCAGCTCTCACGCTCGTCAGCTGCGACAAGAGCAAGCCCCAGATGGACGACAAGGCTCCTGAGACAACAACGAAAGCCGCAAGTTCCAAGATTGCTTTCGTGGAGGTAGACTCCATCATGACGCAGTATCAGTTCTGCAAGGAGTACAGCAAGATCCTCGAGCAGAAGGGCAACAACATCCAAAAGACGCTCGCCGGCAAGCAGCAGCAACTGCAGGCCGCCGCTGCCAACTTCCAACAAAAGGTACAGCAGAACGCATACACGCGCGAGCAGGCTGAGGCTATACAGGCTGGACTACAGAAACAAAGCAATGACCTGCAGCAGCTCAACCAGCGACTAAGCGGTGAGTTCCAGGAGGAGACCAACAAATACAACAAGGCACTGCACGACTCACTGCAGCACTATCTGGCCATCTACAACAAGGATAAGAAGTATGGTATGATCTTTGCCAAGCAGGGCGACAACGTGCTCTATGCCGACAAAGCCTACGACATCACCAACGAGGTGGTCGCCGGACTGAACAAAGCCTACAAAAGCAAACTGAAGAAGTAAACGACTTCATTCAATCAGATATATAGGGAGCAGAGCACAGTATTTGTCGCTCTGCTCTTATCTTATATGACATAAACTGTCATACTTATCTCAAAAGACGAGTAACTCTTGTCTTTATCTCTAAGGAAATGATTGCAGATGACTTTCGTCAGTTCCCTAACTCTAACTGATTCTTGACAAGATTGTAGTACACTCCTCGTTTTGCTGTCAGCGTCTCGTGGTTGCCCGTCTCGACGACCTTTCCATGGTCGATGACGACAATCTGGTCAGCATTCCTGACCGTGCTCAGGCGATGGGCGACGATGACGACGGTCTTGCCACGGTAGAACGTGTCGAGGTTCTCCACGATGGCCCGCTCGTTGTTGGCATCGAGCGAGTTGGTGGCCTCGTCAAGAAAGATATAGTCGGGATTCTTGTACACCGCACGGGCGATGAGGATGCGCTGACGCTGCCCCTGGCTCAGTCCCACACCGTCACGACCTATCTTCGTGTTGTACTTCAGTGGCAGCGACATCACATAGTCGTGGATGCACGCTATCCGTGCGGCCTTCAACAAGCGTTCCTTGTCGATGTCACCGTCGTCAACGGCAATGTTTCTTGCTATGCTCTCCGAGAAGATGACACCGTCCTGCATGACAACGCCGCACTGGCGCCGCCACCATTTCTTGTTGAGCGTGTTGATGTCCGTGCCACCAATATTGACTTGACCCTCCAAGACGGGATAATAGCCGAGCATGAGTTTGACGAGCGTCGTCTTGCCGCTGCCCGAGGCACCAACGATGGCCGTCACTTTCCCATTGGGGATGCGTATCGTCACGTCGTCCAAGGTCTTGCGCAAGGCGTGAGGGTCGTACTTGAACATGATGTGCTCGATGTCGATGCCCTTGGTGTTGTCGGTTAGCGAGGTTCTGAGGCCTTTCTTTCCGTTCTCGTCCTCGGCGCGGTGGATCTCGTTGATGCGCTCCAGGCTGATTCTCACATCCTGCAGTGAGTAGAAGAAGTTCATGAGCTGCTCCACTGGCGAGTTGAGCTGTCCGATGATATACTGCACGGCAAGCATCATACCGAGCGTCATCTGCCCGTGGATGACGGCAGCGGCTGCCACAACGGTGATGACGATGTTCTTCACCTCGTTGATGAGGATACTGCCGGCCTCCTGCGTCTGTTGCAGCTTCAGCGACTTCATCTGCACGTTGAAGAGGTCTACCTGCGTGTCCTCCCATTCCCAACGGCGTCGCTGCTCACAGTCCTGAAGCTTGATCTCCTGCATGGACGTGATGAACTCGTAGGTCTTGTTGTTGTTGATGGCCTGCTGCTCGAAGAGCTCATAGTCCAGCACCTTGCGGCGGCGCAGAAAGAGCGTCATCCAAAGGCCGTAGAGCAGACTGCCCGCAAGGAAGATGGCAAAGATCAGTTTGTTGTAGAACAGCAGCACCACCGTGAACACCACGAAAGTGAGCATGGCGAAGGTCACGCTCAATGCCTGGTTGGTGAGGAAGTTGTTCACGCGGCTGTGGTCGTTCATCCGCTGCATGAGGTCGCCCATGAGTTTGGTGTCGAAGAACGACATCGGCAATTTCAACAGTTTGATGAAGAAGTCGCTCACCAACGAGATGTTGACCCTCATAGAGATATGCAACAACAGCCACCGGCGGATGAAGTCGATGGCCGTACGGCTGAAGGTGAGCATCAGCTGACCGAGCAGTATCAGCCAGATGAAGCCAAGGTCTTGATTCTTGATGCCCACGTCGACGATGGACTGGGTGAGGAACGGCAGGACGAGCTGCAAGAGGCTGCCCACGATCATGCCCAAGACGACCTGTCCGAAATAGTGCTTGTACTTCTTCACATAGCCGAAGAGGAAGCGGAACGACCGCGGATTCTTATTCTTTTCACCCTCGCCGTCCTCCTTATGAGTATAGAAACTGGGCGTAGGCTCCAGAAACATCGCTATGCCCTTCTCCTCCCCGTCTGACTTTGTGCTTATCCAGTGACTCTTGAACTCTTCAAGATTATATTTTACAAGTCCCTTGCCAGGGTCTGCGACATAGAACTTCTTGCCCTTTTTGACTTTGTATAGGACGACGAAGTGATTTTGGTTCCAATGAAGAATGCAAGGAAGAGGTAAATAATTTAGTTCATTAACTTTCGTCTCTGCGCAAACAGTATAAAAGCCCAACGTTACCGCTGCGTCGTTGAGTCCTAACAATGATGTCCCCTCCTTAGTCGGTGGACAAAGAACGGATATTTTTTCGAGCGAATGCGTTTGTCCATAATGTTCGGAAACCATCTGCAAACATACCATTCCGCATTGCATAGAATCATACTGTTTCTTCAACTTCATGGCATTATGGTTTATATATAAGCATCAGCAGAAACTTTTGCCCACGGAGAATCGTCTCCGAACGTACTGTAGTCAGGTCTGTAACGGTAGATCGGGCTTACGATTTCTTATTGACATTTTTGTTAAATCCTAATTCATAATCGCTATGCTTGGTATCGAGTCCTATAATGGCATCTGCCAAGAAGATGCCTTTGTATTTCGACGGTACAAGCTGATTATATCAAATTTACCCTGGGTAAAGCGTAGTTTACCAGCCGGTGCAAAGACCTTAGCAAAGGTGCTGTCAGTCATTGAACGAAGTCTTGACGCAGCAATTAGGTCGTATATTTCAACTTGCTGATCTCTTTGGACATTTTACCTATCAGAGCCAATGTAGTCTTTGGCCGGAAAAGGTATTCCATCTGTTTTTACAAGTTAACTATTATTTGAGCCTCTTCTTTATGGATCTCATTGTTAAGTCAAGTTTTACCTTTATGAATAATCATTATCTCATTATAGTACTATCGGCATTCTTTGTTTCATACTTTAGGGAATGGCTCACTTTCTTTCCATAATCGATTGAACAGATAAGCTTTAAAGAAGCGTAGGAATTGTCCCTCTCACGGCGGAATTGCTCAGAAAGGTTGTAAATTTCTGCCGATAGTGACCGTTTCAAAACGTTGTCCTGTATGAAAAGGTTCTTCACCTCCAACACCACAGCAAGATTGTTGTGGCTCCATTCTGCAGACAGACCGTATTGCCACGGTTGACGGATATGGTATTGATAATTGTTCAGTGAACGGGTCAATGATTTGCAAGAAGCTGAGAAGAAGAAGTCGCGAACATAGTAGTTGGCTTGCAAGCCCATCTGCCATCCTCTCAGCTGCTCTTCATCTGCCATAGTCACTCTCGCATATGTGAAGTTGCCATCCATCTTGACGTTGAAACTTGCCGACGGTTTCCATGTAACGGACAACGATGTGGAAGCCTGATGACTTCGCGCATCGCTTGAGAATGTGTTTATAATGTTACCGCCTTCAATGGAGTAAGTGTTTACGATGGCATTGCTCATATACATGTAGTAGCATGAAAGCATTGCTGAAATCTGCTTGTAATTGAGGGAGTAGGTAAAGCCGGGACCGAGCAAAGTGGAGTTGTTCATATCCGGATTGCCACGACGTATCATGATGCGGTCAATCTGCTGACTCACATTGTTGACAGTGTTCAATGAAGGGAATGTATTACCCAAGGAGAAGAACAAACGGATACGCTGTAACTTGTCAGGCATCCATGACGATGAAAGTTGAAGACGTGGGGCGACGTGCTTTACCGCATCATCGTCATGCAGTCTGTAGACAAGATACGACAGACCGGGATTGAAGTCAAGCATCACTTTCTTCCACCTCTTGTTATAGTCCACAAAGAATATTGTCTCTGATGAATGCAGATGCTGCCAATAATCGGCTGAACCTCCGTAGCTGTCTTGCGAGACTCGCATATACTCATGAAGACTGAAAGTAAGGTTATTACTCTTCGGCAGGGCGATACTGTAGTTGGCATTGAACTTTCCATAGAAATAGTCCTCATCGACATCACTTACAAACCTGCCGCCCTCAAGGAAGTCACGGTTGTATTTGTTGTCGGCATAATAGCAATCGAGGACAGCGTCAAAGCTGTGGCTCGATCCTATCTGCTTTTGAAAGTAAGCGTATAATGTAGGTTTTACAGTACTGCTTAGTGAGTATTGCGTCTTGTCAAAAGCCAAATTTCCATGCTCTGAAGTATATTCCGTTTTGCCATTCAGAATATTATCCCACTGTTTACTGGCCTCAATACTTGCCCGAAGCATCCACGTCCGTTTTGGTGTCATGTTACTAATGCTTGCGGTTATGTACTTTCCGATGTTTTCTTTGTCATTTCCGCTGGATGAAGAAACCTTTGCAACAGCAGCAGGTAGCAGGTAGTCCTCCTTTGAGACCACGTCTTCCTTTGGATTGGCGTTGCTGTAGCCAGCCCATAGGTTTGCGTTACAATTTCCAAAACTGTATTTGGAAGTGAGGTTGTAGTCTCCACACTTGTAGCCCAAGCCTTGCAGCGCGTCCAACTGCGTGTAGCCTCCAGACTTGAACTGTTTGACAACATAATTGAGCACTGCCAAATCCTTAGCGTACTTTCCTGTCGGCATATCGTAATACTCTACACGTACGACATCTTTCGACCTCAGACTTTGTATTTCTCTAAAGGTTGCCTCGCGACCATTTATATAGAGAGTGGCAGCACCAGCAGGAGTCGACACTTTCCCGCTTTCTGTGTCCACGTCAACACCCGGTATCATCATGCTTCTTACAAGTTCATAACCTGAGTGCGAATGTTTACGCTGTTTCGACGTAGGAATGCAATTGTAATGGTCGGCTGCTTGTTGTATATATTGACCACTTACAGTTACACCTTTCAAGTGTTGTATGTTCAGTGTGTCGATCTGAGCTCTTATTGGCAAAATGGACATACATAGGAAGAAACAAACAACAAAAGATCTCATAAGAAAAATTATTCAAAAGACAGAACCGTGACTCGAAACTGTCAAGCCACGGCTCATAATTAATTAGCATAGGTTCTGGTAACAATGACAAACCCCCATTTCCGAAGGATAACAGACGGCATCACACATCTGCGCTTTGTCAACTTTATCGACAGATGCTTTTCCTCCCAAAATATTTGCCTGCATCTCTGGACTCATAGTTCGACACATAGCAGACTTAGCATCGATCTCTAAAGGACGCGAAGTCCTTAATACAGTAATTGATAATTTTACCATACTTAATTATTTAAAATTTATTTATAGACTGTTGCAAATGATAATAGGTTTCAATAAATTCCTCTATATTCTCTTTTGCAAAACAGCAGTTATCGTTTTTAGCACCGTGAAACTGATTCATTATTCGGGAATGTGGACAACCTCCACCGCAAATTGGGAATAGGACACATTTCATGCATTCAGAATCACAGAAAGGGTCATTACCTACCATGTATTCAGACAGCAAATCTATCGAAATGTTGTCTAAATCATTTATATAACCTAAGCACATAGATAAGTTGCCTAGGTCTGTCCAACACTTATATAAGTCTCCCTTGGGTCCTATAAGATAGCCATTCTTTAAGCGTGCAATACATTCATAGTTATATCGTGGAGGAAGCAAAGTCTCAGTGGGTACACCTAATTTTTTATAAGATTTAATCAAAAACTTACCTTGCTCAGTATTATTAAGACATCCGACACAAGAGTTGCCACATCCGTATGAGTCCTTAATAAATCCAACATAGACATTAAAGTTGAGACCACAATATCTGTTGCGAACAAAATCATAGACTTTAACAAACTGGTCTGAATTTGTCTTATCCGTATTGACTCTTACGGTCTTTGAAATATTGTCATCTTTTGCTAAAAGATCCAATCCTCTAACTATTTTGGCAAAGGTGTCTTCATGATTTAACCCGATTCTTCTTTCGTTATTGGCTGAGTTTAACCCATCAATTGTTACATGGACGGTATTGATATTCAATTCGCAAAGACTGGATGCGATCTTCTCGTTCATGTTTACACCATTTGTGATTATCTCAGCCTCATATTTCTCAATGCCTTGTATAGACTTAATCTTTTTCGTTAGGCTTATGATTCTTTTAAAGTAAAGTAACGGTTCTCCCCCAAACCACGTAACATGGATATATTTAGTGTTAACGTGTCCCTTAATGAAGCTGATTATATCATTCTCAACGTCATCATTCATAAAGACAGAAGGGTGTTGTTGCTCAAAGCAATATGCACAATGTAGGTTGCACGCCAAGGTCGGTGCAATGGTTAATGCCAGAACAGAATCATCCATCCTATTGTATTGCTTTAACAATTTAAATTTGGCTAATTCTATATCATCATTACTTATGAGGATTTTGTTGTCTACTAGAGCCTTCCTTGTTTGCTCTTCTAAACTATCTACAGAAATCTTGCCGGACTTAATTTTCATTAAGCCCTCAGCATCATTCTTGTCTAGTTTAAGTAGAACATTAGACAATGTATTATACAGAAGAATATCATCTCCCATATGCGTCTTAAAAATAATATTATATCTGCTCCACTTCATTTTGTGAAAAACATCTATTTAAATGAAAAATTCACCACTATATGTGGCATTGTCCAAGATTATACATAGCGTGTAATCCCCTTGCGGCAGATTGCTTGTGTCCAAAGTTACAGTGCCACTACCTGATATGGTGGAGACAGTATAGCCGACAACTATACCGTTCGCATCGTAAACGTAGACTTGAACATTACCGGTGTAACGCGAAATACCAACTGTGACGACTCTATCCTCATAGTCTGCTGCTACTTGTGTAGCTGATGGCATCCGCATACCTCCTTTATGAGCTATAACATTCCTCTTTACATTTATGCTGGTTGCCTGGCAGGGGGATAAGACCAGCAACATCGTCAGAAATAAAATGACCTTTTGCATAATTGTTCGTGTTTATTGTTTTCGATTGCAAAGTTAGACTGTTTATTCTAAGCCTCAAAATATTTTATGTCTATTTCTCCAATTATAAAAATCAAAAAAGAGTATTGATATTCAGCAAATTAACTAAACCACCCCATTTTTTAATGTCTATTTCTTCATTTCAGGACATCAAAAAGACTCAATATACGACCTTAGAGATGGGCTGTTCTTACCCTCCAAGCCAACTTTTGACTTGTACACAAACAACTTTTGGCGAATTGACTTTTCACTGATATTGTAAATTAATCCCATAGCCTTGGAAGACATTTTGAGGCGAATAAGAATCATGAACTTAATATCTTCATCGCTTAATTTTGGAAATCGCTTCTTTAACCTTGATATGAAATTACCCTCCACATTATCAACAAACATCTTAATTTCTTCCCAATCCTCCTCCGTTAGAACGACGATGTTCTTCTTGTTTCCACGCATTTTTTCTATCCTTTGTGCTATATTGATTTTCTTGAGCAGGTAGCTACGCATGGTTGAAAGTTGGATTTCCTTATGCCGCATTTCTTCCTCATGCATTTTTTTCTCCATTTCACGCTTCTCTTTCTCGTTCTTAATTTTTCTTTTAGCTTTAAGTTGATACTGCCAGAAGGCATAAGAAATAAAAGCTAATACGACCATTACGGAAAGAACTATCAAACCAATAACCCATGTTAGCAGATTGTTTTTTCCCTCGCTAATGCCCATTTCATATTGGGCGGCAACCAAGGACGTATAGTACTTCTGCTTTTTATTCAACTCACTACCATACATTTCTTCTATATAGTG
>DLDU01000028.1 GCA_002481295.1 Prevotella sp. UBA7764 | reverse complement strand
TGAGTCTTGCAAAATCGTTAACTTTGCAATATCGGTTATTATTTTGCTACAAAAAGAGATTCTACTATGAAGAAAAGACCATTCCGATTCCTGTCTTTGGCTATTGCTGCCTTCTTCGCGATGTCGGCACAGGCTGAGGATCATCCGTTGTGGCTGCGGCATTGTGCCATCTCGCCCGACGGTACGCAGATTGCCTTCTGCTATAAAGGCGACATCTTCACAGTGCCTGCCGCAGGTGGACAGGCACGACAACTGACGTCTAACGCTGCCTATGACGGCAATCCCGTCTGGAGTCCCAACGGACAGCAGATTGCATTCATGTCCAACCGCGAAGGAAGTATGGACATCTATGTCATGAGTAAAGACGGAGGTACGCCCAAACGGCTGACGACGGACAGCGGCGACGAGACGCCGATCATTTGGCGCGACAACAGTCACGTGCTTTTCTCGGCTGCTCTGTGGACAGAGCCGAAGTCGATCATCTTCCCGTCACGACAATTCCCGCAGGTCTATGAAGTCGACGTCAACGGCTCACGACCGGTGAAGTTTTCCGACATCACGATGGAAGACATGAGTCTCAACGCCAAGGGACAGATTCTCTATCACGACAAGAAAGGCTATGAGGACACGTGGCGGAAACACCATACTTCTCCTATCACACGTGACATCTGGCTCGATGACAATGGCAAGTTCACGAAGCTGACATCGTTCAAGGGTGAGGACCGCAATCCAGTGTGGAACAGCAAGGGTGACGGCTTTTGGTATTTGTCTGAGCAGGACGGTACGTTCAACGTCTATCAACGACCTTTGCAGGGCAACAGCGCGACGCAGCTGACCCATTTCAGTGGTAATCCGGTGCGCTTCCTCTCTGCTTCGAAGGGAGGAAAACTCTGCTTCTCACAGAATGGGGAACTCTATACGCTTGTACCCGGACAGCAGCCACAGAAGGTCAACGTCTCGATAGTTGCAGACTCTAACGACAAGGATGTGGTGCGCCGCACACTGACAGGTGGCGCCACGGAGTTCTGTCTCTCACCCTCGGGCAAGGAGATTGCGTTTATCGATCACGGCGATGTCTTTGTCACCTCTACCGACTATAAGACGACGAAGCAGATTACCGATACGCCAGAGCAGGAGAGAAACCTCAGCTTCTCGCCCGACGGACGCTCACTCGTCTACGCCTCTGAGCGCAACGGTCTTTGGCAGGTATATATGACAAAGATCAAAGATGCCAAGGAGAAACAGTTTACCTATGCCGGCGACTTGGTGGAGGAACAACTTGTGAAGAGCAACCGGACCTCGTTCATGCCGAAGTTCAGTCCTGACGGTAAGACGGTGGCGTTTGTCGAAGATCGTGGTACGCTGAAGTCTGTCGATGTAAAGAACCATGTTGTCAAGACGCTCATGGACGGCAAATATATCTTCTCATATTCTGATGGAGACATTGACTATCAGTGGAGTCCCGACTCGCGCTGGATCATCACCAACTATATTGGTAATGGTGGATGGAACAATGCCGATGTCGCCCTGGTGCCTGCCGACGGTTCGCAAAAGGTCGTGGACCTCACGGAAAGCGGATACAACGACGGCGCGGCACGCTGGGCTTTGGGTGGAAAGGCCATCGCCTTCGCCTCAGACCGTGCCGGTTACCGCAGTCATGGCAGTTGGGGTGCTGAGCAGGATGTCTATCTGATGTTCCTGGACCTCGATGCTTATGAGCGGTTCCTGATGACTAAGGAGGAGAAGGAGCGCTTCGACGAAGCACAGAAAGAAAAGAAAAAGGAGGAGGATGAGGCTAAGGGTAAGAAGAAAAACAAAAAAGGCAAGAAGCCGCAGAAGAAAGGTGAGAAGGATGTCAAAGCGAAGCCTTTGCGCTTTGACACGGAGAATTGTCGTGACCGCATCGTCCGTCTGACCGTCAACTCATCGGATCTTGGCGACTTCATCCTCTCGCCCGGTGGTGATACGCTCTATTATGAGGCTCGCTTTGAGGACGGCTATGACCTTTGGCGGCATGAGATGCGTGAGGGGAAGACCACGCTCGTGATGAAGAAAGTCAATGGCGGTGACCTGCAGGCCGACAGCACTTTCAAGAGTCTCTTTGCGATGAGCGAGGGAAGAATCAAGAAGATCGACCTGGCAAAAAGCGAAATCAAGGATGTAGTCTTTGAGGCACGCTTCAACGACAAGCCTTATCAGGAGCGCCGCTATCTCTTCGATCATATCTGGCAACAGGTGAAGGATAAGTTCTATGATCCGAAACTACATGGCGTCGACTGGCAAGGCTATCATGACAACTACGCCCGCTTCCTGCCGTATATCAACAACAATTTCGACTTCAGTGAGATGGCCTCGGAGATGCTCGGCGAGCTCAACGCCTCACATACGGGCTGCCGCTACTATCCCAATGGTGCGTCGTTGCAGACAGCTGAACTGGGTCTGCTCTATGACAGCCACTATCGGGGCGATGGACTGAAGGTAGCGGAGGTGATCAAGCGCGGGCCTTTTGCCGTAAGAAATACAGGTGTCACGCCCGGCTGCATCATCGAGAAGATAGACGGACAACGCATTCTCAGAAACTCAGACTATACATCGTTGATGGACGGTCGTGCCGGAAAGGATCTGCGAGTGAGCGTTTTTAATCCAAAGACGAACAAACACTTTGACGTTCAGGTGCGCCCGATCTCACGCAATGCGCAGCGTGAACTGCTCTATAAACGCTGGGTGGACCACAACCGTGATCTCGTCGACTCGCTGTCGCATGGGCAACTGGCTTACGTGCATGTCAAGGCGATGGACAGCGAGAGCTTCCGCACGGTATTCAGCGAACTGCTCAGTGACAAGAACCACAACCGCAAGGCTGCGATCATCGACGAGCGCCACAATGGTGGAGGATGGCTTCACGATGATCTCTGCACGCTGCTCAGTGGAAAAGAATATCAGGAGTTCATCGCTCACGGCAAATACGTTGGACGTGATCCTTGGAACAAATGGGTGAAGCCTTCTTGCGTGATGATCTGCGAAGATGACTACAGCAATGGTCACGGCTTCCCGTTTGTGTATAAGACCCTGGGCATTGGCAAACTCGTTGGCACGCCGGTGGCCGGTACGATGACTGCTGTCTGGTGGGAGACACAGATGGACCGTAGTCTTGTCTTTGGCATTCCGCAGGTCGGATGCCGTGATATGAACGGGCAATATGGTGAGAATCATCAGCTCGATCCTGACGTGGAGGTCTATAATACCCCTGAAGATTATCTCAAAGGAGACGACGAACAGCTCAAGAAAGCTGTAGAGACAATGCTGAAATAACGGCTTTTATTCCTGTCAAAGCTTACTGGTAATCACGAATATAGTAGAGTTTCACTTTGCTATGTTCGTGATTTTTGTTCATCAGCTATTTGCCTTCTATTTGATTTACCGATGATTCTTGTTGAGCATGGGCTCGATTGCAGTTGAGTAAATCTGTGATTGTTATTAACCAGTTGTGTGCTTGGTATTAACAAGATCTGTGTTTGCTATTCGCCAGATGTATGCTCCTTATTAAATATACGTCTGTTGTTCATTATATATATGCATAAAAAAGGTGCCCTTGCCTCACGGCAAAAGCACCAAGCAAACTTAAACAACCAATAAAAGAAATAGATTGTCCTTGCTTATCGGATGAACAGAAGCTCGCGATACTTCGGCAGCGTCCAAAGCTCGTCGGCAACTACCAGCTCCAACTTGTCGATCTGATAACGGATCGGCTGGAACTTCGACTCCACAGTGTCATGGTAGGCGACAGCCTTCTCGCGGGCATCTTCTATCTTATTAGCGACCTTACGGGCATTGACAAGGTCTTCTACACCCTTCTCAATGATGGAGGTACGCTCAGCAATTTCCTTAATGATCTTCAGGTTGCGCTCACTGAGTTTCTTGCCTTCCTCAGCACCGAAGATAGCCATCATGTTCTCCACATTCTTGGCCAACTGGCTCTGATAGTGAGTGGCAACCGGGATGATGTGGTTCATACTCAGGTCTCCGAGTACACGAGCCTCGATCTGAAGCTTCTTGGTATAGGTTTCCCACTTCACTTCGTTACGTGCTTTCAGCTCGTTCTCCTTCATCACGCCCATCGACTCAAACATCTTGATGCTTGCCTCGTCGAGGTAGCGGTCAAAGATCACGGGGCAGCTCTTCTCGGTGTCCAGACCGCGCTTCTCAGCCTCAGCAACCCATTCGTCGCTGTAGCCGTTGCCGTCGAAGTGGATAGGAGCGCAGGTCTTGATGTCAGAACGCAACACGTCGATGATAGCAGAGAACTTGTCTTCGCCTTTGGCAATGATAGCATCGACACGCTTCTTGAAGTCAGTCAGAGCCTCAGCGACAGCTGTGTTCAGTACGATCATGGCGCTGGCGCAGTTAGCCTCGGAACCTACAGCGCGGAACTCAAAGCGGTTGCCGGTGAAAGCAAATGGAGAAGTACGGTTGCGGTCAGTGTTGTCGCGCAAGATATCAGGAATCTCAGGGATGTCAATCGTCACGCCCTCTTTGCCCTTGATATTGAACAGATCCTTCTTGTCGGCCTTTTCGATATGGTCAAGAATGTCAGAAACCTGCTTGCCAAGGAAGGAAGAGATGATTGCTGGAGGTGCTTCGTTGGCACCCAGACGGTGAGCGTTGGTAGCACTCATGATAGAAGCTTTCAGCAGACCATTGTGCTTGTAAACGCCCATCAACGTCTCGACGATGAACACCATGAAGCGAAGGTTGTCCTCAGGAGTCTTGCCTGGACCGTGGAGCAGGATGCCCGTGTCGGTAGAAAGGCTCCAGTTGTTGTGCTTACCGGAACCGTTGATACCGTCGAAAGGCTTTTCGTGAAGCAGTACCTGGAAGCCATGCTTGCGGGCAACCTTCTTCATCAGGCTCATCAACAGCATGTTGTGGTCGACAGCCAAGTTGGTTTCCTCGAAGATAGGGGCGCACTCAAACTGGTTAGGAGCGACCTCGTTGTGACGTGTCTTGCAGGGAATGCCAAGCTCCAAAGCCTGAATCTCAAGGTCTTTCATGAAGGCCTGAACACGCTCGGGAATGGTTCCGAAGTAGTGGTCGTCCATCTGCTGGTCCTTGGCAGAGCTGTGGCCCATCAGTGTGCGGCCTGTCAGCATAAGGTCAGGACGTGCGGCATAGAGATCCTCGTCGACGAGGAAGTACTCCTGCTCCCATCCCAAGTTGCTGATACACTTCTTCACGTCGGGATAGAAATAATGACAGACATCGGTAGCGGCAACGTTCACGGCGTGGAGCGCGCGCAGCAGAGGTGCCTTGTAGTCCAGTGCCTCACCGGTATACGAAATGAAGATCGTCGGGATACACAGCGTGTCGTCGATGATAAACACAGGTGATGTAGGATCCCAAGCAGAGTAGCCACGTGCCTCAAAGGTCGAGCGGATACCGCCGGAGGGGAAGCTGGATGCGTCAGGCTCCTGCTGGACGAGCAGCTTACCGGAGAATTCCTCAATCATACCGCCCTTGCCGTCATGCTCGATAAAGGCATCGTGCTTCTCTGCCGTTCCCTCTGTCAAAGGCTGGAACCAGTGAGTATAGTGTGTGACGCCATTTTCGTCGGCCCACTGCTTCATGCCTGCTGCCACTGCATCGGCAATGCTGCGGTCGAGCTGTGCACCGTTGTCGATAACATCGATAAGCTTGTCATACACCTTCGACGGAAGATATTTGTACATCTTCTGACGGTTGAACACTTTCTTGCCGAAGAATTCTGAAGGACGCTCTACCGGTGAGATGACCTCAACGGGCTTTCTGCGTGATGCCTCAGCGACGGCATCAAATCGTAAACTACTCATATTTCTTAATGTTGATGTTAAAGTTCTTTATAGAGGTGGTGCCTCGCTGAGGAGGTCACCACGTTGTTTCTTGTTTTTATTAGCAGGCTGTTCCTGCTGTCGGTTGTGGGTTATGGATGCAGAGTGAAGCCGAAAGTGAAGTAAGCCTTCTGGGTGCTGGGGTTGGCATAAATGCCGGCGAAGACCGGAACAGAGAAGGATTTGGTGATCTCGATGTCTTTACAAGCCTTCAATCCCAGGTTCGTGACAGCGAAACCGTCGGCTTTGGCGTAGAACGAAGTACTGAAAGGTACGGCACCTACTGTGGCGGTCCAGTCAAGAGAAGCCAGTTTGAAAGGTGCGGCCAACTCTAAATAGGACGAGTAGGCTCGGTCTCCGTCTTTGTTCACTCCATCGTTTCCTGCGAAGTTGGTATACCAGTTGACAGCCAGCGGACCGAAGTCGTAACCGATGTTTCCCTCAAACACATGGCTCGTCTCGTGAGCCTTGTAAGCGAAGTACTTGTCGTTGGGCGAATTGAACCAGTAGTCTGTCACCCCAATGTGGAAGCCTCCTGTCGTGTAAGTAGCAGTGAGGTCCAACTCTTTGGTGTCGTCTTTGTCAGACAAGCCCACATTGCCCCATGCAGATAGAGAAAACCCTTTGTAAGCTATGCCCAGCGTTGGCTGGATGCTCACGTCGCCTAAGTCTTGTCCTCGCCAGATATACTGGTTGACAACATCGGTACTGATCGTACCTTCTACTTTGTCCTGAGCACTTGCAGTGAGTGCTGTCATGGCAATGGCAGCCAGACACATCATTCTTCTTACCTTTTTCATAACGACTTATTTTTAATTGTTCATATTTTGGCAGTACGATCCTGAAAGACAGTCTGCCGTTTTCTCTCACTTGCGTTTCTCTCTGTTTTCTCTTTAAGACCGATGTCTTTCGACATGTGGGTCTCTCTCTGCATCTGCAGTTTCTTGCTGCTTCTCGCGGCTACTGCTGCATTCCAGATATATTTTACTTCTTCAGTGACCACTCGGCGATGCGTCGCATAGCCTCACGTACGTCTTCACGGTTGCCAAAGGACGTCAGGCGGAAATAGCCTTCGCCGCTTGGTCCGAAGCCCACACCCGGTGTGCAGACAACGCCGCATCCGTAGAGAAGTTGCTCGAAGAACTTCCAGCTGTCCATGCCGTCGGGCGTCTTGACCCACAGATAAGGAGCGTTGACACCGCCATAGACCTTATAGCTGAGTTTGCTAAGCGTCTCGCGCATGATCTTTGCGTTCTCCATGTAGTAGTCTATGGTCTCTTGGATCTGTTTCTTGCCCTCTGGTGTGTAGATGGCTTCGGCGGCGCGCTGGCTGATATAGCTTGTTCCGTTGAACTTCGTGCTCTGTCGGCGATCCCACAACTGATTGAGATTGACGCGTTGCTTACCGTCAACGGTCACGGCAGTCAACTCTTTCGGGATGATCGTGTAGCCGCAACGTACACCGGTGAAGCCAGCCGTCTTGCTGTAGCTGTGGAACTCTATCGCGCATTTGCGTGCGCCCTTGATCTCATAGATAGAGTGGGGGATCTCCGGATCGGTGATGTATGCTTCATAAGCGGCATCGTAGAAGAGGATGGAATCATTGCGCAGTGCAAAGTTCACCCACTTGCGAAGTTCCTCTTTCGGAAGCACAGTACCTGTCGGATTGTTGGGGTAGCACAAGTAAATCATGTCCACGTGACGGTCAGGAATCTGTGGTACGAAGTTGTTGTCTGCCGTACATGGGAAATAGGTGACGTCTGTCCATTTGCCATTTTTGAAGACTCCTGCGCGTCCGATCATCGCATTGGAGTCGACATATACGGGATAGATAGGATCCGTCACGCCGATGTTGTTGTCCCAGCGCAGAATTTCCTGAATGTTTCCGGTGTCGCTTTTCGCACCGTCGTTGACGAAGATCTCGTTAAGATCAATGTGGATACCTCTTGGCAGGAAATCGTTTTTCTGAATAGCCTCACGCAGGAAGTCGTAACCTCTCTCTGGTCCATAGCCACGGAAAGTGGCCTTGTTGGACATCTCATCCACAGCTTTGTGCATAGCTTCGATGACCACAGGAGCCAACGGCCGCGTCACATCGCCGATACCTAGGCTGATTACCTTGACCTTGGGATGCGACACTTTGAAGGCGTTGACCCTTTTGGCAATGTCGGCAAACAAATAGTTGCCGGGTAATTTCAGGAAGTGTTCGTTTACTAATGCCATATGCTTAAATTCCTTTTATGTTGTGTGTTAAGTTTGTCATTATCGTTTTCTATGTCTCTCAGCGTGTCTGCTTATTTATCTTCCGGCAATTCTATGTCGCCCTCAAAGGCGAAGGCAGCCGGTCCGGTCATATATACATGGTTGTCGTTCGGACTCCATGTGATGTCGAGATCGCCGCCGTCCATGGCGATGACAGCGTGTCTGCCGCAGACACCGAGCTTTGCGGCGGCTACGGCTGTGGCGCAAGCGCCTGTGCCGCAAGCCATGGTGATGCCGCTGCCCCGTTCCCAGACACGGGTGCGGAGCTTGCCTTCACCCACAAGCTGCGCAAACTCAATGTTGCATCGCTGCGGGAAGACTTTCTCTCTCTCCAATATCTTTCCTAACGTTGTGATATCCATGTGCTGTACATCGTCCACGAAGATGACGTAATGTGGGTTGCCCATACTCACGAAGAGACTCTTGGGCTTTCCGTCTTCTGTCCGTAGGACGTGGTCAGACAAGGCTTTGACGCTGTCCAGCTCGTCGGGTGTATGCCCGGTGAATTGCTCTTTGACATCAAAGGCAGGCTCTAACATATCTACTGTGACACTCTCCACTTTGTCAGCTTTCAGATGCAGGCTGAGGATCTTCACTCCGGAAAGTGTCTCCAATCTGATCGTAGTCTTGTCGGTGATACCTTTCTCATAAAGATACTTGGCGATGCACCGGCTAGCATTTCCGCACATCATAGCTTCAGAACCATCGGCATTGAAGATGCGCATCGAGTAGTCGGCTTTCTCCTCGTCCTTCGGTTTGCCAATAAGCACCAGTCCATCGCTGCCAATGCCCGTATGCGGCTTGCTCCATGCGATGGAGGCTGAGCTCGGATCGGGGATATTATATGATAAGGTGTTGACGTATATATAGTCATTACCAGCCCCGTGCATCTTTGTGAAGTGAATGGTCTTTGACATAATGAAGCAATTTATTTCTTATTGATTGACTTAATGTTTTGAATACGCTGCAAAGTTAATACAAAAAGATAGAACCGCAAAGAGAAGCACGACATTTTTTAGTAACTTTTTCTATGGAAGTGTGAAATTGTAATGTCTGTGGCCGAAAGTCATTACAGTTTATCAATGAAACCACCCTTTTACGAGGCACGTTGCAAGCAATTAAAAAACAACGCTAACAAAAAGAGCACAGTTAGTTGTTTGTATAAACAAATTGTATTAACTTTGCAGTCGAAAGATTACAATACGTAAGCAACCATAAGTTTAACCATAAAGAAAGGTAAGTTATGAAGAAGATTGAAGCGATCATCCGTAAGACTAAATTTGAGGATGTAAAGGAAGCATTGCTTGCCGCCGACATCGAATGGTTTTCCTATTACGATGTCCGTGGTGAAGGCAAGATGCGTCAGGCCCGAATCTATCGTGGCGTGATGTACGATACGAGCAGTATTGAGCGTGTTTTGATGAATATCGTGGTGCGTGACAAGAACGTCGACAAGACCGTCAAGGCCATCACAGACGCCGCCCGCACAGGTGAGATCGGTGATGGACGTATCTTCATCATTCCGGTTGAGGACACCATCCGCATCCGCACCGGCGAGCGCGGAGACATTGCCCTGTATAACGCAGAGCAGGAGAAGTAACGCTTCTGCACGCTTTCTTTCCTAATATATAAAGGAAACGGATGCTTTCCTATTATTATATATAGAGAGAAGGTGGATGCAATAGAGAGAACATAGAAACACAATTAGGGTAACACAAAAATCAATCGTATTATGACAGTTCAAGATTTAAGCATTTCCATAGATACCGTATGGATGCTGCTTGCAGCCATGCTCGTATTCTTTATGCAACCAGGTTTCGCCTATTGTGAGGCGGGTTTCACCCGGCGTAAAAACACCACAAACATCCTGTTCAAGAACTTCGTCGACTTCATGCTGGGCTCAGTGCTTTTCTGGTTTGTCGGTTTCGGCTTTATGTTCGGTTCTGATGGTCAGGGCTTCATCGGCATGCCCAACTTCGGCGATCTCTCTTTCTACCACAATGCCAACGGTCTGCCAACAGAGGGCTTCCTGATGTTCGAGACCGTCTTCTGTGCCACGTCAGCTACCATTGTTTCTGGCGCCATGGCAGAGCGTACGAAGTTCAACATGTATGTTGTCTATTCGTTCTTCATTTCTTTGATCATCTATCCTGTCGAGGGTCACTGGACCTGGGGCGGCGGCTGGCTTTGCAACGCTGCTGACGGCAGTTTCATGATGAACACCTTCGGTCATGCGTTCCACGACTTTGCCGGTTCCACTGTTGTGCACTCTGTCGGTGGTGTACTGGCTTTGGTGGGTGCCATCTTCCTTGGTCCCCGTTTGGGCAAGTACCGCAAGGACGGCAAGAGCAATGCTATTCCAGGTCACAGCCTGACGCTGGCTTCTCTCGGTGTGTTCATCCTCTGGTTTGGCTGGTTCGGTTTCAACCCGGGCTCTCAGCTGGCAGCCAGTGGTCAGGTCAATCGTGAGGCCATCAGCCACGTGTTCCTGACGACCAACATGGCAGCCGCCTGTGGCGGTCTGGCAACCATGTTCCTCACTTGGCTGAAGTATGGTAAGCCATCCTTCTCATTGACACTGAACGGTATTCTTGCCGGTTTGGTAGGTATCACAGCCGGTTGCGACTGCGTGTCAGTGGTTGGTTCTATCATCATCGGCGTCTGCTGCGGTATCGCACTGCCGTTTGCTGTTGAGTTCATCGACCAGAAACTTCATATCGACGACCCTGTCGGTGCCAGTTCAGTGCACTGGGTGAACGGTGTTCTCGGTACTTTGCTGACCGGTCTGTTCTCCACCAGTGAGGGAGCCTTCTATGGTCATGGCTTCGGATTCTTTGGTGCAGAGGCCTTTGGCGTTCTTTGTGTAGACGCTTGGGCAGCCGCCTGCGGTATAGTACTCTTCTGGACGATCAAGCACACCGTCGGACTTCGTGTTGACAAGCGCGTGGAGGAAGAGGGACTTGACATCTACGAGCACGGCGAGAGCTGCTACAACGGATAGTATCCACTTAACTCTAATACTTGAAGACTTCAGCCTCCCTTCGGGGAGACCGAGGTCTTTCCATCGGAACACGTTTCCAAACATCATCGGAACACGTCTCCAAACTTTGTTAGCATTACAACTCATTATTCATCAACTGATTCAAAAAGATTCTGTGTAAGTAACCATCAAGACAAGGACAGAAGCAAACGAATAGTAAAACAACTCAACCATTATGATTGATACAGGAAATACAGCGTGGATCACCACTGCCACTATCTTAGTGATGTTTATGACCGTTCCGGCCCTGGCATTGTTCTACGGCGGCCTCGTACGTTCAAAGAACATCCTTAGCATTCTCATGCAGTGTCTCATCTGCACTGCCGTGGGCAGCATTCTCTGGGTAGCCATTGGCTACAGCTGGGTATTTGGTACCAGTCTTCAGGGCACGGCTTTGGGAGGCGTGATTGGAGGTTTTGACAAGGTCTTTCTCCATGGCGTTACCATTCACTCGGTGTTGGCTCCGGCCCATATCCCCGAGTTGACGTTTGTACTCTTCCAGTGCATGTTTGCCGTAATCACTCCTGCGCTGATCATTGGTGCGTTTGCCGAGCGCATGCGCTTCTCGGCTTTTCTGCTGTTCACCATTCTTTGGTCTGTCATCGTCTATTATCCCATGGCCCACTTCGTCTGGGGTGGCGGTTTCCTTCAGCAGATGGGAGCCATAGACTTTGCCGGTGGCACAGTGGTACATATCAATGCTGGTGTCGCTGCCTTGGTGACCGCTCTGATGCTGGGCCGTCGTACCGGCTATCGTCCGGGTCGTCCTATTCCTGCCACCAACGTTCCCTTTGTGTTCATCGGTGCCGCCATGCTGTGGCTGGGTTGGTTCGGTTTCAATGCCGGCAGCGGTCTGACCGCCGACGGTCTTGACGCCAACGCTTTCCTTGTCACTCATCTGGCAACAGCAGTAGCCGCCGTCACGTGGATGACAATCGATTGGATCTACAGTGGCCGTCCCACCTGCGTGGGCATGTGCACGGGTGCTGTGGCTGGCCTGGTGGCCATCACGCCGGCAGCCGGCAGTACGGACGTACTTGGAGCTATCTGTATAGGACTTATCACTTCCATGATCTGCTACTTCATGGTGGCCTTCGTGAAACGAGTCTGCGGCTACGACGACGCACTCGACGCCTTTGGTGTTCACGGCATCGGTGGTATCATCGGTTCTGTTCTGACCGGTGTCTTTGCCACTAAAGCGGTGACCGGCGGTGTCTGTGGCGCACTCTATGGCGACTGGCATCAGCTGGGCGTGCAGCTCATCGCCACAGTCTTCGGCATCGTTTTCAGTGGCGTGCTGACATGGATCATCTTTGTCATTATCGACAAGACCATTGGCATGCGTGTTGACACACGTGTGGAGGAAGAAGGACTTGACATCTACGAGCACGGAGAATCAGCATACAATATCTAATGAAAAACACACCTCCCTCGGGCATCGTCACTCCGGTGACGCTTGCTCTTGGGAGTTTCAACGTATACATTCACAAAATTAAAAGCTTTTATAACCATGTGTGGAATAGTAGGAATTTTCAACATTCAGGAGCAAACTCCTGATTTGCGCCAGAAGGCGTTGCGTATGAGTCAGAAGATCCGTCATCGCGGACCGGACTGGAGTGGTATCTACACCGGCAGCTCAGCCATCCTCTGTCATGAGCGACTGAGCATTGTAGACCCAGAGAGCGGTAAGCAGCCACTGTTCTCGCCCGACAAGAAGGAAGTGCTCGCCGTGAACGGTGAGATCTACAACCACCTCGACATCCGGTCGTCGTTCCCCGACTATGTTTTCCAGACGGGCAGCGACTGCGAAGTGATCCTTGCCCTGTACCGTCAGTGGAAGGAGGCAGCGCGCTCACAGACATCGGCCGAGTCCTTGCATGCTTCCATCGTCAGCATGATAGAGAAGCTCAGCGGCATCTTTGCCTTTGCGCTCTATGATGCCGAGGATGGCTCATTTCTCGTAGCCCGCGACCCTATCGGCGTGATACCTCTTTATATAGGTTACGATCCCGACGGCAAAGTGTATGTTGCCAGCGAGCTGAAGGCGCTGGAAGGACAGTGCGATCACTATGAGCCTTTCCTGCCCGGTCACTACTATTGGAGCAAGGACCCGGGTATGAAGCGTTATTATCACCGCGATTGGATGGAAGGAAAGACACGTTCGCAAAGCACTTTGTCCTATGGTCAGGCCGTTGAGGAGATCCGTCAGGGACTGATGTCAGCCGTGAAGCGTCAGCTGATGAGCGACGTGCCTTACGGCGTGTTGCTCTCCGGCGGACTGGACTCGTCGGTGATCTCTGCCATTTCCGAGCGCTTCTCTTCCACACGTGTTGAGGAAGGCGGCGAGACACGTGCCTACTGGCCACGGCTTCACAGCTTTGCAGTCGGCTTGAAAGGTGCGCCGGACTTGGCCAAAGCTAAGCTTGTTGCTGACTATATCGGCACCGTACACCACGAGATCAACTACACCATTCAGGAAGGTCTTGACGCCATCCGCGACGTGATCTATTTCATCGAGACCTATGATGTGACCACCGTGCGTGCTTCTACGCCGATGTATCTCCTGGCCCGTGTCATCAAGTCGATGGGCATCAAGATGGTGCTCTCGGGCGAGGGTGCCGACGAGATCTTCGGTGGCTATCTCTATTTCCACAAGGCTCCGTCGCCGGAGGAGTTCCACAAAGAGACCGTGCGCAAGCTTTCCAAACTCTATCAGTACGACTGTCTGCGTGCCAACAAGAGTCTGGCAGCATGGGGCGTGGAGGGTCGTGTGCCTTTCCTCGACAAGGAGTTCTTGGATGTAGCCATGACGATAGACCCGAGCTATAAGATGTGTCCGGGCAAGACCATCGAGAAGAAGGTGGTGCGCGACGCGTTCACCGACATGCTCCCCGAGGAAGTGGCATGGCGCCAGAAAGAGCAGTTCTCCGACGGCGTAGGCTACAGTTGGATCGACACCTTGAAGCAGATCACCGCTTCGGCCGTCAGCGACGAGCAGATGGCGCACGCTGCTGAGCGCTTCCCGATCAATCCGCCGCGCAACAAAGAGGAGTATTACTATCGTTCGATCTTTGCCGAACACTTCCCCAGCGACTCTGCCGCCCGCTCAGTGCCCAGCGTGCCGAGTGTGGCGTGCTCCACAGCTGAAGCCCTCGCTTGGGACGAAGCCTTCAAAAACATGAATGAGCCCAGCGGCCGTGCCGTCAAAGATGTGCACGAGGACGTTGAGTAATCGTTGTTGCATGGCAGTAATGCATAAACCACATAGTGCATAAGCATGGTTTTTATTCAAAGATAACAAAAAGGCTGGATCCCAAGCGAAGGGTTCAGCCTTTTTTCGCTATCTCTCACACAGAGACACAGAGAAGGCTTCGCCTGATAGTGCACATGGAGTTGCAAGAGCAGTATGAGTAGTGAGAGCATGTATGCCAACCTTTATAACCAACCAAAAAGGGCTTGCGAACTTCACAGCCCACAAGCCCAAAGGTTGAATTATATACATCTCTTAGAGTTTAGCGAGATGTGTGAGGCAAGTCTCACGACTTGCAAGTGTTACTGCGATTACGAAGTAACTGTTTTATATATTAAAGGGATTAAAAAGCGAGAAAGGGGCGGACAGGCCTGCCGTTCAGGGTGTTGTTGTCGAAGCGAACAGAACCGGGTCCCTTCCCGTCGTCGACCCCCGAATCGATGTTGATCGCGTACGTATCGGAATACTTCGTAGAGGTCCACTCAAAAGTGCTATTTGCTTGGAAGAATTCAGTATAGTTGTTCGCGCCCACCTTGCTCAAAGCGGTATTTACTTTGGACGAAACCGTTGTCATGTTGGAGACCCAATCATCAATGTTCCAGCCACTCGACGGGTAACCGCCAATGGCATGCATGATGGCATAATACTGACCTGCCGTCGGCAGGAACCAACCGGTAGAGGTAGACGGAGCCTTCAATGTGGTATAGGCAAGTGCTGCCTGTGCCGCAGGATGGGCAGAGTTGTTCAAGGCCACTGATTCTTTATAGCCTGAGCCGTAAGATTGGGTAGATGAGCCAACAATAAGAGCGGACGTGTTTACTTTTGACCGGTTATCATCAGTATTGCTTGTCTTCCAAGGATAGTCTGAGCCACGGTTTGTGGTACCTGTGGAGCCAATGGTTTTTAAGCACATCACCAATGCATGACCGCCAATACCATTTGCCTTGGTATTCTTTTCCGTCCAGTAGTTGCTGCCGATATATCCCACGATGCCGATTGGTGTCTTGCCACTAATCAGACTTTCACTTTGATGCGACATATCGCCATCGCTGTAATACACGTCACCCAAGGCCATTGTATAGCTTGTTTCTGTATTGTTGGGAGAGCAGGTAGCTTCTTGTGCTAAGTATTTGTCAGCTGATAATTTATAAGAGAGCGTCTTGGTCCACTTATCTTCCCCAGTTGAAGTGGTATTATAGACTACAGTAGCCGCTGGCTTTTGTATAGCAACGTAACATGTACTGGTTTTCTTATAGGGGGTGATACTTGCACTTATCGCAGACGAAGCTGTAACGGTGTATTGATTATGTACCCACTTGAAGTTCGCGTCCGTCGACAAGTGTCTGTAGTCATAGTGCGTCTTCTGTCCGAGATTGATGACCGCCAGTCCCATCTGATGGTTCATGCTAAAGTTCACGGTAGAG
>DLDU01000054.1 GCA_002481295.1 Prevotella sp. UBA7764 | reverse complement strand
AGACTTGTTATAAGGCGTGAGGCTCGCAGTGATGTTCGCTGTCCAGTTATAGGGCAGTGTGAACGTGTTGTCAAGTCTGAACTGCGTACAAAGTCCATTCCAATAGTGCGTGATGCCCATGGGAGCCAAGTCGGCATCTGAGAAAAAGAGCATAGCGGTGTAGTTAAGATGCCAAATGCCTAAGGTAGGCGAGGTATTAAGTGTCACCCCGTAGTTTTGTGTCTTTGGCGTGTTGCGGTAGTCTGTGATGATGACGCCGGGATGACTCACATCGTCGTAAGCCGTTTGAAAGGTGCGGAATGAGTTTTTGATATAGGCGTAATAGGCTTCCACCGTCATCCATTTCCATACTGTCGTCCACGAAAGATAATACGTAGTCATGGGTTGCAAGAAGGGGTTGCCCGTATCGTACTCGTATTTGCTGCGGTAGTTCACCGAGGACGACATGATCGAATAAGGCGGATTGTACCGGTATGTGGCAAATGCTAACGAGTGCTGCCACCCGTCGTCAGCATAGCTCATTGATAATTTGGGGATAAGCACATGATAATCGTGGCTTAGCTCGTCGTCTTTCTTACCATCCACATCATAGCGGTTGTGTTCGTTCTGAAGCCTCAAAGAAGCCGAGAAATTCAACTTCTTGCCAATGGGGAGCGCATAGTTTGCATAGAGTGACCAGATAGCAGTGCGTTGCCGGATATGAGTGTCAGCAGAAAATCCGCTCTGTGTGAAATCTGCTTTTCTGTTGGTATAGGAAGTCTCTTCACCGAAGGAGAACGTTCCAGCGGGCATCGGCGCCGAGACCGTGAGCTTCTCGGCCCACAAGTTGCTCCTCGTGCTCGTGTTGCTACTAACCGAAGAGTCGTCAGTACCGCCGGCCATATCCATGTCGGTGTGGCTTCCATAGTAATCGGCACTGAAATCGATTCCCCACTTACCCAATCTGCCCACATAGTAGGTGTTGACGCTGTTAGCCAAATTAGGTTTCGACTTGGTGACGCTTTGGTTGTCGTCATCACTGAAATGCTCACCATTGCGCCACACCTGCTCTGTCTTTGTGATGGTTCTTTTTCCCTTGACAGTGCCTGTGGCAGAATAGGTAAGGCCAAGCGAATGCCTGTCGTTGATTTCCCAGTTCCAACCCACATCACCGTAAATAAACTTATAATCATTTCTCCACTTGGTGCGGCTATGGTAGTCCCATGTGTCGGTAGCCTTTAATTGATCATTAGACGTGGCCGTGATACGGCCTTTGCTATCTGCGGCATTGGCACGGATAAAGAAGTCCATGCCATTACGCAGACGGTAGTTGAGCGAAGCATTAGCTGTAGCAAGCATCCCTTTGCTTTTCTCAAAGTTTCCCCATAGGCTTCCGCTCCAGCCCTCGCCTTGCCGGCGAATGGTCTTCAATCGGATAACGGATGTCACGTCGGAGGCATACTCCGCACCAGGGCGTGTGATAATCTCCGCTGACAGCACCTCGGCGGTTTGCAGTCGCTCCAGTTCGCTGGCATCGCGCACCAGCTTGTTGTTGATGTATATCTGTGGAGTGCCATGTCCGGCCACAGTGCCGTCACCCATGACAAGGGGCAGGTGCTTGATCATCTCTTTCGCAGAGCCGAATTGCTCGAGTTGAGAACCTTTCACCATTACGCTCAAGCCGTTTGGCGAAGGCTTGTAACTGAGCTTATGCCCCTGTACCGTCACCCCTTTCAGCGTATAACGGTCGGCCTGCAGGCGTATGGTGCCGAGATCGGGCGAGGCAGCGGTCCACAGTTTAGACTTATAGCCCACATAGGTCACCTTGGCGATGACGCGCCGAGCATTGCAGGGAATGACGAAATAGCCACTCTCGTTGCTCACGCCACCGGCAAGAAACGAGGAGTCGGTGGGCGAGAGCAGCACCACGTTGGCATACTCGGCGGGCTCCCCCTTGTCGTCGACCACGCGGCCTTTGTACCTCAACACTGTCTTCTGCGAGCACTCCACGTTGATGATGCTGTCGCCCACCATCGTCATCGAGATGGGATAGAAGCCGATGAGGTGGCGGATGGCATCGGGAATGGTTGCGCCCTTGATGGCGGCGGTCACGCGGAAGTCCTCCAAGTCGTTGTAGATGAAGTTGATGGTGTAGCGATGGGTCATGCCACCGAGCTGCTGCAGAGCCGTGGGCATCGTCACGTTGTGGAAGTCGCGGCTCACACGCTGGGCATGGACTTGGACGGCACCTAAAAGGAGAATATATAATAATAGGTGTATCTTTCTCATAGCTATTCAACGTTAAGGGTGTCACAGTTACATGTAATGGAAATCTGCTGGAAGCCGTTGAGGATGGCAATGTTGGCATCAACGGACTTAGCCTGGTCCCACTCAAAGTGCAGGCGGATGGCCTTGGCGGTAGCGCTGCTGTAGACGACCTTCAATCCGTAGTACTGCCCCATCGCAGAGAGGATGTCTAACAGTGTGGCATTGTCGAAGACCTTGACGACGGGCGCCGACTTCTTCGTTTCCTGCTTTGGCGCAAGGCTGTCGGCAGTGGAGGCAGTGTCACGCGGCACCGTCATGACGGGAGCGCGCTGCACTACTTCCGACTTCTCTGCGGCAAAGGGACTGCGAATCCAGCCCAGCCGTGTCATGGCGGCAAAGGTCACACCAGCAAGAAAGACACAGCCGAGGAAGACAGCTGCCACACGCAGCCAGCGGGGAACACGATGATGGGAGGGCTGGGCGGTGGGGTGAGACTCCACGGATGACAAGCCACTGGAAGCCGTTTCAGGTTCATTGGAACGGGAACTGTCAGGATGCGACAGGCTGAACGCCTTCCATGCTTTCTCCACATCGATGTCCTCGTCTTCGGCTCGTTCTTCCGTGAGGGCACGTTTCAACAGAGCAAGCGGCCGGGCATCGCGTATGATTTCGCGGAGCTCCTCGTCGGTGTAGTGCTCGGGATGCTCCTGTGCGTCAAGGAGGCGCTTGATCTTCTCTTCGTCTGAATAGTTCATGGTTCTGGGGTTTTGATGTTTTCTTTCAACACATTGACGATGTGCGACAGATGTTT
>DLDU01000038.1:24483-43478 GCA_002481295.1 Prevotella sp. UBA7764 | reverse complement strand
CGGTAATGCCGAGACGCTTACAGTAAAACCACTGTTTTGATGAAATTGCCCCATGATTTTCGTGTTTCCAAGTCGATTTGCGCTGAGCCAGCGCACGATATTCTCTCTAGAATGAAAGAGAGAACAGATGGTGTTTTGTCAAGCAATTTTGTGGCATAAAAGGCATTGGATTCAGAATATATTTATTACTTTTGTAGTCGGTCAACAATATCGAAAGAAAAAGATGAAGCAAAATACAAATGCAGTGAAACGACTGGTGAGCCTCGACGTTCTGCGCGGTCTGACAGTCATGTTTATGATCTTCGTGAACAATGGAGCCGGTGAGGAGATCTTCTCCACTTTGCAGCATTCCAAATGGAACGGGATGACACCCTGTGATCTCGTCTTTCCCTTCTTCCTTTTCATCATGGGCATCTCCACCTATCTCAGCCTTCGTAAAGGCGGATTCCGGTGGACACCACAACAGGCCCGTAAGACCATCAAGCGCACGCTGCTGCTCTTCCTCATCGGACTGCTCATCAACTGGTTTGACATGGCCATGGACGGCCGACCGCTTGACTTTGCCCATCTGCGCATCATGGGTGTGATGCAGCGCATCGCCATCTGCTATGGAGCCACGGTAGCCGCTGTTCTCACCATCCATCACCTAACCCATTCCTTCCGTGGACTGTGGATACTCGTAGCTCTGTTGTTGACGGGCTATTCCGTCGTGCTGCTTGCTGGTGGCGGTTATGACTACGACAGCGTCACCAACATCCTCTCGCGTGTGGACCATGCACTGTTGGGCGATGCCCATCTCTATCATAAGTCACCCGTAGATCCCGAGGGACTGCTCTCCAGTCTGTCTGCCATGACCAACACGATGATAGGTTTTCTCGTCGCTTCGTGGGCACTTCGGAAAGAGCGTCCCGAGTTGGGACATCCCCATCTCGTCGTCCTCTCACGGCTGTTGGTCTGTGGCACCGTTATGGCCTTTGCGGGCTGGCTCCTGCAGTTCGGTCTGCCGCTCAACAAGCGCGTGTGGAGTCCCTCTTATGTTCTGCTCACCTGCGGCATTGCCGCCTCTCTGCAGGGACTGCTTGTAGGCTGGCTCGACATCTGTCGCGCTCAAAGCCAGACAGCCGACAACAGTTCTGCCGGGCAGCCGTGGTTGGTGAGATTGACGCTATGGTTCGGCATGAATCCCCTCTTTCTCTATGTGGCCAGCGAGGCAATCGGCATCTTCTTCGGTGCCGTGGAAGTCAAGAATGGTGCCTACGACATGCTGCGCGCTGTTATCCTCAACGGCTATTGGGCCAGTGTGGCCTACGCTTCGCTGTTTGTAGCCCTGCACGCACTGATGGGCTGGGCACTGTGGAAGAAGCGGGTGTTCATCAAGTTATAAGCGCCGAAATTATGTGTATTATTAGAAAATAAACTTGCCATCTTATTTGCTTGTCTGAGAAAATAGTTCTATTTTTGCAGAAACGATAAGCAGATTCCATGATGAGCAACGACATTAAGCTGATACCCTACGGCATTTCCAACTTCAAGCAAGTGCGGCGTGAGAACAAATATCTGGTTGACAAGACCATGTATTTTGAGAAGATGGAACGGACCGGCAATTTCCTGTTCTTTGTCCGTCCGCGTCGTTTTGGCAAGAGCCTATTTCTCAGTATGCTGGAGGCTTACTACGACATCAGTGAGAAGGATAACTTCGACGAGCTGTTCAAAGGGCTCTATGTGGCCGACCATCCCACGCAATACAAGAACAAGTATCTGATGTTGCACTTGGACTTTTCACAAGTGCAGGGGGATATAGACCATATTGCAGACAATCTGAATAATTACCTGTCTGTCCAATGTGAGCTCTTTGCGTTGAAATACGCGAAGTTCTATCCTCCACAGCTTACGCAACTGTTGCAGATAACCCCGACAGGGGCAAGCAAGCTGACGCTCATAGGCAACCTGTCCCGACAGTTGGGAATAGGCCTTTATCTCATCGTTGATGAATATGACAACTTCACCAACGACGTGCTCAATACCAAGGGACAACAGGCTTATCATGAACTGACGCATGGCACGGGTATCTATCGGGAACTGTTTAAGAAGTTCAAACCAGTATTCGACCGTATCATCATGCTCGGTGTGTCGCCCATCACCCTTGACGACCTCACCAGCGGCTATAATATCGCATTGAACATCACGATGCACCCGTTCTTCAATCAGATGCTCGGATTCTCTGAGAACGATGTCAGGCAGATGATACGTTATTACCAAGGTGTTGGTGCATTGCCCGCTACGGTGACCGAGGAGGGTATCATCGCCGATATCAAACCTTGGTATGACAATTACTGCTTTGCTGGGGAAAGTTTCGGTAAGGAGCCGAGTATGTTCAACAGTGATATGGTGTGTTATTATCTGAGCAACCTCGTAGAGCAAGGTCGTCGCCCTAAAGAGCTCATTGATTCGAACACAATGACCGACTATGCCAAGATGAAGCGCTTGATAGAAATAGACAAGTTGGACGGTGAGCGATTGAATATTATCCACGAGATTACTGAGAACGGATACATTTATAGTCCGGTGGTCAGCCACTTCCCGGCCGAGCGAATGATGGAGTTTGGAAATTTTATCAGTCTGCTTTATTACTACGGCATGCTCACCATCGGTGGTGTGCGTGGTGAGAACTTGAAGTTGGTCATTCCCAACAACAATGTGCGCCTACAGTATTATCATTACATGTTGGACGAATATCAGACCATCTATGCGCTGCCGGTCACTGATTTGCGGAAGGCTTTTGACGGCGCGGCCCTTGACGGTGACTGGCAGCCGCTCATCTCCTTCATCTGCCAGGCTTACCACGACACCACTGCCGTGCGCCAGTTAATCGAAGGCGAACGCAATCTGCAAGGATTTATGAACGCCTACCTCACGCTGACTAATTACTACCTTGTCGCGCCGGAGATGGAGTTCAGCCACGGCTTCTGCGACTTCTTCCTGCTGCCCAACTATGCGGTCTATCCGATGGTGAAGCACAGCTATATCTTAGAACTGAAGTACCTTAAGACCAATGCCTCTGATACAGAGGCGGAACGGCAGTGGACAGAGGCCGAGCAGCAGATAAAAACTTATGCTGCGGATAAGAAACTGCAGAGCATGCTCCACGGCACACAGCTTCATCCTATCGTCGTGCAGATAAAAGGTTATGACTTGGTGAAGGTAGAGGAGATTCAGACTTATATAATATAATTTCAAGGATGAAGAAGAAACTCTATTTGTTGGTTTTTTTGTTAGCCGCTTCAATCTTTGACTTGAAGGCTCAGGTTAAAATTAGCGGATTAGTACAGAATGAAGAACATGTTGGCATTGAGTATGCAACGATTTGTGTAGACAGCATCTTCACTCTTACAGACAAAGAAGGGCGTTTTGCTTTAGAGATTCCAGGTAACATTAAAAGTCCTATGACCTGCTCGCATATTAGTTACAAGAAGAAAATGATACCATATTCACAATACAAGGGTGGAAATGTTTGTGTTGTAATGGAAGACAGAGTGTATGACATAGCAGAGGCTTCTGTAGCTGCCCGAAAGGGTAAGGTGACTACCATTCTACGGAAAGGTATGAAACTTCCAGGGGATGTCGCTTTCGGAAATGCTCCTTCTGGGAAAATAGAGATAGGTCCTAAATTTAAAGCAAGTGACAATTTCGTTATAGATTATTTCAATTTGCACATAGAAGAATGCACCTATGAGCAATGTACACTTCGACTTATCGTTTATAAAGTGGTTGAAGGTCAATTCGAGCCAGTTAGTTCCAAGCCTATCTATATTAATCTGTCTTCAGTGAATAAGAATTCAGATGTTAAAGTAATGGCCGATTCGCCAATCACTTTGCAGAAAGGAAACGAATACTTTGTGGGGCTATCTATTGTTTCCGGATCTCAAGGCACAATCCATTTCCCCTGCTGCTCTTCGCAAAGGGATAGCAAGAAATGTGGTTAAAGGTACGATGAAAAATCTCCCCGCGACTGTCGGTATTGCAGTAACAGGACGAAGACTTCCTGCTAAATAGGATAGCCTGAGTAAATCTTAGCACCCCCTGAAAGGCGCTGTGGAAGAAACGGATATTCGTCAAACTGTAATCTTCTTTCATTGGCGAGGATGAGTGACGCTCACGCTTATCGCACTGTCATCATGCAGGGTTGCGCATGTTGCACACCGGCTGAGGTGGTTATTAATTATTAAATAGCTCTTGTTCTCGTTTCTTTTTTGTAACTTTGCATATAGGAAAAATATATTCGAATATAATTATTAGTATGAACATTTTAGAGTTAAGCGAGCAGGAGATCGGACGACGCCAGAGCCTGCAGGAGCTGCGCAACATGGGTATCGACCCGTATCCAGCAGCTGAGTTCCCCACCAATGCCTTTTCAGTAGACATCAAGAACAACTTCAAGGAGGGGGAGAAGCAGGAGGTCGTCATCGCCGGCCGTATGATGAGCCGCCGTATCATGGGCAAGGCCAGCTTCGTAGAGTTGCAGGATAGCAAGGGCAGAATCCAGGTGTATGTCACCCGTGACGACATCTGCCCCGACGAGGACAAGGACATGTACAACAAGGTCTTTAAGAAACTCCTCGACATCGGTGACTTCATCGGCATCAAAGGTTTCGTCTTCAAGACACAGACGGGTGAGATCTCTGTTCACGCCCAGTCGCTGAAACTGCTGAGTAAGAGCCTTAAGCCGCTGCCGATCGTGAAATACAAGGACGGCGTGGCTTACGACAAGTTCGATGATCCTGAGCTGCGCGCCCGCCAGCGCTATGTCGACCTCATCGTCAACGACGGTGTGAAGGATACGTTCCTCAAGCGTGCCAAGGTGCTCAAGACCATGCGCAACTTCTTCGATGAGGCAGGATACACTGAGGTGGAGACTCCTATTCTGCAGAGCATCCCCGGTGGTGCCAGCGCACGTCCGTTCATCACGCACTTCAATGCGCTGAACATCGACATGTACATGCGTATCGCCACTGAGCTCTATCTCAAGCGACTCATCGTGGGCGGTTTTGAGGGCGTCTACGAGATTGGCAAGAACTTCCGCAACGAGGGTATGGATAAATACCACAATCCGGAGTTCACCTGCATGGAGCTCTATGTGCAATACAAGGATTATAACTGGATGATGTCGTTTACCGAGCGCTTGCTCGAGACCATCTGTGTGGCTGTCAACGGCAGCACAGAGGTGAAGAATGGCGACCACGTCATCTCCTTCAAGGCTCCTTTCCGCCGTCTGCCTATCCTCGATGCCATCAAGGAGAAGACGGGCTTCGATCTCGACGGCAAGAGCGAGGAGGAGATCCGCGACATCGCTGTGAACAAACTCAAGATGGAAGGCATCGACGAGAGCTTCGGTAAGGGTAAGCTCATCGACGAGATCTTCGGTGAGTTCTGCGAGGGCACGTTCATCCAGCCTACATTTATCATTGACTACCCGGTGGAGATGAGTCCGCTGACGAAAATGCACCGTTCTAAGCCTGGACTCACAGAGCGCTTCGAGCTGATGGTCAACGGCAAGGAGCTCGCCAACGCTTACTCTGAGCTCAATGACCCCATCGACCAGGAGAACCGCTTCAAGGAGCAGATGAGGCTCGCCGACAAGGGTGACGACGAGGCAATGATCATCGACCAGGACTTCCTGCGTGCCCTGCAATATGGTATGCCGCCCACCAGCGGTATCGGTATCGGCATCGACCGCCTCTGCATGTTGATGATCGGTAAGGAAAACATTCAGGAGATCATGCTCTTCCCGCAGATGAAGCCTGAGGCAAAGATGCCACAGAGCAGCATCAAAGAATGGGCTGCCCTCGGCGTACCTGAGGACTGGGTGTATGTGCTGCGCAAGGCTGGCTTCAACCTCATCTCCGACATCAAGGACGAGAAGGCGCAGGGCTTGCAGCAGAAGATCGGTGAGATCAACAAGAAATATAAACTCGGATACGAGAAACCGACAGTCGACGACATCCAGCACTGGATCGACGGTGCCAAGAATCTCTAAGACTACAAAGTTGACTATGCGTCTGTTCAGAAGAATCAGTAGAGCACTGGGGCTGCGGAAAAAAGGCTCCATCCCCGATTTTGGCCGTGTGGCCATCATCGGGGGAGGCTCGTGGGCTACCGCCATCGCTAAGGTGGTGGTGGAGCACACGGGACACATCGGATGGTATATGCGGCGTGACGACCGCATCGCTGACTTCCGACGGCTCGGACATAATCCGGCCTATCTCACAGGTGTACACTTCGATACTGACGACATCGAGTTCACTTCGGACATCAACGAGATTGCCACTGAATACGACACGCTCGTCTTCGTCACGCCCTCGCCTTACTTGAAAGACCATCTGAAGAAACTCACTGCCGACATCAGCCATAAGTTTATCGTCACCGCCATCAAGGGCATCGTGCCCGGCGAGGATGTGGTCTGCTCAGACTATTTCCATCAGCGCTATGGCGTGCCCTACCGACAGTTGCTCTGCATCGGCGGACCGTCACACGCCGAGGAGGTGGCGCTCGAAAGGCTTACCTATCTCACTGTGGCTGGCAGCGACGAGAAGATGGCAAGGGAGTTCTCGCGCGTGCTCGCCTGTGACTATGTGAAGACTGAAACCTCCACCGATGTTACGGGTATCGAGTATGCGGCTGTGCTGAAGAATGTCTACGCTATCTGCGCGGGCATCTGCAACGGCATGGGCTATGGCGATAACTTCCAGGCTGTCTTCCTCACCAATGCCATCCGTGAGATGGACCGCTTCCTGACTGCCGTCAACCCTGTACACCGCAATATCTGTGACAGCGTCTACCTCGGTGACCTGCTCGTGACGGGATACTCCAACTTCTCACGCAACCGCACCTTTGGTATGATGATCGGTAAGGGTTACTCCATCAAGAGTGCCCAGGCTGAGATGAAGATGGTCGCGGAAGGTTACTACGGTACGAAGTGCATGGAGGAGATCAACCGACAGCTCCACGTGTGCATGCCAATCCTCGATGCTGTCTACGACATACTCTACAAAGACCTGCGTCCGTGTGATATCATCCCCGCTCTGACAGAAAGACTCTCATGAATGCTTTGACATAAAGACATGTTTTAGTTTTTAGACATAAAGACATAAAAGACATGTTCTTGTTTTTAAGACATAAAGACATAAAAGACATGTTCTTTGTTTTTAGACATAAAGACATAAAAGACATATTTCTATGAAGAAGTATTTTTGAGTTTAGGAAAAGGAGAGCAATATAATATAATGAGTAAGATGGATGAAGAAGAGTTAAAGAGAAAGGCGCTGGAAGAGAAGATAACTAAGATTATTCAATGCGCCTATAATGTTCGGGGCGTGCTGCCGAAAGGATTCTTGGAAAAGGTATATAAGAATGCCTTGTATCTTGAACTTCGAGAGCACAACCTGAATGTGACACCCGAAGCACCCATCGATGTCTATTATAAGGGCGTTGTGGTTGGGGAGTACAGAGCGGACATGCTTGTGGACAATGATGTCATCATTGAGTTGAAGGCAACGCAATGTCTGACGAGGCAGGATGAGGTCCAAATAGTCAATTATCTGACGGCTCTCCATATCGATACCGGATTGCTTATTAACTTTGGAGGCGAGAACTTGGAGATAAAGCGTAAATACAGGGAATACAAGAAGACAAAGTAGTAAAACAAGTATAAGTTAGTATTATTCATTTAATAAGGTAAGATGATGAGAAAGGATTAGGCAAGACCACATCACAGTGAGAAGGCTATTCGTATAGAAGACGAAAGTAGAAACTGAGACAGAAATAAAGACTAAGGCAAAGACGGAGGGTAGAATATATCTTCATGAATTATATGTTCTTTATGTCTTTCTGTCTAAAGAAGACCGAAGGAAAATATGTTCTTTATGTCTTTTTGTCTAAGAAAGAATAGAAGAAAAATATGTTCTTTATGTCTTTCTGTCTGAAAAAAGAATGAATGAGAATATGTTTTTTATGTCTTTCTGTCTTAAAAAGAAAAGTATGTCTTTCTGTCTTCAACAGAGTAGTCTGTCTATCTGTCGTGATTCTGTCGTGATTCTAACTCTGACTCTTGAAAGATTATCATGAAAAACATTGCATTAGACACAACGAAGGCTGTACAGTTCCTCAAGGCTGGTACAGTGGAGGCTTACGAGCCAAAGGTGAAGGCCGCTCAGGAGGCCTTGGAGAATGGAACATGCGAGGGTAACGACTTCCTCGGCTGGTTGCACCTGCCCTCTGAGATCACAGAGGAGTTCCTCAACGAGATTCAGGCTTGCGCCAACACATTGCGCGAGAAGTGCGAGGTTGTCGTCGTCGCTGGTATTGGCGGCAGCTATCTGGGCGCACGTGCCGTCATCGAGGCGCTTGGCAACTCCTTCGCATGGCTTGTCGGTGACAAGAAGAACCCCACCATCATGTTTGCCGGTAACAACATCGGTGAGGACTACCTTGCTGAGCTCACTGACTACCTGAAGGGTAAGAAGTTTGGTGTCATCAACATCTCCAAGTCCGGTACCACTACAGAGACTGCTCTGACCTTCCGTCTGCTTAAGAAGCAGTGCGAGGCTCAGCGTGGTAAGGCTGAGGCCAAGGATGTCATCGTGGCTGTCACCGACGCACACAAGGGTGCTGCCCGTGCCGCTGCTGATAAAGAAGGCTACAAGACATTTGTCATTCCTGACAATGTAGGTGGCCGCTTCTCTGTGCTCACTCCGGTAGGTCTGTTGCCAATCGCTGTGGCTGGCTTCGATGTCAAGGCTCTCGTCAAGGGTGCACAGGACATGGAGAAGGCTTGTGGCAAGGACGTTCCCTTCGCCGAGAACCCCGCTGCACAGTATGCTGCTACCCGTCAGGGACTGTATACCCAGGCTGGCAAGAAGATCGAGATCGTCTGCAACTTCCAGCCAAAGCTCCACTACTTCGCTGAGTGGTGGAAACAGCTCTACGGCGAGAGCGAGGGTAAGGACGGTAAGGGTATCTTCCCCGCTGCTTGTGACTTCACTACCGACCTGCACTCTATGGGCCAGTGGATCCAGCAGGGCGAGCGTACCATCTTCGAAACGGTGATCTCTGTCGAGACTCCTAACGAGAAGCTGCTCTTCCCGCATGACGAAGAGAACCTCGACGGACTGAACTTCCTTGAGGGCAAGCGTGTCGACGAGGTGAACAAGATGGCTGAACTCGGCACCCGTCTGGCTCATGTCGACGGTGGCGTGCCAAACATGCGTGTCAGCGTGCCACAGCTCAACGAGTACTACATCGGTCAGCTCATCTACTTCTTCGAGAAGGCTTGCGGCATCAGCGGCCTGCTGGAGGGTGTCAATCCATTCAACCAGCCTGGTGTGGAAGCTTACAAGAAAAATATGTTCGCTCTGCTCAATAAGCCCGGCTACGAGGCTGAGAGCAAGGCTATCCAGGAGCGGTTGGCGCAGGAGAAGTAAAAGTAAAAAAGACTCTCTTTCCCTATCCCCCTCTCCCTAAAGGGGGGAGAGGGGATTTTGCGATACCTTTATAATCATAATCGATGCAAGATATAAGAAAAGCAATCGAGAAATACTTATCCAAGATGCAGGAGAGTCATCCCGAGCTGAAAGCTTGGGAGGGCTTTCGCTGTGTCTTGTTCGATATGGATGGTGTCCTTTACGACTCCATGCCCCATCATGCTATTGCCTGGCAACAGTCGATGGCGGAGTTTGGTATCACGATGACGGCTGCCGACGCCTACGCCACAGAAGGTGCACGCGGCATTGACACCATCCGTCACTTCTTCCTCCTGCAAAAGCACGAGGAGATCACGCTGGAACAGGCACAGAAGATGTACGACGAGAAGACGCGTATCTTCCACGATATGGGTGAGGCTCCTGTCTTCCCAGGTGTGAAGCCGCTCATGCAGGCTATCCATGCGTCGGGGATGAGCGTCAACGTGGTGACGGGTAGTGGCCAGCGTCCGCTCATTGATAAGTTGCTGATGGATTTCAGTGACTATCTCGTCCGTGAGCACATTACGTCTGCCTACGACGTGAAGCGTGGAAAGCCTTATCCTGATCCTTATCTTCAAGGCATGCGAAAGGCAGGATATGCCGACCCGCGTCAAGCCATCGTCGTGGAGAATGCCCCCCTCGGCGTGCGTGCCGGTAAGGCTGCGGAGATGTTCACCGTGGCGATTAACAGTGGCCCTCTGCCCGACAAGGCACTGACAGACGAGGGTGCTGACGTGCTCTATCCGTCGATAGAGGCTTTTCTGGCCGACTGGCCGGAAGTGGTGAAGGCTGCCGGAAAGTAACTTGTTGTTTATATATAAATAAGGAGTCCGATGATGAAGCAGATGCTCTTATACCTATTATTATATGTCCCATTAGCTCTTTCTGCCCAAGAGGAGAAGACAGGTCAAGTTGTGCAGCAGAAAGAGATGTTGAAGCCGCAGTTGCGTAAGTTCGTGGTGGCTGACATGGAGACGCGTGTGCCCGTGCGTGATGCTGTCGTCAGCACGAAGTCGGGCTATCGCGACACCACCAACTACCGGGGCATCTGCTATATTCCAGTGCAGTTTGACACGCTGTCGGTCAGTCACGGTAAATATCTCACGGAGCGACTGACGGCAAAAGAAATCAAGGACACCACGTATCTCATTCCAAATAGCCATCAGATTAGTGAGGTGACCGTATGGGGCGATGGTACCCCGTCGGTGTCAAAGGGACTGACAGAACAAGTTCGACAGATCTTTAGAGAAAATACGAGAGGCGGCTTGGGTTTTGACTTTGCTAAGATACTTGACAAACGCTACCGTCGCGACATGAAGCATCTGCGGAAGACGCGCGAGATCTTCAAGGAGATGGACAAGGACGATGAGGATCCCATCGTGAAAGCCTATAAAGAAGCGATGGAGGAGAAAAAACGGGCGACGGAGAGTAAGACTGAGAGCAAATAGACATCAGTATGATGAAGCAGCTGTTGTTACACCTATTATTATATGTTCCTGCCACCCTATATGCGCAAGATGCGAAGAAAGTCCCGTCCCTCCAGCAAAATCCAAGGGTACAGTCTCAATTGCGCAGGCTTGTTGTTGCCGACATGGAGACGCATGTGCCTGTACGTGGCGCCATTGTCAGTACGAAATCGGGTTATCGCGATACCACCAACTATCGTGGCATCTGCTACATTCCTGCCCAATTTGACACACTCTCTGTCAGTCATGCGAAGTATTTGACAGAACGTCTGTTGACGGGTGAGGCCAAGGATTCTACATTCTTGCTTCCTAATTTTCATCGGCTTTCTGAGGTTACCATATGGGGAGACCATAGACTCTCGGCACTTGACGGAGTCGACGATGCTCTCAAGAAGGAAGCTCCAGCACACACGTCTGCCCCAGCGGGTGTCGGCCTCGTTGTTACGTTCGACTTTGCGAAGATGCTCGACAAACGGTACCGTCGCGACATGAAACACCTTCGGAAGACACGCGAGGTGTTCAAGGAAATGGACAAGGGCGACGAGGATCCTATTGTCAATGCCTACAGACAGGCAATGGAGGAGAAAAAACGGACGGAGAAAAAAGAAGAGAGTAACAAATAAAAAGCTCCGTGGCCTGTGGGGGCGGAACAATTAACTAATAAGCGATATCAATAATAAAAGGTTCATCCGCTAAATGCTATACCCTTTTATGAGTACTCGTTTAACGGATGAACCTTTTCTCTTGCAATTCCTTTTCTTGTGCTTTTATCCTTCCCGGAAGAAGTCGAGGGCTTCCTTGATGAGTTCGTCAGAAGCCGTCTGGTTGATGCGGATATTGCCGATACCGGCTAAAAGCGTGAAGTTGATTGTAGTACCCGTGTTCTTCTTGTCGTGGTGCATGAGTTCGATGAGCTGATCGTAGTCATCGCAACTGAAGTCAAACGAACCGTAGTTTTCACGGATGAACTGCACGGTCTGCCTCATCTTGTCTGTCGGGAAGTTGGTAAGCACCGACGAGAGATAGAGCTCGCAGATGAGGCCGAAGGCTACCGCATAGCCGTGGAGTAGGGGCTCTTTGCCGGGTGTGTCGAGCGAGAAGGCCTCAAAGGCGTGTCCGAAAGTGTGACCGAGGTTCAGTGCCTTACGGATGTCTTTCTCGTGAGGATCTTTCTTCACGATGCGCTTCTTGACGTTCACAGAGTAGGCCAGCATGGTTTGCAGTTGCTTCAGGTCAGGACGGGAAAGGTCGAAGTTCAGCAGCTCTGCCCAGTGCTTCTCGTCGGAGATGAGACCATGCTTGAGCATCTCAGCATAGCCCGAACGAATGTTTTTGTCGTCGAGCGTACGCAGGAACTCAGTGTCGAGGATGACGAAGCGCGCATTGTTGAACACGCCGATCTCGTTTTTCAGTCCGTTGAAGTTGATGCCCGTCTTACCGCCTACAGAGGCATCCACCATAGCGAGCAGTGTTGTCGGGATGTTGATGAAGTCAATGCCACGTTTGAAGGTAGAGGCCGCGAAGCCGCCCAAGTCCGTCACCATGCCTCCACCGAGGTTGATGAGCAGTGAGTGACGTGTGGCTCCATGGTCACCGAGCTCCTTCCAAACGTGCGACAGCGAGGTGAGATCCTTATGGCTGTCCGTCGACTGGATGGTGATGACGTAAGCATTGCGCAAGCCAAACTGCTTGGCAAGCACAGGCCAACATTTCTCGTGGGTGGTCTCGTCGGTAAGAACAAAAATCTTATCGTGCTCACATTCTGAAATAGCAGTGGCTACTTCAGTTTGCAAATGTTTGGAAATAATCACTCTCTGCTCCATAATCATACTCTTTTATTTACCACAAATATAGCCAAAAAAGACGGATTATAGAACAGAGAGCTACTGATATTAAGGTTTCTTAAATATAGAACCTTCTTTTTTGCGCACACGACCTAAGCAGTGTGCAACTTTTATTGTTGTATCTTTTAGATGAGTGGCATGCCGAGTTCCTCGCATTCCTTTCTCATGTCCTCGGGCCAGATGCTGGCTTGTATCTCACCGATATGCGCTTTGTGGAGCATGACCATGCACAGACGGCTCTGTCCGATACCGCCACCAATGCTCAGTGGCAGCTTGCCGTCGAGAAGCTGGCGATGGAAATAGAGTTTCTCGCGCTCTTCCTTGCCTTCTATCTTCAACTGGCGCAGCAACGCTTCCTTGTCCACGCGGATGCCCATGGAACTGATCTCAAACGAGCGGCCAAGCACAGGATACCAGATGAGGATGTCGCCGTTGAGGCCGGCCTTGCCGTTCTCTGCTACTGTCGACCAGTCGTCGTAGTCGGGAGCGCGTCCATCGTGTTTCTTTCCGTCGGAGAGTTTTCCGCCGATACCTTCCACAAACACGGCACCGTACTTCTTGCAGATGGCATCCTCACGCTCGTGGGGAGAGAGGTTGGGATACATGTCGAGCAAGTCCTGACTGTGGATGAAATGGATCTCGCGTGGCAGGAAGGGCTTCAGCTGGGGATAGCTCTCGCAGGCCAGAAACTCTGTGCGCAGGATGGCGGCATAGATGCGGCGTACCACATTCTCCAGGAAAGCAATCGTGCGGTCACCCTTCTCGATGACAGCCTCCCAGTCCCATTGGTCGACATAGAGCGAGTGGAGGTTGTCCATCTCCTCGTCGGCGCGTATGGCGTTCATGTCGGTGTAGATGCCGTAGCCCGGCTGTATATTGTATTCTGCCAGTGTCAGTCGCTTCCATTTAGCCAGGGAGTGCACGACCTCAGCCTTAGCCTCACCCATGTCCTTGATAGGGAAGGTGACAGGGCGCTCTACGCCGTTGAGGTCGTCGTTGATACCCAGACCCTGCAAGACGAAGAGCGGGGCGGTGACACGGCTCAACCTCAGCTCAGTGGCGAGGTTTTGCTGGAAGAACTCCTTGATCTGTTTGATACCCTGTTCTGTCTGATGTTTGTCGAGCAGGGCCTTGTAGCCTGTTGGCTTGATAAGTTTGCTCATTATATGATGATTATGTTAATATTGTCGTATAGTGATATGAATATGTATCTCCTACAATAGAATTTTCTTCTATTCTGCTGCAAAGTTACGCTATTAATTATAAATATGCAAGCAAAAGGCAAATTAATTTTTCAAATAGTAAATATTGGTCTTTGCTCTTCTGTCAGTTGTCAAGGCATAAGCAGTTTGACTTACACAATGTGAGCTCCTTGTTTCCCGACAGAAGGAATCCGATAGAAGCATTGTTTTTTTAAGTTGAAAATTTGGTGATAGCGAAAATATTGCTTAACTTTGCAAAACGATAATAAAGAATATGGCCTCGTAGCTCAGTTGAATAGAGCATCAGATTCCGGTTCTGAGTGTCGCGGGTTTGAGTCCCACCGAGGTCACACTTTTGCGCTCCGCCGTTCCAAGGAACAGCGGAGCGCATTGTTTGTTTTTACCCCTTCCGACAACGGTTTTAGTCGGTTTCGGTCCTGATCTCTACTACACTTACCGTCTTTCTGTCTTTAAAAACTGCTAAAGTCTTTGCAATATGACTTAATTTCCTTATCTTTGCGAATAAAATATGAGAAACCAGTATTATATCTAAAATGGACATAACAGAAAGATTTATCAATTACACAAAGTTCGATACTCAGTCGGCCGAGGATTCAAAGACCGTACCGAGCACCTCCAAACAACTTATCTTCGCCAAATATCTTAAGGAGGAACTTGAGAGCGAAGGACTGGAAGACGTCGAGATGGATGACATGGGCTATATCTACGCTACCCTGCCTTCCAACACAAAGAAGAAGACACCGACCATTGGCTTCATCTCTCACTACGATACGGCACTGGACGCAAGTGGCGCAAATATCAAGGCCCGTATCGTGAAAGACTACGATGGAGGCGACATCGAGTTGTCACCGGGCATCGTTTCTTCTCCTAAGAAATTTCCAGAGCTGCTTGCCCACAAATGTGAGGATCTGATTGTCACCGACGGCACTACGCTGCTCGGTGCCGACGACAAGGCGGGCATCGCAGAGATTGTTCAGGCCATGTGCTACCTGCGCGATCACAAGGAGATCGAGCATGGCAAGATTCGTGTGGCCTTCAATCCCGACGAGGAGATCGGCATGGGTGCCCACCATTTCGATGTGGAGAAGTTCGGATGTGACTGGGCTTATACGATGGACGGCGGTGATATCGGTGATCTGGAGTATGAGAACTTCAATGCCGCATCGGCTAAGGTGACCATTAAGGGATGCAGTGTGCACACAGGATATGCCAAGGGCAAGATGATCAACGCCAGCCGCCTGGCATGTGAGTTCAATGCTCACATTCCCGAAACCGACATTCCTGAGACCACAGAAGGCTATCAGGGCTTCTATCATCTGCTGGGCATCGAGAGCCATTGTGAGCAGGCCAAGCTGAGCTATATCATTCGCGATCACGACCGCCGCAAGTTTGAGGACCGTAAGGACTTCATGGAGAACATTGCCAGGGAGATGAACGAGAAGTATGGCGAAGGCACGGTGACGGTGGCCATCAAGGATCAGTACTACAACATGAAGGAGAAGATCGATCCCAAGATGTATGTGATCGACATCGTTCTGAAGGCTATGCAGGAGAGTGGTGTCACGCCGAAGGTGGAGCCTATCCGTGGCGGCACCGATGGTGCACAGTTGAGTTTCCGTGGACTGCCCTGTCCCAACATCTTTGCCGGTGGTGTGAACTTCCATGGATCCTACGAGTTTGTCTCCATCCAAGTGATGAACAAAGCCGTGGATGTCATCGTGAAGATTTGCCAGATAGCCGGTACGTTCAACGACTAATAACTTGTTTTTGAATGGAGAGGCACGGTGCTTCTCCATTCAAGACCTTGTGTTGTCGGCACATTTCCTCTGTATTCTGTCTTATCTCGTTTTTCTCCTGTTGTGGGAAAGGCGGGGGATCACTCCTATTTATATATTATAGATGTCTGAACTTCCCAACCTGGTCAAAGACTTGGCACTCATCCTTGTAGTTGCCGGAGCCGTTACATTACTGTTTAAGAAACTTAAGCAGCCGCTTGTGCTGGGCTATATTGTAGCCGGATTCTTAGTGAGTCCTCACATGCCTTACACCATGTCGATACTTGACAAGCACGACATTCAGACGTGGGCAGACATAGGAGTGCTCTTCCTGTTGTTCTCTTTGGGTCTCGACTTCTCGTTCAAGAAGATCCTTAAAATGGGCATGGCACCGGTCATCGCGGCCTTGTCGATTGTCTTCAGCATGATCATCTTAGGCATCAGCGTGGGGCATCTCTTCCATTGGAACCATTACGACTGCATCTTCCTTGGCGGTATGCTTGCCATGTCGTCGACGACGATCATCTACAAGGCCTTCGACGACATGGATCTCCGTCAGCAGGGTTTTGCTTCGCTGGTGATGAGTGTACTCATTCTTGAGGACATCCTTGCCATCGTCATGATGGTGATGCTGTCGGCTATTGCCAGTGGCAGTGATCCCAATGGCGGGCAGATGCTCGATTCGGTGTTGAAGATAGGCTTCTTCCTCGTGCTGTGGTTTGTTGTCGGTCTTTTCATCGTTCCCACCTTTCTGCGGCAGACGCGCCGGCTGATGACCGACGAGACGATGGTCATCGTGGCCTTGGGTCTTTGCTGTCTGATGGCGTGGATCTCCACCGCTGTCGGCTTCAGCTCAGCCTTCGGTGCCTTTGTCATGGGCAGCATTTTGGCGGAGACGATCGAAGCAGACAAGATCGAGCGGTTGGTGGAACCGGTGAAGAATCTCTTCGGCGCCATCTTCTTCGTGTCGGTAGGTATGCTTGTCGAGCCCAGTGTACTCGTGGACTACGCCCTGCCTATTGCCGCATTGGTGGTGACCATCCTTGTTGGACAGGGCATCTTCGGCACGCTGGGTTTCATGCTCAGTGGTCAGCCGTTGAAGACAGCCATGCGTTGTGGCTTCTCGATGGCACAGATTGGTGAGTTTGCCTTCATCATTGCCTCACTTGGACTCTCGCTCGGTGTGATCAGCAACTTTCTCTATCCTGTTGTCGTGGCAGTCTCGGTCATCACCACGTTCCTGACTCCTTACATGATCCGTGCCGCTGTACCCTGCTACGACGGCCTGGAGCATGTCCTGCCCAAGCGGTGGATTCGTCGACTCAACCACTTTGGTCAGGCTCATCAAAACACGGTAGAGGAGCAGAGCAACTGGAAACGGTTGCTCACCAAGATGGCAGTCTCTACCTTGGTCTACACCATTCTGTGCATGGCCGTGACTGCCGTGATGCTGTCTTTCGCCTTGCCCTTCTTTCGTCATTTACTGCCCCACTGGTGGGCCAATGGCGTATGTGGTGTGCTGTTGATGCTGTTGTTGGCACCTTTCCTGCGTGCCATCGTGATGAAACATAACCATAGCGAGGAGTTCAGAGCGCTGTGGGTTCAGAGCCGTATGAACCGTCTGCCGCTGCTGTTCACCGTTCTTGCACGTGTCGTGATCGCTGCTGCCTTTCTGTTCTATATCTGCAACTATCTGGCCCGCTTTGCCAATGCCGTTGTCATCACGCTGGCTTTGGTGGTGCTGACGCTGATCGTCTTGTCACGCAGGATGAAGAAGCGGTCCATCGCCTTGGAGCGTCTCTTCGTTCAGAACCTTCGCAGTCGAGAGATAGAAGCCCAGGTGCAGGGCAAACGCCGTCCGTTGTATGGCGATCATCTCTTGGAGCGCGATATTCATGTGTCGGACTTTGAGGTACCCGAGGACAGCGCATGGGCGGGACAGTCCTTGCGCCAGTTACAGTTCCGTACGCGTTATGGCGTACACGTGAGCAGCATCCTGCGTGGCCATCAGCGCATCAACATCCCCGGTGGTGATGACATCATCTTCCCGGGTGACCGTCTCCAGGCTATCGGCAGCGATGAGCAGCTGCAGGCATTTGGCAAGGCTCTCAAGGGAGAACTGGTGCCTGAAGACCCGAATATAGAAGAAAGGGAGATGAAATTAAGAAAGATGGTACTGTCGCGCTCCTGCGCTTTCTTGGGCAAGACTCTTGGCGAGAGTGGCATCAGAGACCGCTATAGTTGCATGGTGGTGGGCGTGGAGGAAGGTCAGCAAAACTTGACCATGATTAGTCCCTCGCGCAAGTTTACGGTCGGAGATATCATCTGGGTAGTAGGGGAGCGCAATTCTCTGGAGATGCTGGCCGAAGCCAACAACGGAAAAAATGCGACAAGCAGCTGTGAATAACGATGGCAGCTAAGATAGAAGAAAACAAAAAGAGGAGGCAACGACGGTTTTGTGGTCGTTGCCTCCTCTTTTTGCTGATATGCGTCATGGAGCGGCCGCACAGGCATCTATGGGAAATGCAGTCAGTCTCACGCTGGGGGGGGCTAATAGCTTCTGGGCTTGAAACCGTGCTCGATAAAGGGTGCGCTCCTTCTTGAGTGCAACACTTCGTGTTAAGAGTAAAGGGAGTGTGCCATGCTTGAGCGTGTCGCTTCATGTTTTGGTTTGTCACTCGTCATCATCGTCAAAGCCGAACATGGCAGGCTCGATGAAGGCGTCGAGGGCCCGTCGCTCTTTTTTGGTGGGGCGTCCCGTGCCTCTTGCTCTGTCGACGAAACCGCTGATGCGGCTCATCTCCAAAAGTTCATATTGCTTGGGATCCGTGACGTTTTCGTAGACTTGCGGAATGAGTTTGGCGCCAACACGCTGTTCGATACAAGCCAGAATGCGGAAAGAGTAGGTGATGGGTGGTTTTTTCACGCTGACGACCTGCCCCTCTTTAACAATATGGCTTGGCTTTACGTTGGCTCCGTCTACGGTCACACGGCTGTTCTTGATAGCATCCACTGCCATGGAGCGCGTTTTATAAACACGTGCTGCCCAAAGCCATTTGTCGATGCGGGCCGAAGGACCGTGCTGAGGAAGAGTATCTTTCATACAATGTTGAATGATGAATGATGAGGAATGAATGATTGCAATGACGAATGTTGAATGTGGAATGATGAA
>DLDU01000038.1:0-24477 GCA_002481295.1 Prevotella sp. UBA7764 | reverse complement strand
TTCATCATTCCACATTCAACATTGTTTAGTGCTTTTTTCCCAGTTTGTTGTACTGGTTCATCGTGTTGTCAATGCCTTGCAGTACAAAGCTCTTGATGATGTCGACCGCCATGTCGATGGTAGGTTGCAACACCTTCATGTCGTCGTCGGAGTAATGGCCGAGCACCCAGTCGATCTGTCCGCCACGTGGATAGTCGTTGCCGATGCCCATTCGCAGGCGTGCGAAGTTCTGGCCGATCAGTTGCATGATATGTCCCAGACCATTATGCCCTCCATTGCTTCCATTGGCTTTCAGCCGGAAATCACCCAAGGGCAATGCCACATCATCACTGACGACGAGCAGCCGGCTTTGGTCGATTTTCTCCTCATTGAGCCAATAGCGCACAGCATTGCCGCTGAGGTTCATGAAGGTTGTCGGCTTCAACAAAAACACCTTTCTGCCTTTCAGAGATGTCTCTGCCACAAAACCGTAACGGCGATCCTCAAAACAAATATTGGACGCTTTAGCAAAAGCGTCCAATACCATAAATCCTGTATTGTGGCGAGTACCGGCGTATTCATCACCGGGATTACCCAGACCACAGATCAAATACTTATCCAATGTCTATCGATATCGGTAACCTACAGAGATGGATTACTTGCTCTCAGCGTCAGCTTCTGCGTCTGCAGAAGCGTCAGTGTCGTCGCTGGCTGCGCTGGCGTTGGCGTTACGTGTCATCTTCACGGAGCAAACGACCACGTCCTTGCCTGTAGCGAGCTCCAGACCCTCGTAAGAGAGCTGGCCTACCTTGATGCTCTTACCAATGCGCAGAGCAGTGACGTCGACGTCGAGGTGCTCAGGAATCTGCTGGTAAGGAGCAGTAACGTTGATCTTGCGGATAGAGAGGTTCATACGGCCACCGTCGCGAACACCCTGTGCCAGACCTACGAGCTTCACAGGAATACCGATGGTGATAGGCTTCTGATCGTTGACCTCATAGAAGTCGACGTGCAGAGGAGCGTCAGTGACGGGGTGGAACTGGATCTCCTTGAGCACTGCTGTGTGGTCAGTGCCGTCGATGTTGATCTTCACGACATAGATGTGGGGAGTGTAGATGAGTTTACGCAGCTCGCTGAAGGGAGAGGCAAAAGCCAATGCTACCGGCTTGCCGTCTACGCGCTCCTCACCATAGAGGTTGCAGGGAACCATTCCCTCCTTACGAAGGGCTTTAGAAGCTTTCTTACCAAGGGCCTCGCGCTTCTTACCTGAAATGCTAATTTCTTTCATTTGTGTTACTCTAAATTAAATCGTTAATTAATTCGCCATCACACTGAATCAATAATATGTATCAATCTGAAAAGCGGTGCAAAGGTAGTGCTTTTATTTGAATTGAGCAAAGCAATGTGCAAAGTTTATCTAAAAAAATAGTCTTTTGATACCTCTTTCTTGCATATCCACGGAATTTTCCCTACTTTTGCAGCGTAAAACATGTTTTAAGACGGAATAGAAGAAAATGATTAATCGCGAACTAATACGTATAAAGATAGTCCAGTTAACCTATGCATACTATCAAAACGGTAATAAGAATATGGACGCAGCTGAGAAGGAACTGCTTTTCAGCCTCTCCAAGGCATACGACTTGTACAACTATCTCTTGGATCTGATGGTCGCCATCACGCAGGAGGAGCGTCATCGTCTCGATGTGCTCAATCAGCGTGCTGAGCGTGAGGGCACACAGCCGGCCTCGCCCAAATTCGCGTTCAACAAATTCGCGGTTCAACTGGAAGAGAACAAGATGCTCAATGAGTTCCTTGAGGACAAGAAACTCACATGGAAAGACGATATAGAGTTCATCCGCAAGCTGTGCAACCAGATCGAGCAGAGTGAGTTGTACCAGGAGTATATGAAGACTCCCGAGACGACTTACGACGACGACCGTGAGTTGTGGCGCCGGCTCTATAAGATGTTTATCGAGACCAATGACGACCTCGACGCTCTGCTGGAGGAGAAGAGCCTCTATTGGAACGACGACAAGGAGGTAGTGGACACCTTTGTGCTGAAGACCATCAAGCGTTTCGATCCGAAGAACAAGAACAAGCAGGAACTGCTGCCGGAATGGAAGGATGTCGAGGACAAAGACTTTGCCCGCAAACTCTTCCGCTCCACGATTCTCAATGCCGATGAGTATCAGCACTACATGAGTGAGGCTTCCCGTAACTGGGACTTCTCGCGTTTGGCCTATATGGACGTAGTGATCATGCAGATTGCCATCGCCGAGATGCTTACTTTCCCCAATATCCCGGTATCGGTGACGATCAACGAGTATGTGGAGTTGGCTAAGCTCTATTCCACTCCGCGCAGTGGCGGATATATCAATGGCATGCTCGACTCCATTGCCCGCCATCTGATCGACAGCGGTAAGATGATGAAAGAGATGCCTGAGCGCTCAGAACGCCCCGATCATCAGCCGATGGGTCGAAACGGTCAGTCGGCAGGTCGCATGCGCTTTGTCCATCACGATGCGCCGGTCGAGGCTCCCCAGCCTGAAGAAGACAGCGAGGATGCTCAGCCTTCAGAAGCGAAAGCGTCAGAAGAGCCCGAAGAGCAGGAGTAGACTATATATAATGTAGACTATATATAATAATGTGTAGCGTGCCTCTGGCATCAATGGGGTATGCGGCTATTCATAACAAAACAATCATCTTTTAATCAGACAGTAAATGAATACAATGGTACTGGCTGCTCAGGCAGCTCAACAAGGAGGCGGCTTCGGTGGAATGCTCATCATGCTGGTGGCACTCTTCGCCATCATGTGGTTCTTCATGATTCGCCCTCAGCAGAAGAAACAAAAAAAGATACGCGAGTTCCAAAACTCTTTGCAGGAAGGATCCAAGGTCGTCACAGGCGGTGGCGTCTATGGCACCGTGAAGCGTCTCGACAATGAGAAGAATGTTGTCGAGGTGGAAGTGGCACGTGGCGTTGTGATCACGGTTGATAAGAACTACGTCTTCCAGGACGCAGCTCAGCAGCAGCCTAATGCATAATATAGGATCTTTCCTCAACATAGTCAGAAGTTTCTTGTTCAGTTCCAAGAACAAGCAGTTTCTGATTTTCTTATTCTTCCTCATCCTCTCCGGCATCTTCTGGCTGATGGAGACGCTCAATGAGACGTATGACGAAGAGTTTCCGGTCGCTGTGCGCCTTGTCGGAGTGCCCAAGAACGTGGTGATTACCACGCCGCTGACCGACACGGTGCGTGTGACTGTCCACGACAAGGGCTTTATGCTCTTGGGCTATGCCACGAGTCGTCGCTTTCGTCCGGTGGTGCTGAAGTTCGACACTTATGCCGACGGCGAGACGGGACACGGCATTGTACCGATGGTCGACATCCAACGGCAGATCAGGCAGCAACTTTTCTCCTCGTCTACCATCTCGGGTATCAAGAGCGACCGGTTGGACTTCTATTTCAACTATGGTCGGAAGAAAGAGGTGAAGGTGAGTCTGGCGGGAAACATTGTGCCGGCCAAAGACTATTATCTTTCTCATGTGCAGTTCTGGCCCGACAAGGTGACGGTCTATGCCAGTAAAGCCAAGTTGGACAGCATCGAGACGGTGATGACAGAGTTTCTCCGCATCACCAACTTCTCCGATACCGTCACGAGAGTGGTCAGACTACGGCCTATCAACGGTGTGAAGATCACGCCGGCGAAAGTCAAGATCACTCTGTTTCCCGACATCCTCACTGAGGAGACTATGGAAGTACCAATCACAGCGATCAATAAAGCCATCGGAACCGTCATCCGTACGTTTCCACAGCGGGTCAATGTGACGTTTACCGTCGGTGCCAGTCTCTATCGTCAAGTCAAGGCCAGTGACTTCCGTGTGGTGGTGGACTTCAAAGATATCTCAGCCCACCCGTCGGATAAATGCAATCTCTACGTCACACAACGGCCGAGAGGTGTAAGCAATGTCAGACTGGAAATGAACCAGGTCGATTATCTCATCGAGCAGCAATGAAAAGAATCGCGATCACCGGTGGCATAGGTAGCGGAAAGAGCTTTGTCTGTCGTCTCCTTGCCCAACGCGGCATACGGGTCTATGACTGCGATGCTGCTGCCAAGCGGCTGATGCGCACAGACGCTGTCTTGCAACGTCAGTTGCGTGAGCTCGTGGGCGACGATGTCTACCAAGGCCATGATTTGCAGAAGAGAGTGTTGGCGAGTTTTCTGCTGGCCTCTAATGAGAACAAGCAGGCGGTCGACGATATTGTGCATCCGGCAGTGGCACAGGACTTCGAGCAGAGCGGCTGTGCATGGCTGGAGAGTGCTATCCTTTTCGACAGTGGTTTTGACCGTCGTGTGGCTTTCGATGCTTTCGTCTTTGTCGACGCACCTTTGGAGGTGAGAGTCCGCCGGATCATGGCCCGCGACCATATCACCCGCGAGAAAGCCATGCAGTGGATCGACAGCCAGTTGCCGGCCGATGAGGTGAGGCGCCGCTGCGACTATACGATCGTCAATGACGGTAAGGCTGATCTCGACCGCCAGGTCGATAATCTGCTGCGTGCGCTCGGACAGTAGACGGAGACAGTAGGGTGGAGGCCTGCCTGACTGCCGATAGAGAGAACAAGCAAGATAGATAAACATCAATATACAACATAACAAAGCATAATTTTAAAGCAAACAATGGAAACAATATTATCGATTGCCGGTAAGCCCGGATTGTATAAGTTGGTAAGTCGTGGTAAGATGAATCTGATCGTTGAGGCTATTGATGCCACACATCGCCGTCAGCCCGCTTTCGCTACCGACAAGGTGACCAGCCTGGGCGATATTGCCATGTACACTACCGGTGATGATGTGCCTTTGTGGCAGGTGCTGGACAATGTAGCCAAGAAGGAAGGCTGCAAGGAAGCCTCCATCAACTACAAGAAGGTATCCGGCAAGGAACTCCGTGCATATTTCAAGGAGGTGCTGCCCGAGTTTGACGAGGATCGTGTTCACGACAGCGACATCAAGAAGTTGTTGCAGTGGTACAACATTCTGGTCACCAACGGCTATTCCGACTTCAAGGCTACTTTGGCTCCCGAGGAGGCTGAGAGCAGTGAGGAAAACAAAGAGCAAGAGACAGAGGCTGCTAAGTAATAGCAGTGTTGAGTATGACATATTGTCACGCAATTATGCCACAGTGGCCGGCTGGCTGCTGTGGCATATCTGTTGCAATCTATAGTGCAGATAAGTAAGCAAATAGGTTTAAGCATTTTTTGAAGCATTTAGGTTTTGTACCAGTCTCTTAAGGCATAAGCCAAGTGCAGGCTTTGACATAAGAGCATAATAGATTGATAGATTTATAATTGTGTGATTGTTAGTTTTAGACCCTGAGTATGTGAATATTCAGGGTTTTTTCGTACCTTTGCAAAAAATATGTTTAATATGAGTTTGTTGCTGTTTAACTTTGCTCCTTCTCAAACTTGGATTCAGGTTGTTTTGTTGGTAATAGGCATCGTAGCTGTGGTGAAGTCAGCAGGCTGGCTCACTGATGGTTCGGTAGGTATCGCCACTCGCATGGGTGTCCCCCAAATTGTGATTGGTCTGACTGTCGTTGCCATGGGAACCTCCATGCCTGAGTTCTTCGTCAGTCTGATGTCTGCACTTGGCGGCAAACCTGGTTTGGCAGTGGGCAATGTGGTTGGCAGCAACATCTTCAATGCTTTGCTCATTGTGGGTGTGGCAGCTATGGTGGCTCCGATCACCATCCTTCATGGCACCGTGAAGCGCGACATCCCGTTTGCGCTTGTCGCTTCTGTAGTGCTGTTGATGCTCTGTCTGGACGGCAACATCAGCAGGGTGGATTCAGCTATACTGTTTGTCTTGTTTCTCGTGTTCATGTATCTGACGCTGCTTGAAGCCAGGAAAGGCATGAAGGCAGGCGAGGATTCTTTGGAGCAGCCGGTCAATATCGGTGTGGGCAAAGCGTCCTTGCTGATCGTCGTTGGCTTGATCGGACTGATTGTCGGTTCAGAGGTGTTTGTGGATAATGCCTCAGCATTGGCCCATACCTTAGGCGTGAGCGATGCCGTGATCGGTCTGACGATTGTGGCCTGCGGTACGTCGTTGCCTGAGCTCGCTACCAGCACAGTTGCTGCCAGCAGAGGTAACAGTGGCATTGCCATTGGCAATGTGTTAGGCTCCAATGTGTTCAACATTCTGATGATTCTTGGCGTCACCGGCATCATCTCCCCGATGAGCACGCAAGGCATTACCACTGTAGATCTCAGCGTGATGGTTATCTCCATGATTCTGCTTTGGCTCTTTTCCTTCACCAAGTATCGCATTGAGCGTTGGGAAGGAGGCGTACTGTCGGTGCTCTTTATCGGATATATCGCTTATCTTCTTTATCAGGTATAGGCTTGGAGCCGTCGCCATTTATCACTGTTTAAATTCAATATTCAATACTGTATTTAATTCATTATTCAATATTTTACAGAGTGCTTGTCTAACCTCTTTAAAAACAAGAACATGAAAAGAGAAAAACAATCCGTGAGCGTGCTGTTCATGCTGTTCAGCACCCTCTTTTGTGTTTGTCTGATTACGGCAAACGTGTTGGAAACTAAGCAGATTGCCGTGGGGCCCGTTAATCTGACGGGAGGACTGCTGGTATTTCCCGTATCCTATATTATTAATGACTGCGTGTGCGAAGTGTGGGGCTATCGCAAGGCTCGTCTGCTGATTTGGCTGGGCTTTGGCATGAATTTCTTCTTCGTGGCGATGGGAGCCCTGTGTGATGCCATTCCCGGTGCGCCCTACTGGCACAATGAGGAAGGCTTCCATGCCGTTTTTGGTTTAGCACCCCGCATAGCCCTGGCTTCTTTTGTGGCGTTCGTTGTGGGCAGTTTTATGAATGCCTACGTGATGAGCAAGATGAAGATCCGTGACAAAGGCCGTCATTTCTCCTCCCGGGCCATTTGGAGTACAGTGGCCGGAGAGAGTTGCGACTCATTGATCTTCTTTCCGCTGGCCTTGGGTGGGGTTGTGCCGCTCACGGCTCTGCCTGCGCTGATGCTGTGGCAAGTAGTGCTCAAGACTGTCTATGAGATCATTGCACTGCCGGTGACCATTCGCGTCGTGAAAAGACTTAAGGAGCACGAAGGTGAGGATGTCTATGATGTAGGCGTCAACTATAATATATGGAATGTGTTCAGCCTCTGATAAGGCTGGAAAGATAGAAATCAGATGATTCAAACAAAAAACAATATGGAAGATACACGCAAATCAGAGGGACTCAAAGCCCTCGGTGCCAAGACACAATACAAGATGGACTATGCTCCGGAAGTGCTGGAAACCTTTGTCAACAAACATCAGGATCACGACTATTGGGTGCGGTTCAACTGCCCGGAGTTCACTTCGCTCTGTCCCATTACCGGACAGCCCGATTTTGCAGAGATCCGCATCAGCTATATCCCTGACGTGCGTATGGTGGAGAGCAAGAGCCTGAAGCTCTATCTTTTCAGCTTCCGCAATCATGGCGACTTCCATGAAGACTGTGTCAACATTATCATGGAGGACTTGATCAAGTTGATGGATCCTAAATATATAGAGGTGACGGGATTGTTCACTCCCCGTGGTGGCATCAGCATCTATCCCTATGCCAACTATGGGCGCAAGGGCACACGCTATGAGCTCTTGGCACAGAAACGTTTCGAGACGCACGAATAGGCGTGAATGAAAACAGATAGAGGCTCAGTCATAATATTGTTGGATAAACTGACAATTTTCCGCCTCTGTGGCGGCGATTTTTTGAAGCAAGCCCTCTTCTGCTCTTGATTTCGCGATTTTTAGCTACTTTTTGTAAGTGGTTAATAATCAGAGGCGTACAATCAAATCGCTTTGCCTGCCAAAATCAAAAGGGTACTTTGACGAGAAATNNATTTCTCGTCAAAGTACCCTTTTCTTGTTATCATCTCACTGAGATGACCTCGTCATCTCGGTTAGATGACAGAGTAAAATTACTGAGATGACCAAACGAAGCTATAAAAATGGCCTTTTCGCAGTTGCTTTTTCTGTTTTATAATACGTTTTTTTTCTATTTTGAGACTTCTTCCCGACTGGTTTTTGTCAAGTTCTTTGTTTGCGCGGTAAGGCGTCAAGAAGAAAAGGTTTCAGTCGCTTTGTTTTCCTGATTGCTTGTAGTTCCTCGCAGAGCGCATATTGGCATGAAGGATCCATAGATGCGCATATACCTAAAAAGCCCTGGTCACCATAGTCTCAAATGGTGCTCAGTTTTTTTTGCATTCGGAGATCTTTCGTGCGGTTATTTGCTTTCCGTGGCCTGCTGGAGGGCCTGCTTGCTGCGCATGGCAGCGATGGCATTGGCCCGCTTGTTGACATCGTTGATGTCGCTCTTGCGGTAGTAGCTGCGGCTCTGTCCGTCAGATGAGAGCACGAGAGAGTCGGCATCTAAGTAGTCAACGTCGCAGGTGTCGTTGACCATATTCGTTACTGACACCTGACCGGTATCGCTGAATTTGGGTGTTCCTCTTGCGATGACGATCTTGCCATTCCAGATGCCCCAGGCGACGTAATAGCCCAGTTGAGGATAGACCACTGGGCTCTCTTCGGCCAGTGTGCTGCTTTCTTTGACATAGCCGACGCTTTGAGCTTGCCACTGCCGCTTGAGCCAGAAGCCATATTCGCGCGGGATGAGGAACGTCTCTTTCATCGAGTCGCTCATGTTCTCCATCATGCGGGCCTGCAGGCGCTTGCTCATATTGGCATAGTCGCGCATCTTCGGCATGACGATATAGCACCAGATGCCGCGCAACTGGTCGAGATCCATCACGAAGTCAGCCACGTGCTTGTCGTGTTTGTTGGTGAGCAGACAGATCCAGTCACCCGTCTTGATCTTGCCCCGGACCTTGTGGTTGCGTGTGGCGTCAATGATGTCGTATTTCACCGGATCGCTTCCGTCGTTGGGCAGGAGCAGGATGGTAGAGTCGTTGCAGCCCTCGCAGGCCAGTCCATAAATGGTTTTGTCGCCTGTGATCTTCAGTTCCGACTCCAACTGTATGTTGGAGAGGTCTTTTGTTGCTTTGTCACTGCTGCAAGCTGCAAACAAGCCTGCGGCCAAAGTGACAGTGATCAATGTTTTTGCACGCATCATCGAGAGTGTTACTTTTTGAGTGCAAAGATAGTTATAAATCATAAAAAATCAACCGTACAAGCCGTATTTTGCTTTTTTTTATTTAATTTTGCAGCCTTAGCGAGGGAGGAAGAGACTCCCACAGCAAGAAACAGATGAAAACAGAAGTAGTAGATAAATATGAGTAAGAAAATTCAGTTCAGTCTCGTTTATCGTGACATGTGGCAGAGCTCAGGTAAGTTTCAGCCACGCAAGGATCAGTTGGAGCGTATTGCTCCGGTCATCATAGACATGGGATGTTTCTCCCGTGTGGAAACCAACGGCGGTGCTTTTGAGCAAGTGCAGCTCTTGGCTGGTGAGAATCCTAACGATGCAGTGCGTGCCTTCTGCAAGCCTTTCAATGAGGCCGGCATCAAGACCCACATGCTTGACCGTGGCTTGAATGCCCTGCGTATGTATCCTGTGCCTGACGATGTGCGTGCGATGATGTATCGTGTCAAGCATGCTCAGGGTGTGGACATTCCCCGTATCTTCGATGGTCTGAATGACATCCGCAACATTGCACCGTCTATCAAATGGGCCAAGGAAGCCGGCATGACACCGCAGGGAACACTGTGTATCACCACTTCTCCCGTCCATACACTTGAATACTACAGCCATCTGGCTGATCAGGAAATAGAGGCCGGTGCAGAGGAAATCTGCCTGAAGGATATGGCCGGTATCGGTCAGCCTGCCTTCCTGGGCAAGCTCACCAAGATGATCAAGGACAAGCATCCTGAGATCATCATCGAGTACCACGGCCATTCCGGTCCGGGTCTGAGTATGGCTTCTATATTGGAGGTCTGCAAAAATGGTGCTGATATCATCGATACCGCCATTGAGCCTTTGTCTTGGGGCAAGGTTCATCCCGATGTCATCTCTGTGCAGAGCATGTTGAAGAATGCAGGCTTTGAGGTGGCTGACATCAATATGGACGCCTATATGAAGGCACGTGCGCTGACGCAGGAGTTCATCGACGAGTGGCTGGGCTACTTCATCAATCCTCAAAACAAGTTGATGTCCTCGCTCTTGTTGAGCTGCGGACTGCCCGGCGGTATGATGGGTTCGATGATGAGCGACCTTGGCGGCATCCGCGGAACTATCAACAATCTGCGTAAGAAGAAAGGCGAACCCGAGTTGAGCGTCGACGATCTGCTCATCAAGCTCTTCAACGAGGTTGCTTACGTATGGCCTCGCGTGGGCTATCCACCATTGGTGACACCGTTCTCTCAGTATACAAAGAACATCTCTTTGATGAACTTGCTGTCTATGGAGCAAGGCAAGGGACGCTATGTCTATATGGATGATTCCATGTGGGGAATGATTCTCGGCCGCAGTGGCAAGGTGCCAGGCGAGATCGCTCCCGAGCTGAAGGAACTGGCCAAGGAGAAAGGCTATGAGTTTACCGACATTGATCCGCATACCTTGCTGAAGCCAGCTTTGGACGACTTCAAGAAGGAGATGGACGAGAACGGCTGGGACTATGGCAAGGACGACGAAGAACTCTTCGAGCTCGCCATGCACCCCGAGCAGTATCGCAACTACAAGAGCGGTCAGGCTAAGAAGAACATGCTGGCCGACCTGCAGAAGGCTAAGGATGCCAAGATGGGCAGCAAACTCTCTGCAGAGGAGCTCGCCGCCTTCAAGCACGCCAAGGCAGACGCTATTGTCGCTCCGGTGAAGGGTCAGGTGTTCTGGGAGTTCCAGGGCGAGGGCGAATGCGCTCCTGCTGTGGAGCCTTACATTGGCAAGGAATATAAGGAAGGCGACACCTTCTGCTATATTCAGGCTCCTTGGGGCGAGTTTGTGGAGGTCAAGGCTGATCTCGGCGGCAAGCTCGTGGAAATCAACGCCAAGCAGGGCAGCAGAGTCCAGAAGGGCAATGTCATCGCTTACATAGAGCGTCAACACTAATATCATATTTCATCATCTATTCTTCTCTTTGCATTCCATGAGAGCAGACTGTTGTCGCAGAGTGTGACAGTGCCTGCAAGGAAGCAAGGAGAAGGGTGGATGATGAATTCGTTTTATATGGATTATCAGAAGATCATTGACAAATACTACCCGGCCGACGATGAGTTGCGCCATATCCTGCTCGTTCACAGTCGTGCTGTGACGGCGCGGGCATTGGAGATCTGCAACCGTCATCCCGAGTTGAATCTCGACCGGCAGTTTGTCGAGGAGGCAGCGATGCTTCACGACATCGGCATCTTTCGCTGTGACGCGCCCGGCATTGCCTGTCACGGTACAGAGCCTTATATCTGTCACGGCCGTTTGGGCGCAGAGCTGATGCGTGAGGAAGGCTATCCCAAGCATGCCCGCGTATGCGAGCGGCATACCGGCGCGGGACTGACCAAAGAGGAGATCGTGCGTCAGAACTTGCCGTTGCCACATCAGGATTTCCTGCCTGAGACACTGGAAGAGAAGCTGATTTGCTATGCTGATAAGTTCTACAGCAAGTCCAATCTCAAGAAAGTCAAGACGCCAGAGCAGGCCGCGAAGAGCCTTGCCAAGTTTGGAGAGGACGGTCTCCAGCGTTTCCTGCAATGGGAAAAACTGTTTGAGCCTGAACGTTAAAAATGCGTAAACCCTCGGTTGTTCAACAGATATTGCGTAATTTTGCATAGCTCATGATGAGCGCTATTCATTGTATTCACATTATTCAGAATATCCATTGAGAAGTAAGCCTTTCATTATATTATCGGCAGTGGGTGTCATGGCTGTGGCCATGGCCAGTGGCGCTATGCCTTCTCCCGACAAGCGGCTTACCGGCAAGAAGGCTGATACCACACAGACGGGCTCCTCCCGTGTCAAAGGATTGCAGGCAGATGATGCCGCTACCGACACCACGGACATGGACTCGCTGCAACTCGCTGTCTATCACCACAATAAGGCGGTAGACGACTCGCTGCGCCTCGACTCCATCAACCGTAAGAAGAAAAACGGCATCGACGCCCCCGTGACCTATCAGGCCGACGACTCGCTGGTGTATATGGCATCCTCCAATACCGCCCATCTCTACGGTTCGGCTGAGGTGAAGTACGAGAATATGGACTTGAAGAGCGACAAGATCAAGCTGAGTCTTGACAGCAGTCTTGTGCATGCTACCGGATCCAAAGACACCACGGCAAAGGACGGTATCAAGGGTAAGCCGGTCTTTGTCATGGGACAGGACACTTACGACACCGACACAATGTCGTTTAACTTCAAGACCAAGAAAGGATTCATCAAACATGTATATACCCAGCAGGAGGATGGCTTCCTGACCAGTGAGCAGTCGAAACGCAACGACAATGGTGAGATCTATCTGGCTCACGGACGCTACACCACTTGCGACGCACCGCATCCCGACTTCTATATTGCTTTGTCGCGTGCCAAGGTACGTCCCGGCAAGGATGTGGTCTTTGGCCCGGCCTATCTGGTTGTCGCCGATGTGCCGTTGCCTTTCGCCATTCCTTACGGCTTTTTCCCCTTCACCAAGAGCTATTCCAGTGGCTTCATCATGCCGACGTATGGTGATGAGAACAGCCGTGGATTCTATTTGCGCGATGGCGGCTACTATTTTGCCATGAGTGACAAGTGGGATCTGAAGCTCTTGGGCGAGATCTACACCAAAGGCTCGTGGGGCTTCTCGGCAGCCAGCAACTATCGGAAACGCTATAAATACAGTGGCTCATTCCTCTTCAGCTATCAGGACACCAAGACCGGCGACAAGGGCATGCCGGACTTCTCTGAGCAGAAGAGCTTCAAACTGCAATGGAGCCACCGCCAAGACGCTAAGGCCAACCCTTTCAGCAGTCTTTCGGCAAGCGTCAACTTTGCGTCTTCGAAGTATGAGCGCAACAATCTGACGAGTATGTACAATCCGCAGTCGCTCACCCAGTCGACACGTACCTCTTCGGTCAGTTGGAGCACCACCTTCTCCAGCATCGGACTGTCGTTGAGTTCCTCTGCCAACCTCTCGCAGAATATGCGCGATTCGAGTATCGCCATGACGCTGCCCGACCTGAATATCAACATCTCACGCTTCTATCCCTTCCGCCGCAAGCATCAGGTGGGCGACGAGAAATGGTATGAGAAGATCTCGATGAGCTATACCGGACAGCTCAGCAACTCGATCAACACCAAGGAAGACAAGCTCATGCACTCCAATCTTATCAAGGACTGGAAAAACGGCATGCAGCACAATATACCAATCAGCGGCAACTTTACGCTGTTCAACTATATCAACATCTCGCCCTCCTTCAACTTCACTGACCGTATGTATTCGAGCAAGGTCACTCGCTCCTGGGACCAGGCGAGACAGGAAGAGGTGCGGGACACGACTTACGGCTTCCACAATGTCTATAACTGGAACCTGAGTCTCTCGGCCAATACCAAGCTCTATCTGTTTGCCATCCCTAACAGAAAGATCTTCGGCGATAAGATTCAGGCCATCCGCAATGTCATCACACCGCAGATCTCCTTCAGCTATGCGCCTGATTTCGGTGCTTCGCGCTACGGCTATTATCAGACCTATCAGAAAACGGATGCCGACGGCAACGTGTCGCTCGTGGAGTATTCACCCTATTCCGACCAGCTCTATTCCGTGCCGGGCAAAGGCAAGACGGGTAGCATCTCGATGGACTTGTCCAACAATCTTGAGATGAAAATCAAGAGCGACGAGGATTCGACGGGTTTCAAGAAGATCAGTCTTATCGATGAACTCGGTGCCAGCATGTCCTACAACATGGCGGCCTCTTATCATAAGTGGAGTGATCTGAGCATGCGACTGAGACTGAAATGGTGGAAGAACTATACTTTCAACATGAATGCGGTCTTTGCTACCTACGCTTATGATCTCGACGAAAACGGCAAGCCTTATGTCGGTAACCATACAGAGTGGGGCCGCGGCCGCTTTGGCCGTTTCCAGGGCATGTCGCAGAACATCTCCTATACGCTCACTCCCGAGAAGATTGCCAAACTCTTCGGTGGTGGAAGCGATGAGGACAAGGACAACAAGAACAAAGACAACAACGATGATGATGAGGGCATAGACACCGACATCAACAGTAATGTCGATGACGAGATGATCAAGGCACAGAATGGAGCCAAGAAGAGGAGTAGTGGCGGCAAGGCCAGCACCGACGACGACGGCTATATGCGCTTCTCCATGCCTTGGTCCATCACCTTCGGCTATGGCATCACGATGAGGGAGAACACTTCCGGGAAGTTCAACTATAAGAGTATGCGCTATCCCTACAGCTTCTCCCAGACTCTGAATATGAGCGGTAACCTGCGCATCAGCGACGGGTGGAATATCAGCTTCTCCAGTGGTTATGATTTCGACAACCACAAGATCTCAATGACCACAGCGTCGTTGCAGCGTGATCTTCACTGCTTCAACATGAGTTGCTCTGTGGTGCTGGCACCATACACAAGCTATAACTTCACCTTCCGATGCAACGCCGCCACACTTACCGATGCGCTGAAGTATGACAAGCGGAGCGGTTACAGCAATGCCGTGCAGTGGTATTGATATCACAGATAGGGGGGGCGTATGCCGTTTATGGGTATTAAAGTAGTATTTTCGTTATAGAACAATTATTGATAAAGAGATGATGAAGAAACAGACACAAGCCATACATGTGCCCTATAAGCGGCGCGACGCTTACGATGCACTCAGTATGCCGGTGTACAATGCAGTAGCCTATGAGTTTGACAATGCTCAGACGATGAGCGATGCCTTTTGCAACCGTATCGACGCACCTGACTATTCCCGTTGTGAAAATCCTACGGTTTCCAACTTTGAGGAACGTGTCAAGGCCCTCACCGGCGCAAAGAATGTCATTGCGCTCAATAGTGGTATGGCAGCTATCAGCAATACGATCATGGCACTTGCGGCACAAGGCAAGAATGTTGTGACATCGAAGCATCTTTTTGGCAACACGTTCTCTTTGCTCATGTCCACCCTCCGCAAATTCGGTGTGGGCTGCAAGCTTGCAGATCTGACTGATCCGGAGGCTGTGGAGGCTGTTATCAACGAGAATACATGCTGCATCTTTTTGGAGATCATCACCAACCCGCAGATGGAGGTGGCTGACTTGAGCAAGCTGGCAGAGATCGCCCACGCCCATCATATCCCATTGGTAGCCGACACGACAACCATTCCCTTCACGATGTTCTCTTCCCATGACTTAGGAGTAGACATCGAGGTGGTGTCCAGTACGAAGTATGTCAGCGGTGGCGCTACATCATTAGGCGGACTGGTCATCGACTATGGCACCACACCGCATTTTGGTGAGGTGATGAAAAACGAGATGCTTTTTAATCTTGGCGCTTACATGACTCCGCAGGTGGCTTTCCTGCAGACGATGGGACTGGAGACACTCGACGCGCGCTATCGAGTGCAGTCCTCCAATGCGCTTGTCTTAGCCCGCAAACTTCAGACGCTGCCTCAGATCAAGCGTGTCAACTATGTAGGCTTGGAGGATAATCCCTTCCACGAGCTCGCACAGCGGCAGTTCGGCACCACGGCAGGCGCTATGGTGTGCATCGATTTGGAGTCGAAAGATGCCTGCTTTAGCATGATTGATCATCTGAGACTCATCCACCGTGCTACCAATCTCTTCGACAACCGCACGCTGGCCATCCATCCGGCTAGTACGATCTTTGGCCTCTTCCCCGACAAGATGAAAAGGGCGATGGATGTCAACGACACGACGATCCGTCTCTCCATCGGATTGGAGGATGTCGACGATCTCTTTGAGGACATCAAGCAGGCTTTGGAGGGCTAATTATAGGAATCATGAGAGTTGGGCATAGCCCCGGCCTCAACTCTCTCACCCCCTCAACTCTCACCTTTCAACTCTCACCTTTCACCTTTCAACTCTCAACTCTTAGTTATGCAATACGATTTCGATACGATCATTGAGCGGCGTGGTTCGGGTGATCTCATGCACGAGGCACTGAAACCACGCTGGGGACGTGACGACCTGCAACCCTTGTGGGTGGCAGATATGGATTTTGCAGTCTGCCCAGAGATCCTCGATGCTTTGCGTCATCGTTTGGAGCATCCCATCCTTGGCTACACGGTTGAGCCGGAAGATTACTTCCCGGCCATCCATGACTGGGTGCTCTCCCATCATCAGTGGGACATCAAGCGGAAGTGGCTGTCTTTTATCCCCGGCATCGTCAAGGGTATCGGACTGGTCTGCAACATCTTTCTCAAGCCCGATGAGAAGGTGATCGTCATGCCGCCGGTCTATCATCCTTTCTTCCTCACGCCCCGTGGCAATCACCGGGAAGTGGTGTGGAATCCGCTTATCAGACGGGAGGATGGCTACTACGACATGGATTTCGAGGGCTTGGAGCGAGTTTGCGACGACAAGTGCCGGCTGCTGATACTATGCAATCCTCACAATCCGGGTGGCATCTGCTGGACACGTGAGACGCTCAGCCGGTTAGCTGACTTCTGCTATGATCATCACCTGCTGGTTATCTCAGACGAGATTCATTGCGACATGGCACTCTTTGGGCATCGTCATATACCTTTTGCCAGCGTGTCGGAAAAAGCTGCAAACATCAGCATTACGTTTCAGTCGCCCACGAAGACATTCAATATCGCTGGCATCATCACCAGTCACGCCATTGTGCCCAACAAAGAATTGCGTGACCGCTTCTTTGGCTGGCTCAAGGCCAATGAATTGGATGAGGCGCATATCTTTGCCCATATCGCCACGGTAGCTGCCTTCCGCAAGGGAGAGGAGTGGCGTCGGGAGATGCTGGCTTACGTGGAGGATAACATCCGTTTCGTGGAAGACTATTGTCGGGAGCATATCCCCGGCATCCGTCCGCTGCGCCCCCAGGCCTCCTTCCTCGTATGGCTTGACTGCCGGGATCTGCAGCTGAGCCATGAAGCACTGCTCGATCTCTTCATTGACAAAGCTCATTTAGCTCTCAACGACGGCGAGATGTTCGGTCCCGGTGGTGAGGGCTTCATGCGGCTCAACGTAGGCTCACCGCGAGACTATATCCGACAGGCATTGGAGAAACTGGCTAAGGCAGTGAAAGCACTGTAGGGATACACCTTATTTATATAGGAGACTGCGGATACACCTTATTATATATGGGGTTGTCAAGAGCTGCTTCCTTACATACAACAAAAAAGGGAACTCAGTGAAGAGTTCCCTTTTTTTGTGCTTTTATGCTTTAGTGCTTTCATACCTTGCACTATCATGCTTTATTCTATAGTGTTTTAGAATCCGCCGAAGCCACCGCTACGTGGAGGTCTGCCGCCACCAAAACCACCCATTGGCGGGCGTCCTCCACGACCAGGACCCATGCCGGGACCACGATGACTGTCACCGGGCCTCATGCCTTTGCCGCCAAAGAGATTGAGACGATAGTTGACGTGGAGCATCACGTAGCTGTTGATGCTGTTATACTCAGTGTTGCTGCTCTGCATAGCCGTGATGGTGCGTGAGAGATTGCTTTGGTTGTGGAGAATGTCGTAGAACTGCAACATCACTGTGAGGGGCTTACCACGCAGGAAGCTCTGTGCGAGTTGTGCATTCCATACCAGTTCGTTGGTGTTGAGCGAAGGATCGCTGTAGCCTCGGCGGCTGTTCTCGTGGAGGTCTGTAGAGAGCGACATGCCCCAAGGCAGAGAGAAGTTGACGTTGACACCATAGGCAAACTGCCACGTATCGAGGTTGGCGGTGGACTGAAGCTCATTGCGAGAGTGGCGATAGGAGAGCTGTCCGTCGAGTTCCACCTCCAGCCAACTGTTGCGGTAGCTGCCCGAGAGACGTTCCCAAAGGTTGAGATCCTTGGTAGTGCTCTTCTGCGAATCTGACGTGCTGTTGAGCGTCACATAGCCTACGTTGTTGGCATAGCTCATGTTGGTGAACGTGTTGATGTTCCAGATACCGGCTGAGTCGAGTGGTGTGTTGAACATAAAGGCACCGTTCATGTTCCATTGTCCGTTGATGTTTTCCGGTCGTGTGGTGCGTCCACCAGTCTTCTCGTCGTAGGTCACCTTAGAGCTGATGGAGTTGTTGGTGGTGGAGAATCCCAGGTGTGCCATCATAGCGCGCTGTGTCTTCTCCCAGTAGTTGTTATAGAAGAACCGGAAATTTTGTGTGAATGACGGTTTCAGTCCCGGGTTACCTTTCTGAATGTTGAGCGGGTCAGAGTCGTCGGTGATGTCGAGAAGCTGCGAGATGCTGGGCTGTGACGTGTTGGCGCGGTAGTTGATGCGCAGGTTGCTGACCTTGCTGAAGCGGTAGCGGAAGTCGAAGGTTGGGGAGACGTTGAAGACATTGCGAGTGGTGTCCACGCTGATGCCTTGGTAGTCTTGGATATAGTGCGACTTCTGTGGCTGTGCCATCACACCGGCGTTGAGTTGCCATTTGGTGCGTATCATGCGCAGCATGAGCTCCACGATATGCGTGTAGTTTTTATATTCCGAGTAGCGGCTCAGGTCAGAGTCGAGATAATCGGTGTAGGGGTTGGCAAGACGGTCGAGATAGTTGCCCCATGAGCGGTAGGCGGGATTGATACCCGAGAAGAAGTCTTCACCGAGATTGGAGAAGTTGTATGTGGAGCGGTCGCTCTTGCTGTAGCTGTATTTAAAGCGGTAGCGCAGTTGCAGGAAGGCACCGCGCCACAGCGGCTCGCTGTATGTAGCCTGCAAGGTGTAGCCGTAGTTCTTTGTCGGCGTGAGGCTGTAGCGGTTGGTCTGATAGGTAGAGTCCTGTCCCAGGGCGTTTTGAATCTGATAGAGATGTACGTTGCTGGTGGATAGATTCTTGCTGTCGTTGTCGGAGTAGTTGGCGTCGGCACGCAGCGTGATGTTTCGCCCACGGCTGTTGAGACGACGGTTGTATTGCAGTTCTGCTCCGAGGCTCTTGTTGCGGGAATAGCTCATGGAAGTGTTGCGACGGCTGTTGACGAGTTGTCCATTCTCGTCGAGTGTCTTCAAACCTTCCTCCGTGAGCGGATCCACCACATATTTATAAGGATCGTCGTTGAAGGAAGCCGAGTTGTTGGCGCCCAGTCCGTCGCTGGTGGAGTAGGAGGCAGTGGGGCGGAACATGATATTGGTCATCGTGTCGGGTGTCCATTCGATGCGTGCCTGCCCGTTCCAGCTGTTGGAGCGGGAATAGCTTTGGTTGAGGCTGTTGGAGAAGGAAGCCGACTTGCTGACGAAGTTCTCACTGGAGCTCTTCGAGTAGATGTCGCCGTCGCTGTGGCTCCATCTGACACTACCGTCGACTTTGATAACGTTTTTCTTCTCATAGTTGACATTGGCGCCACCCATCTTCGAGGCGTTGAGTCCGTTGCGGTTTCTGCCGAATCCGCCACGTCCGCCAAATCCCATGTCGTTGACATTGTTGGCGTTGCCCATGACGAATACACGGGCTTCCTTGTTAAACAATCCGGCGAAGAGCCTCTCGGCATACCTGTCTTTGGTACCCACGCCAAGGTCGACGTTGGCTATGGCACCTTTGCCCATGCCCGTCTTGGTACCGAAGTCGAGCACCGTCTGCTCATCACCGTCGTCGATACCGGTGACGCGTGCCAGGTCACTCTTTTGGTCGTAGGCCTTCACCTTGTCGATGATGCTCGTCGGGATATTCTTCATGGCCGTTTTGGTATCTCCGGTCATAAACTCCTTGCCGTCGAGCATGATCTTTTTCACCTCTTTGCCGTTGATGGTGATCTTGCCGTCGTCGCTCACCTGAGCGCCGGGCAATCGCTTGACGAGTTCCTCGATGGTGGAGCCCTCGGGAGTGCGGTAGGCAGCACTGTTATATACAAAGGTGTCCTCTTTGAGCGTCACCTTCAGGGCCTGCGCTGTCACCTGTGCCTCTTTGAGCATCACGGCATCGGAGTGGATGACGATGTTGCCCAAGGCCAAGTTGTGCTCAGCCTCCATCTGCAGACGCTTGATGGCGGTGACATAGCCGATGCTCGAAATCTTCAGCAGGTACTTGCCGGGAGCAGGCGCCTGAATGACAAACTTACCGCTGTCGTTGCTCACCGAGCCGGAGACAAAAGCTGAGTCGGCTTTGAGCAGCTGAACGGTGACCATAGGTACGGGCTCTTTCGAGTCGCGGTCGATGAGCGTACCGCTGATCTTCTGTTGCGCTGTCGCTGATGCTATCGTCATCATCAATAGCAAAGCGAGGAGTAATGCTTTCTTCATATCTGATATTGAAAATTCTATTCTGAATACAGAATGCTTTGTTTGTCGTGCAAAAACAATTATATGACGTTGACGTCTACTGAAAGTTTAATCAATATTCTGTCTTAGTGGTGTATTTCTCATCTTTAACTCTAATTAATACGCTGAGGTAACAATTGTTACCGGTACTCCTTTTCTATCTTCTTAACTTTGCACCCGTCAATCTATAATTACGCAGAACAAGATGGAAGATAAAAGCAGATACAACTTCTGCGAGTGGCCGCTGGACCTACTTGTGGACTATGTGCTCAAGGTGCATCATCGTGGGGTGAGAGAGAATGGCCCCGACACGCTGCGCCTTATTAATAAGGTGATGATGGAGAATCTCGTGCTCGACGAGGTGGAGCAACTCTTCAGCCAGTCGCTCTCTGATCTCGACACTCATCTGATGAAGGAGGAACGGGTGCTCTTCCCTTACATCCTCGATCTTTACGATGCCGTGCGCCGCGGACAGCCCATTGCTCCGATGCACTGCGGCACGGTGCGCAACCCCATCAACGTGATGATGTCGGACCACGATGCCGAGTTGCAGCGCCATGAACGCATCGCCACACTGCTCAATGACTACCAGGTTCCGGCCGACGCGTCGGAAGACTATAAGGAGTTGATGCGCCAGCTCAGCGAGTTCCGTGAGAACCTCAAGGAGCACACCCATGTCGAGAATGACATCATCTTCCCCAAAGCCATCGAGATGGAGGCTTCACGCTTTGACGGACAGAATTTGTAACCAATCATTAGACAATAAATATAACTTATAAACAGAAGAAAGATATGATGTTTTGCTATCAATGTCAAGAGACTGCCAAGGGTACAGGATGTACTGTGAGTGGCGTATGTGGTAAGAAACCCGAGACAAGCCGTTGGATGGACTTGTTGCTGAGTGTGACACGTGGTGTAGGTACCATCTATCACGCACTGTTGCAGCAGGGACAGAGTGACGACACCACTGTGGATGACTTCATCATGGACGCGCTCTTTGCCACCATCACCAATGCCAACTTTGACGACAGCGCATTGTTGCAGAAAGTCGACAAGGGTATCGCTCTGAAGAAACAGCTGCTGGCCAAGGCTGCCGAGCTCGGAGTGACACTGCCCGACTATCATGAAGTAGAGTGGGGCGGCGAGAAGAGCGACTACGAGGCTGAGGGCGACCGCGAGACGGTGCTGCGCACTACCAACGAAGACATCCGCTCGCTCAAGGAGACTATCGTACTCGGACTCAAAGGCATGGCTGCTTACTACGAGCATGCAGCACGTTTGGGACAGCGCGATGAGGCTATCGCTGGCTTCATGGCTGAGGCTTTGGCTGGTATCACCAACCCCGACGCTACTGCCGACAGTCTGCTGCAACTGCTTCTCACCACTGGTAAATACGGTGTTGACGTGATGGCACTGCTCGACAAGGCAAACACAGGAGCTTACGGTAAGCCTGAGATCACAAAGGTGAACATTGGTGTAGGTAAGCGTCCGGGTATTCTCATCAGCGGTCACGACCTCCACGATATTGCTGACCTCCTGGAGCAGACCGAGGGCACGGGTATCGATGTCTATACCCACGGTGAGATGCTGCCGGCACACTACTATCCCGAGCTGAAGAAATACAAGCACCTCGTGGGTAACTACGGTAATGCTTGGTGGAAGCAGAAAGAGGAGTTCGCTCACTTCAACGGTCCTATCGTCTTTACCACCAACTGTATTGTGCCTCCTTCACCGAAGGCTAACTATGCAGGTCGTGTGTTCACAGCCAATTCTACGGGCTTTCCAGGATGGAAGCATATCGCTACCCGTCCCGACGGCCATAAGGACTTCTCTGAGGTCATCGAGATGGCACGCCAGTGCCAGGCTCCTGAAGAGATCGAGCATGGTGAGATCGTCGGCGGCTTCGCTCACGACCAAGTCTTTGCCCTTGCTGACAAGATCGTTGAGGCTGTCAAGAGTGGCGCTATCCGCAAGTTCGTGGTGATGAGTGGTTGCGACGGTCGTATGAAGAGCCGTAACTATTATGCTGACTTCGCCCAGGCTTTGCCTAAGGATGTGGTGATCCTCACCTCGGGCTGCGCTAAGTATAAATACAACAAGCTCAACCTCGGCGACATCAACGGCATCCCGCGTGTGCTCGATGCTGGACAGTGCAACGACAGCTATTCGTGGGCTGTGGTGGCTTTGAACCTCAAAGAGATCTTCGGAGCTGCTGATGTCAATGATCTGCCGATTGCCTTCAACATTGCCTGGTACGAGCAGAAGGCTGTCATCGTGCTTCTCGCTCTGTTGAGCCTTGGCGTGAAGAATATCCATATCGGTCCTACGCTTCCCGCCTTTGTCTCTCCCGGTGTGCTGAAAGTGCTCCAGGATAGCTTCGGCCTCGGTACCATCTCTACTGTAGACGAGGATATCAAGACAATGATTAATGCGTAATGTATAAATGATGATGAATAAATAATGGCGTGAAGGGCATCTTCCTTTCTGCGCTGTTATTTATTCATTTTTCATTTTCCTCAATTATTTATACATTATACTTTTTACATTATACATTATAATATTACTTTTATGGCTACGTTTGAAAAAGGAAAGGTTTTCGAGCCCAAGGCACTGGTAGACTATGCCGAGGGCAGTGTGGTCAGCCGTGAGCTGGAACACAATGAAGCAGGAAGCATCACCGTGTTCTCATTTGACAAGGGACAGGGGCTGAGCGAACATCAGGCACCGTTTGACGCGCTCATTCAGGTGATCGACGGTGAGATGACGTTTATGCTGGAGGATGAGTCGCTGCATCTCCAAACGGGAGAGGCACTGGTGATACCAGCCGGAGCGCGTCATGCTGTCAAGGCTGAGAAACCCTTCAAGATGATCATCACCATGATAAAAGGGAAAGAAAAATGAAGTATGTCAACGACACTGTCCGTCGCCAGGATAGGCTGATGGACGAGGAGAGGGCTTTGGAGCTCTTGCGGGAGAGTGAATATGGTGTGCTGTCGATGCAGGATGTCGACGGATCGGGGTATGGCGTACCACTGAACTATGTGTGGGACGGCGATCACTCCATCTACATCCACTGTGCTCCGGAGGGGCATAAGTTGCAAGCTTTGGAGCACCATCCTCTGGTGTCGTTCTGCATCATTGGACGCGTGCATCTGCTGCCACGCAACTTCACCACAGAGTATGAGAGCGTCATCCTGCGGGGTGAGGCGCATATCCATCTCTCTGCCGAAGAGATGATGCGTGCACTGCATCTGCTGGTGGACAAGCTGTCGCCCGACTTCAAGGAGATCGGGTATAAGTATAGCGAGAAGTCGTTTCACCGTGTTGGCATCATTCGTGTCGACTTCACGGAGTTTAGCGGGAAGCGCAAGCATGTGGCAAAGGCGGACTGAGACAGGCCTATGATAGATAAATAGCAAATCCCTGCTGTTCCTAAGGAGCAGCAGGGATTTGCTGTTTCTGACGGGCAATAGAGGGCGGAACAAGGACCACGGCACAGCCGTGGCAAACCGAACGGCTAACGCAGAACGTACGTTTCTTAAAGTGCTAACTTTATAGATCAGATAGCCACTTCTTCCCGCTTTTGGTACGGAACCAAAGCAGAATGCCGAGGCCGCAAAGGGCAATGGCACCATATGTCATAATCATTATTATCATAGTTCTTACTTTTTAATTATTGAATAACCTATTCTTGCAAGTACTGCCGTGGAAGTCAATCCTACCGCAATGAATATACCAGCTAATACATAGTTAGTCGATATGAATAATGCTATGGAATTCGTGAGCACCATAATCGTGAAAGTGGCCTTTGCAAGGTCATAGAAGAACTTCCCGAGGCTTTCCCTGCTGGAGCGTTCTTTCTCTCGAGTCTCTTTCTGTGTTACCATGGCTTGTTTTGTTTCCTATGCGCAAAGATAATAATAAATATGGTAGCCTCCAAATATTATATATAAAAAAGGCGGGCTTCGGCTCACCCGATAAACCAGAGGGATTAAGCATATAGCTTTGTAAGTCTGAAAAGAAAGAACTTTATATCCGTTACTCCCCTTAAAGCAGCTCTAAACGCCTTAATTTTAGCATTGAATGACTCTGCAAAAGCATTAGTTGCCCT
>DLDU01000012.1:69070-76208 GCA_002481295.1 Prevotella sp. UBA7764 | reverse complement strand
GGATATCCTCCGTTTTCACCAGCGGACTTGTTGCTTTGACGATAATAAAAAGGATCGTCAAAGTAATAACTAACTTCGACTATGTAAAAAATGTTCCTCAACATATTAAAATCAAAAGATTTTGTTATTTCTATGATAACGTTCTTTTGTTGGTTGTCTGGTTCAGCCATGCCTCCTGCACACAAATGGACGTTAGAAGAATGTGTGGACTATGCTCTGCAGCATAGCCCAGAAGTACGTATGCTAGAGCTGTCGGTGAAAAGCAAGAATGTTGATTTGAACACAGAACGTAATTCGTGGCTTCCACAAATATCAGCATCGGCTTCACAACAATATACATTTGGCAGAAGCTTGACGTACGAAAACACTTATACCGATACAAATACAGGACAGGCCTCTATTTCGCTTACAGGCAAAATGAATCTTTTTGACGGATTCTGTTCTCGATACAAAAAGAGAATGACTAGGGATCTAGTCCTTGTCGAAGAACATAACCTATCCGATGCCAAGATGACACTCATCATGAATGTCGCCGAAGCATATTTGCAGGTTCTTATGGACATGCAGCTTTTAGAAATATCTGAGCGTCAAGTTTCAATAGATTCATTACAGACCTTACGGTTGCAAGGCCTTCTGAAGCATGGCAAAATCAGTTATGTGGATGTTGTCCAACAACACGCTACTCTGCAAAGTAGTATGGCGAACGTCTCCGAGAAAAAGAATCAACTCTCTACGGACGAACTTAGCCTCTGCCAGTTAATGGATTTAGAGGTACCTAAGGACTTTTCCATCGCTAAGCCGAAAGAGGATGACCTATGTCTAATGATGCCAGACAATATAGATGCCATTTTAGCTGAGGCTATCAACAATTACCCAACAATACAGTCGCAGAAAGCCTCCATATCCTGTTCCGAAGACAAAATAAAGATGTGCCGCTCTGCACTCTATCCTCAATTGTCATTGGTAGGGGGAATTGGGACAAATTACTATAAGACCAACGGCATAGACAACAGATCTTTTGGCAACCAACTAAGGAACAACTTTTGTCAGGAAATACAGTTGCAACTTACCATTCCACTGTTCAATCGCTTCGAGACTCGTAACAGCATACGGCAAGCACGTATAGAAAAAGACAAAAATGAAATTCTCCTCAAGAAAGCAAAAAACGATCTTTATCATAAAATCACGCAAATTCATGCTCACGCAATGAATGCCTATGCAAAAATTACAAGTTACACTGCTGCAGTAAATAGCAACCAAGAATCATTCAAGCTTACGACGAAGAAGTATGAATGCGGAAAGGCCACATTGTTTGAATTTGATGACAGCAAAGTAAAATTGCTGGAGGCGGAGAGTAGTCGCTTGCAAGCACTTTTTGATTACTACTACCAGTGCTATTTGCTTAAGTTATACAAAAATCCAAGAGAAATATAATCCATATTATGCAATTGCTTTTTAAATATTTGGAACGTATCAATCGAATGAATGACCTGATAACCATGAAAGCGACAGGTAATCCCGATGAGTTTTCCCAACGTTTAAATATCAGTAGGCGGCAACTATACAATGACCTTGAGATGCTACGAGAGATCGGAGCAGAAATCAAATATGACAAGTATCGAGGCAGCTACTATTATGGGAATAGCTTTGACATAGATATAGAAGTCAACATAAATAAATAACGATACAGTGGATAATGCTCAAATACTTCCAAGTGAATGGATTAACGACACGCTTGAAAACTATCTTTCAAGACGTAAAGCTAAATCTAATATCATTTACGCCGTCGCTATTGTTTTCGTAATGACATGTATAGTGCTATTGCCGTTTATTTATGTCGATGTTTCTGTTGAAGGGACAGGAAATGTCAGACCCAAGACCGAAAGGAGTACCATCATTGCCCCTGTTACAGAAATTGTGGATGAAGTCTATGTCAAAGAGGGTGATGCTGTCGTTAAAGGGCAGCCGATCCTAAAATTCAGAACTGACAATACTGATGTGAAGATTAACTATCAGAGATCACAACAGAATGATTTCCTGAGCCAATGCCATGATCTTGAGTTTCTTGTCAAAGGCAGTTGTCCGCAGACATTTAAATCCTCTAATCGCGAACAGGAATATTACAGCATGGTAGCTCAATGCGCACAGATGAAGACTGATATACGACACTTAAAAACAGAGTGGTTACGCAATAAAGCACTGTATGACGACAAACTGATAAGTGAAGAGGAGTACGAAAAATATTACTACCAATACCTTGATAAACAGAATGAACTGAAAACACTGGTAGAAAACAAACATGCAACGTGGGAAACAGACTTGAACAATCTACACCAGCAGATTCGTGAGGCGCATTCAAATATAGAAGGAGACGTCAGTGATAAGCATATGCTCATTTTGAGGGCACCGGTTTCTGGAACTGTCGAAAACTTTAGTGGCATCTATCCGGGCATACCTGTCCAAGCAGGTACAAGCCTTGCTGTCATCAGTCCAAAGGCTCCTCTCTATGTTGAGGCTTTTGTGAAACCGAAAGATATAGCATTCATCAGACCGAATATGACAGCAAAGATTCAAATCGATGCGCTCAACTATAATGAATGGGGTATGTTGGAAGGCAAGGTGGAAAGTGTCTCGTCTGATTATGTTGTTGACTCAAGTAATAATTATCTATTCAAAGTCCGCGTAAGATTAGACAAGAATTATCTTACAGATGATAGAACTCACCAACGGGGGTACATCAAAAAAGGAATGACAGCTGTCGTTCGCTTTATGGTTACAAAGAAATCTTTGTTTGACCTGCTATACCAATCAATGGACAGTTGGGTGAATCCAACACAATATCCAAGTAAGAACGCGAAGTAAGAAGACACGTTATGAACTCACATATAAAAATCAAGCAGCAGGATATTACTGATTGCGGTGCCGCATCCATTGCGTCTATATGTGCATATTATGGACTCCTATACTCTGTTGCAAGAATACGCCAGTATGCTTATACCGACAAGAAAGGAACGAATATCCTTGGACTTATCAAAGCTGCTGAGAAATTGGGACTTAGTGCCAAAGGTGTAAAGGCAAAGTTAGAGGCTCTGCAGATGATCCCTCTTCCTGCAATCGCACATGTTGTGGTTAACAAAGTGCTTCTTCACTTTATTGTCATCTATCAGGTGAATGACAAACATGTCGTTTACATGGATCCGGCAGATGGCGCGATGCATAAGAAAAGCATAGATGATTTCAAGGAGATGTGGACTGGCATACTTGTGCTCATGCAACCCAATCATACTTTTCATGTGGGGAGGGAGGCAACGAGCAACTTTTCTAAATTCATCTCTCTGCTCACCCCTCACCGCAGGGTAATGACAGAGGCTTTCTTTGGAGCGCTTACCTGTAGTATTCTCGGATTATCTACATCTGTTTATGTGGGCAAGATTACCGACTATGTCCTTGTTGACGGCAATATGAATTTGCTCCGTATGATGAGTCTGGCGATGATCGTCATCCTCATTCTTCAAACATTCATTGGGGCGACAAAAAGCATATTAGCTTTGAAGACGGGACAGTGTATTGACGCTTCACTCATCCTCGGATATTACAAGCATATCCTAAAACTTCCCCAGCAGTTCTTCGACACCATGCGTGTCGGTGAAATCATCTCACGCGTAAACGATGCTGTGAAGATACGGACTTTTATCAATGACGTGTTTCTAAATGTGGTCGTCAACGTGATGATCCTCATCGTCACCCTTGCTGTCATGCTGATATTCTCATGGAAGCTGGCACTCGTGACTTTATGCGCGACCCCGTTCTTTTTACTGATATTTGTTGGATATAACCGACTGAACAAAAGATTTATGCGGAAGATCATGGAGAAGAGTGCTGATCTGGAATCACATTTGGTCGAGTCACTCAACGCCATTGTCACAGTCAAGCGTTTTGGTCTCGAAGATTTCGCGAATCTAAAAACTGAGAATAGGTTCGTCCGACTACTCAATGACACATATTCTGCAGCTTATGGAGGCATAGCCACAGCAAATGGTCTGAACTTCGTGTCTACCGCTGTCACCATTGCCGTATTGTGGGTGGGGAGCAGCTTTGTCGTCGAAAAGCAAATCAGTCCCGGAACGTTGATGATGTTCTATTCGATTATTGGGTATGTGCTAAGTCCGCTGCAATCGCTTATATCTTCCAATCAACAGCTGCAAGATGCCAACATTGCCGCAGACCGTTTGTTTCAGATTATGGATTTGGAGCAGGAAGAGGACGAGAGCGGGAAGGTAGAACTAGAGAGTGATATGATAGGCGACATCGTCTTTGACCATGTGGCGTTTAGGTATGGTACTCGCAAAGACGTGTTCGATGAGCTGAATCTTACCATTCATAGAGGAGAGACTACTGCCATCGTTGGAGAGAGTGGCTCCGGAAAGACGACGCTGGCATCTTTGCTCCAGCACATCTACCCTGTTAACGAAGGACGCATTCTTATCGGCAGATACGATTTGGCACAAATCTCTAATACGAGCCTGAGAAAGCATGTCGGCTCCGTGCCACAGCAGATAGAACTCTTTCAAGGCACTGTGCTTGAGAATGTCGCAATCGGCGACCTCAACCCTGATGTCCGCAAGGTGTCAGACCTTATTGCAGAACTTGGACTTACCGACTTTATCAATGGCTTGCCCAACGGCATCAATACTTATATCGGAGAGCACGGGGCATCGCTGTCCGGTGGTGAGCGACAGCGTATAGCCATCGCAAGAGCACTATACAAAGACCCGGACATCATAGTCTTTGACGAAGCTACATCTTCATTAGACACTCTATCTGAGAAATATGTCAAACAGATGATCCGCCAACTGTCACTACAGGGCAAGACCATCATTTCCATCGCTCACCGTTTCAGCACGATAAAGGACGCACAACATATCATTTTGTTGGCCAAAGGCAAGGTGGTCGCCGAGGGCTCTCATAAAGAACTGATTGAGACCTCGGAACTCTACCGTAACCTGTGGAGTAACCAAAGCGACGAAATCGACTAAAAAGATAGGAAATCATGTATGTGATAGAAGATTTAAAAAGGATTCACAAGATCCATAAGTTGATATTCAGTCAGCAAACAGGTTCCCCGGATGAATTTGCGTCGACTCTTTGTGTCTCGCGAAGAGAACTGTATTACATGCTACAAGAATTGAAAAATATGGGAGCTGAAATCAGTTACAGCAGGACAAAGCACACATTTTGCTATACTAACAAGTTCGAAATGATGCTATCGTTAAATGTAAAGGCTCTTGGCAAAGAAGAGACAAAAATAATTGGAGGATGTTCTCAATGTTCAAAAGAATTTGTTAAATTAGTTACTCCGTGCAGCAATTTTGCACAGAGCAAATATTTACAAGATAATATTTGCAAGAGTCCTAATTTCCCTTTAACTTTGCATAAGTAAGAAGTCGACAACTTACACAGCCAAAGTAAAATTAATAAAAGAACAAAAATGAAAAAGTTAACAAATTCCTACTTGACAGAATTGTCAGAGTCTGAGTTGGTCTGTGTTAATGGCGGAGAAACCAAGACACAGAAGCACGAGAGATGGGCAAGAGCTTGTATGCAGTGCCATCTTGGTGGTTCAATCTTTCAGTCGATTGGTCACCTTTGTATTGCTATCTTTGGATAGTCTGTCCAGAATAAGAAAATAGAATAAGAGAATTTATATCTTATTTTATGATTTGGTAGATTCTTAGCCATTGTATTTATGATAATATAATGCTAAGAATCTATTGAGTTGTAAATATATTAAATAAAATAATATGCCATGGTGTACTTACTATGACAGCTTAAAATATTAGATAATGAATATAATAGGTTATAACAAAACAAAATGTCTATGTAGAATTACCGCTTTCTTGATAATATACTTGTTGGGTTCTATATTAGTTTCCGCCCCCCTTATAGGGCTTTTCATAAACAGGGGCAGCAACGCTGTTACTTTCAAATCTGCACCTGACATGATGGTTATGGCATGCTCAGCCTTTCTGTTAGTCGCGTTAGCCGTAGAAAACAAAATTGAGAAACTTGACTTATGGACGTTTAAACGGTCGAGGCTACAAATGAAAGTTGTCTTTATATCTGTTCTTTTAGGCCTGCTTTGGCAACTATCCATATATCTCATCTGCCAATTTAGCAAAGCCGATTACCCACATTCTACCACTACGGAACTATCCCCACTGCTCATTTCTGTTGTTGCGACAGGTCTGTTAGGCCCGTTCACTGAGGAGATGCTATTCCGAAAATGGCTTGTCAGCATGATGGAGAGAAGTCGCTTTAAGCCTATTGTTATCATTCTGTGTAGCTCCGTCTTGTTTTTCTGTGCCCATCTTGGAGACACCTTCTTAAGAGTAGACACGTTTATCTTTGCAATACCTATATGTTATTTATTCATCAGATACCATGATGTGAGATATTGCTTCATCGCCCATGCCGTCTGCAATTTGACAGGAATAGCTTTCCCAGTCCTCGTCCAATAGTAATCACTAAGATCGAGATTTAATATCTGTACATGAACAACAAAAGAAACAAGATGGACTTCTATGAATGGATATGTTTTTTCTTCATAGGTATCGTCTGCTTTCTGTTCATCATGGGCTTCTTCGAAGCCATCTTGATGATGGATTACACCATCTATGCAAAGATTCCAATTGCGTTGGTTGCTTGCTGGGTGCTGCTGCTTTCGTTCAGGAAGTTTCTCGTGCTGTATACCAGAGTCAAAGCCAAGATATTTGCCACACCGCAACATGATGTCAAGATACTGTTGACAGGATGGGGAGTGTCAGTTCTGTTCTTTGGAACCATCATGGCGAGCTTATACTGCCTGCATGCCTATCAGCCGCAGAAGATCAACTGCGACATACAGAACCAACTTTACGGCTGGCTGTTGTTTGCCGTCGTCGGCATTGGTGAGGAGATCATCTGCCGAGGAATCGCCTTCAGACTACTCTGTGACAGAATAGGCATGACTTGGGCTTTGATCCTTTCTGCCGTGATCTTTGGCTTTGCTCATATCTTCAATGACGGAGCCACCGTCTGGTCGGCCTTAGCCATAGCTGTCACGTCAGGATGGCTGTTGGGAGTAGCTTATGTCTATCAT
>DLDU01000012.1:55766-68959 GCA_002481295.1 Prevotella sp. UBA7764 | reverse complement strand
CGTCATCGCTATATTAATAGGTGTGGCCATCTCCCTATACTATACGCTAAAGCTAAAGAAAAAACGCCGCAATCAAACCACGGCATAAAATAATAAGTTCTATCGCAACGGAGTTCGCTACATTTGCTTGCATAAAGAGGAAAAATTTCGGAACGTGAAGCACTCCCTAAATATAAATGAATAAAGAAAACAGATAAAAACAACAACAAGACAACAGATGAATAGGAACAATATCTTTTGGCAGCGATTTACTATTGCTCTTAAGTATGCTTTTTGGACCAGTGCCTGTAGTGGAGCTGTCGGTGCTGTTATTGCTATTTTGAAATAAGCCTAATATCCGCACCACAATAAAATACATACATTTTCATTTATTATCTAATAAAAAAAATACTTTTATTAGTTATTTTCTTGTTTTTCTCAAGTATTATGTTTATTTTTGTAACGAATAAAATAATAAACTAACAACTATAAAAAAATGGTAATACTCTTAATGGTATGCTTTCTCCTGTTAACTGTTTCGGATAAGCTATTTGCAGACAACATTGTCTACAAGACTTTGGACTTTGCAAAAGCAGAAATGGAGAAATGTAATAGCTACTCTGTAAAATGGACGGCAACTTATGGCAAGGACTCATGGAGGGTATATTACTTTAATAACAACCATGCCGAATGGAAATACGTGAAATGCGGAAGAAAAATGAAATGTCAAATGCATATATAATCAATATGCAACCATATGAAAAAGCTGTATCTAAAATAGATATCAATGTTGATAAAATAACACCCCAAGTTGTAAACTATGCACAAATTCTAATAAGTACAGATTCAAACTTTAGCAAAATTACACAAACAATCTACATTACAACTATTTTCAAAAAAGGTGGTATTGTATCATGTGTAATTCCACAACCCCCAAAAAATTGCTATTATAAATTTTATTTATCCCTAAATAGTAGAGCTACGCAAAATGGCTCTATTCAAATCTCTAAAATAGCCTATTACACTTCAGACAGCACTCCTCATATCTCCGGCTCCACCTCATTTCTCGACAGTACTTCTGTGACGCTCAGTAGCGAAAATCAAGATGCCAAGATCTACTACACTACCGACGGCACAGAACCTACAGATCAGAGCACAGCATACACGGCACCTTTTTCACTAAAAAGCTCCACCAATGTGAAAGCCGTAGCCTACGTAAATGGTGAAAGAAGCAAGGTGATCTCACAAAACTTTAAAAAGGTAGAAGAGAACGAACTAATCTCTGTTGCACAAGCTCTTAAAACTGACAACGGCACTCAAGTATATATCAAGGCAAAGGTCGCCAAGACCAATACATACAACAGCAGTTGTCCCACGCTCAACTACTACATAGCTGACGCCGAAAATGCTGCTGAAACTCTCAGAATATTAAACGGACGATATCTTCAAAATACTAAAATATCGAATGCCTTTCAGATTGTTCGTGGTGACGAGGTCGTCCTTGCAGCTACTGTAGATACAAATAATGATGCTAAAGTACTAAAGAACGTACAGTTGCTAAGCATCAGTGAATGTATAGATCAGGCAAAGATAAGCACTGCCAGATGGGCCACCTTTGTGGACTTCTCTAATACCAGTAATCTCAGCGCTTACACGGTAAAGTACGATACTACCGCCAATCAGGTGACGCTATCTCCCGTTACAGCCATCCCCGGCAATACGGCAGTCGTCGTCAAGGGCAACGCTGGAACGTATGACTTGCAGCAAGGCGATCCGGGAACGACAATCACTGACAACGACCTGAAGTTCGGTGATACAGACACAAAGGTGCCAACTGCCTTCTCCATCTATGTGCTGGCTCAGCATGGCGACGGCTGCAGTTTTTATCCCGTGAAGGCAGGTGAAACGCTGGCACCTTTCAAAGGCAACCTCACGCTCCCCGCCGCTTCTTCCGCTAAACCCTACTATGCCATCAGCAACACTACCACCGACATCAGCAATGGCGTAGTAGAGGCTAAGAACACGGACGGCGTGCGCTATAACCTCGTGGGACAGCGCGTCAACAACAACTATCAAGGCCTGGTCATCGTCAACGGCCATAAAGTCATCCTGAAGTAAAACCCTAAAACGTCAATACAATGAAAGCAATTTATGTGAAACCCTCCTTGAAATCCATAAAAATAGACGCGGAGGAAAGTATGCTGGCCGGAAGTGGAGAATACAACCTCGCTCCAACAGGTGAAAGCTATACTGGTATAATAGGCACCACGGAAAACACGCCGCAGGTAAGTGGTACCAGTGCCCTCTCAAAGCAAGGGTCGTTCCCCGGCAACCAGTGGGAGGAGGAAGAATAACAGCCTCACCCCAAAACACAGCCTCACCCCTGTACCCCTCTCCAAAGGAGAGGGGAGTAATTACTAACAAGGGGTCAACAAGGTAGGGGCGACCCGCCGTGGCCGCCCTAACTCCGCAAGACATATATATCGATCATCATACTTGGCGGTAACAATTATATCCCCGAATATCGAGAATAATATTCTTAATATTCGGGGATATTCGTAATTCCACGTAGTGGGGTGTTAACCTCCAAACAGCCTTGGTTGTTCTGTAGGTTGCCATACGGGGGATAGGGCGGCCACGGCGGGCCGCCCCTACGCCAATACCTTATCGTCCGCAGAGCATTTTACTCCCCTCTCCCCTTGGAGAGGGGTTGGGGGGTGAGGCTGTTTTCCTTACGACAGCGAGAGCATGCGCTGGATGGGCTTTACGGCCTCTCGGGCGATGGCGGGGTCTATCTCTACGCTGGGCCAACCGTACTTCAAGGCGTTGTAGATCTTAGCCAACGTGTTTTTCTTCATGTACTCGCACTCGTTGCATGAACAGCCTAAGCCACCCTCGCTGACCTCCGGCGGTACGGGGATGAAAGTCTGATCGGGACACGTGCGCTGCATCTCGTGCAAGATACCCGCCTCCGTGGCCACGATGAACTCCTTTACCTCGGGATGCGCCTGCGCGTATTTCAGCATTGTGGCAGTGGAACCCTTCACGTCGGCGATCGCCAGCACGAGAGCCTTGCACTCCAAATGCGCCATCACCACAGCATGAGGATGCTCCTGCTTGAGCTTCACGATGCCGTCAACGGAGAACTTCTCATGGACATGACAGCCGCCATTCCACAAGAGCATGTGACGCCCCGTGACGCTGTTGATATAGTTGCCCAGGTTATAGTCCGGTCCAAAGATGATCTTCGCGTCCTTGGGAAAGCTCGCCATCACCTTCTCGGCATTGCCCGAGGTGACCACACAATCGGTGAGGGCCTTGACGGCCGCCGTGGTGTTGACATAGCTCACCACCTGATAACCCGGATGCTCCTCTTTGTATTTCTTCAGGTCTGCAGCGTCACAGCTGTCAGCCAGCGAGCAGCCCGCGGTGAGATCCGGACAGAGCACCGTCTTGTCGGGCGAGAGCAGCTTGCACGTCTCAGCCATGAAGTGCACGCCACACATCACCATCATCTTCGCATCGGTGTCGGCAGCCTTGCGCGCCAACGCCAGGGAGTCACCGACAAAGTCAGCGATGTCCTGAATGTCGCCCACGGTATAGTAATGCGCCAGGATGATGGCATCCTTCTCCTTGCACAGTTGCCGGATAGCCTTCTTCAAGTCCAGTCCCTCGGGAACCGGCTCATCGACGAATCCTTTTTCCTTCCATTCCTCTTTGATTGTCTCCATGCGTATGCGTTCCGTTTTCGGTGTTATCCACCATTCATTATTATTCTATTAGTCTTTCTTCTATAAAAAAAGAAATAATAGTATGATGATGTAATGTGGAAAAGTTGATATGAGAAGTCGGAAAAATTTGGAGATAAGGATATCAACACGGGATGCAGAGAGATGCACACCGTGGTTGAATATCTTCTCTTTGTTTATCAGCTCATTGTCTACTTATCCACAATTATCAACTATTGTGCAAAGATAATAAGTTTATATCTTTTTTCGGTGTAAAAGCGTGGAAAACTTTGTCGCATTGTTCGCAAAAGACTGTGGATATCCCCAGTCCGTGGCTTTTCGACACGATCGTGTGGATAAGCATAAAGTTATTCCGGGGTTTTTCCACAGTTTTCCACAGGGTTATCCACATAGAAATGACAATGTATTGTGTATAGTGAATAAGATTTTATGGATCACTGATCGTGTATCATGTGCTATGTAAACATGATCGGATAAAGTATATGAAAGATCATGAGGAGGGCGTGTCAGCCTGACGGTGTCATTGTTCGTAGGTTGTAGAGGCATAAGGAGGTTGGCGTAGAAAAACAATGATGGGCTCAACCTACGGCGAGGTTGGGCCCATCATCATCGTATGGATAGAATAAAAGCTATTGTTTCTGATTGTCTCCGTCTTCAACGAAGGCAGCCTCTTCAGCGGCAGCGATGATCTCCTCACGGGTTTTCTCGCGTGCACTGATGTCGCTCAGGTCGAATTCCTCTTCCTTTGCCTCTACAGAGTTGGCAGGTTGCTCGAGTGCACTGTCTTCTTCGGAGAAGACCTGCTCGCGGAACGACGTCTCGTGCTTCGGCCCCATGTTGCGGGAAGCGTCTGTCGTCTTGACGAAAGCTTCAGCCTCGCTGGTGCTGGGCACATCCTGTACCGGCTCCTCTTCCATCTTGGTGCGGCTGGCCTTGGCGGCGAAGACACTGTCGATGAACTGCGGTTCGCGCTTGAGTTTATCGAGGGTGTCCTTGGCGGCTTTCTGCTGGCTCTCCTTCTTGGAGAAGCCCTTGCCTATGCATCCGTCAAGGCCTTCGAGCTTGATGACGCAGCAGAAGGTAGGATTGCCGTTGGCATCCTTGCTCTGTGTGGTCTGGCTGAAGTCGAGGTTTACCTTGTTTTTCTGACTCCACTCGATGAGCTTGCTTTTGAAGTTCACCTCCTTGTAAGCCACCTTGTCGATGTTGATCATCTGCGAGAGGATGCGCTTCTTGAGGAACGTCATACAGGCGTCGTAGCCACGGTCGAGATAGAGCGCGCCGACGAGTGCCTCGAAAGCGTTGCCACCGAGATAGCTGTTGTGTGTGGCGGAGCGTCCGCTGGAGAGGATGAGATTGTTGATGCCCATCTCCATCGCCAGTTTGTTGAGTGTGTCGCGCTGCACGAGTTTTGATCGCGTGTTGGTGAGGAAGCCTTCCCGCTTGCCGGGGAAGTGTCGGTAGACGATGTCGCCTACCGCAGCGTCGAGGATGGCGTCGCCCAGGAATTCGAGTCGCTCGTTGTTGACGGGTTTCCCTTTTTTGTTGCGGTGCATGACACTTTTGTGCATCAGCGCCATTTTGTAATAGCTGATGTTGTGTGGATACACACCGATGATATGGTATAAAGAAGAATAAAGCTCCTTATCCTTTCGGAAGGGGAGCCTTATTCTGTCTAAGATATGATTAAACATATACTTTCTTTGTTCAGCAATCTATTACTCAGCGTACTTCTTGACGATGACGCAAGCGTTGTGTCCGCCAAAGCCGAAGGTATTGGACAAGGCAGCGCGTATGGTACGTTTCTGAGCTTTGTTGAAAGTGAAGTTCATGTTGTAGTCCAGCTCCGGATCATCATCGCCCTCGGCGTGGTTGATGGTCGGCGGCACGATGTCGTTCTTTACACTCAGCACGCAGATCATGCCCTCTACGGCACCTGCGGCACCGAGGAGGTGGCCGGTCATGCTCTTGGTAGAGCTGATGTTGACCTTGTAAGCCTGCTCACCGAAGAGATCCTTGATAGCCTTGGCCTCAGAGATGTCGCCCACATGAGTGGACGTACCGTGAACATTGATGTAGTCGATGTCCTCGACGCTCATGCCAGCGTCCTCAAGGGCAGCCTTCATGACGAGCTTGGCACCGAGACCTTCAGGATGCGAGGCTGTGATGTGATAAGCGTCAGCGCTCATGCCCTCACCGGCAATCTCGGCATAGATCTTGGCGCCACGTGCCTTGGCGTGCTCAAGAGTCTCAAGAATCAGGCATCCTGATCCCTCACCCATGACGAATCCGTCGCGGCTGGCGCTGAAGGGGCGGCTTGCGCCCTGAGGATCGTCGTTGCGTGTGGAAAGAGCCTTCATGGCGTTGAAACCACCGACACCGCAGTCGCAAATGGCAGCCTCGGCACCTCCGGCCAGGATGACATCAGCCTTGCCCAGGCGCAGCAGGTTGAAAGCGTCAGCCAAAGCATGGCATGACGAAGCGCACGCACTGGTGGTCACATAGTTGGGACCATGGAAGCCAAAGTGAATGCTGATCTGTCCAGCTGCAATATCTGAAATCATCTTGGGGATGAAGAACGGGTTGAACATCGGTCCGCGATCCATGTGCTGGCCGTAGTACACTACCTCGTCCTGGAATGTCTTGATGCCTCCAATGCCGATACCGTAGACCACGCCCACGCGGTTTTTGTCGACAGTCTCCAAATCCATGCCCGAGTCCTTGACAGCCTGAATGGCACTGATCATGGCCAGCTGCGTGCAGCGGTCCATCTTGCGGGCCTCCTTGCGGTCGATGTAGTCATTGACATTGAGGTCCTTGACTTCACAAGCGAACTTCGTCTTGAAATTGGTTGTGTCAAATGATGTAATAGGTGCTGCGCCGCTCTTGCCGGCAAGCAGGTTGCTCCACATCTCTTCGACGGAGTTACCTACGGGCGTGACGGCACCCAGACCTGTTACAACTACTCTTTTCAATTCCATTGGATTATGTTTTTGATTAAAAGAGTTTAGCGTTTAATGTGTCTGAGTCAGTTGCCAACTGGCAGTCTGAAAGAAATGTAAATGGTGAACTACATTAAACGCTAAACGGAGAAACGCTTCAGACGTAGATTACTTAGCGTTGTCCTCAATGTACTTGATGGCGTCGCCTACAGTCTGAATGGTCTCAGCCTTGTCGTCGGGAATAGAAATGCCGAACTCCTTCTCGAACTCCATGATGAGCTCTACGGTATCGAGAGAATCAGCGCCCAGATCGTTGGTGAAGCTTGCTTCTGGCTTTACTTCAGCCTCGTCAACACCCAGTTTGTCTACGATGATAGCCTTAACCTTTGATTCAATTTCTGACATAATTGTAACGTTTTAAATGATTAATTTTGTATTTTCACTATTAAACTGGGTGCAAAGGAACAAATTTTTTACCGATTACACAAATATTTTATCGATAAAATGCTATTTTCGTGCACATTAACCTATTGTTTGTGCATAAAATATAGTTTTTTTCTTCTTCTTTTTCCTCCTTTTCGTTGTATATCTCAAAATTAGTTGGTAACTTTGCATGAACGCATCAATCAATTCTGAACAATATATGTCTTTTACTCAACAGTGCAACGAGATTTTCAACAAAGCCATTGATGACTACCATGTCACGGACAATGTGGATACGCCGATCAACAATCCTTATGAGCGCGAATCCATTGACAACCGGCTTTATCTGAAGTGCTGGATAGATACTGTCCAGTGGCATTTGGAAGATATCATACGTGATCCGCATATTGATCCTATCGAGGCCTTGAGCATCAAACGGCGCATTGACCGATCCAACCAGGACCGCACGGACTTGGTGGAGCAGATCGACTCCTATTTCCGGCAGAAGTATTCCGATGTCACTCCCCTGCCCGATGCACGACTCAACACTGAGAGTCCCGCCTGGGCTGTGGACCGGCTGAGTATCCTCGCACTGAAGATCTACCACATGAAGGAGCAGACGCAGCGCGACGACGCTACCGAAGAGCACAAGGCACGCTGCCAGGCGAAGCTCAACGTGCTCCTGGAGCAGCAGAAGGATCTCTCGCTGGCCATCGACCAATTGCTGGAGGACATACAGGAAGGACGAAAATACATGAAGGTGTATCGACAGATGAAGATGTACAACGATCCGAGTACCAATCCTGTGCTTTACGGCAAGAAGTGAGAACAGCTGACGAGAAGTGAGGATACCTTAGCCCTAAAAATAACATGAAAACCGAACATATACTGATCATCCGCTTTTCTGCCTTAGGTGATGTCGCCATGACGGTGCCTGTGGTCTATTCGTTGGCAAAGCAGTATCCCAACGTGCGCATCACCATGCTGTCCAAGCCGTTTGCCCGCCCGCTGTTTGAGAACTTGGCGCCAAACGTGGGATTTATGGAGGCGGACCTGGCTAATGAATATCATGGACTGAAGGGTCTCAATGCGCTCTACCGCCGTCTGACTGCCAAGAACTTCACGGCGATCGCTGATCTGCACAATGTCATACGGTCGGATTACCTGCGTATGCGATTTAACTTTGACCGCTATCGTGTGGCGCATCTCGACAAGCACCGCTTGCAGCGCCGTCAGCTGGTATCCTATAATAATAAGGTGTTGGAGCCCATACCCTCCGCTTTTGACAATTACGCCAAGGTGTTTGAGCAGTTGGGCTATCCCGTACATCTGGAATTTACTTCACTGCTTACTCCTGAGCAGGCCGGACTGTCACAACTGCCGGAGGGCTATAACATCAAGAAGCCGTTTCAGCAGTGGATCGGCATCGCTCCTTTTGCCGCACACCGTGGAAAAGCCTATTCATTGGCACAGATGGAGAAGGTGGTGGCTGAGTTGACGCGCCGTCATCCTTCCTGCCGCATCTTCCTCTTTGGCGGTGGCAACAATGAGAAACAGCAGCTCGACGACCTTGTGAGCCGTCACAGCAACTGTGTGAATGCCTCTGCCGCGCTGGGTGGTATGATGAAGGAACTGGTGTTGATGAGTCATCTTGACGTGATGATCAGCATGGACAGCGCCAACATGCACTTGGCTTCTCTCGTCGCCACGCCTGTGGTGAGCGTATGGGGCGCCACGCATCCTTATGCCGGATTTATGGGATGGGGACAGAGTGAGGACAATGCCGTGCAGGCAGATCTGCCGTGCCGTCCTTGCTCCATCTATGGCAATAAGGTGTGCCGCCGCGGAGACTACGCTTGTCTGACGGGTATCCAGCCTCTCGACATCGTTGAGAAAGTAGACAAGATACTCAAGTGATAAAAAAAAACTCTCTCAGTCTCACCCCAAACCCCTCTCCAAAGGAGAGGGGGAGTAAAATACTCTGCGGGTGATAGGGGGGGGGAGTGGTATAGGGACGGACCGCCGTGGATGCAGGCCGTCCCACGTTAATCGTGTTAGATCGTTTGTTTATCTGGCATTTCACTCCCCTCTCCTTGGGAGAGGGGTAAGGGGGTGAGGCTTCCCCTTACTTGCTTTTCCCCGTCACTATCTTCTTGATTTCATTGAGCTTGTTGAGAGCTTCCACGGGTGTGAGATTATTGATGTCGAGACCGAGGATCTCGTCACGCACCTGTGAGAGCACCGGGTCGTCGAGTTGGAAGATATTGAGTTGCACACCGTCTTTCTTGTCTGCAATGTTTTCCATCTTAGGTTTTCCTGCTGCTCCCACTTCTGATCCCTCCGCCTCAAGTTGCTTCAAGACGGTGTTGGCGCGCTTGACGATAGAGCGCGGCATACCGGCAATCTCAGCCACATGAATACCGAAGGAGTGCTCCGAACCACCGGGAACAAGCTTACGCAGGAAGATCACCTTACCGTCAACCTCCTTGACCGAGACGTTGTAGTTCTTGATTCTTGGGAAGTGCTTCTCCATTTCGTTGAGCTCATGATAGTGCGTGGCGAAGAGCGTACGGGCGTGGGCATGCTCATTTTCATGAAGATACTCCACGATAGCCCAGGCGATGGAGATGCCGTCGTAGGTGGAAGTGCCGCGTCCGAGTTCATCGAAGAGCACGAGAGAATGAGGCGACACATTGTTCAGAATATCAGCTGCCTCGGTCATCTCCACCATGAATGTAGACTCTCCCAATGAGAGATTGTCACTGGCTCCCACACGTGTGAAGATCTTGTCTACGACTCCTATTCTTGCACTCTCAGCCGGAACGAAGCATCCTATCTGTCCCATGAGTACAATCAGTGCCGTTTGGCGCAGCAGAGCAGACTTACCGGCCATGTTAGGACCGGTAATCATCATGATCTGTTGTTTCTCTGTGTCGAGATAGACATCGTTGGGCACATAGCGCTCGCCGAGTGGCATTTGTGTCTCAATAACGGGATGACGGCCCTGGTGGATGTCGAGCACATCTGTGTCGTCCACGACGGGGCGCACATAGCAGTTGTCTTCCGATACCTTGGCAAAGGAGAGCAGGCAGTCGATATGCGCCAGGATGTTGGCATTGATCTGTATCTGCGGGATGAACTCCTGCATGGCCACGATGAGTTCAGAGAAGAGGCGGGCTTCCAACTCCAGTATTTTCTCATCGGCACCCAATATCTTTTCCTCGTATTCTTTCAGCTCAGGTGTGATATAGCGCTCAGCCTGCGCAAGTGTCTGTTTGCGTATCCATCCTTCGGGTACCTTGTCCTTAAAGGTGTTGCGCACTTCAAGATAGTAGCCGAAAACATTGTTGAATCCTACCTTCAGCGAGGAAATGCCAGTCTTCTCCGTCTCGCGCTGCTGTATCTCCAACAGGTAGTCTTTGCCGCCGCGTGAGATATTTCTCAGCTCATCAAGCTCAGGGCTGTATCCGTCAGCGATGACACTACCCTTGCTGACAAGCTGTGGCGGATCGGGTGTGATCTCCTTCTCGATGCGGTCACGCAGGCTTTCACAAAGGTTGAGTTGCTCACCGAGTCGTTTGAGACAGTCGTTGTCGGCAGTCTGACAAGCCCCTTTGATAGGCTGCACAGCCATCAGCGCATTTTTCAGCTGTACGACTTCACGCGGTGATACACGTCCCACGGCCACCTTGGAGATGATGCGTTCCAAGTCGCCGACACGGTGGAGCTGCTCGTCGATGAGCTGCCGGAAGTCGGGATGCTTGAAGAAATACTCCACGATGTCGAGTCGCTCGTTGATACGCGACACCTCTTTCAATGGAAATACCATCCACCGGCGCAACATACGTCCACCCATTGGCGTGGTCGTGCGGTCGATGACGTCGAGCAGCGACAGTCCGTCTTCCTGCATCGGCAGTAGAAGTTCCAGTGAGCGGATGGTGAACTTATCGAGTCTTACGTATTTTTCCTCCTCGAGGCGCTTCAAGGATGTGATGTGGTTGATGCTGGTATGCTGGGTAAGTTCCAGGTATTGCATGATCGCACCGGAGGCTACGATGCCAGCCTTGAGATGCTCCACACCGAAGCCTTTCAGCGATTTGGTGCCGAAATGCTTCAATAGCTTTTGCCGGGCATTCTGTTCTGTAAACACCCAGTCGTCCATCTCAAAGACACAGTATTTCGTACCGAAGAACTGCTCAAAGTCTTTCTTGCGTGTGCGGTCATAGAGTACCTCCTTTGGCGAGAAGTTTCCCAAGAGCTTCTCGACGTAGTCGTATGTGCCTTCACCGGTGAGAAACTCACCTGTGGAGATGTCGAGCAGGCTCAGTCCGCAGGCTGTTTTACCGAAGTGTACGGCAGCGAGGAAGTTGTTTTCCTTGTAGTTGAGTACGTTATCGCTCATGGCAATACCCGGCGTAACCAGTTCGGTGATGCCACGCTTCACCATTTTGTCCATCTCGGAGAGCCCCTTCTTGCCTTTGATGGCGGCGCGTTTTTTCTTCGGGTCTTCGAGTTGGTCGCAGATAGCCACGCGTTTTCCGGCACGGATGAGCTTCGGCAGATAGGTGTCGAGGGCATGGTGCGGGAATCCGGCCATCGGCGTGTCGCCGGTGTTGCCGCCATTGTTGCGCTTGGTGAGCGTGATGCCAAGGATCTGAGAGGCCACGATGGCATCGTCGCCATAGGTCTCGTAGAAGTCACCACAGCGGAAGAGCAGCAAGGCATCGGGATGTTTGGCCTTGAGTGAGAAGAACTGCTTCATCATCGGCGTGAGCGCCGTATCTTTTGTAGACATATATTTAGTATAGACTTAATGAGTTTTGAAGATAGTATCAAACTCATGATCAATTACCCTTTATTGTAGAATTAGAGATAGTCAACCTTTACGACGACGACACGGATGTGCTGGTCACCGCTGTCGGTCTTCACTTTAGCAATGTGCCAGTCGCCGGGGAAGAAGAGGAAGAAGTGCTGCGGGTCGCTGTCGTAGAAGCGGGCACGCTGCACGTCATAGGCATAGTGCACGACATCGGGGCGGTAGGGCACGTTGATCTTGCTGGTGTAGTGGTCGATGAGCCCGAAGCGCTCCGTGCCTTTCACGACATATTGGAAGTCGATATGATGGTGATGACTCTCAGACCGCTGCTGGCTGAGCTCCCGGTTGACGTCGTCTTCCACACTGGCGACAAGCGTAGAGCCGGGAATCGGCGTGCGTCCCTTGGGCAGTGCGAGTAAGTCTGTCTTTGCCAACCAGCTGAAGAGTGCCTTCCACTGCTCCGGATTTTTCTGATATTGTGTATAGAACTCAGCGGCGTTGACGGTGGAGTGAGGACTTGCTGCCGTGAATCCCTCACGCCAGGCACCGCTGTTCATCCAGTCCTGCGCCTTTTTGACGAAGGCTTTGTCGGCATAGTATTTTGTGTAATAACCTTGTGCATGTGTGGCTACTGTCAGCAGGCTGAGCAGCAGAAAGAGAAATGCTTTTTTCATCTGTATGGGTTGTTGAGATGAATTTATTGTTGATGTGTCTATATATATAATAAGGTGTGCGGGCAAATGTAGCGGTGGACGCCTTATGAAAAGCGGTGGACGCCTTATTATAAATAAGGTGCACTTAAAGCCTTAGAAAGACGCACGGCATGAGCATGGGGGGAGAAACGTCGTGAAGAGCGGCTTTTCAGCTTGCCGTCATGGCTTTTTCAGTCCTCACTCATTTTTTTTCTGTCTGCCGTCATGGCTTTTTCAGTCCGCCAAGTCCGGCGAGCAGTGCACGGGCGAGCGGGTTGTTGTCGAAGTTCTCCTCTTCTTTTTCCTCAGGCTCGCTGTCGAAGCTCTCGTCGATCTTCCTTGGGTCTTTCTCCACAACCTTATAAGCTGAGCGTCCGTGAATGCGTGTGCGTGTGAAGCCGGCGTCCTGCAAGGCGAAGCCTACGTCCTGATTGACGTGCTCACCCGGTGTCCAGTAGGGATATTCCTTCATCAGCCTGTCGATGATCGTGTCAATATATGTGGCTTTCACCTTCTTGCCCTTGGGAGGCGCAGCGTAGAGCATGGACACCATCTTCACGAGGTTGTCGGCTTCCTGGAAGGGTGAGTTCTG
>DLDU01000012.1:38077-55712 GCA_002481295.1 Prevotella sp. UBA7764 | reverse complement strand
AGCTGCGCATAGAGCTGGTCATAGTCGATAGGCGTTTTGGTGTCGATGGCGTGGGTGATCTCCACACAGAAGAGATGCGCGGCACCGGCAGCATCAGTCATTGGGTGGAGATTGCCAGTCGTGGCGATGAAGGCCGCATAGTTTTTCCGTGGTTCCCGTGTGGTGCCGTAAGGCCACCGCTGTACGGGCGTGCTGCGCGAGAAGAGATAGCGCACGGCGGGCAGCTGATCGGTATTCTCCTGATAAAACTCATCGAGCGCCACGAGCAGATGGGTGGTGACGAGCTCGTGGACATCGGCCATTTGGCGCACACGCACCTGATCGGTGTAGTAGCGTCTGAGGCTTGGCGGTAGGATGAGATTGCAGAATGTCGTCTTGCCATAGCCGAATTGTCCCACGATGACGGGTACGATGACATCGTTTTGCGCCACGGTCAGCCCCATCCAGCGTGCCACCATCTGCAGCATCCACTTATGGAAGCGGTGCGGCCAGTCGGGATTTGAGGTGATGATGCGCTGTGCCAGTTCACCTACATAGTCGTTTCCGTCCCACGGTTCAAGGCTTTCCATCCAGCTCTTGGCGGGATTCCACTGCTCGATGATGGTCGAGTGGATGTATTGTTGCAGTTGCTCTTCAGTGAGATCAACACCCTGGCTGTTGGCCATCAACAGCAGTGTGTTCTGTGCTTCCACAGACAGCGGCTTGTATTCGGCCATGTCGGTAGGGGCATAGAGCGTTTCTCCGGTCAGCACATTGCGTCTGAGCCGGCATTGACTTTCAAGGTAGGTGAGTGCATCCATCGTCGTGATTCTATCTATAGTGCAAAGATACCAATATATTTCGAGAAAACAAAATATTAGCTATCTATGTGGTATAGAGCAGGAGACACTGTCGGCTATGGGAGTACAAGATGTTTTGAGGGGCATAAAAAAGCAAATCCTCACCTCTCCCATTGGGAGGTGAGGATTTGTGCTAACCTAAATAACAATCTTAATTTTACCCTTAAGTGACTTAATAACCTAATGAAAACCTAAAAAAAATAATCTTAAACCTAAAAACTAAAAACCTATATGAAACAATCTACTAACCTTAAACCTATTGAACAAAAAGTGTTCAGTCTACTCAGATTATCGTTCTCACGAACTTGTTTCCTTTTGACACTGCAAAGGTAGAAAGTTTTTTATGTACGAACAACACTTTATGATGATTTTATGGGTAAAGTGTTCTTTTCTTGACCTATGTCAAACATTTGTGTGCGCACACATGTAGATATTATAAGAAAAATATGCGTAGACGCAAAAAAAGGCGACGTATCTTTGCAATACGTCGCCTCTTTTGCGTTCATCCCCTTGTGCCGGAACCGGTGTTTGATAACGCAATCATGCCGTTTCCAAACATTGGGGGATGGATTGAGATCTTATGATAGAGCAGATGCTACTTCTTTTCTTCCGTAGCAGGAGCTTGGGCTTCTGCTGTGATTTCCTTTTCCTTTTTAGCCGTCTCCTTCTTGCTTGCGGTCTTGCGGGGAGCGCGTGCCGGTTTAGCTTTGGGCTTTTCCTCTTTCTCACGCAGTTTCTCGTTGGCAGCCTCAAGTTTCTCGAGTTTAGCCTGGAGTCTTGCGATTTCCTTGTCTTTCATCTCTATCTCGTCGCCCTCGTTCTTGATCGTTGTGAGCAGCGAGTTGAGCTGATCGTTGTCGATCTCAGGCGGATAGAGGCTGTTGACGCGGTTGATGAAGTCGCCGAGGATGTTCATGTAGTTGGTGAAGGCATCGAAGGGACTGGAGTAGATGCCCCGGTCGAGTCCCACGCTGCTGGGCTTTGTGGTCATGAAGCGGAAGTTGTTGCTGGCCTGCAGATAGTCCCAGTCCTGGTTGATACGCGGGTCGTTGGCGATGCGCACACGCTCAGCGACGCTATAGAGCTTGTCGAAAGCCTCACGCTGCATGGGGTTGCCGAGCCATGAGCTGACGTCGCGCTCCTCGTCGACCCAAGACAGTGTGTCGGGGACATCGAGGTTTCCTACGCTGTCGTGAGTGTTACAGATCTCGGTAGGCGTGGAGAAGGAGATGCCGGCACCTTTGGCGAATTTCGGCAGTGCGGCCATGAAGTCAAGGATGTTTGACGACAGCGGCTGTGCGATGCCGAGGGCAGAGAGTTCCATGAAGATGTTGAAAACCTGCTCTTCCTGCGGTGCTTTGGCGATGCGGTCGATATACTGGTCGGCGAAGAGCGGGTAGCCTTCCCAGTCGCTGTTGTTGAATCTGAGGCTGATGTCGTCGCTCATGTTGACGTCGCGCAACAGAAGTTTCAACTCAGGAGCCATCGAGCAGTTATAGACATAATGGGGTGATTTCCATCCGAGCACGTGTTTGGCGCCTTCGGTAAGCATGCCTTTAAATCCGAGTTGGGCAGCTTGCAGTCCGATGTCGTCGCTGTAGATGAGTGAAGAGTTGCGGAGCACGGTAGGCTTGCGACCAAAGTAGTCAACCATCTTTTGGCACTGTTTGCGCACGTCGGCAGCGAAGCACTCACTGTCTTTGAGCGATGACAGACCGTGGGAATAAGGTTCTGCGAGAAACTCCACGCATCCCGTCTTGTTGAGCTCCTGTAGTTTGTCGAGCACTTGCGGAGCGTGTATCTCGAGTTGCTCCATTCCGACACCGGAGATAGAGAACGCGCATTTGAAGTAACCGTTGCTGTCCTCGATCATCTTTTGCAGCGTGTTGAGGGCCGGCATGTAGGAGCATTCAGCGATGTGGTTGATGGAACGCTCGTTCTCGTAGTCGTCGTAATAGTAATGATCGGTACCGATGTCGAAGAAGCGATAGCGCTTCAGATGTACGATCTGATGTATTTCGAAATATAGACAAATGGTTTTCATAATGTTGAGTGTTGAATGATGAATTTACTCAGTGTTGAATGATGAATTGCAAGGGGGAGCAAGGGGGACGGTGCGCAGCACCGTCTTACAGAACCAAGCCAACCGCTAAAGTGTTGCAGCCCACCGCTAAAGTGTTGCAGCCCACCGTTGTTTTGCAGCCCTCTTTTTGCTTTTGTAGTCCTCCCTTGTTCTTGCTCTTGAAGCATTTCACTCCCCTCCCCCTTCGGGGAGGGGCTGGGGGTGAGGCTGTTGAGGCTGTTGGGGGGTGAGGCTGTTTATTATTACCACCCCAGCGTCTTTATATATAGTTCTCTGATCCATCGTCCCACTTTCTCCCAAGTGATTTGGTCCACCTCTCGTTTTCCTTCTTCTTGCAGATAGTGGAAGAGGCTTGGGTTGTGGCAGATGCTGTAGATGGAGTCAGCCAGCGCGTGGATGTCCCAGTAGTCGACCTTGATGCAGTTGTGCAGGATTTCGGCGCATCCACTCTGCTTGGAGATGATCGTCGGCGTGCCGCACTGCATGGCTTCAAGCGGTGAGATGCCGAAGGGCTCGCTGACCGACGGCATGACATAGACATCAGAGTCTTTCAGGCATTCATAGACCTGCTTGCCGCGCATGAAGCCCGGGAAGTGGAAGCGGTCGGCGATGCCCCGCTCAGCGGCTAGGTAGATCATCTGGTCCATCATGTCGCCTGAGCCTGCCATACAGAAGCGGACGTGGCGTGTGCGGTGGAGCACCATGTTGGCAGCCTCGACGAAATACTCCGGTCCTTTCTGCATGGTGATACGTCCGAGGAAGGTGACGACCTTGTCGCGGTTGGTGTGGTCGGGACGCGGAATCATCTTGTTCTCGGGTGACAAAGGATAGACGGCATTGTGCACGGTGAATACTTTGCGTGGATCCTGATGGTATTGGTTGATGACCGTGTTGCGTGTCAGGTCGCTGACGCACATGATGCAGTCGGCATGATCCATACCGTCTTTCTCTATACCGTAGACAGTGGGGTTGACATGTCCGCGTGAGCGGTCATAGTCAGTAGCGTGGACATGGATGCACAGGGGCTTGCCACTGACCTGCTTGGCAAAGATGCCGGCAGGATAGGTCAGCCAGTCGTGGGCGTGGATGATGTCGAACTTTTCTGATCGCGCCACCACGCCGGCGATGATCGAGTAGTTGTTGATCTCGTCGTGGAGATTGGCGGGATATCCACCGGCAAAGTCCATGCATCCCAAGTCGTTGACGTTCATATAGTTGAAGTCAGCGTAGATATGATCACGGAAGTGGTAGTATTCCTCGGGGCTCATCAGGTTGCCGATGCGCTGCTTGACGTAGTCGTAGTTGACATCATGCCAGGCGATAGGCACGCAGTTCATGGCTACGATATGCGCGAAGGTGTGATCCTCATCGCCCCAGGGCTTAGGCAGGCAGAGCGTGATGTCGACATCGCCCTGAGCGTGCAGTCCTTCCGAGATACCGAAGTTGGCAGTTGCCAGACCGCCATAGACATGAGGAGGATACTCCCATCCAAACATTAAGACTTTCATATTGGTTCCTCCTATTATTAATATTTATATTTTTCCAGTTGTTCCAGTGCTCTGAGTATCTCGGCCACGTTGGCGGCGAAGGAGATGGCGCCCCTGCCGTGGAAGGGCGGGTTGCCGTCGAAGAGCTCGGGAAGCGTACCGACGCAGTGACAGAACATCTCGTCCTCGTATCCGACCATCTGTCGTTCGATGAAGCTCAGGCGTGTGCGTTTGTATAGTTTCAGGCATGCTTCGACATAGAAGCCGAAGAGCCACGGCCATGCCGTACCCTGATGATAGGCGTAGTCACGCTGTGCCTGGGGGCCGACATACATGGGGTTGTATCCGCCACTTTTTGGCGATAGCGAGCGGAGTCCTTTTGGGGTGAGCAGTTCCTTGGTGCAGATGTCGATGATATTTTTTTTCTGTTCCTGCGAGAGTGGAGAATAGTCAAAGGCAGCGGGGAAGATCATGTTGGGTCTGACGCTCCAGTCTTGTTTGTCGCCGTCGACATAATCGAAGAGATAGCCGAACTTGTTGACGAAGGTAGTGAGGAAAGCGTCTTTAGTCTTGTCGGCTTGCTGGTTCAGGCTGGCGGCAAGGTCGTCGTGGTGAGCTTCTTGTGCGAGTTTGGCACCGAAGCAGAGTGCGTTGTACCACAGTGCGTTGAACTCCACGATATATCCTGTTCGTGGCACCACGGGGCGTCCGTTGGCGGTAGAGTTCATCCAGGTGACGGCACGCTCCGAGCCGTCGGTTTTCACGAGTCCGTTGTCGTCGACGATCAGGTTGGGATGTTTGCTGTCGGAAATATAGGAGATGATGTCCCAAACGAGCTGTCCGTATTTTTTAGCGCAACGCTCATCGCCTTCCTCCTTGGCGTATTGCTGTATGCACCAGATAGCCCACAGGGGCGCGTCGGGCTGGTTGAGCTCATAGAGGTTGACGGTGAGCGGTTTCTCCTCCATGAATTCGCGGAGTCCTTTCTCTGCTGTCTTCATCACAGCCTCGAAGAATTCTGTCTCCTCGATGCTCAGTGTCAGTCCGGGCAAAGCGATGAAGGTGTCGCGTGCGCGTGCCTTGAACCATGGGTATCCGGCGAGGATATATTTCTCTCCGTTCTTGTCTTCGACGTGGAACTGATGGGCTGCGTTGATCAGGCAGTGGAAGAAATTGTCGCGTGGCGCGCGCTTGTCGGCCTCTTCCTGAAAGAGCGGCTTGAGTGTGCGCACTTTGTTCTCTGTGGTGGAGGCGGCAAAGACGATGCTTTCGCCCTTGCGGATAGGCATCTCGAAATAGCCGGGCACATAGAGATCCTCGTTGCTGGCGTATCCGCGCTCCTGCTCTTTGGGATATTCGATACCGCGGTACCAGTCGGGCTGGAAGACGAATTTCACCTTACGCGAGAACTGCATGTAGAGGTCGGGATAGCCCGGATACATGCAGGTTCTGATGCCGTTTTCTACCTCTGTATAGTCTTTGTTGGCCACACTGTTCTCATGTGTAAATTGTCTGACGCTTCGGAAGGCGAGGAAGGGACGGAATTGTAGTGTAGTGGCCGAGTGTGCGTCGTCGAGGGTATAGCGGATGAGCAGTCGGTTTTCATGGTGTTGAAAGACGACTTCTTTCCTAAGGATCACACCACCAACACGGTAGGTGGTGGTGGGTACTTTGTCGCAATCAAATGATTGGATATACTTGTGCCCCATCGGGCTGTAGTTGTTGCCTTGATATTTATGCAGACCGAGGTTGAAAGCTGCCCCATGCTGGATGACACTGCAGTCGAGTGAAGAGAGCAACACATGGTTTTCATCGTCAAGTTTCGGTACGGGGACCACGAGCAGACCATGATATTTGCGAGTGTTGCAGTCTACTATCGTCGAGCATGAGTAAGCTCCCGAGCGGTTGGTTCGCAGGAGTTCCTTGGGCAGGCTCTCCTGTAAATTGGTCATCAGGGCTTTTTCAAATTTTAGATAGCTCATAGTTCGCAATTAAGGTTGTATATATTATTGATGATTGTTCGATTGGTTAACTCCGAGCGCAGGCTCTTCGTTGGCACCCCAAAGTTAGTAAATTATTGGGAATAAAGCAAATATTGTAATCATTATTTTGGTAAGATGACGAAAAAATGTAATATTGTAGGTTGTTTCTAACGAAGATGAAAGTCTGAACCTTGCGTCTTTTTCGTCAGACATAGATTTTTGACAACCGGTCGCAAGGTGGTGTTCTACCACTAAATTAATTGACAAAGCCCCATCATCATGAGCTTTCAATCTAGAGCGCGAAACTGAGATGAAAATCACAAAAAAGAAGCGTCTGCCTATCAGAAGCCGTTTCTGATACTGTCATCACGCTTGTTTCATCTCCTCATTACGCCTATTTCATCGTATCAAATCAGCGTGGTGACAGCATCAAAGTACCTTTCTGAGGAGTAGAAATGGGCGTTCTTAAAACGTCAAAAGCCTTATTATTTTGTAATACATTGATAGTCAGATAAATATAAAATGGCTCATTTTTCGCAAAATTTCGGGCAGATGGGTGCTTGGTCGAAAAGAATCGATTCTCAGAGGCGGTTTTTTGTCAGTTTAGCGGACATTAAGTTCTATGGTGTCGCTCGGTTCCGTTTTGCTGGTCTGTTGTGATGATGCTCGTAGTTTTTCTTATCTGTCATTCTGTTCTTTTTGACTTTTCTACTTGCTGTATTATTTTCGTAACTCCACGAGAGTATAGAAAATGCAAACGATTGCATAGAATTTAAGAAAGAAAAGTGCATCTTTGAGAATAACACTTCATCATATTCCCTTATTTTTGCCACTGAAACACATCGAGACGCGTATAAACCTAACACTTCCGCCGAGGGGCGGAGCACGACGAAACGAAGTTATTACAATTATATAAAACCTAAAAGTTAACCATCATATGGGTAAAACAATCTTGAAAAGAGCCGCGCTATTAAGCGCCGGTGTCTTATGCACAATGACCAGCCTGGCACAATCTGTCGTGCAGGGCACAGTGAAGGACAAATCGGGTGAGCCGCTTATCGGTGCCACCATCCAAGTCAAGGGACAGCAAGGAGGTACCGTCACCGACCTCGACGGTGACTGGAAACTCAGCAACGCCAAGCCCGGGCAGGTACTCGTCATCTCTTACGTGGGCTATGCCAACAAGGAAATCACCTTGGGCTCACAAAAGAGTCTCAACATCATTCTTGAACCCGACAAGCAGGATCTCGATGAGGTCGTCGTCGTCGGTTACGCCATTGGCTCGAAGCGCACTGTCTCCGGCGCCGTGGAGCGTGTGGGCCGTAAGGACATGAACAAGGGAGTGGTCACCAGTGCCGCCGATGCCCTCAAGGGCAAGGTCAGCGGTGTGATCATCTCGCAGAGTGGTGGTGACCCGATGGGTACCACCAATATCCGCGTGCGCGGCACTTCCTCGCTTTCCGGCGGCAATGACCCGCTGGTCATCATCGACGGCGTGTATGGCGACATGACCATGTTCAATGCTCTCCAGCCCGGTGATATTGAAAGCATGACTATCCTCAAGGATGCTTCCGAAACCGCACAGTATGGTTCGCGTGGTGCTGCCGGTGTCATTGTCGTGACCACCACCAAGGGTAAGAACGGCATGAGCTCGATCACCTATAATGGTACCATTGGCATGAACAAGGTGTTTAAGAACATCAAGATGCTCAGTGCCGATGCTTACCGCGCTACTGCCAAGCAGATGGGACTGACCGCTACCGACCTCGGCGGCAACACCAACTGGCTCGACGAGATCGAGCGCTCGACAGGTATCACACAGAATCACAATGTAGCCTTCTCGGGCGGCAACGACACCGGCAACTACCGTGCCTCACTCGGATTCGTGCAGAAGCAGGGTGCGCTCCGCAACTCCGACATGCGCAACTATACCGCCAAGCTCGATGCCCAGCAGCTTGCCTTCAACAAGAAACTCAAACTCGAATTCGGCATCATGGGCTCTGAGCACGACGGCAAACGGCAGTACGACATGCAGAAGATGTTTTACTCGGCTGCTGCCTACAACCCCACCTATCCCAACTATAAGAATACGACTACCGGCAAATGGGACGAGGATATGCTGGCCAACGAGATCTACAACCCATTGGGACAGCTCGAAATCGACAACCGCTACAATGTCGGTACACTCGTCACTCACGGAAAGGCAACATGGACCATCATTGACGGTCTCTTCCTCTCGGCCTTCGGCTCCTATACCAAGACCAACATCGAGTTGAAGCGCTACGTCCCCAACGACATCCGTCAGGGTGAGCTCAACGGCAACGGATGGGCATTTATTCAGAACTGGCAGCGTCAAGACTATATGGGTAACATCCAATTGACTTACACCAAGGACTTCGGCAAGCATCACATCGACGCACTCGCCGTCATGGAGGGTCAGAAATACAAGACCTTCACGCACTCTGAGCAGGCCAAGGGCTTTGAGACCAACTACTTCAAATACAACAATCTCAAGGCTGGAGCCAACGTTTCCTGGGGCGACGTGCAGTCCGACTCGAAGGAGTACACGCTGAGTTCCTACATGGCCCGCGTCAACTATATGTTCGCCGACAAATACATCCTCACCGCCAATCTCCGTGCCGACGGCTCGTCTAAGCTCGGCAGCGGCCATAAGTGGGGCTGGTTCCCATCAGCATCGGCTGCCTGGGTGCTCTCGCAGGAGAACTTCATGAAGAATGTCAAATGGATCGACAACCTCAAGCTCCGCGCCGGATACGGTGTCACCGGTAACCAGGATGCCATTGACCCCTACACCTCGCTGGCACTCTACGGGCCTAACGGCGTGACACCTGTCAACGGCACCAACACCACCACATTTGCCATCCAGAGCAACGACAACCCCGACCTGAAGTGGGAGACCAAGCATACCTTCGACGTGGGACTGGACTTCTCGGCCTTCAACAGCCGACTCAATATCACCCTCGACTGGTACACCTCCAAGACCAAGGACCTGCTCTACACCTACACCGTGCCTGTGCCGCCGTTCACCTACGAGAATCTGCTGGCCAACATGGGCGAGATGACCAACCACGGCTTTGAGATTGGCATCCGTGGCGACATCGTCCGCACCAAGGACTTTACATTCAACTCCGGCCTTAACCTCAGCTTCCAGAGCAACAAGCTCAACTCGCTCTCCGGTACCTATAAGGGCCAGCAGCTCACCACCTCGGAGCATATCATGGTGGCACGCATCAATGCCGCCGGTCTGACACAGAACTATGGTGTCACCTATCTCATGGAGGGACAGCCCATCGGCGTGTTCTATCTGCCTCACTGCGAGGGTATCGACAAGGACGGTAAGTACATCATCGCTGATCTCGACAATAACGGAACCATCGACACCGGCGACTCCGGCGACCGCCAGGTCTGCGGTCAGGCCATCCCGAAGGCTTATCTCGGATGGGATTTCAACTTCACTTATAAGAACTGGAACCTCGCCATGCAGTTCAACGGTGCCTTTGGCCACAAGATCTACAACGGTACCTCGATGACCTACAGCGACCTCTCCAACTTCCCGACCTACAACGTGCTTGAGGACGCGCCTGCCAAGGGCATCAAGGACAAGGTTATCTCCGACTACTGGCTGGAGAAGGGCGACTATGTCAACTTCGAGTATGTGCAGCTCAGCTACAACCTTACGCAGAAGCAGCTCAAGACCAAGTACATCCAGAACATCAAGCTCGGACTCGCCGTCAACAACGTTTGCACGATCACCGGCTACAATGGTCTGACACCTATGATCAACTCCGCCTCGCTCATCCAGCAGGCTGAGGGCACCACACAGTATGGCACACTCGGTGTCGACGATAAGCGTATCTACCCGCTCACACGCACCTTCTCGTTCAATGTGGGCATCACTTTCTAAACCTTTAAAGACTATATTACCATGAAAAAATATATTTTCGGTGTCGCGCTGCTCTCCGCAGCTCTGCTGTCAGGATGCTCGCTCGACGAGAACCCCAAGAGCCAGTTCAGCGAGGAAGAAGCCTTCAAAAACTCCACCCTTACCTATGTCAACTCTGTGGCCAACGTCTACTCGGCCATCGGCGACGGCCTCTACGGCGGTACCGATTGTGTCCACACCTTGCAGGAGTTTATGTCCGATGCTACCATGCTGCCCGGACGACAGGGCGACTGGGTCGACGGCGGCAAGTGGCAGAATATGTTCCTCCACAACTTCGAGTCGTCAGTCGACACCTACGCTACCGTGTGGAACCATCTTTTCAAGATCATCGGTCTGTGCAATACCAGCATCGACAAGCTCACACCTTTCTTGGAGGAGCACCCCGACTACAAGGCCTATGTCTCTGAGCTCCGTGCTCTGCGTGCCATCTACTACTACAATGCCATGGACCTCTTTGCCCAGGTGCCTGTCGTGACCAGCTCCAAGCAGTCGACCAGCGACGTGAAGCAGAGCAACCGCAGCGATGTCTTTAAGTTCGTCACCTCTGAGTTAGAGGCAGCCCTGCCCGACCTCGGTGACGGTCACAGCCAGAGCACTGGCGAATACTACGGTCGCGTGACCAAGGCCGTGGCTTACATGTGCCTCGCCAAGTGCGCCATCAACGCTCCCGTCTACACCATCGACGACACTTCAGCGTCGAGCTATCAGGCTTTTGTCGGAACGGATCTCAGCAAGCAGGCAAAAGCCGATGAGACGCTCGGACAGGCCGTCTCTGACAAGGGCAAGACCATCATGATGACCGTCGACGGTACTCAGCGCAACTGCTGGGAGACGGTGAAATACTGTGTCGATAAGATTCAGGCCGCAGGATACAGCCTTACAGCCAACTATGCCGACAACTTCGTCAAGGCCAACGAGAGTTCTACTGAGAACATCTTCGTGCGCCCCAACGACGACAAGACCTATAAGATCACGGATTACAACCTTATGCGCTCACTCCACTACAACCATGCGTCGGCTATCGGATACTCTGGTTGGAACGGTGCATGCGCCACGGTGCGCGCCATGCAGGTCATGGGCTATGGCACTGCCAACGAGGATCCGCGCCTGAGACTCAACTACTGGTGCGACCGCGACTTCGAAAAGGAGCAGCACACAGGATCGCTCAGCGACGGTGCCACACAGACACCGCTGGAGTATGAGCCTCTCAAGGCTGTCGTCAATTTTGGCAACGATGCCAATCCGCACGACGTGAAGTGCGCCGGTGCCCGCTTTAAGAAATATGAGTACGACGGCACGGCCTCCACGCAAGGACAGAACAACAACGACCTCGTCATCTGGCGTTATGGCGATGCCCTGCTGCTCAAGGCAGAAGCTGAATACCGACTCGGTGACAAGGCGGGGGCGCTCTCCCTCGTCAACGAGATACGCAACCGCGCCAAGGCAACGCCGCGCACGTCGCTCTCCTTGAACGACATCCTTGATGAGCGCATGATCGAGCTCGCTTGGGAAGGCACGCGGCGTCAGGACCAGGTACGTTTCTGTACCTTCACTGAGCCTACCGTGGACCGCTATTCCGGTGTGGCACACAGCTCATTGGCCGGTGACTACAACGACGACAAGACTGGCTACACCGTCGTCTATCCTATCCCCTACTCTGTGCTCAACCTCAACAAGAACTTGAAACAGAATCCGGGATATAAAAAGTAAGTAAGAGAGCCTGATCAGATACGAAATCCACCTGCTGTTTCGTTATCTATCCGTCCCCCTCCCCGCCGCAGCAGGGTGCGGGGACGGAACTGTTTCTTTCACGATCGTTCCTACCATTAATACATACACTATGAACAAACTATTGCTTTCAACTGTCATGGCATTATCGCTCACAACGGCTTCGGCACAGACCACCGACGCGCGCGGACCACAATGGCTCCATGATGCTGTGTTCTACCAAATCTATCCCTCGTCGTATATGGACTCCGACGGCAACGGCATCGGAGACCTGCCCGGCATCACCTCCAAACTCGACTATATCAAAAGCCTAGGTGTCAATGCTCTGTGGATCAACCCCTGCTTTGAGTCGGGATGGTTTGACGGCGGCTACGATGTCATTGATTTCTACAAGATCGATCCACGCTTCGGTACCAACACCGATCTGGTCACACTCGTCAACGAAGCCCACAAGCGTGGCATCAAGGTGTGTCTTGACCTCGTGGCAGGGCACTCCAGCGTGAAGAGTCAATGGTTCCGGGAGAGTGCCAACGGTGACCGCAACGGGCGCTATGCCGACTATTATATATGGACGGACGATATCAGCGACAAAGACAAGGCCGACATCGTCGCGCGACACAAGGAGCCTAACCCTGAGTCGTCTACGCTTGGACGATATGTGGAAATCAACGCGCCACGCGGAAAATACTATGAGAAGAACTTCTTTGAGTGCCAGCCTGCGCTCAACTATGGCTTTGCTCATCCTGATCCTAACCATCAATGGGAGCAGCCTGTCACCGCGCCGGGCCCGCAGGCTTTGCGCCGTGAACTGAGAAACATCATGGCGTTTTGGTTCGACAAGGGTGTTGATGGCTTCCGCGTGGACATGGCGGCATCGCTCGTTAAGAACGATCCCGGTAAGGTGGAAACGTCGAAACTGTGGAACGAGATGCGTGCCTGGAAGGATAAAAACTATCCTCAGTGTGTGCTTATCTCGGAATGGGCCGACCCTACCGTGGCGATACCGGCCGGATTCAACATCGACTTCATGATTCACTTTGGCGTGCCCGGCTATGGCTCGCTCTTCTTTGCCCGTAACACGCCGTGGGGAAAGATACAGCCGTGGGACAATAAGCAGACGGCATATAAGTATTGCTATTTCGACAAAGAGGGGAAGGGGACGCTTGACGAATTCGTCAAGAACTACTCCCATTCCTATTTCGGCACGCGCGACAAGGGCTATATCGCCATCCCGTCGGCCAACCACGACTACCAGCGACCGAATATCGGTACGCGCAATACGCCCGATCAGCTCAAGGTGGCGATGACCTTCTTCCTCACCATGCCTGGTGTGCCGTTTATCTATTATGGTGATGAGATTGGCATGAAGTACGAGATGAATCTGCCGAGCAAGGAGGGATCAAACGAGCGTGCCGGTACGCGCACGCCGATGCAGTGGGCTCCGGGTGCTACCGCAGGCTTCTCAACCTGTGCGCCCGACAAACTCTATCTGCCTGTAGCCACCGATGGCGGAAAGATCACTGTGGCCGCTGAGGAAAAAGATCCCAACTCCATACTCAACTATACGCGCCGCCTCGTGAAGCTGCGCCACGCTACACCGGCACTCGGCAACCTTGCAGACTGGAAACTCGTCAGCAATCTGAAACAGCCCTACCCGATGGTCTACCAGCGGACGATGGGCGGGCAGACCTGCATCGTAGCACTCAACCCCAGTGGCAAGGCTGTGAAGGCTTCTCTGCCACGGCTCGGACTGGAGGCTCCGACAGACAACAGTTTTCTGGAGCAGGGCACGGTGAAGGGCGGCGCCTATAAGCCACAGACGCTGATCGCTACGGGTAAGGCTGCTTACAAGGCAGGAAAGAGCAGTGATGTCGTCTCCCTCGGCCCTGTCTCTGCCGCCGTGTTCCTGCTCAAGTAGCGCTGTGCTTTGTTCAGTTATAAACAGCTAAGTGCTTGTTTAGTTCTCTGTATTCAAGAATTGGAGAATTTGGGAATTGCATCGTCATCACTATTCTCTGATTCTCCTATTCTTGAATAAGACAGCTCTCATATCACATTTTTCCTAAAAGCGCAAGGAAAGACTGCAAGTATAATATCACGTTTCCTTCAACGCACCATCATTGATGGCATAAAGAATATCAACGAATATAGCGAAATTAAATATTCGGGATATTCGTTGATATTTTCTATTCTGCGTAGCAGAACGTTAGCCTTTACAGATGAATGGATCGTTTGTTTCTAAGTGAGTGTGTTGGGTGACGCAGTGCATTCATTGGTTGGCTGATTGATAGATCTCCTCTACCCTCTTCACCTTTTCCTCCATCGGCAGCATGGCGTCAACCCAATTGATGAGGGTGCCACGGCGCTCCATGCCGCGGAACCACGTCATCTGGCGCTTGGCAAACTGGTGGATGGCAATCTCCAGTTGGCGCACCATCTCGTCGTAGCTGAGCTTTCCGATGACGTACTCAGTGACGTATTTATATTCCAGTCCGTAGTAGGTGAGGTCTTCGGCCTTGATGCCGCTGTCGAGCAGACGGCGCATCTCCTCCACCATGCCGTGGTCGAGACGCTGATGCAGACGGGCGGTGATGCGGCGGCGGCGCTCGTCGCGGTCAATGGCCACGCCGATGACAACGCTGTCGATGGGCGGCATCTGCCGCAGCTCGGTGGGATGCTCGAGGTTGTAGGTCTCGATCTCTATGGCACGGATAGCGCGTTGGCACGAATCTACGTCGGTTTTGTTGTGCATCGTAGAGCCCGTCTGCTGTTTCAGTTTCACGAGCATGTCGGTCAGTTCGTCGAGATTCTTGCTCTCTAAGCGCTGCCGCAGTTCCGGGTTCTGCGGTACGGGAGAGAGCGCATAGCCCTTGAGCACCGCCTCGATATACAGGCCGGTGCCACCGCAGAGGATAGGCAGCGCACCCCGCCGCTGGATGTCGTCGTAGGCGCGGTGGAAGTCCTGCTGATACTGAAACAGATTGTATTTCGTTCCCGGTTCCGCGATGTCGATGAGATGATAGGGCACCGGCTGACCGTCGACGACATAGTCTTCGAGGTCCTTGCCCGTGCCGATGTCCATGCCGCGATAGACCTGACGAGAGTCGCCGGAGAGTATCTCGCCTCCGAGCACGTGTGCCACGTGTGCGGCGAGGTCGGTTTTGCCCGTTGCTGTGGGGCCGAGGATGGTCAAGAGTTTCTTCATAGTTCTACAATCTTCCAGTCGTTGATGGTTCGCTCCTCCGATGAGAAGTTAATGCCCACCTTCACGATTTTGCGGCCGTCGGCCTCGTAAGGGATAGCATATCCGCGGTCGTCGATCTGCTTCAATGCGTTGTCGACGTTGCCGTCCATCTTCAGTTCCATGACATAGATGTGACTGTCGGTCTTAAGCAGAATGTCCATACGGCCTTTTGCGGTGCGCACTTGAGCATAAACATAGAGGTTGAGGAACGAGAACATCACGTAGAGCATGGCGGTGAAATGGCTTTCCCGTGCGGGTGCGTCCTTGAGCGTACCCTCCTCGTAAGGGATGCCGGCAAGGAACGAGCGTGCGATGCGCAGGGCCTCGTCGATGTTGTCCTTGCGCAATGCCAGGTATATCTTACCCACGGTGATCGTCGTGAGGTTGGTGTCGCGGCATAGATAATAAGGTACGAGCGTGCGCATCATGCCCACCTTCACCTCTTCGTTGGGGTAGCCGAGCGTGTAGAGGTTGAGGATCGGGTCATAGGCCTTGATGGTGAGATAGCCGCTCTGATAGAACAGCGGTAGCACGGAGTGCATGTCCTCCGTGGGAGCGTCAAACTCTTCCGCTATAGCCTCGCTGCCCTCCAACTGCGTGATGTCGGTGTGGAACTTCTTCAGCATGTTGATCAGGAAGGTCGGTGTGCCGGTGCCAAACCAGTAGTTGTCGATTTTGTCCATCGTGATGGCATATAGCAAACAGAAAGGATTGTAGACACCTTCACTGTTTTCTGTGAAGTGGTAACCGTCGTAGCGTCGTTTCATCTCAGCAAATATCTTCTCGTCCGTCGTCTTGTAGGTAAGACTGAGCTGATGGATGCCTTCCGCGAAATTGTCTCTGAGCTCCTGTTCGGTGATGCCGCAGATGGTGGCATAGTGGGGAGCCATGGAGATGTTCACCAGATTGTTGAGTTGAGAGAAGATACTCAGCTGTGGGAACTTGCTGATGCCCGTGATGAAGACAAAGCGCAGATAAGGGTCGAGATCCTTCAGTGGCGAATAGAACGACTGCAATTCGGTGCGCATGATTTCGAGCCGCTCTTTGTCGTGGAGCACCGTGAGCAGGGGCGCATCATACTCGTCAATGAGGATGACAACCTTGTTGCCCGTCTTGGCATAGATGTTTTTCACCAAGGAGGTCATCCTCGTTGTGATGTTGGTCTTATCGGTTGAAACATCATTTTCTTTCTCTGCCCAGTCCAACTGCATCGAGATGATGGCATCCAAGTCCTCTATCGTCCCCCTCTTTGCCGAGGCCAGGCTGAAGTGGAGCACGGGATATTGTTTCCATTCTGTCTCCAGTTGCTCCACCTCCAATCCCTTGAAGAGTTCTTTCTGTCCACTGAAATAAGCCTTGAAGGTACTGATGAGAAGTGACTTGCCAAAGCGGCGGGGACGCGAGAGAAACACAAAGTTGTTCTGCGCGGCATCGTACATCAGCCGCGTCTTGTCGACATAGAGAAACCCGCCGGTGCGTAGTTTCTCAAAACTCTGTATGCCTACTGGATACTTTACCATCGTTGATTCGTTTTTTATTCTATTTGCAAACTTACATAAAAAAAAGGAGACCCACAAGTCGGATCTCCCGTTTTTTATGTAAGAGGATTCATAATTTATGTTTAACAAAGCATCAACTCAGAATATGTAACAAATCCCCCTTAGCGACTGACTGATGTCATTTTGAGCAATTTCTCTTTGATGCCTTTCGTGGTAATCACGTTAATGAAGTCACAGCCAAAAGTGGTTCTCATTTCTTTTTTATTAATTCTACCATTTTTAAACTGCTCGGTCGTAGGTACTCTACTTATTTCAAAATAGCAATAACAGCACCGACAGCTCCACTACAGACACCGGTCCAAAAAGCGCACTTAAAAGCAATACTAAATCGCTGCCAAAAGATATTGTTCCTATTCATCTGTTGTCTTGTTGTTGTTTTTATCTGTTTTCTTTATTCATTTATATTTAGGGAGATCTTCACGTTCTGTAATCTTTCCTCTTTATGCAAGCAAATGTAGCGAACTCTGTTGCGATAGAACTTATTATTTTATGCCGTGGTTTGATTGCGGCGTTTTTGCTTTAGCTTTAGCGTATAGTATAGGGAGATGGCCCCACCTATTAATATAGCGATGACGGAAGCTTCGGGGCCAAAGGAACCGCCTGTCAGCCATGTCGGACCGACGAGACGTGACATGATAATGGGATGCTGGATAAACGCCCCGGAAACCGGACAGCCGAAAACGTATCCTTCAAGATAGTTCCAGGCCCAGTGCATCCCTATCGGTGCCCATAGCGATTGATGATAGACA
>DLDU01000012.1:0-37984 GCA_002481295.1 Prevotella sp. UBA7764 | reverse complement strand
GGCAGAAAGGATCAAGGCCCAAGTCATGCCTATTCTGTCACAAAGCAGTCTGAAGGCGATTCCTCGGCAGATGATCTCCTCACCAATGCCGACGACAGCAAACAACAGCCAGCCGTAAAGTTGGTTCTGTATGTCGCAGTTGATCTTCTGCGGCTGATAGACATGCAGGCAGTATAAGCTCGCCATGATGGTTCCAAAAAACAGAACTGACACTCCCCATCCTATCAACAGCATCTTGACATCATGTTGCGGTGTGGCAGATATCTTGGCTTTGACTCTGGTATACAGCACGAGAAACTTCCTGAACGAAAGCAACAGCACCCAACAAGCACCCAGCGTAATTGGAATCTTTGCATAGATGGTGTAATCCATCATCAAGATGGCTTCGAAGAAGCCCATGATGAACAGAAAGCAGACGATACCTATGAAGAAAAAAAATATCCATTCATAGAAGTTCATCTTGTTTCTTATGTGTGTTCATATACAGATATTAAATCTTGATCTTAATGATTACCATTGGACGAGGAATGGGAAAGCTATTCCTGTCAAATTGCAGACGGCATGGGCGATGAAGCAATATCTCACATCATGGTATCTGATGAACAGATAACATAGAGGTATTGCAAAGATAAACGTGTCTACTCTTAAGAAGGGGTCTCCAAGATGGGCACAGAAAAACAAGACGGAGCTACACAGAATGATGACAATAGGCTTAAAGCGACTTCTCTCCATCATGCTAACAAGCCATTTTCCCCATTGCCTCCTTGCTGAGATATACAGCAATAGTTTTGAGTTTGACGTACTGATAGCTGAGATACATGAACCCGTCGAATCGGTTTCCGTTGCCCCATGAGCTTTTTGCGATGAAGAAGCGGTGGCCTTGCCGGTCATGGGCCAGTCCGCAGAGCTCCATGCAATGGTCGTCGGTGGTGCGGAAGGTCTCGAAGGCGCGCTGCCGGTCGAACTGGTCATAGTCGGCCTTGCCGTTTTGCAGTACGGCGACGCCGCGCTGAAAGTCAAAGCCCGGCTCGCTGATGTCGCCTTCCCAGCAGACGGGATGCCCCTGCTTGAGTGCATGGACGATGGTATGCATGAGCGAGTCGATAGGCACGTTGAGGAAATAGTCACGCATCTGATTGTCGGGGACTTCCAAGATGAACGGCTTGCCGAAAGGATGATGGGAGAAGCTCGTCAGCGAGAGATATTCCTCGGGACGGCATACGCTATGGGCAAACTCCAGGGGCGTGTAGCGGGCTCCCAACATCATGATGGTGCCAGGCAGATAGCCGATGTGCTCGTTGAGTGCCTTGTCGACGCGACCGTTGAGCATGCCGAGAGAAGTGCTTGCCCGTGCAATCTGCTGCACTGTGCGGGCAACGACTGGATAGTCGACCGACACATTATTATAATAGCTGTCGTAGGGCAGCATGCCGTACATCGCCATGAGATCAAAGACCATCGAGGCCATGCCGCGCAGAGAGATGCGGCCATCGCTGCGGTTGAAATAGTAATGCATCGCCTCGTCCTTGAGCAGCATCCTGCCCAGATAGTCGACGGAGAGATGCACCGAGTCGCCCTGCATGAGATGCTCCGACTCGATGGTCGCCAGCATGGCATAAGCCCAGCACAGCGGACTGCGGCCTTGGTCGAGGACCGGTGTCGTCTTGATGACCACGTCATTGCAGAACTCACTCCTCACCGGCTTGCGGCTCTGAGGACGTCCGCAGCTGATGATCATCACAAGGCCCAGGAGGCCAAAAACTAATTTCTTCATTGCAAGTGCAAAGATAAGCAATTATTTGATTACCTTTGCACTATGAATGCGAAAATAGAGGATTTTGAGATTATGGCCCCCGTGGGCTCACGTGAGTCGCTCGCCGCAGCCCTGCAGGCAGGCGCCGACTCGGTGTACTTTGGTATCGGGCAACTGAACATGCGGTCGCACAGTGCCAATCATTTCGACATCAGCGATCTTCACGACATCGCGCGCATCTGCAACGAGCATGGCGTGAAGACCTATCTCACCGTCAACACCATCATCTATGACGAGGACATGGCCACGATGCACACCATCATCGACGCAGCCCGTGAGGCCGGCATTTCGGCTGTCATCGCCTCCGATGTCGCCGTGATGGTCTATTGCCGCCAAGTAGGCATGGAGGTGCACCTCTCCACTCAGCTCAACATCAGCAATGTGGAGGCACTGAAGTTCTATGCTCAGTTTGCCGACGTCAGCGTGCTGGCCCGTGAACTGAACATGAAGCAGGTGAGCCACATCCACGATGAGATAGAGCGGCAACAGATCTGCGGCCCTGCCGGTAAGCCGGTGCGCATAGAGATGTTCTGCCATGGTGCCTTGTGCATGGCGGTCTCGGGCAAGTGCTACATGAGTCTGGCCGCTGCCGACCGCTCCGCCAACCGTGGCCAGTGTGTGCAGATCTGCCGTCGCTCTTATATCGTCACCGATGCCGAGACGGGCAATCAGCTTGAGATCGACAACAAATACGTGATGAGTCCCAAGGATCTGAAGACCATCCGCTTCCTCGACAAGATGATGAAGGCCGGTGTGCGCGTCTTCAAAATCGAGGGACGTGCGCGTGGACCAGAATATGTCTATACCGTGGTGACCTGCTATAAAGAGGCTCTGAAAGCGGTGCTCGACGGCACGTTTACCGAAGAGAAGAAGGACGCATGGGACGAGCGGCTTGCCACTGTCTTCAACCGCGGATTCTGGGACGGCTATTACCAGGGACAGACAATGGGCGAGTGGAACAAGCACTACGGCTCGCTCGCCACGGAGCGCAAGCGTCTCGTGGGCAAGGTGACGAAATATTTCTCGAAACTCAACGTGGCGGAGATTGCCGTTGAGGCTGCTCCCTTTGAAGTGGGCGACAAGTTGCTCATCACCGGCAACACCACCGGCGCAATGTATCTCGACTGTACCGAGATCCGCTACGACCTCAAGCCTGTCAGGCGGGCCGAGCAGGGATGGCTGGTTTCCATCCCCGTGAAGGGAAAGGTCAGACCAAACGATAAATTCTTTAAGTTGGAGAAAGTAGAATATGAAGACGATTAATGAACTGCAGGACGAAGTCGTGGAGGAGTTCAGCGACTTCGACGACTGGATGGATAAATATCAGATGCTCATCGACCTGGGCAATGAGCTCAAGCCGCTCGATGAGAAATACAAGACCGAGCAAAACCTCATCGACGGTTGTCAGAGCCGTGTGTGGCTGCAATGCGACTTTGTCGACGGCAAGCTCGTGTTCACCGCTGACAGCGATGCGCTCATCGTCAAGGGCATCATCGCCCTGCTCATTCAAGTGATCAGCGGCCACACGCCGAAAGAGATTCTCGACGCCGATCTTTATTTCATCGACAAGATAGGGCTGCGCGATCACCTTTCTCCCACCCGCTCCAATGGTCTGTTGGCTATGGTGAAGCAGATCAAGGCGTATGCGCTGGCGTATAACATGAAGGAAAATGCATAAGCTCAGAACCATAGAGATGCACCGCCTCACGGTGGAAGAGTTTAAGGAAGCCAAGAAGTTGCCGCTGGTGGTTGTGCTCGACAACGTGCGGTCGCTCTACAACGTCGGCTCGGTGTTTCGCTCGTGCGACGCGTTTCGTGTGGAAGCCGTATGTCTTTGCGGCATCACTGCTTGTCCGCCTAATGCTGAAATCCATAAGACGGCACTCGGCGGAGAGGATAGTGTCGACTGGAAATACTTCAAGAATACCGAGGATGCCGTGGCAGAACTCCAGCGTGAGGGCTATTTTGTCTACAGCATCGAGCAGGTGGAGGGCAGTACCAAGCTACAGCATCTTGGCGAGTCCTTGGCTGCGTTGCGCGACAAAGGTGTGGGGCAGCGCTATGCTGTCGTCTTTGGCAATGAGGTCAAAGGCGTGTTGCAAAGTGTAGTGGACATGAGCGACGGCTGTCTGGAAATACCTCAGTTCGGCACCAAGCACAGTTTGAATGTCAGCGTCACGGCGGGCATTGTAGTGTGGGAATTTGCCAAACACCTGCTCTTGCAGCAGAAATGACATGAGACACTGTCCATTGATGTTTCTCCTTGCCTCAGGCTTGCTCACGGCGTCTTGCGCTACCGGCAACCGTGCCGTCAACTATAGTGAAGCCCGCAACTATTTCTTTCGCAACGATGCCAAGCAACCCGCTGACCTGCTGATCATCCGCAGCCAGGCCGAGTTGGAGCAATATTTTGGTGAGGCCGCCTTTATGGGTAAGGGTGGTGAGCCGACAAAGATAGACTTCAGCAAGCATTTTGTCGTAGCGAAAGTACTGCCCGTCACCAACCATCTTACCAATATCTCGCTCCGACGTATCAAGCGCAGCGGCGATAAGTGCCTTATTTTGGTATGGCATATTGCTGTTAATGACACTTCACTGGCTTATTCCATGCAGCCCATGAAGCTGGTGTTACTCGATAAGAAATACGAGAGATACCAACTTCTCGAAAAGGTAGAGTGATTTGAAGCCAGCTATGTTCGATGCCTTGCGCACTACACGACCAAGAAAGTTCGTCGAGGTTTGAAAGCAATTTTTTGTTGGATAAACTGATAATTTTCCGCCCTCATACAGGCGATTTTCTGAAGCAAACCATACTTTGCCTTGAAAAATGCGAATTTTGGGATGTTTTCGTAACTGTCTGATAATTAACGAACTACACTTGTAGGCTGTTTTTGATGAATTCTTAGTGCAATTTTGGCATTGAAAAAATGATAGAAATCTCTGTCAAAGTACCTTTTTCATGCTGTCATCTCACTGATTTCTCATGGTAAAATCAGTGAGATGACAAGGTAAAATCAGTGAGATGATAAGGTGAAATCAGTGATATGACAGTGAGAGGCTTCAAATCTGAGTGTTTTTCCCCGTTTTTTTCTTCATCCTCTCTTGATGGTTTCTCCAGATTGCAAGTCCGCGATGTATAAGTTTTGTAATTAACTTTGATGTAAATAAGAGCCGATGGGCGTCTGTAAAAGCATTATGAGGAATCGAAAAATTAGGGAAAACAGGGTTTATTTCAAGGAATATTTGTATTTTTGTATGGCTCCATCGGTCTGTGGAATAGCAAGTCTGCGCATGAAGGACCATGGGGCGGAATTGAAAACAAGCTTACGAAACAACAACACAGCCCTAATATGAAAGAAAAAATACTCATCCAACGCATAGAAGAAGTCACGGGCCAGCACTATGACTCGCCCAAGGATTTCGACAAGCTCAGCCAGCAGATCTTTTTCAAAACCGAGGAAATGGTCAGCCCTTCTACCTTGAAGCGCTTGTGGGGTTATATTGACAGTGTCTCCTCGCCACGCTCCTACACTCTTGACGTACTTGCCCGCTTTCTGGGCTATCGCGACTACGAGGCCTTCAAAGTCGATAATGAGCATGCCGATGTGCAGAGCGACATCACCCTCTGCGACAAAGTCTCGTGTGAGGATCTCGCTGTCAGCGACCTGCTGGAGCTCAGCTGGCTGCCCAACCGCCTTTGTCGGATAGAGTATCTTGGCGGCGGACGCTTCCGCGTCGTGGAGGCTCAGAACACCAAGCTCAGCGTGGGTGACACCTTCTTTTGCTCTTTGTTTCTGAGCCACGAGCCGCTCTTTGTCGACAAACTCATGCACGACGGCAATGGTCCTTTTGTCTATGTGGCAGGAAAAAAGGACGGAATCACCGTCAGGCGGCTCCGTCCTTCTACGCTATAAAACCGAACTAAAAACTACACTTTCTGATAGAGGCAGTCCTCATTGTAGGGGGTGTCCCCTTTAATTTTGATAGAGGCTGTCTTCAAAGGCGGCGAGGGCAGCCTTGGCTCCTTCGCCCATGGCAATCATGATCTGCTTGAACGGCACGGTCGACACGTCGCCTGCTGCATATACGCCTGCTGCCGACGTGTGGTTGCGGTCGTCGATGATGATCTCACCGCGCGGGGTGAGATCGACATGACCTTTAAAGATGTCGCTGTTGGGCTGCAGACCTATCTGCACAAACACACCGTCGAGACTGATGTGCCGCATCTCGTCCTTGTCGAGATCACGCACGTCGATGCCGTTGAGGCGTCCGTTCTGCTCCGAGAGACCGACGGTCTGACTGCGGAAATGGATGTCGACATTGTGCAGTGCGCGCAGCTTTTGCTGCAACACCTTGTCGGCGCGCATCTGAGAGCCAAACTCCAGCACGGTCACATGATCGCAGATTCCGGCCAGGTCGATGGCTGCTTCCACGCCACTGTTTCCGCCGCCGATGACTGCCACGTGCTTGCCTTTGTAGAAAGGCCCGTCGCAGTGAGGGCAGAAATGAATGCCGTGACCAATGAGCTTGTCCTCACCTGTCAGTCCCAAACGGCGCCATCCGGCACCCGTGGCAATGATCACACGCGGGGCGATGAATGATTCTCCTCCTCTCACCTCTACCCGTTTGTCCTTTTCTGAAAAGTCCACATGTGTGATCCTGCGGTTGGTGTATGTGTCTATGGGATAAGCCTCCAAGTGCTTGGAAAGGTCGGCGGCCAACTGCGCGCCGGTGGTCTTTGGCACAGAGATGATGTTCTCGATGCCCGTCGTGTCGTTGACCTGACCGCCAATGCGCTGGGCCACGACGGCGACTCTCTGCCCTTTTCGGGCAGCGTAGATGGCTGCGGTTGCTCCTGCCGGACCACCGCCGAGTACCACAATATCGTAGCGACGCTCCACAGCCTCGTGTACTGCGCTGCTGTCGGTGCCGAGATGGTCCTCCAGTTCGTTGAGCAGTGTGCCGAGCTCACCGCGACCCACATGTAGCAACTCACCGTTGACATACACTGCGGGCACCGCCTGGATGTTGAGCTCGTTGACTTCCTGCTGCGCAAGTGCCCCGTCGACCATCTCGTGAGAGACATTCGGATTGAGCAGTGCCATGACGTTGAGAGCTTGCACCACGTCGGGACAGTTGGTACACGTCAGCGACACGTAGGTTGTCAGTCTGATGTTGCCTTGCAGCGACGCGATGCGTTGGCGCAGACGGTTGTCGGGCAGATTGCGCCCCTGTCCATCAGCGTTGAGCAGTGCCAGCAACAGCGAGGTGAACTCATGTCCGTTGGGGATGCCCCGGAACGCGATGCCCGTGTGCTGACCGTCGCGAAGAATGTAGAAGCGAAACGCCTTGCCGCTGCGGTATTCTACAGTGATATGTGAACTGCACGAAGCCACATCCTCTACAAATTGACCGAAATGAGTGGCGTCGGCATCGCTGTCGTCGCGCTCTACGACAAATGTGAAATGAGCACTGAGATGGGCCAGCACGTTTTTCACTTGAGTGATAACATTAAGATCGAGCATAAGTTGAAATTGTAGGAATTATAGAGTTGTGCACTTCGTGCAGTCGTAATGTTTTGCTAAAAAGCAGTGGTGCTCCTTAGAGCTTGCCTACGAGGTCGATGCTGGGCTTGAGCGTCTCTGCACCCTCGTGCCACTTGGCGGGGCAAACCTCACCGTTGTGCGAAGCTACATACTGTGCGGCCTTCACCTTGCGGACGAGTTCGTTGGCGTTGCGGCCGATGCTGTTGTCCTGAATCTCAGCCAGTTTGATCAGTCCTTCTGGGTTGACGAGAAAGGTGCCACGGTAAGCCACGCCCTCATCCTCCTTGTATACGCCGAAGCCACGGGAGAGCACAGCGAGCGGGTCAGCGAGCATAGCATACTGCAATTTGGCAATGCGGTCAGAGGTGTCGTGCCATGCCTTGTGGACGAAATGGCTATCGGTGCTCACTGAGAAGACCTCTACGCCCATGGTCTTGAGCTCATCGTATTTGCTCTGAAGGTCCTCCAGCTCGGTAGGGCATACAAAGGTGAAGTCGGCAGGATAGAAGAAGAACAGAGCCCACTTGCCTTCGATGTCCTTGTTGCTGACGGTTTTGAAACTGCCGTTTTGGAAGGCCTGAACGGTGAACTCGGGTGCGTGCTGATTGATGATCGTTTCCATAATCTCTTGTTTTTTATTTATTTTGTGTTGTGTTGTTGTGAGGAAAAACTCTTTTGTTTGTGATGTTGTGAAGTGTTTTCTTGTTTTCTGATGCAAAGTTATGGATATTCCTTGATGATGGCAACAGACAACGTCTATCGCATCATAGATAAAATCTATACCAAAGGATAAGTGGTTGTTTATCAGTATCCTATTTTGTCATAGACAACCTGCGGCTTTTCTCATTTCTTGTTCCTGCCTCACATTTTGCACCTTTGATTTTGTTTTGTGGATTGATTTGTGTAACTTTGCATGTAGTATGCCTTATTTTAATAAGGTGTAAGCCAAAGAAACAATAAACAAGATATAATATACACATGGACTACAATTTCAGAGAGATTGAGAAAAAGTGGCAGAAAGAGTGGGTCGACCATCGGACCTACAAAGTCACAGAGGACCCTAACCGTCCGAAATACTACGTGCTCAACATGTTCCCTTACCCTTCCGGCGCGGGACTGCATGTAGGTCATCCGTTGGGATACATTGCCAGCGACATCTACGCACGCTATAAGCGGCTCAACGGCTTCAATGTTCTCAATCCTATGGGATATGACGCTTACGGACTGCCCGCCGAGCAGTATGCCATCAAAACCGGTCAGCACCCAGCCATCACCACCGAGCAGAACATCAACCGCTACCGCGAGCAGCTCGACAAGATCGGCTTCTGCTTTGACTGGGACCGTGAGGTGCGCACCTGCGATCCGCATTACTATCACTGGACACAGTGGGCTTTCGAGAAGATGTTCAACTCTTACTATGACAACGACCTGAAAAAGGCACAACCCATCGACAAGCTTATCGCGCATCTCGAGCGGCAGGGTACGGAAGGACTCAACGTGGCACAGGGAGACGACACCGTCAGCTTCACCGCTGAAGAGTGGAATGCCATGGACGACAAGCAGAAGAGCGACGCGCTGATGAACTACCGCATCGCCTACAAGGGTGAGACGATGGTCAACTGGTGCGCCGGACTGGGCACCGTACTGGCCAACGACGAGGTAGTAGAGGGCGTCAGCGTGCGCGGCGGCTTCCCCGTGGTACAGAAGAAGATGAGCCAATGGTGCCTGCGTGTCTCCGCTTACGCCCAGCGTTTGCTCGACGGTCTTGACACCATCCAGTGGAGCGACTCTATCAAGGAAACGCAGAAAAACTGGATCGGACGCTCGGAAGGTACTGAGGTAGAGTTCCGGGTGAAGGACTCCGACGTGAAGTTCACGATCTTCACCACCCGTGCCGACACCATGTTCGGCGTGACGTTTATGGTACTCGCCCCAGAGTCTGACTATGTCAGCCAGGTGACTACTGAGGGGCAGAAAGCCGAGGTGGACAAATATATCGACTATGTCAAGAAGCGCACCGAGCTGGAGCGTATGTCCGACCGCAAGGTCACGGGTGTGTTCACAGGCTCTTACGCCATCAACCCGCTTACGGGCGATGCCATTCCTATCTGGGTCTCGGAGTATGTGCTTGCCGGATACGGTACGGGTGCCATCATGGCGGTGCCGGCTCACGACAGCCGTGACTATGCCTTCGCCAAGCACTTCAATTTGCCTATCATCCCGCTCATCGAGGGTGCCGACGTGTCGGAGGAGAGCTTCGACGCCAAGGAGGGCATCGTCACCAACTCACCGTGTGAGGGTAAGCAGGGCCTCGACGGCTTCTCGCTCAACGGTCTGACCGTGAAGGAAGCCATTGCCGCTACGAAGAAATTCGTCACCGAGAAGGGTATCGGACGCGTGAAGGTCAACTACCGTCTGCGTGACGCCATCTTCTCTCGCCAGCGCTATTGGGGTGAGCCTTTCCCTGTCTATTACGACAATGGCATCCCTCGCATGGTGCCCGAAGAGTGCCTGCCTATCGAGTTGCCCGAGATATCAGAGTATAAACCTACCGAGAGCGGTGAGCCACCTTTGGGCCGTGCTAAGAAATGGGCATGGGATACCGTAAACAAACAGGTGGTGGAGAACGCCAAGATCGACCAGAAGACTGTCTTCCCGCTCGATCTTTACACCATGCCGGGCTTTGCGGGCAGCAGCGCTTACTACCTACGCTACATGGATCCCCACAACGAAGAGGAGCTCGTCTCGAAGAAGGCTGACGAATACTGGCGCCATGTCGATCTCTATGTGGGCGGCACGGAGCACGCCACCGGCCATCTGATCTACAGTCGTTTCTGGAATAAGTTCCTCTATGACTACGGCGTGAGCTGTGAGGAAGAGCCGTTCCAGAAGCTCATCAACCAAGGCATGATTCAGGGACGAAGCAACTTTGTCTATCGTGTGGGTGAGCTCAGCACTGCCGACAAACCGGTGTTCGTCAGCTACAACCTGCGCAAGAACTACAAGGAAGTCACCCCGATCCACGTATGGGTCAACCTCGTAAAGAACGATATCCTCGACATAGAGGCCTTTAAGCAGTGGAGCCCTGAGTACAAAAATGCCGAGTTCATCCTTGAAGACGGCAAATATGTCTGCGGCTGGGCCATTGAGAAGATGTCCAAGTCAATGTATAATGTGGTCAACCCCGACGACATTGTGCGTGACTACGGTGCCGACACGCTCCGTCTCTACGAGATGTTCCTCGGTCCGGTTGAGGCCAGCAAGCCTTGGGACACCAATGGCATCGACGGCTGCTTCCGTTTCCTGAAGAAGCTCTGGAGCCTGTTCTGGGAGAACCGCACCGACAAATGGCTCGTCGACGACGCCGAGCCTTCGAAGGACAGCTTGAAGAGTGTGCACAAGCTCATCAAGAAGGTGACCGGCGACATCGAGGCTTTCTCCTACAACACGAGCATCTCTGCCTTCATGATCTGTGTCAGCGAGCTCGGTCAGCAGAAGTGTCACAACCGTGAAATGCTTCGCGACGTGGTCATCCTCATCGCTCCCTTCGCTCCCCATATCGCTGAGGAACTGTGGCATCAGCTGGGCGAGAAGGGTTCGGTATGCGACGCACAGTGGCCCAAATGGAACGAGGCTTACCTGCAGGACAATGAGTTGCAGATGACGGTCAGCTTCAACGGCAAGGCACGCTATCAGAAGATGTTCCCCGCCGATGCCTCTAAAGACGATATCCAGCAGGCTACCCTCGACGACGAGCGCAGCAAGAAGTATCTCGATGGCAAGCAGATCGTCAAGGTCATCGTCGTGCCCAAGAAGATTATCAATATCGTTATCAAATAGTCTATGACCATTGATCATCGTATCATATACAACGAGGCTAAGGATTATGTAGGCATAACCCTTGGCCTCGTCTTGTATGCTGCTGCCTTCACCATCTTTCTCCTGCCCTACGAGATCGTCACGGGCGGCGTGACTGGTATGTCGGCTATCATCTACTACGCTACGGGGTTTAAGATTGAGAACACCTACATGATCATCAACCTCGCCCTGCTTGTCGTGGCACTGAAGATTCTTGGATGGAAGTTTTTGATGAAGACGATCTATGCTATCTTCACGCTGTACTTCCTCTTGAAGTTCGCACAGGTGCTCATGCCGATGGATGCTGCGGGGCACTATGTCAAGATTCTCGGACCGGGACAGGATTTCATGTCGCTGCTCATCGGCTGTTGCTTCACGGGATCGGCCTTGGCAATCGTCTTCCTCAACAACGGGTCGACGGGTGGAACAGACATCATTGCCGCCTGCGTCAATAAATATCGCGACGTGTCGCTGGGCCAGGTGCTCATGGCAGTGGACTTCTGTATCATCGGCTCCTGCTTCTTCTTCCCTCAATTCGGCGACTTTCTCGACCGCGCCCACAAGGTGGTGTTTGGTTTCTGTACCATGGTGGTGGAGAACTTCATGCTCGATCATGTGATGAATATCCAGCGGCAGAGTGTACAGTTCATGATCTTCTCAAAGAAATATCAGGAGATCGCCAACGCCATCGGCACGCAGATGGAGCACGGCGTGACGATCCTCGACGGACACGGATGGTACACGGGGCAGGACATGAAGGTGCTCTGTATCCTTGCCAAGAAAAACGAGAGCGTCGCCATCTTCCGACTCATCAAGATGATCGACCCACAGGCTTTCGTCAGCCAGAGCTCGGTCATCGGTGTGTATGGTGAGGGCTTCGACCGCATTAAGGTCAATGTGCCTAAGAAACTCAAGAATAAACAGAATCTTTTCGACATTCCGCCTGCCGAAAATGGCCAGGCGGATAACAACCAAACAGATAAAGCATGAAAATCGTTTTTGCTACCAACAACCAGCATAAGCTGCGCGAGATACGTGAAATCCTCGGTCCTGACTTTGAGATCGTCTCTCTCAGTGACATCGGATGCCATGAGGACATTCCCGAGACTGGCAACACGCTTGAGGAAAATGCCCATCAGAAGGCTGAGTATATCTTTGACCACTATCATCTCAACTGCTTCGCCGACGACACAGGACTGGAAGTGGAGGCTCTCGGCGGTGCGCCGGGCGTGCACTCCGCCCGCTATGCCGAAGGCACAGACCACGACAGTGAGGCCAACATGGCGAAACTCCTGCGAGAGCTCGACGGTAAGGACAACCGCCAAGCGCGCTTCCGCACGGTCATCTCGCTGATCACCATGGAGGGCGACAACCCGGTGTGCAGCCGCGAATATCAGTTCGAGGGTGAGGTGCGCGGACGCATCGCTACTGAGAAGCACGGCACCGAGGGCTTTGGCTATGACCCGCTCTTCATCCCCGACGGCTATGACAAGAGCTTCGCCGAGCTGGGCGAGGAGATCAAAAACACCATCTCGCATCGCGCTAAAGCAGTCGAGCAGCTCGCCGTGCATCTGAAGAGTGAGATGCTATAATAGTTTTTTATAGAAGAGATAGAGGCTATAGTTTTTATAGCTTCTATAGTCTCTATAGCTTCTATAGAGTCTGTCTTTAACGCCCTTCAACCGATTCCACCATGAGCAAGTATCGCCTGCTTCTTTTCATCCTGTTCTTTCCACTCCTGCTCCATGCTCAGTGGAAAGCCTACCTGAGCTACTACGATCCTACCGAAATCGTGGAGGGCGAGGGAAAGACCATCTATGTGCTGGCCTCGGGAGGCCTGTACAGCTACGACCGCAGTGACCAGAGCCTGACAACCTACGACAAGATCTCGGGACTCAGCGACTGCGGTATCACACACATTGGCTGGTCACAGAAGGCTAAAAGGCTGGTCATCGTCTACGACGACTATAACATCGACTTGCTTGCGCCCAACGGTGAGGTGGTGAACATGACTGACTATCAGAACTATTCCACCACAGACACCAAGACGGTCAACGGTGTGGATGTCAACGGCAGCATGGCGTATCTCTCCACTGCCTTTGGCATCGTGGCGCTGAACGTGGCTGATGCTGAGGTCACCAACACCTACAGACTGGGCTTCTCGGTCAACTACGCCTATGTCAAGGACGGCGATCTCTATGCCGCCAGTGCTGCCCGTGGACTCTATCGCGGCAAAATGACCGACAATCTCCTCGACAAAGCCAACTGGACGCACGTGGGGGAATACACGGCTAAGCCCGGCACGGTATCGGAAGATCTCAAGGCTCTCGTCAAGACACTGCAACCCGGTGGACCAAAATACAATTACTTTGGATTCCTAAAAATGCACGATGGAAAACTCTACAGCTGCAATGGTACGGTGGAAATCAATCCGGGATGCGTACAAGTGCTGAGCAACAACGAGTGGTCTTTCTTTCAGGACGACATGGCGACGAAGACTGGAATCAAATATCAAGATATCTACTGCCTGGATATTGATCCCCGGGACAATACTCATGTGATGGCCGGATCGCGTGAAGGACTCTATGAGTTTCGTGACGGACAGTTTGTGAAGCTGTGGAACGACCAGAATTCTCCCATCGAGAGTTTCAATAAGAAAAGCAAGGACTATGAGTTGGTTTATGGAGTGATGTATGACAAGGACGGCAATCTTTGGGCACTGAACAGTCAGGCTCCCACACAGTCGATTCTGGAATACACAAAAGACGGCGAGTGGAAGTCTTTTCCTCATGAGGAACTGATGAAACTCAAATATCTGTTTGCCCAACCCCAGAGTCTCGGCATGCTGAAAGGACTGATGACCGACAGTCGCGGCCTGGTATGGTTTGTCAATGATCACTGGACCGTGCCATCGTTCTATGCCTACCAGACTGAGTCTGACAAGATCAACAGCTATGTAGAGCCTTATACCAATGAAGACGGAACGACAACATCACTCTATTATGTACACTGTATCACGGAGGACATTGACGGCAACATGTGGGTAGGAACGGAAAAGGGACCTTTTCTGCTTTATGCCGGCCAAATTACAGCCTCTAGTCCTGTTTATACGCAGGTGAAGGTGCCACGCAACGATGGTACTAACTATGCCGACTATTTGCTATCTGGTGTGGACATCAGAGCTATATTGGTGGACAAGAACAATCGTAAGTGGTTCGGTACCAACGGCAATGGCTTATATCTCATTGCTGCTGACAACATCACGACATTGGCTCACTTCACCAAAGCCAACAGCAAGCTGCTGTCTGACAATATTCTCTCCTTGGCGATAAACGATGCTACGGGTGAACTCTTCATCGGTACGGATCAGGGATTGTGCTCTTACACTGGCAATATCAGCGATTCCAGCAATGGCATGACAAAGGACAACGTTTGGGCTTATCCCAATCCCGTGAAGCCCGACTATACCGGTGCCATCACTATCACCGGACTGGAGAATGGCGCCAGCGTGAAGATCGTCACGAGCAACGGCGTGCTGGTCAACGAGGGCACTGCCAGCAATGGAGAATATAAATGGTATGGCATCAACCGAGACGGTAAGCGTGTGGCAAGTGGCGTCTATATGGTAGAAGTAGCAACCAGCGAAAGTGAGAAAGGTGTAGTATGCAAAATAGCCATTGTCAGATGATAGAGCCTGATACTAATACGAAAAGAAAGATATGAACCTACGAAAGAATATCTATCAGTCGGTAAGACCTTATTGGTTGCTCGTAGTGCTCTTGCTGACAGCTCCTTTTGTTTTATATATAGTTGCGCAGATTTTGCCGATCGGCGACGATTTTTCCTATTTCACAGCTTCTTATCCCAAGAGTCTCCATGACCGCCTCTTTCCTTTTGGGTCATGGTGGCGCCCTTTTGATGCCTTGCTTGGACATTACCTGGAAATGCACAGTCAGCTTTTTCCTCTACTCAATCACATCATCGTCTATAGCTTTCATCTCGTCAATACCTTTATTGTTTCCTTTCTTCTTCGTAGCCTGCAGCGAAGTTGGACAGCTGTCAACACAGCTACTCTTCTTTTCTATATCAGTCCGGCTATGTTGGGTACTGTCTTCGATACCGACAGCATGAATCAAGTAGCCAGTCTGTGCTTTTCCATGCTTGGATTGATGGCTTATCTCTGTTTCACAAGACACTGTGAGCACAAGGGCAGTTATTCCAAAGAAAAACGCTACTGGTCTTTGGCAGCATGGATTTTGCTGACATGGCTCGCCACGCTGTTCAAAGAGAACGGTATCACATGGTTTGTGGTGGCACCACTATTGGTGTGGAGTCTTGGAAAAACCAATAGGCGACAGACTGTCAACGGAGTTGGCATCGGTATGGCTGCCGCGTTGGTGTATGGTGTCGTCAGACTTTCATTGCCCCGTTATGGCACATGGAATGAAGCCTATGCCTTGATGACACCGTTTGGCTTTGTCAAGTCGTTATACAAAATGTTTTCTTCGCTGTTGCTGCCTATAGACAACATCTGCCTGATGTATGACCACAACTATATAGCGACAGCCCTCTCTCTTATTTTAGCATCCCCGTTGTTTGTCTTCCTCATGGCTCATGCTCATAAGAAAGACGTGAGGTTCATAGCTGGTATCTGCCTTTGCGTTTTCATTGCGATGTCACCTCATCTGATCACACAGTTCAGCAATATGCACGTCTATGGTGCTACCGTGTTGATGGCTGTCTTTTGGGCCTGTCTCATCGATAATCTTTCACATGACAAGACTACTCAACGGCAATATTATATTTGTCTTTTGTGTAGTCTGATCTCAATTGTCGCGATAGACGCTCACCATATTTCTGCAAAATACAAGTCCGGTCAGAAAATGCTGAAGATGGGCAATGAGGCTTTGACTATCTTGAAGAAATATTTTGTCATCAAGCCTAATAGCAATGACAAGATCTACAGCATCAGTCTGATAGACAACAGTTATAAGTATTCCACATTCTGTGCCAATGCCGGTGATGCCTTCTGTTGGGGCAACTCTGTAGAGATGCTTACCGTCAACACTTGGCCTAAGGAGTGGTCTGACACAGCAGTTATTTACACACCGGAGATGAAGAAACCATTGGCATGTCAGTCTCTTCACCGCATTGCCGACATGGCCTATGCCGGCGGTTATGATATGGTGATCTGTGTCAGTGACCAGGGTATGACGGTCTTTCCAAGAAGAAAAGTCAAGGCAGACGATGTCCGCAGATGATCTTTATGTGGTGATAAAGATTAAAGAAAAATCTGCTCGCAAAGAATCGATTCTCAGCGCCCGTTTTTTGTTAGTTTACCCGACAAATGTACTGAATCGATAGTTGAGGCTTGAGCCACAGCATTGCGCATTTGCCTGCTCTCGTCTCGCCACAATCTGCTGACAAGGCTGGATCGTGCATGTGGGCAGAATCATTGATGAGGAACGGGCCGTTCGACGATAGTTCCTCATATCTTGTTTTTTTCCCTTAGAATCCTCCTTTTTTAAAAGAAAGTCACACAACCGACAATGCAAGTCAAAAAGATTTTGTAATTTTGCATAATTATCATTTGTAGAAATCATATAATCAAGCAGAGATGAACAATAATATGAATTATCTCGATAGAAACGAGTTTAACTTTGAACCTTCTGACGCAGTAAAGGAAACCTTTAAGAAGTTTGATTTGAAGAAGTTCTGCTTCTACACACGTATCTATGACGAAGGTAAGAAAAGTATCTTCTCGGAATTTCTATCTCATCTTTATGACATAGATGAGAAGCAAATCGTACTGGGATATGGCGCTGAAGACCTGCTGAAGAAGGCTGTGCACTTTTTCCTTACTGAAGGAGGCTCAAAGACGATGCTCATTCCTAAGTTCTCGTGGTGGTACTACAAGAATATCGCATCTGAGGTCTGTGGCACTACAATCCAGTATCCGGTCTATGAGGAGGGCAACACCTTCAAGTATGACTTCGACGGACTCAAGGAAATGGTAGAGTGTTATCAGCCTAAGATCCTCCTGGTGGCATCGCCCAACAATCCTACGGGCAACACGCTGACCGCCGAAGAGATGGAGCGCCTCGTGGAGATGGTGCCCGAGGATACGGTCATTCTGGTCGATGAGGCTTACGCAGCCTTTGTCTCTACTGACTCGTCCTATATCAAATCGCTGACAGAAAAGCACGATAATATTGTCATCTGCCGCACACTCTCCAAGTTCTACGGCCTGCCCGGACTGCGCATGGGCTTCGGTTTTGTGGGCAAGGGCAAGGAGATGGAGCGCTTCTGCAAATATGCCAATATGTATCTGGGATACGACCGACTGTCAGAGGAACTCGCCATTGCCGCACTGAAGAGCGATGCGCACTACCGCCAAATAGCACAGGTGATGCAGGAAGCCCGCACGATGTACGAAACCGAGCTCGGCGCGCTGCCTGGTTTCAAGGTCTACAAGAGTGGAGCCAACTTTGTGCTCATCAAGTATCCTATCGTGCTCAAGGAACGTCTGCAGGAGGCTTTCGCCCAGGAAAGCTATAAGGTGAAGTTTATGAACGAGCCCGACATCAACGAGCACATGCGCATCACGCTCGGAAGAAAAGAGCAGAACCGCACCGTATGCGACACCATCCTTAAAATCGCCAAACAGCTATGATTGCCGTCATTTTAGCCGCCGGCATGGCCACACGCCTCAGACCGCTCACCGACAGATGCCCGAAGTGCCTGCTGGAAGTGGGCGGGAAAAGCCTGCTACAAAGGTCGCTCGATGCCTTGATGGAAAACGGCATCAGGATGTTTGTGGTCGTTACGGGCTATAAAGGTGAGATGATTGAAGGGTTTATCCGTGACCATTATCAGGAACAGATAGCACGCGGTGACGCTGCTTTCAGGTTCATCGACAATAAGGATTACGCCACCACGAACAATATCTATTCGCTTTGGCTCGCACGGCCGGAGGTCGACGGGCGTGAGTTTCTGCTTCTCGACAGCGACCTGCTCTACGACAGCAAGCTCATCACGGTGATGCTCTCGCAGCTAGGCGCCGCGCTCTCCGTCAACCGGCATCCATTGGGCGAGGAGGAGATGAAGGTGGTTGTGGACAACGACCAGACCATCGTGGCCATCAACAAAACCTGCAACCCCGCTGAGGCCTACGGCGAGTCGGTGGGCGTGGAGAAGTTCTCGGCTGAGTACTCGACAGCGCTGTTTCGGGAACTCCGCAAGATGATTGTCGATGAGGGGCTCAGCAATGTGTTCTATGAAAAGGCCTTTGAACGGCTCATACCGCAGGGACATGCTTTCCGCATGGTCGACACCACAGACATCTATTCCACCGAGCTCGACACCATAGAAGACTTTGACAAGGCTAAGGAAGACAATGGCAAACTATGACATAAAGATATTGCACAAGCGTATCCTGAAGGTGCTGGAACTGGTAGACAAGACCTGCCAGACCCATGGACTGACCTATTATATTTGGGCGGGAACGATGATTGGAGCCGTGAGACACCACGGCTTCATCCCTTGGGATGATGACATCGACATAGCCATGCCACGCGAGGACTACGACCGGCTGATTGCACATTGCCGGGAATGGCTGCCTGAACCGCTGGAGATGATTTGCGCTGAAGATGACAGCTCCTATCCGCTGCCCTTCGCCAAGATTCAGGATGCCTCCACAACGCTCATTGAGCGTAAGCACATGGATTACGTGGGTGGCATCTATATCGATGTGTTCCCCATCGACGGCGTGCCCAATGGATGGTGCCGGCGCATGCTGCACTTCGCACGCTATGAATACTACAAGCGGGTGCTGTATCTTCTCTTCCGCGATCCTTATAAGCATGGACATGGTCCCAACTCGTGGGTGCCGTTGCTCTGCCGAAAGCTCTATACGCTCGGTGGCGTCCAAGCCAAGATAAGACAGCTGCTGAGGCAATATCCTTTCGCCTCCTGCAACCTCGTGGCTGACTACGACGATGGCTCCAAAGGCACTATGAGAAAGGAAGTCCTCGGCAAGCCCACGGACTATGTTTTTGAGGATGCTACTGTCAAAGGGGTAGAGGACTACGACCACTATCTGAGCAACAAATATGGTGACTACATGACCATACCGCCTAAAGAGCAGCAAAGACAGCATCTGTTCTATTACCTCGATTTTGAACATCCCTATGCTACTTTCAAGGGCTTGGGGAAGTGAAAAACGTGAAAGCCCTGCACCTTTCTGAAGCTTTTTTGTTATCTTTGCATCAATAATCAACAACAATAACGTAAGCATACAATACTACATACATGGGAAAAATTATTCTGACAGGTGACCGCCCAACGGGCAAACTCCACCTGGGACACTATGTGGGCAGCCTGCGCCGTCGCGTGCAGCTGCAAAACGAAGGAGATTACGACCGCATGTTTGTCTTTATGGCTGACGTGCAGGCTCTCACTGACAATGCCGACAACCCGGAGAAGATCCGGCAAAACATCGTAGAGGTGGCTCTCGACTATCTCTCTGTGGGACTCGATCCGAAGAAGTGCACGCTCTATATCCAGAGCCGTATCCCTGAACTCGCTGAGCTCACCACGTATCTGATGAACATTGTCACCGTGAGCCGCGTGCAGCGCAACCCAACAGTGAAGACAGAGATCAAGATGCGCAACTTCGATACCAACATCCCGCTTGGCTTCTTCTGCTATCCAGTCTCACAGGCTGCCGACATCGCTGCCTTTAAGGCTACCACCGTGCCGGCCGGCGAGGATCAGGAACCTATGTTGGAGCTCACCCGTGAGCTGGTCAACCGCTTCAACCAGATCTATGCGCCCGTGCTCGTGGAGCCGCAGATCATGCTGCCTGAGAACGCTACCGCACGCCGTCTGCCCGGTACCGACGGTAAGGAAAAGATGAGCAAGAGCCTCGGCAACTGTATCTATCTCTCCGACGACGCCGACACAGTGTGGAAGAAAGTCAAGGGCATGTACACCGATCCTACGCATCTCAATGTCTCTGATCCCGGTCATGTGGAGGGCAATGCCGTGTTCACTTATCTCGACGCCTTCTCTACGGATCAGGACTTCGCCGACTTCTGGCCTGAGTTCAAGAACCTCGATGAGCTGAAGGCTGCCTATACAGCAGGTGGCATCGGCGACATGAAGTGCAAGAAACTGCTCAACAATGTGCTCAACCGCATTCTCGACCCGATCCGTCAGCGCCGCATGGAGCTGGAGAAAGACATCCCTGCTATCTTCGACATCCTGAAGAAGGGATCTGACGATGCCCGTGAGGTGGCTGCCAAGACGATGGACGAGGTACGCCGCGCCATGCGCATCGACTATTTCGAGGACGCTGAGCTGATCCGTCAGCAGCAGGAGAAATTCAACAGCACAAAATAAGATACTGCTTTTAGACCACCAAACACCGACAAGATGTCCCGAACGTTTGGTGGTCTGAAAGAAATCCCGTATCTTTGCAAACGTCTTATATGCCGGCCACCCTATCAGCGGGACGGCAGTGCGAATACTGAGCACTAATATATATAAGGTGTGGCTATATATATAATAGGGTAGAGCCCTATATATAATAAGGTGTATAGGACCGTGTCGCTCTCATAGTTCAATGGATAGAACGTAGGTTTCCTAAACCTTTGATCTGGGTTCGATTCCCAGTGAGAGCACTCTTGTTTCTAATAAACTGCTGATACAGAGAAAAGATTGGGCTTAGCAGAGTCAGTAAATAGGAGGGGGGAAGTTGTGCCATACATGGTGCAAAACTATTTTTTGCGTATTTTACAAACACTTTTCTTGCTTTTTATCAATATTATGCTTATTTTTGCAAGTAATAAATACCAAAGTGACGAATATGATGAAAATAGCAAGACTATTATTTACTTGTCTTCTTCTTTTGATCGCTTCGGAGAAGTCGTTTGCGGTTTACAACGAAACGATATTTACATCAAAGACAATACCTTTAAAAGGTACATCAGCGGTTGTTACCTTTCAAAAGAATAATGGTACGAGTAAACCTCAAAAGACATCAAATAATAGTATAAGGCTATATGGTAAAGGTACCCTAATCATTACTCCCAATGATGATTTCGAGCTCACAAAGATCGATTATTATTACAAGATAAATAAATCTAATGGTAGTTCGCCAGTTCCAACCCTAACGTCAACTGATGGCTCTTTTCAAAGTACTTCTTTCGGAGGTTCATGGACAGGAAGTACAACACAGCCTATTATACTTCTTTCTGATGGAACTAAAGGAAATATAGAGTTTTCTCGGGTGATAATCACTTTTGATTATCGTAATGGCAAGCAAGATACTTACACATCATTTGTCACAAAGGAATTTACCCTCCGTATAGGTAGAGACAACTATGCAACCTTTAATGGTCAAAAGGCAAAAACAGCCCCTGACGGGTTGCCGTTGATTTACTCTTCTGACAATGAGAGCGTGGCAATGGTGGACACGATGACGGGGGCAGTAAGGCTAAAAAACAATTTGGGCACCGCCACCATCAAATCTTCTTTCGCCGGTAATGATTCCTTAAACCCTTCCTCTGACAGTTATAAGATCATTGTTAATCCTTATCATGAAGGGACGGCAGAAAGTCCTTATTCCGTTGCGGAGATCTATGCTCTTCGGGATGCCAAAAGGTATATTCAGGAAGGAGATTCCATATATGTAAGCGGATTTATCACAAAGATAAAGAGTATCGCAGGCGGAATGATCACCTATTATATATCTGACGACATCTCCGCGCAACAACAACTTTTGGTTTATGATAATTGTAATTTCAATAAAACGAAATTCAAAAGCAAAAATGATCTTGCCGTTGGTTGGTTTGTAACAATAAAAGGGAGAAATAGAGTCATTGGTACTACCCCTCAGATACGTGGGGGATATGTTACTAAGATTTCTAAAGACGCTGTTAACTCTCCCATAATCTCAGGTTGTACGGCATTCCTTGACAGTTCGTTGGTGACGCTCAGCGCTGACGAGGCAAAGGCGAAAATCTATTATACCACAGACGGATCAGAGCCGACAGAGCTCAGCGCAGAATACGCGGCTCCATTTTCATTGGGTGCTTCTGCCACTGTAAAGGCTGTTTCCTATTTCAATGGTGAAAAGAGTATAGTGGTATCACAGGAGTTTAAGAAAGTGGGGAAAAGCGAGTTGGTCACTGTCGCGGATGCGCTAAAAGCAGCAGACGGCGCGAGGGTATACGTCAGGGGAACTGTAGCGAGGACAGAGAAATACAGTGGCGAGAGTTCTCTTAATTACTATATCAATGATACAGAAGATGTCAGTAATGGCATAAAGGTTGATAATGGAAAGTATCTTCAAAACACTGATATCGTCAGCGCGTTTCAAATTGTCCGCGGTGATGAGGTGTGTGTGGCCGCTAAGGTAGGAGACAGTGATGGAGTCAAGGTGCTGAAAGCCCCGCAACTGATGAGCATCGCCAAGTGTAAGGATCAAGCTCAGGTGAGCACAGCCGGGTGGGCAACCTTTGTCAGTCGGCGACCTGTGGACTTCTCCTATACTCCAGCCATCAGCGCTTATATTGTCAATTACAGTGCCGATGATAATAATGTGACGCTCTCGCCGGTCACGGCCATTCCCGGCAACATTGCGGTAGTTGTCAAGGCTGAGGCTGGAACATATACGCTGCAATGTGGTAATGAAAACACTACAGTAGGGGTCAATGACCTGGCATTCAGTGATACGAGTAAAAATGTAGACAAGGCCTTCAATATCTATGTACTTGCAAAACAAAACAACGGTTGTGGCTTCTATCCCGTGAAGGCCAACACCACTATAGCTCCATTCAAAGGTTATCTTGTGATCGGCCATTCTTCCAAATATAGGGCCAAACCTTATTATGCCATAGACACTACAACAACGAGCATTGCAAATCCTGTTTATAAACCTAAAAAAATGGAAGATGCGCGCTATAATCTTTCCGGACAGCGTGTCAATACCAATTATAGAGGACTGGTCATCGTAAACGGCCGCAAAGCCATCAGCAAGTAAACATCTTAATATGGCGTACTATGAAGACAACTTATATGAAACCTGCCATTAAAATCAAATATATAGAAACGGAAGGAGATCTACTGGCTACGTCTAATAATAATTTCGTTCAGACAAATGCGGGATATGGAGGGTATGTAGGTGATGTAGATGTAGTGCTCCTTATGGAGTTAGATTCGGAAAGTTTGTGTGATTTCGAATCAGCTTTGCAAAAAAGTGGTATAAACATTTGGCTATGTCAGTCACAAATCATAACTTTGCCATCGGAAAACACACACCTTAAATGTAAGTTACAATCGTATGGCAGAAAAAGTAGAAGTAAAAGAGTTGGAAGACGTAGTGGTCCGCTTCTCGGGCGACTCCGGCGACGGCATGCAGCTGGCCGGCAACATCTTCTCCACCGTGTCCGCTACTGTGGGCAACGGCATCTCCACATTCCCGGACTATCCCGCTGACATCCGCGCCCCGCAAGGCTCGCTCACCGGTGTGTCGGGCTATCAGGTCCACATTGGCGAGGGCAAGGTCTATACCCCAGGTGACAAATGCGACGTGCTCGTGGCCATGAATGCCGCCGCGCTCAAGACACAATATCAGTATGCCAAGCCCCAGGCTTGCATCATCATCGACACCGACTCCTTCGGTCCCGTCGACTTGAAGAAGGCCGACTTCCACAGCGATGACTATCTCAGCGAGATGGGCATAGACCCCGACCGTGTCGTGGCATGCCCTATCACACGCATGGTCAAGGAGTGCCTGGCCGACGACGGCATGCCGCCAAAAGCCGTGCTGAAATGCCGCAATATGTTTGCACTCGGACTCGTCTGCTGGCTCTTCAACCGCGACCTCTCCCTCGTGGCCAACTTCCTCAAGGAGAAATTCGCCAAGAAACCCAGTGTGGCAGAGGCCAACATCAAGGTCGTCAACGCCGGATACCACTACGGTGCCAACACCCACGCCTCAGTGCCTTCAACCTATCGCATCGAGACCAAGCACAAACTGCCCGGACGCTATATGGACATCACGGGCAACAAAGCCACGGCCTACGGCCTCATTGCCGCCGCTGAGCGGGCCGGACTGAAACTCTATCTCGGCTCCTACCCCATCACTCCCGCCACCGACATCCTCCACGAACTGGCCAAGCACAAGAGCCTCGGCGTCATCACCGTGCAGTGCGAGGATGAGATCAGCGCATGCTCAAGTGCTGTCGGTGCTGCCTTTGCCGGTGCTCTGGCTGCAACCTCCACGTCCGGACCGGGCATCTGCCTGAAGAGCGAGGCCATCAACCTCGCCGTCATCGACGAGTTGCCGCTCGTCATCATCGACGTGCAGCGTGGCGGACCGTCGACCGGACTGCCGACAAAGAGCGAGCAGACCGACTTGCTGCAGGTGCTCTACGGCCGCAACGGCGAGAGCCCGATGCCTGTCATCGCCGCCACCAGCCCCACCGACTGTTTCGACGCTGCCTATATGGCCGCGAAGATCGCGCTGGAGCATCTCACACCGGTGGTGCTCCTCACCGATGCCTTCATCGCCAACGGCTCGTCGGCATGGCGTCTGCCCGACATCAAGAAGATGCCGCCGATACATCCCCACTACGCCACACCGGAACAGAAATACAAATACACGCCCTATCAGCGCGACCCGAAAAACCAAGTGCGCTACTGGGCTATCCCCGGACAAGAGGGCTACACACATATCCTCGGCGGACTGGAAAAGGACGGCGAGACCGGTGCCATCTCCACAGAACCCGAGAACCACAACAAGATGGACCATCTGCGCTTCGAGAAAGTCGCTGACATCGAGGTGCCGGACGTGGAGGTTGAGGGCGACAAGGACGACGCCGACCTGCTCATCGTGGGCTTCGGCTCTACCTACGGCCATCTCTACTCGGCCATGACCGAACTGCGCAAGAAAGGCTATAAGGTGGCCCTGGCACAGTTTAAATATGTCAACCCATTGCCGAAGAACACGGCAGAGGTGCTGCTCAAATACCGCAAGGTCGTCGTCGCCGAGCAAAACCTTGGTCAGCTGGCTGCCCTGCTCCGCATCCGCATCAACGATTTCGTGCCCTTCCAGTACAATCAGGTCAAGGGTCAGCCCTTCGTGGTCAGCGAGCTCGTCAAGGGCTTTGAGAAGATCATCGTCACGCCGGAAGAGCAGATGAGCGGTCCTACCTTCGAGACACGCGTGCTGCAGTAATCGCCTAACGGCCCGGCAAGACGCGACAGAGTCTGCCGGACTTAGTCTAAAATCAAGTATTATGGAAGCAAAACAAAGCACATCACCCTATACCGCCGCCGACTACAAGAAGGGCCAGCCACGCTGGTGCCCGGGGTGCGGCGATCATTCGTTCCTGGCCAGCCTGCAAAAGGCAATGGCCGAAATCGGCGTGCCGCCCTACGAGACGGCCGTCATCTCTGGCATCGGCTGCTCAAGCCGTCTGCCTTACTATGTCAACACCTACGCCATGCAGACCATCCACGGACGTGCCGCCGCCGTGGCTACCGGTGCCAAGGTGGTCAACCCCAAGCTCACCATCTGGCAGATCAGTGGCGACGGCGACGGACTGGCCATCGGCGGCAACCACTTCATCCACGCCATGCGCCGCAATATCGACCTGAACATGATCCTGCTCAACAACCGTATCTACGGCTTGACCAAGGGTCAGTACTCACCGACGTCGCCCCGTGGCTTCGTCTCGAAGTCGAGTCCCTACGGCACTGTGGAGGATCCTTTCCGCCCTGCTGAGCTCTGCTTCGGCGCCCGCGGTCGCTTCTTCGCCCGTGCCGTGGCCTCTGATGCAGCCCACACCGTGGAGATCCTCAAGGCAGCCTATCACCATAAGGGAGCTGCCGTCTGCGAGATTCTGCAAAACTGCATGATCTTCAACAACGGGGCCTACGATCCCATCTACACCCGTGAGGGGCGCTCCAAAAACGCCATCTATGTCGAGGACGGCAAGCCCCTTGTCTTCGGACCCAACAACGAGTACGGACTCGTGCAGGAGAACTTCGGGCTGAAAGTCGTGGAACTCGGCAAGGACGGCTACACCATCGACGATGTGCTCGTCCACGACAGCCACAATCCCGACAACACGCTGCAGCTCAAGCTTGCCATGATGGACAATGAGCACGGCTTCCCCGTGGCCCTCGGCATCATCCGCGACGTAGAGGCTCCCACCTACGACGATGCCGTCAACCAGCAGATCGAGGACGTGAAAAAGCAAAAGCCTTATCACAACTTCACCGAACTGCTCGAGACCAACGACATCTGGGAGGTGAAGTGATGATCACAGCCTTTCTTTTATAAACAAACATTTATTCGATAAAGTCTCCTGCGCTATTGCGGGAGGCTTTTTTTTGTTTTTATACTTCTACGCGGTCTGCGGAATAGAGTAAAAGAGCTGACAAAAACACGTCTGCCCGCAGTTTCAATCCGGAGAGATCGCAAACACTTGAGAACAAGAAAATCGAGATGAAAACACGAAAACGGGGAGGTGTTGTTATCATCTCGGTTGTTTCTTTCGGTCATTTCAGTGGTTTCTTTCGGTCTTCTCGGTTGTTTGTGTCGGTCATTTCAGTGGTTTGTGTCGGCCATCTCGGTTGTTTGATAAACATAAAATAGCGCTGCCTTTCTTATCTTGTTGTTAATCAGCGACTTGGAAAAAAGCTCGAAAAACGCGAAAAATCGGGGAGAGGATCACTTCGCTGGCAAAGAATGGCAAAATAAGGGCCGTGAAATGTCAGTTTATTCAACAGCTTTACGTCCTGCTGATGACGCTTTGTGGGTAAGTAGATCCCGCTTTGTCCTGTATTGGCCTTGATGGTGAGGCGAGAGCTGTTCACCGCGTCTCACCACTTTTTTATAGTCGATTTCTTTGCCATTCCACTTGTTTGCGCTATCTTTGCAACAACAATGTCACAACCATCATCCATACAAGCCCTGCAACAACAACGGCTGCTGTTGCAGTTGGAGTACCAGACCGAGCGTGAGGCTTTCCGCAAGCAAGCCGACACCATGGGCATGGCACGCCGCGTCAAACGTGGCGATGCCTGGTATCCCATACGTGTAGGAAAGAGCTATTACAACTCGCTCAACCAATTCGCGTTGGAGGTCTACCGCACTGCCGACGAGGGCATAGAGCACAACTTTGAATACGGCAAGCCCGTGGTATTCTTCCGCATGGAGGAAAGCCGGGGCAACGACAAGACCGGGGCTACCGCCAAGATGAAAACCAAGCTCTTCGGCTTCACGGGTACAGTGTCGTATGTCGACGGCGATCGCATGGTGGTGACCATCCCTGAAGGTCATGCGCTCGATGTGCAGAGTTGTGAGGCACCCGTGGGCGTACAGCTCTCGTTCGATGAGACCAGCTACCGCACAATGTTTGACGCCCTCGACCGCGTGATGCGTGCCAAGAGCGGGCGCCTCGCCTATCTGCGTGATCTCTTCTACAGTCATGTGCCGGCCCAGCGCTTCCACTTCGGCCCCATGCGCTTTCCCTGGCTCAATGCCACACAGGAGCATGCTGTCAACGAGGTACTCTGCGCCAAGGATGTCATGGTGGTGCACGGACCTCCAGGTACCGGCAAGACCACCACACTCGTCGAAGCCATCAACGAGACACTCATGCGAGAGAGTCAGGTACTCGTCTGCGCACAGAGCAACATGGCTGTAGACTGGATCTGCGAGAAACTCGTCGACCGGGGTATCAACGTGCTGCGCATCGGCAACCCGTCACGTGTCAACGACAAAATGCTCGGCTTCACCTATGAACGTCGCTTTGCCGACCATCCCGACTATCCTCAGCTGTGGGCTATCCGCAAGGCGATGCGTGAACTGCGCAAGAGCAGGCATGGCCGCGACGAGAAATATCATCAAAAGCTGGAGCGGCTGAAAAGCCGTGCCACAGAACTGGAGATCCGCATCAACGCCGAACTCTTCGGTGAGGCGCGCGTCATTGCGTCCACACTCGTCGGCTCAGCCAGCCGTCTGCTCGAGGGCATGAAGTTCTCCACGCTGTTCATCGACGAGGCAGCACAGGCTTTGGAGGCTGCCTGCTGGATACCCATGCGGCGTGCCGGACGCGTGATTCTTGCTGGTGACCATTGTCAGTTGCCACCCACGGTGAAAAGCATTGCCGCCATGAAAGCCGGACTCGGCAAGACGCTCATGGAGCGTATCGTGGAGAACAAGCCTGAGTGTGTCTCGCTCCTACAAGTGCAGTACCGCATGAACGACGCTATCATGCACTTCAGTTCCGACTGGTTCTATGGCGGTAAGGTGGAGAGCGCGCCGCAGACCGCACACCGTGGCATCCTCGACTACGACATACCGATGGAGTGGATCGACACGTCGGACATGGAAGTAGGCCCCGACGAGCCCAACTTCCGTGAGCAGTTTGTCGGTGAGAGCTTTGGCCGCGTCAACAAAGGCGAGGCGTTGCTCACGCTCAACACGTTGCGCGACTACTATACCAAGATCGGCAAGCAGCGTGTCCTCGACGAGCAGATCGACGTGGGCGTCATCTCGCCCTACCGTGCACAAGTGCAGTATCTGCGCGGACTCATCAAGCGCGACGCTTTCTTCAAACCTTTCCGCCATCTCGTCACCGTCAACACTGTCGATGGTTTCCAAGGCCAGGAACGCGACATCATCCTCATCTCCATGGTGCGTGCCAACGACGACGGACAGATCGGATTCCTCCGCGACCTGCGCCGCATGAACGTAGCCATCACCCGTGCCCGCATGAAGCTCATCATCCTCGGCAATGCTGCCACGATGACGAAACACCCGTTCTATAAGAAGCTCTTCGACTATGTGCAGGGGCTGAAAGAAGAATAAATCATATAGTAAGACATAGTTTGGATGAAATCAACAACATGGATTTACACCAACTATAAACAAGGAAAGAAAGGAATTGTTAGTATGAACAAACTATTGACATTCTTGAAACAGTGGACGCTGGTGGTCGCGCTGTGCGTGGGCTCCTTGGTCTATCTGCTTTTCTCCGAGATACCCGTGTTGGAACCTATTGGCGACTTCATGGGACCCAAGTTAGTGGCGCTGTTGCCCTATGTCATCTTCCTCATTCTCTACGTCACCTTCTGCAAGATACAAGTAAAGGAGTTGCGCCCCCGCACATGGCATTTCATCTTACAAGGCATCCGTGTCGCGCTGTCCGCCATCTGCGTCGCTCTGGTAGCCATTGCGCCTTCGGCAGGCTGGAAGCTCATATTCGAGGGCATGTTCATCTGCTTCATCTGTCCCACTGCCGCTGCCGCACCGGTGATCACCGAGAAGCTTGGTGGAAGCATAGAGTCGATGACCGTGTACATTCTTATCGCCAACTGCGTCACCTCAGTCATCATCCCGCTCTTCTTCCCTATGGTGGAGAAGAGTGCTGACATCAGTTTCCTCTTTGCCTTTCTGATGGTACTCAAGCGGGTGTTCATCGTGCTCATCGTACCGCTGTGCCTGGCCCTGCTCACGCGACGCTACTTGCCGCACGTGGCCCAGTGGATTCGCGACCGTCGCAATCTCGGCTTCTATCTGTGGAGTTTCAACCTCTCCATCATCATGGGACTGGCCATGCAGAGCATTCTCCACGCCCCCGTGTCGGGCATCACACTGGTAGCCTTGTGCGTCATCCCGTTGCTCATCTCTGTCTTCCAGTTTGGTTTAGGCAAGCTCGTCGGTGCGCACTATGGCGACAGCATCAGCGCCGGACAAGCCTTAGGACAGAAGAATACAGTGGTAGGCATCTGGCTCACGCTGACCTTTCTCAACCCTTACGCTGCCATCGCGCCCTGCGCCTATGTGGTGTGGCAAAACCTTATCAATGCCGTACAACTCTGGGCAAAGGAGAAATACGGAGCGCTGAAGTGGTAAGCACCTCCTCTCAGTCTGTCGCTTTCGTCTTTTTTATGTGGTGGTAGAGCCAGAGGAAGGCGGGGAGGAGAAAGAGGTCGGCAAAGACCCAGGCCACCGGATCGCCCAGGCACACGCCCTTGAAGGCTAAGGCCGGCACGAGCCAAAGGCTCACGCCGCAGCGTGCGATCATCTCCATCACGCCCGACATCATCGAGAGATTGGAATAGCCCAAGCCCTGGATGCTGTAGCGGAAGATGGTGAGCAGGCCAAGGGCAGGATAGAAATAGTTGGCAATGCGCATGAACATGGCGGCGTTGTCAATTACTTCCTGCTCGCCGCTCTTGACAAAGAGCATCATCATCTCGTCGGCAAAAGGATAGATGATGATCACGGTAAGCACGAAATAAACGAGCATGATGGCGATGGCATCCTTCACGCCACGGCGTATGCGGTCGAGTTTGCGCGCTCCGATGTTTTGTCCGCAATAGGTCGCCATAGCCACGCCGATGTTCTCGAAGACGCAGGTGAAGAGATATTTGATGCGCATGGCGGCAGTGAACGAAGCCACACAAACCGTTCCCAACGCATTGTTGGCACTCTGCAACATGATGATGCCAATGCCCGTGATACTGAACTGCAAGCCCATGGGCACTCCGTTGTTAAGGAGTATCGACACACGCTTGTTGTCGTAGCGTCGTTCCTCGCCCGTGGGGATGAGCAGGCGCATCTTGCCGCGGATGTAGAGCCAGCAAAGCAGCGTGGCAAAAGCCTGCGACAAAAGAGTGGCTACTCCCGCACCGGCCACGCCCATGCCCATGACAAGGATGAGCAGCACGTCGAGGGCTATGTTGACCAAAGAAGCGATGATCAGGAAATAGAAAGGCTGCTTGGAGTTGCCCAGGGCACGGATGAACCCCGACAGCAGGTTATAGCCCATGGTGAAGGGAATGGCGAGAAACTGCAGGAAGAGAAACGTCCAGGCTTCGTGGAAGATGTCGGCCGGTGTGTTGACCAATCCGAGAATCTTCGTACAGAACATGCAGGTGAGCAGCGTGATGACTACGGCAAAGGCCACGGCAATGCGCACGGCATTGGCTACATAGCTTCGCATCTTGTGATAGTCCTTAGCACCGAAAGCCTGCGCCACAGGGATGGCAAAGCCGGCGCACGACCCGTTGCAGAAGCCCATGACCAGAAAGTTGATCGACGACGACGCGCCTACGGCAGCCAAAGCGTTCACACCGATCCACCGCCCTACGATGGCCGCGTCAATGACCTGATACATCTGCTGGAGTATATAGCCCAGCACCAGAGGCAGGGCAAAACGGAGAATGCCGCGAGCCGGTGAGCCCACGGTCATGTCATTGACATTTGTGTTCATCTGTTATCCTATATATATAATAAGGTGTACCGGAGAAGAGCGCTCCCCGGCATCCTGCGTTTGTTATGTGACGAAGACACTATTTTGCTTGCGTCATTTCTTTGATTTGTCTCATTCGCTCCTTTCGTGTCAGCGAGTACTCTCCGCTATGGGTGTCGACATAGTCATAGAGTTGGAAAGCTTTCTCCAACAGCATCGTGCGCAACGGATCAGCCTTGTACACGCCCTCGGCATGCCACAGTCCGGCCAGCATCTCCAGCTTACCCATCCTGCGGTCAGCCTCCCACACGTCGTGAGCGTAGGCGATAGCCTCCTCCACGGTGAGGTTGCGCAGGTCGTCGTAGCTGCCGATATACTGTCGGTAGAGGTCGCGCAGCGCCACGTCGCGCTTGCCCTCCTCCTCTTTCTTTTCAAGAAAACGCTGCACGGCAGCCATAAACTCTTGAAGGATGCGGATGAAATAGTCTCGTTGTAACATAGTGCAAAGGTAGTGCAAACGAGCGGAATAGCAAAGGAAATTGCGATTTTTCCTCCATACGATCTTATGATTCATGGTCGTAACTGCCGATTTCTCAAAACCTTTTTGTAATTTTGCACCTATATAAAAATAAGTATAAGCAATCAAGATGGAAGAAAAGAAATTCAAACGTACTACTGTCACCGCTGCGCTGCCCTATGCCAACGGCGGTGTGCACATCGGTCACCTGGCCGGTGTATATGTTCCGGCCGACATCTATGTGCGCTATCTTCGCCTGAAGAAGCAGGATGTGGTCTTCATCGGCGGTAGCGACGAGCACGGAGTGCCCATCACCATTCGCGCCAAGAAAGAAGGTATCACGCCGCAGGATGTCTGCGACCGCTACCACAAGATCATTAAGGACTCGTTTAAGGAGTTCGGTATCTCGTTCGACATCTACAGCCGCACCACATCAAAGGTGCACAGCAAGCTCGCCTCTGATTTCTTCCGCAAGCTCTACGACGACGGCAAGCTCATCGAGAAAGAGAGCGAGCAGCTCTATGACCCCGAGGCTAAGCAGTTCCTCGCCGACCGCTACGTCATGGGCACTTGTCCTCACTGTGGCAACCCCAACGCCTACGGCGACCAATGCGAGAAATGCGGCAGCGACCTCAGCCCTATGGAGCTCATCAATCCGCACTCTACCATCAGCGGTGCCAAGCCCGAGCTGCGCAAGACCAAGAACTGGTATCTGCCGCTGAACCAATATCAGGACTGGTTGAAGCAGTGGATTCTTGAGGGCCACAAAGAGTGGCGACCGAATGTCTACGGACAGTGCAAGTCATGGCTTGACATGGATTTGCAGCCGCGCGCTATGACCCGTGACCTCGACTGGGGTATTCCCGTACCCGTAGAGGGTGCCGATGGCAAGGTGCTCTATGTCTGGTTTGACGCGCCTATCGGCTACATCTCCAACACCAAGGAGCTATGCGACGCTGAACCTGAGCGCTGGGGCTCGTGGGAGAAGTGGTGGAAAGACCCTGAGACTCGCCTTATCCATTTCATCGGTAAGGACAACATCGTGTTCCACTGCCTTATCTTCCCCGTCATGCTCAAGGCTCACGGCGGCTATATCCTTCCCGACAACGTGCCGGCCAACGAGTTCCTCAACCTTGAGAACGACAAGATCAGTACCTCACGCAACTGGGCCGTGTGGCTCGACGAATATCTGAAGGACTTCCCTGGCAAGCAGGACGTGCTGCGCTATGTGCTCACCGCCAACGCACCGGAGACCAAGGACAACAACTTCACATGGAAAGACTTCCAGGAGCGCAACAACTCGGAGCTCGTCGCCATCTACGGCAACTTCGTCAACCGTGCCCTGCAGCTTACCAAGAAATACTGGAACGGTGTGGTGCCGGCATGCGGCGAACTGCTCGACGTGGATAAGCAGGCTATCCAGGAGTTCAAGGACGTGAAGGAGAAGGTGGAGCAGTATCTCGACAACTTCAAGTTCCGCGAGGCACAGAAAGAGGCCATGAACTTAGCACGTATCGGAAACAAATACATCACCGAGTGCGAGCCGTGGAAGGTGTGGAAGACTGACCCGAAACGAGTGGAGACCATTCTCTACATCTCACTCCAGTTGGTTGCCAACCTCGCCATTGCCTTTGAGCCGTTCCTGCCGTTCAGCTCGAAGAAGCTGCGCGAGATGATCAACCTCAAGAACTTCGACTGGGCCGAGTTGGGCAGCACGACATTGCTCGAGGCCGGTCACCAACTCGCTGAGCCACAGTTGCTCTTCGAGAAGATCGAGGACGAGGCTATCCAGTATCAGCTCGACAAGCTCGCCGCCACAAAAAAAGCCAATGAGGCTGCCGAAGCCGCCAAGGACTACAAAGCTGAGCCTATCAAAGCCAACATCCCCTTTGACGAGTGGGAGAAGCTCGACATCCGTGTGGGACACATCAAGGATTGCCAGAAGGTGAAGAAGTCCAACAAACTCCTGCAGTTCACCCTCGACGACGGCAGTGGCACGGACCGCACAATCCTCTCCGGTATTGCCAAGTTCTACAAGCCCGAGGACCTCATCGGCAAGGATGTGCTCTTCATCGCCAACCTTGCGCCTCGCAAGATGATGGGCATCGAGAGCCAGGGCATGATCCTCTCTGCTCTCAACTTTGACGGCTCGCTCAGCGTCACCACGACACTCAGCGAGGTCAAGCCTGGTTCGCAGGTAGGATAACCACAATCACATCAACTCATATAGCAAACATCCACGCTCCGCTGTTGTCGGGGCGTGGATGTTTTGTAACCGAAACATTTTGGGAACAGCAGCATTTTAGGCCTAAAACATTTTGGGAAGAAGAGAAAGTTGTATTATCTCGGGCATAACAAGCACTGCCTGTGCCTATGTGTATGGCTCCGCTACTTAGTCTTTAGCTTTCAAGGTTAGGATTCATCATAAGATTTAAAAAGTTACTCCCGATCGCGCAGCTGTATTCGGTTTCTAACCTATATTATATTCATAGACATTCATTTGAAAGGTAGGCAGATTTACAGATACACACCAAATGACAGTGTCTTGAAGTGCAAACCATAGCCGTTCTTGATGAGATCGCAGGGACTGTATTTGAAGTAGAAGTTAACGAAGGAGGGTAGATCGATGGTGGCCATAAAGTCAATGGTGACCGGCTTCACATGAGCATTGCTACTGGTGTCTTTGATTTTCTGTCCGTCAGCTTTCCATCGTGTTTTCAGGCTGCTGTGGGTGTTGAAGTTCACGACAGGTCCGAGGGAGAAGTTGAGATACTTGCTGAAGAAGTGGTAGCGCACGGGCACAGTGAGGCTGAATACCTTGATGCGTGAGAACTGTGGTGAGGCACCTTCGGAGTAGGTTCCCAGCCCGATGGTGCCGTTGTCGGACTTTATGAAGCGCGTGTCGCCCTTGATGCGATAGTTGCGCCAGTCCAAACCAAAGCCGATAGAGAACTTGTGATGACTGTTCCATGGATAGATGCCACAGTCGGCAATGAGCCACCAAAGTTCCCACGAGCTGAATGGATGGAGGTCGGCAGCCTGTGGCATTCCCGGTGCGGCGTTGAAGCCAGCGAAGAAGTTCATCGTCGTCTCAGAGGTTGGATACTTCTGGCTCTTTGTTTGTTTTCGTCCGAAAGGCCCAATGCTGAAGTTGAAATCGTTGTCGATGGTGCTCGTGCTGACGTAGTTGCTGTCGACAAGCTGGATGGAGTTGCAGTAAGCATACTTTGGATTGCCCTCTTTGCCTTGGATATAGATGGTCTGTACCGAATCGCTGGTGATGACGGTGACCTTTGTCGGCTTGTTCACCACGAGTGTGTCCTGCGGTGTGTTGTTGCGGGCTTGTGCCATGAAAGGGAGCAAGGCCGCTAAGAAAAGCATTGCGATTTTCATATTTCTTCTGTTTTTAGATGTTCTTGATAGGGTTTGACTTATTGATCATTTGATGAGTTTCCTCAGTTCGTCGATGCTGCTCACCGAGCCTTCCATATACACGAGCGTGATGGACCAGTGGTCTTTGCTCCTGTTGGTAAGGTAGCACAGATAGCGATGGGTACGCCCTTGCGGAGGTAGACAGAGGATAAGTGACGATGTATGGCCTTTGCGGCGCAGTTCCGTGCCGGTAGCTTGTGCTTTGTCTTGTGTCACAAGATGATCCATTGTAGTCTTCTGTTGAGCATTCGCCTTGAAGCGTACGCTGTGGTAGAAGGTCAGCCGATAGGTGCTTAGGGCTTTTCCCCGTACCTTCACCTCCACGGTCTGATCTTGCGGTACGATCTGCCCTGTGAAGGCCGCATTGGCGTGCAGCCCCTTTTGTGCCAGCGCGAAAAGTGGTAGCAACAAGGCAAGCAGCGCAAAGATGATTCTCCTTTTCATATCGTTGAGTGTTTATTCATTGTTATCAGTCATCAGCACATCGTGCAGTTGGTCGTCGATGCCGTTGTCGCCCTCAATGCCCATGGCTTTCATCGTCTGGGCCATCTCGGTGTGGATGGCTGCCTTGTCAGTGATTTTCTGTCCATAGACGATAGCCACGCAATAGTTTTGCCGGTGGTTGACATAGAGTGCGGCCGAGACGACGAAGAGCGTCAGCAGCGTGGCAGCCACAGCGGTCTGCCATGGACGGAAACGTATGTGGCGTAGCGCGGGCTTGTATTGCTTTTCTGACTTTTGCTGTTTGCCGAGTCCGTCAAGGCTCTCCAGTCCCAGAAACAGCTCTCGCATGGGTTCCAGGTCTCTGGCAACAGTGTTGCCCCGGAAGTAAGCGTAGAGCTCATGCTCTGCGGCGAGCGTGGTGTCGCCATCCATGAATTTCTCTACCAAACGGCGGATGTCTTTATCTGATGTTTTCATTGTCATACCTGATATATAGTTGTTTTGTTTCTCTACACCTTATTATATATATAGCGCATCTCATACTTCTTTCATCATCTTGAGCATCATTGTGCGCAAAGCTTGTCGTGCTCGGCTCAGGCACTTTCGTACGGCAGGCTCTTTCATACCCGTGAGCTGAGCCACCTGTGCCATCTCCATGCCGTTGATATGTCTGAGCTGTAACACCGTCTGCTGCATGGGTGGCAAGAGTTTGATGAGTTTCATCATCGTCTCCACCCGTTGGTCCTGCTCTTCATCGACCGCTATGTCGTGACCGTCAAGGGCTACGGTGATGTGGCGGCGACGCAGCACGTCGATGCAGTGGTTGCGCAGCAGCGTTTGCGCCAGCGCGTTGAAGGGTGTCCGCAGGTCGTCGGCCATCTGCCACAGCCTCACGAGCGTCACCTCCACAGCGTCCTCGCCGTCGGCTTCGCCTAAGTAGCGTATGGCCGTCCGGCACAGTCCCGGGCGGATACGCTTTACTTCCTGTTGATATTCCTCGATGGTCATCTTTTCTTGTCCTTTTCAACAAAGATACGCAAACCCTACGGATTTGTGACAAAAAAGAGAGAAAGTTCGTAATACGGTTTACGTAATTGTCGTTAATTCCAAAAGCTCTGTATAAACTTAGCAATCTCTTTCTCGTTTACGGCTATGAGAATCAGAAGTATTCCTATAGCCGTTTGGGAGATTATTGTTTTTCCGCCGGTGAGCAGGTCATCCGGAAATAGTTCTTGCGGATGATCCAGATACGCAGGACCCAAAGGAAGAAAAAGCCGTTGCTCGCAATCTCATAGACGGTGTCCCAATAGTTGCCAAAGTCGAAGAACCACTTGATGAGCCACAGCATCAGGTCGAGGTTGAACAACCAGTTCCACCAGCGCTCGCGGTCGCCGAAGGTCAGCGTGAGCGTCTCGCCTTCCGCAATGTGCACCTGCGCGGTGCTCTCGATGAACTTATAGGCCGAGCGGACGGTGACGGCATAGTCGCCCTCCGGCAATGCCACGCGCACATTGTCGTTACCCCGCATCAGTCCCAGCATTTGTCCATTGATCAGCAAATAATAGGGTAGGGGAATCCTCTGTTTCCTTTCCGGCTTAATCAGCAATACAGACCTTTTCATCGTCGCCGTTCATCATTCAACATTCAACAGTGAACCTTGATTTCATTCATCATTCAACACTCAACACTCAACATTCATCATTCAACATTCAATAGTGAACCTTGATTTCATTCATCATTCAACACTCAATATTCATCATTCTCAATACCATTCTTTGATGGTGAGATAGTTCTTAGCATATTCCTCTGCTTGTCCGAGGGCAGTCTTCTTGATGAATCGCGCAGGAATGCCACCCCATATCTCTCCGCCAGGAATCTTTGTACCACCGACGACAACTGCGCCAGCTGCCACAATGCTCCCCCTTCCAACCTCCGCATGGTCAAGCACTACAGCGTTCATGCCGATGAGCGCGCCGTCGTGGATTGTGGCAGCATGGACGACTGCTCCGTGTCCCAGGCTGACATCGTTACCAAGAATAGCAGGTCCGCCCGCCGTCTGATGGATACATGCCAAGTCCTGTACATTGCAGCGGTC
>DLDU01000014.1:18906-57941 GCA_002481295.1 Prevotella sp. UBA7764 | reverse complement strand
AGACCACGCATACCAGCGAGCTGGGCAATCTGGTCAGCAGAACCACGGGCACCGGAGTCAAGCATCATGAACACAGCGTTGAAGCCTTGGTCGGCCTCGGTCATGTGCTTCATCACAGCCTTCTTCAGGTCGTTGTTGACGTGTGTCCAGGCATTGATGACCTCATTGTAGCGCTCCTTATCGGTGATAAGACCCATATCGAAGTTGGCCTTCACCTCATCGACCTCGTCCTGACCACGCTTGACGATCTCTGCTTTCTCCTCCGGCACGATGATGTCGTCGAGGTTGAAGGAAAGACCGGCGAGGTAAGACATACGATAACCGAGGTTCTTCACACCGTCGAGGAACGTGCAAGCTCGATCCATACCTACGTGTTTGATCACATCGGCGATAAGTTTACGCAGAGTCTTCTTAGAGATGACACCGTTGAAGAAGCCAATCTCCTTCGGGATGATCTCGTTGACGATGATACGTCCCACGGTGGTCTCTACGATATGGCGGATAGGATTACCCTTCTCATCGATGTCGTCAACGAGGCACTTCACCTGTGCGTGCTCGTCGACACGCTTTTCGTTGAGTGCGATGATAGCCTCTTCAGGACCATAGAAGGTCTGACCCTCACCCTTGGCACCCGGACGGATCTTGGTGATATAGTAAAGACCGAGCACCATATCCTGCGACGGCACGGTGACAGGAGCACCATTGGCCGGGTTGAGGATGTTGTGACTCTGGAGCATCAGAATCTGAGCTTCCAGCACGGCCTCATTGCTCAGCGGCAAGTGAACAGCCATCTGGTCACCATCGAAGTCGGCGTTGAACGGTGTACAAGCCAACGGGTGGAGCTGGATAGCCTTGCCCTCGATCATCTTTGGCTGGAATGCCATCACAGACAGACGGTGAAGCGTAGGAGCACGGTTCAGAAGCACAGGGTGACCTTTCATCACGTTCTCAAGAATATCCCAAATCACCGGCTCACGGCGGTCCACGATCTTCTTAGCACTCTTAACTGTCTTCACGATGCCGCGCTCGATGAGCTTGCGGATGATAAACGGCTTGTAGAGCTCGGCAGCCATCAACTTCGGCAGACCGCACTCACCCATCTTCAACTCAGGACCGACGACGATCACTGAACGGGCAGAATAGTCGACACGTTTACCGAGCAAGTTCTGACGGAAGCGGCCCTGCTTACCTTTCAGAGAGTCAGAGAGAGACTTCAACGGACGGTTGCTCTCGCTCTTCACGGCACTGGCCTTGCGGCTGTTGTCGAAGAGAGAGTCGACAGCTTCCTGGAGCATACGCTTCTCGTTACGGAGGATCACCTCAGGAGCCTTGATCTCGATGAGTCGCTTCAGACGGTTGTTACGGATGATGACACGACGATAGAGGTCGTTGAGGTCGGAAGTGGCGAAACGGCCACCATCCAACGGTACCAACGGACGCAGCTCTGGCGGGATGACCGGAATGATCTTCATGATCATCCACTCCGGCTTGTTGACATCCTTGGAGCCACGGAAAGCCTCCACGACCTGCAGACGCTTCAAGGCCTCGGTCTTGCGCATCTGGCTGGAGTCGCTGTTGGCACGGTCGCGCAGCTCATAGCTGAGCTTGTCGAGGTCGATCTGCTTGAGTAAGTCGAGGATAGCCTCTGCACCCATCTTAGCGATGAACTTCGAAGGATCGGCATCGTCGAGCATGTCGTTGTTCTCAGGGATCTTGTTGTCGATGATATCGAGATACTCATCCTCTGACAACAAATCGAGCTTATGAGAACCATTGAGATCCTCCACGCCCTCAGCGTCCTTCTGTCCTTCGAGGATACCGGGCTGGATGACGATATACTTCTCGTAGTAGATCACCTGGTCGAGCTTTTTGGTAGGCAGTCCGAGCAAGTAGCCGATCTTGTTTGGCAGAGAGCGGAAGTACCAGATATGAGCTACAGGAACGACGAGCTCGATATGTCCGGCACGCTCACGACGTACCTTCTTCTCAGTTACCTCAACACCGCAACGGTCGCAGACGATACCTTTGTAGCGGATGCGCTTGTACTTACCGCAGGCGCACTCATAGTCTTTCGTCGGACCGAAGATTCTCTCGCAGAACAAGCCGTCGCGCTCAGGCTTGTAGGTGCGGTAGTTGATGGTCTCGGGCTTGGTCACCTCACCATAGGAGTTCTCCTTGATCGTCTCAGGAGAGGCCAGGCTAATGGTAATCTTGGTAAAATTGTTCTTTACCTTTGTATCTTTTTTGAAAGCCATACTTCTAACTTTTCAATATTCCAAACTTAATCCAACTTAATGTTCAGTCCCAGACCGCGAAGCTCATGCAGCAACACATTGAGCGACTCGGGGATTCCCGGCGTCGGCATTGGGTCGCCCTTGACGATAGCCTCGTAAGCCTTGGAACGACCGGTGACATCGTCACTCTTGATGGTGAGCATCTCTTGCAGGACATGGCTGGCACCGAAACCCTCAAGAGCCCAGACCTCCATCTCTCCGAAACGCTGTCCACCGAACTGAGCCTTACCACCAAGTGGCTGCTGAGTGATGAGAGAGTACGGACCGATAGAACGGGCATGCATCTTATCCTCAACCATGTGACCGAGCTTCAAGAAGTAGGTGATACCAACGGTAGCCTTCTGGTCGAAAGGCTCACCCGTCTCACCATCATAAACAGTCGTAGAGCAGAGGTTAGGCAGACCAGCCTTCTCTGTCCACTCACGCAGGTCGTCAAGCTTAGCACCGTCGAAGATAGGTGTAGCGAACTTCACACCGAGCTTCTTACCGGCAGCACCGAGGATGGCCTCGAAGATCTGTCCCAGGTTCATACGAGAAGGCACACCCATCGGGTTCAGTACCAAGTCGACAGGACGACCGTCAGCCAAGAACGGCATATCCTCCTGACGCACGATCTTAGAGACGATACCCTTGTTACCGTGACGACCGGCAAGCTTATCACCGACCTGGATCTTACGCTTCTTGGCGATATAGACCTTAGCCATCTTCAAGATACCGGAAGGCAGCTCATCACCAATGGTAATGGCGAACTTGCGGCGGTTCTGCTCTGCAGCAAGCTGCTTGTCCTTGCGGATGTAATTCATGATCAACTTCTGAATGAGTCCGTTGATGTGCTCATCATCGGTCCACCCATTGCTCTGGATGCCATCATACTCGAGGTTCTTCAGTGCTGGCACAGTGAACTTGCTGCCCTTGGTGAGCACCTCTGCCTCGGTATAGTCTTTCACACCCTGGCAAACCTTACCGTCGGTGAGCGTCATCAGCTTGTCAACGAGCATATTCTTCAGCTCGTCGCTCTTTGCCTCATACTCCTCATCGATCTTCTGAAGCTTGACCTTATCTTGTTTCTTCGACTCACGCGTCTTCTCTGCACGCTGGAAGAGTTTCTTGTCGATCACGACACCACTCAAAGAAGGATTAGCCTTGAGTGAAGAATCTTTCACGTCACCGGCCTTGTCACCAAAGATGGCACGGAGCAACTTCTCCTCTGGTGAAGGATCGCTCTCACCCTTAGGCGAAATCTTACCTATCATAATGTCACCCGGCTCTACGCGGGCACCAACGCGAATGATACCGTTGTCGTCGAGGTCCTTGGTAGCTTCCTCACTGACGTTAGGAATATCGCTGGTGAACACCTCCATGCCGCGCTTAGTCTCACGCACATCGAGAGAATACTCATCAACATGTACAGATGTCAGCACGTCATCGCGCACCATGCGCTCTGAGATGACGACTGCATCCTCGTAGTTGTAACCCTTCCAAGGCATATAAGCAACCAAGAGGTTACGCCCCAGAGCCAGCTCGCCATTCTCGGTAGCGTAGCCCTCAGTCAGGATGTCACCCTTCTTCACACGCTGTCCCTTGTTGCAGATAGGACGCAGGTCGATGGTCATATTCTGGTTGGTACGGCGGAACTTAGGAATGCGGTATTCCTTGAGAGCCGGCTCGAAGCTGACAAACTCCTCGTCTTCCGTACGGTCATAGAGAATACGGATGGTAGTAGCGTCGACGTACTCGATGACACCTTCACCTTCAGCTGTGATCATCGTACGGCTGTCCTCGCAGACCTGCTTCTCCAGACCAGTACCTACGATAGGTGCATCATTGTGGAGCAAAGGTACTGCCTGACGCATCATGTTACATCCCATCAGGGCGCGGTGACCGTCATCATGCTCCAAGAAAGGAATCAAGCAGGCACTCACAGAGGCGATCTGCTGCGGTGACACATCCATCAGACTCACCTCACCCGGCTCCACAACAGGGAAGTCGGCTGCCAAACGACAGTGAACGAAGTCTCGCTTGAAAGAACCATCATCATTCAGAGGTGCATTACCCTGAGCAATGAGCTGTCCGTCCTCTTCCTCAGCCGTAAGATACTCAACATCCTTGTTCTCCAAATCCACTTTGCCATCTTTCACCACACGGTACGGTGTTTCAATAAAGCCAAGCTCATTGATCGTTGCATAAACACAGAGAGAGGAGATCAAGCCGATGTTAGGACCTTCAGGCGACTCGATAGGACAGAGACGGCCGTAGTGGGTATAGTGTACGTCACGAACCTCGAAGCCTGCACGCTCACGAGACAGACCGCCAGGACCCAGAGCGGAGAGACGACGCTTGTGAGTGACCTCTGCCAGTGGGTTGGTCTGGTCCATGAACTGGCTCAACGGATTGGTACCGAAGAAAGAGTTGATGACGCTGGAAATAGTCTTTGCATTGATCAAGTCTGTCGGAGTGAACACCTCGTTGTCGCGTACGTTCATACGCTCGCGGATGGTACGGCTCATACGCGCCAAACCGATAGAGAACTGGTTGGCCAACTGCTCACCGACCGTACGCACACGACGGTTGCTCAAGTGGTCGATATCGTCAACAGTAGCATTGGAGTTGACGAGCTTGATCAAGTATTTAATGATCTCGATGATGTCTTCCTTGGTGAGCACACGCACATCAGGATCGATGTCAAGATTCAGTTTCTTGTTGATACGATAGCGGCCGACATCGCCCAAGTCGTAACGCTTGTCAGAGAAGAACAGGTTCTGGAAGACCTCGCGTGCACTGGCATCATCAGCAGGATCAGCATTACGCAGCTGCTTGTAGATGTAACGGACAGCCTCGATCTCAGAGTTGCTCTGGTCTTTCTCCAGAGTCTTGAAGATGATGTCGTACTTAGAGGCAGCATCGTTGTCCTTATGCACAAGAACGGTAGAGACGCCACTGTCCATGATCGTATCAAAGTTGTCTTCGGTGATCTCTGTCTCACGCTCGAGCACCATCTCGTTACGCTCAGCGGTAACGACCTCACCGGTATCCTCATCGACAAAGTCCTCTGTCCATGTTCTCAACACACGGGCAGCAAGCTTACGGCCGATCAACTCAGACTTGTTCTTTTCAGAAACCTTCACCTCCTCAGCGAGATCGAAAATCTGAAGAATGTCTTTATCACTTTCGTAACCGATGGCACGCAGAAGAGTCGTAACAGGCAACTTCTTCTTACGGTCGATATAGGCGTACATGACATTGTTGATGTCAGTAGCGAACTCAATCCAAGAGCCCTTGAAAGGAATGACACGAGCGCTATAGAGCACAGTACCATTTGCATGAACGCCCTGACCGAAGAACACGCCCGGTGAACGGTGGAGCTGAGCCACAACGACTCGCTCGGCACCATTAATCACGAAGGTACCGTTATCTGTCATATAAGGAATGGTACCCAAGAAGACATCCTGAATAAATGTGCCGAAGTCCTCATGGTCGGGATCGGTACAATACAGTTTCATCTTAGCCTTCAAAGGCACGCTGTAGGTCAGACCGCGCTCCAAGCATTCATCAATGGTATAGCGGGGCGGGTCGATATAATAATCGAGGAACTCAAGCACGAAGTTGTTGCGCGTATCGGTGATGGGGAAGTTCTCAGCAAACACCTTATACAAGCCATCGTTCTTGCGCTCCTCTGGTGGAGTGTCAAGTTGGAGGAAATCACGGAAGGATTTCAGTTGCACGTCGAGGAAATCCGGAAAAGGATAAGGATTCTGGACGCTGGCAAAATTTACTCTGTTATCAATAACGTTTGACATAAGAAATCAATTGTAGTCTAATACCAGTCTTAGCCGAAGCTGAAAAGAGGAAAACAAAGAGATGATCGAAAAAGGATCAAGAGGGGTGAAGATACAAAAAGGTTAGGACTCACCGACTGGGCAAATCCTAACCCTTAAGTATGTAACTGTCGTCGTGTCGCTTATGAAGCGAACGGACGGCTAAAAGAGACTAAATTACTTCAGCTCAACCTTAGCACCAGCTTCCTCGATAGCCTTCTTCAGGTTCTCAGCCTCGTCCTTAGACAGGCCTTCCTTCAGAGTAGCAGGAACAGACTCAACGAGAGTCTTAGCGTCCTTCAGACCGAGACCACAAGCCTCCTTGACGGCCTTAACGACCTGGAGCTTTGTAGCGCCGACATCTGTCAGCACAACATCGAAAGAGCTCTTCTCCTCAGCTGCAGGAGCTGCGCCAGCAGCAGGACCAGCAACTGCAACAGCTGCAGCAGCGGGCTCGATACCATACTCGTCCTTCAGGACTGTTGCCAATTCATTTACCTCTTTAACAGTAAGATTTACTAATTCTTCTGCAATAGCTTTAACGTCTGCCATTTTTGTATTTATTTAAATTTTGTTCTTGAAAATGTAGTGACTTAATTGATTACTCAGGACGCTCGCCTAAAGTCTTCAGCACACCATGGATAGTGTTTGCGCCTGACTGAAGAGCAGAAACCACGTTCTTTGCGGGGCTCTGCAACAGAGCAACGATGTCGGCAATAACCTCGTTCTTGCTCTTGATGGAAGCCAGCTCATCGAGCTTGTCTGCACCAACATAGAAACCTTCCTCAGCATAGGCAGCCTTCAAAGAAGGAACGCCAGCCTTGGCAATTTCTTTATCCTTGAGCAGTTTGGCTGGTACATTAGCAGTGTTGGTGAACAGCACAGCGGTGTTACCTTTCAGTGTACCATAAAGCTCAGAATAGTCGATGTCAGCAGCCTCGAAAGCCTTGTGAAGAAGCTTGTTCTTCACCACGACCATCTTGATCTCCTGCTTGAAACACTTGCGACGAAGAGAAGATGTAGCCTCTGCATTCATACCGGTGACATCCACCAGATAGAAATGAGGATATTCCTTCAGCTTCTCGCCAAGGTCAACAATGATAGTATCTTTTACTTCTTTCTTCATTTTTCCAAACTTTTAGAGTTATTCAACTGATTTAGGATCAATCTTGATACCCTTACTCATTGTACTTGAAATAAAGATACTCTTGAGGTACGTACCTTTGGCAGCAGCAGGTTTCAAACGAATAACAGTGTTGATAAACTCTTTGGCATTGCCATAGATCTGATCAGCAGTCATAGAGATCTTACCGATAGAAGTATGAATAATACCAGCCTTATCAACCTTGAAGTCGATCTTACCTTGCTTAACTTCCTTGACAGCCTTAGCGACATCCATAGTCACTGTACCACTCTTCGGGTTAGGCATCAAGCCACGGGGACCGAGGAAACGGCCCAAAGGACCTACCTTACCCATGCAAGAAGGCATAGTGATGATGACATCGACATCTGTCCAGCCACCTTTGATCTTCTCAATATACTCATCGAGACCAGCGTAGTCAGCACCAGCTGCCTTAGCAGCCTCTTCCTGATCAGGTGTACACAGAGCAAGCACGCGAACTGTCTTACCAGTTCCGTTAGGCAGAGACACCACGCCACGAACCATCTGGTTAGCCTTGCGAGGATCAACGCCCAAGCGCACATCCACATCTACAGAAGCATCAAACTTTGTTGTTGTGATCTCCTTTACGAGCTCTGCAGCTTCTTTCAATGTGTATGCCTTCCCTGCTTCAACCTTCTCAGCTACTGATTTCTGATTTTTTGTCAGTTTACTCATTTTACTTGCTTAATTGAAGTTTAATTATTTACCAGGGAAGTCACCTTTAACAGTGATGCCCATGCTGCGTGCAGTACCTGCGATCAGTCTCATGGCACTCTCGACAGTGAAGCAGTTCAAGTCAGCCATCTTGTCCTCAGCGATCGCTTTAACCTGATCCCAAGTCACGCTAGCCACTTTCTTACGGTTAGGCTGGCCGGAACCAGACTTCACCTTGGCAGCTTCCTTGAGCTGGACAGCAGCAGGAGGAGTCTTGATGACGAAGCTGAACGACTTATCTGTGTAGTAAGTGATGACGACAGGCAGAACCTTACCAGCCTTATCCTGGGTACGAGCATTGAACTCCTTGCAGAAGCCCATAATGTTAATACCCTTGGAACCCAAAGCCGGTCCTACTGGAGGGGAGGGGTTTGCAGCGCCACCTTTAATCTGTAACTTGATTAATCCAGCAACTTCTTTAGCCATTTCTAATTGAAATTAAAATAAATGTAACGTATAAGGCGCGTGTAGCCCGTAACAACTACTCGGCAACCTTCTCAACTTGCATAAAACCAAGCTCCAAGGGTGTCTTGCGCCCAAAGATCTTGACCATCACCTTCAGCTTGCGTTTCTCTGTGTTGATCTCTTCGATCACACCCTCAAAACCAGCGAAAGGACCGTCGGTGACTTTCACAGTCTCGTCAAGCAGATAAGGAACCTCCACATCGTTGTCGATCTGTGTTTCCTCAGCCTGCCCAATCATACGATTGATCTGAGACTCTGGAACCGGAGCAGGATGATCCAGACCGCCGAGAATGCCCAAACAGTTAGGCATATTTCTTAAGTCCACAGGAACATCACCGATCATGTCAGCCTGCACAAACACGTAACCGGGGAGAGCGATCTTCTCTTTCTCCACACGTTTACCATCTTTAATGCTCGCATGTTTCTCCATCGGAATGAGAATCTGATAGACATGATCAGCCAGACGCTGGTTATGACGCAGCTCAGCTTCGATGTACTCTTTCAGTTTTGCCTCTTTGCCGCTGGACGCACGCAAAACATACCAATTCTTAGTATTTGCCATTGCCTTAATGATTAGCCTGGGTACACAATACCCATCAGGTTCTTGAACACCAAGTCCATAGCGAAGACGATCAGTGCAATGATAAGGGAAGCAGATAATACAATCACTGCACTGTGAGTCAACTCCTTCTGTGTTGGCCAAGTGGTTTTATGTGCAAGCTCGTCATAACAAGCCTTGCAATAATTCACTATCTTATTAAACATATTATCTTCTATTTAGCACGGGTTGAAAGACTCGAACTCTCGACACCTGGTTTTGGAGACCAGTGCTCTACCAACTGAGCTAAACCCGTAGGAAAGTCTCCGCATCCGCAGACGCGGAGACTTACGTATCTTGGAATCAGATAATCTTGATTATCCCTCCTCTGCTACGTCAGGCAGAATCTGTGTGATCTGGCCAGAACCTACCGTACGACCACCCTCGCGGATAGCGAAACGAAGACCCTCATTCAGAGCAACCTTGTAGATCAGGCGAACCTCGATCTCAACGTTGTCACCAGGCATCACCATGTCTACACCTTCAGGGAGAGTGATCTCACCGGTGCAGTCCATTGTGCGGAGGTAGAACTGAGGACGATAGCGGTTACCGAATGGAGTGTGACGGCCACCCTCTTCTTTCTTCAGCACGTAGATAGAAGCCTTGAAGTGATCGTGCGGAGTGATAGCACCCGGGTGCACGACAACCATACCACGCTTCACCTCGTCCTTGTCGATACCACGGAGGAGCAGACCGACGTTGTCACCAGCCTCACCCTCATCCAGGGTCTTACGGAACATCTCGACACCAGTGATGACAGACTTCTTGTCCTCACCAAGACCGAGCAACTGAACCTCATCACCAACCTTGCACTTACCAGTCTCGATACGACCAGTAGCAACAGTACCACGACCAGTGATAGAGAAGACATCCTCAACAGGCATCAAGAAAGGCTTATCAACCTCACGGACAGGCTCCTGGATCCAGCTGTCAACAGTGTCCATCAACTCCATGATCTTGTCCTCCCACTTAGCAACACCGTTCAGTGCACCCAAAGCAGAACCACAAATGATAGGAGTATCCTCTTCATAACCGTAAGAAGTCAGAAGATCCTGGACATCCATCTTCACGAGGTCGATCATCTCGTCGTCAACTTCAGGATCGTCGCACTTGTTGAGGAAAACAACCAAACGAGGCACGTTTACCTGACGAGCGAGCAGCACGTGCTCACGAGTCTGAGGCATAGGACCATCGGTAGCAGCAACCACGAGGATAGCACCATCCATCTGAGCAGCACCAGTTACCATGTTCTTCACATAGTCGGCGTGTCCCGGGCAGTCCACGTGAGCGTAGTGACGCTTTGCAGTCTCATACTCGATGTGGGCGGTGTTGATGGTGATACCACGCTCTTTTTCCTCAGGAGCGTTGTCGATCTGATCGAAGGACTTAACATCCTCACCTGTACCCAGACGCTCGTGCAGCACCTTAGAGATAGCTGCGGTCAGAGTAGTCTTACCGTGGTCGACGTGACCAATTGTACCAATGTTAACATGCGGTTTGGTACGCACATAAACCTCTTTAGCCATAGCTTTACTTTTTTATTGTATTAATTAAATAATCAAATAGATGATTCTCTTGACAACCTTGACTTGTCACACTGATATTTAGTTAGACTTCGTTTAGGCATCAAAGTGGAGCTGTAACTGAGAGTTGAACTCAGGACCTCTTCCTTACCAAGGAAGTGCTCTACCACTGAGCTATTACAGCAAAATAAGAGAGCGGAAAACGGGGCTCAAACCCGCGACCCCCAGCTTGGAAGGCTAGTGCTCTATCAACTGAGCTATTTCCGCATTACGCTCCAAGGAGGAGTCGTCTCATGCTTACGCATTGTGGGTGGTGATGGATTCGAACCACCGAAGGCAAGAGCCAGCAGATTTACAGTCTGCCCCATTTGGCCACTCTGGTAACCACCCAGTCAATGTTTAAAAGATCTCTGTCCTCATAAAGAGGAGCCTCTTGTCGGATTCGAACCAACGACCCCGAGATTACAAATCACGTGCTCTGGCCAACTGAGCTAAAGAGGCATATCCTGCAGCCGCCTTGCACGACTTTCAAAGGACTCGTTGTAAAACGGCTGCAAAGATACTACTTATTTTTCAATCTCCAAAACTTTTCGGGGAAATTTTTCAATGTTTGCGTATTTTTTCTTTGAATTTCTCCAGTTGCACCCGCAATGAGTCTACGCACTGGTCGACTCCCTCCTCAAAAGTGTCGCAGGTCTTGGCCACGTAAAGTGGGCTTCCACCGGGCACGGTCACCGTGATACTGGTTTCCTTATTGAGAGCGGTAGCGGGCTTGACAACTTTTAATTGCACCTCTACTTTCTGAATGTCTTCGAATGATTTTTCCAACTTGGCGGTCTTCTTCTCGATGAACGCCTGCAGCTTCTCGGTAGCGTCGAAGTGAATCGACTGAATCTTTACTTCCATAGTTACCTCCGTTTTTTGTTAAAGGTTAAACTCACGCCCGCGGATGGGCATCTTGATACACTCGCTTGAGTTGCTCGAACGTCGTATGCGTATAGATCTCCGTGGTGGAGGCCGACGCATGTCCCAACAACCGTCTCACACTTTCTATGCCGGCACCATGGTTGAGCATGGCTGTGGCAAACGTGTGACGCAAGACGTGTGGCGAAAGCTTTTTCATAGAGCTGACCAGTCGCAGATGGCTCTTCACCATCGTTTCCACCTGGGAGCCACCCAACCGACATCCTTTCTCTGACAGGAAGAAAGCATTCTCCTGTTTGGGAACCACTTCGTCTCTCACCGACATATAATGCCGCAGGGTCTCCGCGAGTTCCTCTCCGAAAGGTATGATACGCTGCTTATTGCCTTTACCGGTCACCTTGAGTTGCCGGTTGACAAAGTCCACATCCGCATCGCGCAGTCCTATCAGCTCTGCGCGCCGTATCCCTGTTTCATAGAAAGTCATAATAACAGTACGCGCGCACGTACTCTTATAATCGTCTCCCCAGTGATCGCTGTCCAAGAGTCTGTCCATCTGATCTTCCTGAAGGAAGCTGGGCAGAGGCTTTTTCAGCTTCGGCGCACGAATGCTGACCGTCGGGTCTTTCTCGACCAGATGATGCGACAAGGCGAACCTGTACAACGACTTCAGTGCGGACAATCGTCGGGCAACAGTTGTTGCGCTATTGCCCTCATCGACCATCTGCTCCATCCAGTTGCGGATGATGTCGCCGTCTATGGTCTCCCATGTCGGCTGGCCATCCAATGCCTGAAAGTACTCCTCAAACATTTTAAAGTCCTCGGAATAGCTCGCTACCGTCAAGGGCGAGCGGTTAAGCTCGTACTTGAGATAGTCCAGGAATCGGTCTTTTATCTCCATCATTATAGCCTCCAAACGCTACTCTTGCGTTTTCAGCAACGAATGTACGAAGAAAAATTCAAACTACCAAACTTTTTTGAGTATTTTTTACTCTTAAAGCAGTTTTTTACTCCTCTTCCTGACGAAGCTTCTGTACGTAGATAGCGTGCTCCATCTTGAGACGTTTCTTAACAGAGGGCTTGTCAAACTGCTGACGAGCGCGAAGCTCCTTCACCACACCTGTCTTTTCAAACTTTCTCTTGAACTTCTTGAGAGCTCTTTCGATGTTCTCGCCATCCTTTACTGGTACAATAATCATTTTGTTTTGGTTTTATTATTTTAAATGTGAAACATACGCAACCGGGCGCCATCAATACATGGTACCACAATTTGCGGATGCAAAATTACATCTAATTTTCCAAATACGCAAATAATTAACTAATTTTCTGCAAGTTGTGTTGTTTGACAGAAGGGACAGACAAGACAAAAGACCCTTTATATTAAGACAGAAAGACATAAAAGACATATTTGCTCTCCCACAACAGCCCCATATATATAATAGGTGTACGTTAGTTGATCATAGCGAAACAAAAACTTTTTTCCTTTCAAGCACCACACATTCTCTAATTCTCTAATTCTTAAGAACAAAAAAGCCCGCCCTAAGCACATCGTCTGATCATCACATGACCTTGTGCTTAGGGTGGGCTCATTCTCTCCCTTTTAGGGAGAGTTAGAGAGAGTCTTTTTCTATATCTCCTTCGTCTTTTCCTTCAGCCACTCTTTCTCCTCGTCGTCGAGATGCGGAGCGAGTTTCTCGTAGACATATTTGTGGTAGCTGTTGAGCCAGGCGATCTCTTCGGGCGCGAGCTCATCAAGGATGATGGGCTCCGTGTCGATGGGGCACAGCGTGAGCGGCTCAAACTGGAGGAAGGTGCCGAAGTCCGTGGTCTTGTAAGGACGGATGAGCAGCGTATTCTCGATGCGCACACCGAACTTCCCCGCGAGGTAGAGGCCAGGCTCGTCGGTGACTGTCATACCGTCGACAAGCGGAGAAGGCATATACTCCATACGTATCTGGTGAGGACCCTCATGCACGTTGAGGTAAGAGCCCACGCCGTGACCGGTACCGTGGAGATAGTTCAGTCCCTCACGCCACATGACCTCGCGCGCAAGGATGTCGAGTTGTGTGCCACTGGCACCTTCGGGGAACTTACAGAGTTCGAGTTGGATATGTCCCTTGAGCACAAGCGTATAGATATGCCGTTCCTCGTCGGTAAGCGGCCCGAGAGGAATGGTACGCGTGATGTCGGTGGTTCCGTCCTGATACTGCGCACCACTGTCGAGAAGCAGGAAGCCACGGGGCTCAAGCGGAATGTCGGTATCCGGCGTGGCCTCGTAGTGGACGATGGCACCATGGGTAGCGTATCCGGCAATGGTATCGAAACTGATGTCGCGGAAGAGCGGTTGCTCGGCACGCAGTGCAGTGAGTTTGCGGTCGATGCTCATCTCGGTCTGACCACCGGCTTCCACGGCAGGTTTCAGCCATCTGAGGAACTTCACCAGGGCGATGCCGTCACGCAGCATGGCACGGTGATAGCCCGCGATCTCGGTCTCGTTCTTGACCGCTTTCATGGCAGGCACCGGCGAGACATGGCTGACCACGGGCCGACAGCTGGCTACACGATAGAGCGAATAGCAAGTTTCGTTGGGGTCGAGAAGGATGTTGTACTCTGGATATTGTTTCAACCCCTTTGCCACATCAGCGTAAGGAGCCACGCCGACGCCCTCCCCGACAAGATAGCCACGCACCTCGTCGGTGATCTTCTCCTTATTTATATATAAGGTGGCGTGTGTGGTGTCGATGAGCAGATAAGCCACAAAGACAGGATTGCAGTGCACGTCAGTGCCACGGAGGTTGAGTGTCCACGCCACATCGTCGAGTGCTGAGACGAGCATGCCGTCGGCATGGAGCGCACGCAAGGCCTTACGGACGCGTGCAATCTTGTCGGCAGCGCGCTCACCGGCATACTCCAAGGGCTGTATCTCCACGCGGTGGTCGGGGATCGCCGGTCGGTCACGCCATACGACAGCCAGCGGGTCGAAGTTGTGGCGTACGGTGATGCCGCCTTCCTGACGCAGGTCGGCAATCATCGCCTCCACGCTGCTACAACTGTTCACCATACCGTCCATGCCGACAATAGCGCCGTCGACATCATGGAGCTCCTGACCGAGCCATTGCGCAAAGGTCGGCGTGCCCTTCACCTTGAGTTTCATCAACTGATACTCGGTACCGCTCAGCTGGTCAGCGGCGGCAAGGAAATAGCGGCTGTCGGTCCACAGCGCAGCACTGTGCATCGTGACCACGACGGTGCCCGCCGAACCGTTGAAGCCACTCACCCACTCGCGGCCCTTCCACCGGTCGGGCACATACTCGCTGTTGTGGGGATCGGTACTGGGAAAGATAAACGCATCGAGATGCTCACGGCGCATCACCTCGCGCAAGTCGCGCAGCCGTTGATTGATTTCTTCCTTCATAGCATATAACGATTATTGGTTTGGTATAATCCCTGAAATGCCAAACAGACATAACAAAAGACGTAACAAAGATAATACTTTTAAGAATAAACAACAAATAAAAGCGAAAAGAAATCACTCAATGAATAGATTTTTTAGTAACTTTGCATGGTTGCAAGGAAGAAAGCCTTCGGGCACACTTCTTGCAGTCGGAAAACACAGAAAAGTATTTCTGAACTAAATAATTAGTGTTATGAACTATTTAACAAATGACAAGCTGGTCATCGTCGGTGCAGGCGGTATGATCGGTTCCAACATGGTGCAGAGCGTTCTGATGCTCGGCCTTACTCCTAACGTATGTCTCTATGATATCTATGAGCCGGGTGTTCATGGTGTCTTCGATGAGATTCAGCAGTGCGCATTCCCTGGTGCCAACGTCACCTACTATGCTCCTGCCGTTGAGGATATGGGCAATCCTGAGAAGGTTGCCGAGGCTGCCAAGAAGGCTTTCACCGGCGCTAAATACATCATCTCCTCTGGTGGTGCTCCCCGTAAGGCTGGCATGACACGTGAGGATCTGCTGAAGGGCAACTGCAAGATCGCTGCTGACTTCGGTGACAACATCAAGAAGTACTGCCCGGACGTTGAGCACGTGGTTGTCATCTTCAACCCCGCTGACGTGACCGCTCTGACCACTCTGATCCACTCTGGTCTGAAGCCCAACCAGCTGACCTCTTTAGCTGCTCTCGACTCTACTCGTCTGCAGCAGGCCCTGGCACTGGAGTTCGGTGTTCAGCAGGACAAGGTGACAGGCGCTCACACATACGGTGGCCACGGCGAGCAGATGGCTGTCTTCGCTTCTCAGGTGAAGGTCGACGGCAAGCCGCTGGCTGAGATGGGTCTCAGCGACGAGCGTTGGCAGGAGATCAAGCACATCACCGTACAGGGTGGTTCCAACATCATCAAGCTGCGTGGCCGTAGCTCTTTCCAGAGCCCTGCCTACAACGCTGTGAAGATGATCGAGGCTGCCATGGGCGGCGAGAAGTTCACTCTGCCTGCCGGTTGCTATGCCGACATCCCTGAGCTGGGCTTCAAGGACGTGATGATGGCTCTGCCTACTACCATCGACAAGAGCGGCGTCCACTACACTGTTCCTACAGGTACGAAGGAAGAGATGGCTGACCTGCAGAAGAGCTACGAGCACCTCTGCAACATGCGTCAGGAGGTTATCGACCTCGGCATCATTCCTCCTATCAATGAGTGGAACAAGATGAATCCGAATTTGAAGTAAGGTAAGACCGGACCCACCTAACGGCCCCCCCCTAGCCCCTCCCAAGGGAGGGGAATAGCGAGTCCTCCTCCAACCCCGTTCCGAGATCGGAAACTGCAAATCCAAGGTATGGGTTTTGCGGTCCTCCCCCCTCGGGGGGAGTTAGAGGAGGGCTCTTCTTTTCCCCTCAAGGGAGTTAGAGGAGGGCTCTTCTTGTTTTATATATATGCTTTCCATCGAAACCGCTTTTCAGAAATACTACCGTCCGCTCTGTCTCTATGCCATGCACTATCTCTGTGGTGATGTCGACGCCGCCGAGGATGTGGTGCAGGACTGCTTCGTCAGGCTGTGGCAACGCGAGGCCAACAACGATCGGGCGTTTCTCTATACCGCTGTGCGCAATGCTTGCATCGACCGGCTGCGCCGCAACGATCCGCTCTGCCACGAGGTTGAACCGAAAGACTTGGAAGGCACCATCACCGACGATGAAGCGCAAGACCGCTCCATTCTCGAAGCACGTCTATGGGAAGCGATTGACGCCCTACCCCACCGCCAGCGCGAGGCCCTGCTGTTCTGCAAGCGCGACGGACTGTCCTACCGCGAGACTGCCGAGAAGATGGGCATCAGCGAGAAGACCGTCGAGCATCTTCTCTCCAATGCCATGAAAGCACTTCGCGACCATCGTGCCGACATCTACCGCATCGTACTCACCGCTTACTGATCTATATCACCGCTCGACGATTATTTCTCACACAGAGACACGGAGAAGGCTTCTCATTAATTATTTATTAGACTTTCTCATCACTTTTAATTCATGAATAATTCGTGGGCAATTCCTGGGCATTCGTGTTGAGAATAGAGAGCCTGCCCATGAATAGCGTCAGTAAGAGATACATGTCTTTTATGTCTTTCTGCCTAAAAGGAACAATGAATTTTTCCTATCATTTACTTGCTTACTCCAGATTTTTCCGTTATCTTTGTCCTTGGAAAATAAAGACTGAGGAATAAGAAACTGAAATAAAAACGTGCCATAATATGATCATTCGTGTAGCAAACCCCATCTACGACTCCGTCTTCAAATATATGATGGAGGACGAGCGCATAGCGCGCACTATCCTCTCCGCACTGCTAAAGAAAGAGGTAGTGGAAGTGCAGATACGCCGCAACGAGTACACCAACGGCGTGCGTGACAACATATCCATGTTCCGCATCGACTTCGGGGCACGTATCCGTGAGGATGACGGCTCGCTGCGTCTAATTCTCATCGAAATGCAAAAGACATGGCTCGAGACAGAGACCCTACGCTTCCGGCAGTATCTCGGCGCACAGTATGCCAACCCCGAAAACATGGTCCACGAAGAGATGCGACCGCCATACGGCATCCCCATGGTGGCGGTATATATTCTCGGGCACAGAGTCGGAAACATCGAGGTGCCCGTGCTCTATACCAACCACAAATCCTACGACTATGAGGGACATGAGGTGACCAAGGGACTTCCCGATCCGTTTGTCGACAGTCTCACCCATGACAGCATCATCGTGCAGATTCCGCTCCTCCACGGGCAGATCAACAACAGACTGGAAAAGGTTCTCAGCGTGTTTGACCAGACCAACAAGGAAAAAGCTGACCAGCATATTGTGCAACTTGACGACGCAAAATATCATGACGACCCCGACATGCAATATATACTCCACCGGCTGGCCATGGCCTCTGGTAATGCACAGCTTCGGCAGGATATGAACGTCGAGGACGAGTATTTCAAGGCAATAGAGGACCGAGACACTGCCATTATGAGCAGAGACAAAATAATTAAAGAGAAAGACCAGCTGATTTCACAGAAGGACCAGCAGATTTCACAGAAGGACCAGCAGATTTCACAGAAGGACCAACAGATTTCGCAACAGAGCCAGCTATTGGATCGCGTGCGTGAAAAGCTGCGCAAGCAGGGATTATCGGAGGACGAGATTAAGAAGTGGTTAGAGAAATAATATCCTCTCATACAGAGGACACGTAGTGAGAATAGAACTATAAACATGAATCATCAGGAATTGCCCACGAATTTCTCATTAATTATTTATTAGACTTTCTCATCACTTTTAATTCATGAATAATTCGTGGGCAATTCCTGGGCATTCGTGTTGGCTTGGGGGGTGAGGCCGGAGTTTGGGCCGGTGAGTCTCCTCTTTACTCTAACGTATGTATTTTCCCGTCTTTGTCCACTTGCAGCTCCGCCACCTTCACGCTGCGCAGCCAGGTCGTGTCGTGGCTCGGCACACAGTCGTGGTGGAAGAGATACCAGTGGCCGTGATACTCCAGGATGCTGTGGTGCGTGGTCCAGCCAACAACCGGGTTGAGGATCACACCCTGATAGGTGAACGGGCCATAGGGGTTGTCGCCGACAGCATAGCAGAGCAGGTGACTGTCACCGGTGGAGTAGGAGAAATAATACTTGCCGTACATCTTATGCATCCAGCTCGCCTCGAAGAAGCGGTGCGGGTCGTCGGCGGTGAGCGGCTGTCCCTGCTCGTCCACGACGACAACAGGACGCGGCATCTCGCTGAACTGCATGCCGTCGGGTGTCATGCGGGCTACACGTGCGGGGATGGCAGGCTCCTTGCCGGTAGGCAGGTACTCGTCTTTCAGTGCTTTGTTGTCGCGGTACCACTGCAACTGTCCGCCCCAGATGCCACCGAAGTAGACATAGATCGCACCGTCGTCGTCCTTGAAGACGCACGGGTCGATGCTGTAGGACTTGCGGATCGGGTCGGCCTGCGGGATGAACGGACCTTCGGGACGGTCGGCGATGGCTACGCCAAGGCGGAAGACACCATTGTAGTCCTTTGCCGCGAAGATCAGGTGATACTTGCCATTGACTTCCACGACATCGTTGTCCCACATCTGCTTCTCAGCCCAAGGCACATCCTCGACGTCGAGAATCTTGCCGCAGTCGGTGACGTCGGCTTCCATCGGGTTGCCGTCGATGCGCAGCACGTGGTAGTCCTTCATCTGGAAGTGACCGCCATCGTCGTCGAAGGCCTCTCCGCTGTCCCAGTCGTGGGAAGGGTAGACATAGATCTTGTCGTTAAACACATGGGCTGACGGGTCAGCCATATAGTCTTGAGGAAAAAGATATCTGCTCATAGCTTTTGATGATTAGTTGCTGATTAATAAAGGAAGGAGGGGGAGGGCAGCGGGGCTGCCCAGCGGGACGGTGCACAGCACCGTCTTACCGAACCGAGCACAACCTACAGAGGAACGGCACGGTACCCAACGCAGTGCTGCCCTTTAAACGGTGTTGCCCTCCGATGCAGTGCTCCCGACCCCTTGAAGCATTTTACTCCCCTCTCCTTTGGAGAGGGGTAAGGGGGTGAGGCTGATACATCTTCACGATCTCCTTCACCACCTTCTTTGCCTTCCCCGCTCTGTCGAAGAGCAGGGGATAGTTGGTGCGGCCGGGGATTGGCCAGTCGTTGAGCCATGACGTGCCGTCGGTGACACCCCACAGCGTGACGCGCTCGATCTGAGCCGCATGACGGCGGTAGATGTCGAAGAGAGCGAGGTAGCGGCTGTCGAAGACTTTCTGCGCCTTCTTGTCGAGACCTTTGACATAAGGGTTGTACTCCTTATTATATTGATAGCGCTGGCTGATCTCCGCACCGCCGAAGCTCTTCGGGTTGGGCAGCATGTTCAAGTCCAACTCCGTCATCTGCACCTTCACACCGCAGGCAGCGAAAGAGTCGATGCTTGCCTCGTAGTTGTTCAAGTCGGGATAGTTATATCCGTTGTGGCTCTGCATGCCCACGGCGTCGATGCGTATGCCTTTGGCTTTCAGCGCGCGCACGAGCTTGCAGACACCGTCACGCTTCGCCGGGGTAGAGAGGTTATAGTCGTTGTAGTAAAGCTCAGCGTCAGGGTCAGCGGCATGGGCGAAGCGAAAAGCCAGCTCGATGTAGTCCGAACCTATTATATTATAATAAGGTGTATGCCGCAGCGTGCCATCCTCGTTGAAGGCTTCGTTGACGACATCCCATCCTTTGATGCGTCCGCGATAATGGCTCACCACCGTGGTGATGTGGTGATACATGCGGTCGATGAGCACCTCACGCGTGACCGGCTTACCCTTGTCGTCGGTGAACATCCAGCGCGGCGGCTGGGAATGCCACACGAGGCAATGACCGAAGACCGTGAGACCGTACTTCTCAGCAAAGGCCACCGTCTGGTCGGCGTCGCGCCAGTCATAGCGGTTCTCTTCGGGGTGGATGACCTCACCCTTCATGCAGTTCTCGGCCACGATGGAGTTGAAGTTATCCTTTACGATGTTTGCCTCCACCTTGTTTTGCTCCCATACGCAGGGTGTGTTCACGGCGGCTCCGATGTAGAAGTACTTGCCGACGGTCTCCTTGAGCGTGGGCGTGTTGTCCTTAGCACCGGCTGCCATCGTGGCGACGAGACTGAGAGCAACCAGCAGGTTGCGTTTGATGTTGTTCATGTTCGATTAGTTTTGTTGTTTTGGGAATCTTTTCGACTTACTGTATATTGGTATCAATCCTATGATCTGTTTCCTTTATTCCTCTTCCATGTGTCTACGCTCGATCTCCTCGTTGATCTCGTCGACCTTCTCGTCGGTGAGCTCATACTTCGAGATGATGAACATGGCGAGTAGGAGCAGCATGGCGGGGATGACACAGACGAGCCATCGGATGCCTTCCTGAGCCTCTGGGGTCTGGAGTTCCAGGTCGTTCATGAAGTAAGCGCCGGCGGCGTTGCCCACCGACATCATGGCGAAGGCGGTGATGAAGAACAGGGCCAGGACGCGCAACGGACGGTTGCGGAGGAACTCTTTCCACAGGTCGCTGACCTTGACGTTGGCGGTCTCCTTCTGATCCATGACCACGCGCTCCTTGGTCTGGCTGAAGCAGAAGAGCAGGAGAGCACAGCCTACGAGGGCATAGATGAGCATGGCGTAGAACCACGCACTCGGGTCCTTGGGCAGCGTGTTGGCCTGTGCCGTCACATGATAGCCCGTCACAGCCAGTACGATGCCGGGCACCACACCGCCCAAGGCCATGCCGGCTTTGAAGAAGATACCCGTCAGCGCATTGACAATACCCGAGATGCGACGGCCCGTCTTGTACTCCGCAAAGGAGATCACCTCAGGCACGAGAGCCCACATATAGCCAGTGGCTACGATGACGCCCGTAGACTTGATGAACTGAGCGATGTAGATAGCCGTCATATTCGTCTTCATGTCGAAGAACTTGCTGATGACATAGAGCGCTGCCATGCCGACGATGGCAATGGAGAGGAAGACATAGAACATGTTCTTCTTGCCGATCTTGCGCTTGATGGCAGGTACCATTGGCATGAAGATAAACGAGGGCAACGAGCCCAAGCCCATGAAGAGTGCCATCTGCAACGGCAGTTTCTGTGCCGCCATGACGGCTACGAGAATGGGCACACCGGCAGAGACAGCGAGTCCGCCGACGTTGGCCATGAACATACGCACGGAGGTGAGAATGGTGATCTCGTTGGTGTCGCGCGTCAGCGAGCTGTTGAGCGCGCCGTAGGGTACGTTGACGAAAGTATAGCACATCGACATGCCGACATAGGTAATATAGGCATAGAGCAGTGAACCGCTGAAACCGTCCCAGAAACACAGGATGGCAAACGCCGTCAGCGGGAGACCCGCAAAGACAAGATAGGCACGGTACTTACCCAGCCGAGGGTTGTGCTTGTCGACATAGGTACCTACGATAGGATCCCAAAGCACATCCACGAGACGCACCACAAGGAACATCGTCGCTGCCGCTCCGGCATCGAGACCATAGATATCGGTATAGAAGAACAGCAGGTACATGCAGATAGTCTGGTAGATCAGGTTCTGTGCCAAATCACCGGAGCCAAAGCCGATACGCTGCAGCCAGTTGAGCTTGTAGAATCCGCGCGCTGTCTGAGTGTCCTGTGCAGCGGCGGTCGAATTGTTTACGTTTTCTTTCATCAGATATTAGGTTCTTTTGTCTGCAAAGTTAATTATTAGTGTTGGATTGATCTTGTTGTAGTGTTACAAATACATTCTTATTTGTCTCATCAGGCAAAAAAGAGACTTATTATCTTGCTTTTGCCTTGTTTTCACCGTATCTTTGTACTTAATCAAATCAACCATCATCATGCACCAACACCTATTTATATTACAACACCTCGTCGTCGTGCTTCTCGCTATGATAGCGACACCTGTTTATAGCATGTCACCCGAACCACCCGTCGACAACGATGGCGTGGGCGCTACGCTGTGGCTGCCGCGCAAGACCTCGACACCCGCCCATGTCGTCTGTCCCAAAGTCGCTGACCGCAACGCTGCGGCCACCATCGCCATCGCCGGCCGTGAGTTGCAGGAGAGCTGGCAGGGCGGTCAGGTGACGCTGCGCCTTGTCTCTGAAGGCTGTGACAACGACAGATACCATATTAAATATAAGGCCGCCGACCACAGTGCCGTGGTTTCCGCGCACCGTCCCCTCGGTCTGCTCTACGGTGCCTACGCCCTGCTGCGCTGGCAAGCGACAAAAGAGGGCAATGACCGGGATGCCGACTGGACATCAGCGCCCGCCCTGCAGCGACGCATGCTCAACCATTGGGACAACCCCGACGGCAGTGTGGAACGTGGCTATGCGGGAAAGAGCATCTGGAAATGGGAGCAGATCACGAAAAACGGCATGACCGACTCGTTGCGACAACGCCTGACCATCTACGCGCGCGCCAACGCCTCGGTGGGCATCAACGCCATGGTGGTGAACAATGTCAACGCCAGTCCCAAGATGGTCACGCGCCCTTATCTCGAGAAACTCAAAGTCATCGCTGACCTGCTCCGCCCTTACGGCATCCAGGTTTGGCTGAGCATCAACTTCGGCTCGCCGTTGGCTTTGCATGAGACCAAGACAGCAGATCCCCTCGATGCTTCCGTGCAGCGATGGTGGCAGCGCAAGGCTCGGGAGATCTACAAGCTGATACCGGACTTCGGCGGCTTCCTTGTCAAGGCCAACAGCGAGGGACAGCCCGGACCGGGAGACTATCACCGCAGTCATGCCGACGGCGCGAACATGCTCGCCGACGCGCTGAAGCCCTACGGCGGTACGGTCATCTGGCGCTCGTTTGTCTATGGCGCCAACCACAAAGGTGAGGACCGCGTGATGCAGGCCGTGTCGGAGTTCAAACCCATGGACGGGCTGTTTCACGACAATGTCATCTTGCAGTCAAAAAACGGACCGCTCGACTTCCAGCCGCGCGAGCCTTACGCGCCCATCTTCGACAACATGACGAAGACACCACAGATGGCTGAACTGCAGATCACGCAGGAATATACCGGGCAGTCGCTCCACTTGATCTATCTCGCTCCGATGTGGAAAGAGTTCTTCAGCTACGTCGATCCTGTGGCCCGCGGACTGAAAGGCATCGCGGGAGTCGCCAACACGGGCGACGACACCAACTGGTGCGGACACCCCTTCTCGCAGTCCAACTGGTATGCTTTCGGCCGTCTGGCCTGGGATCCGTCACTGACTTCTGAGCAGATTGCCCATGAGTGGCTGCTACAGACCTTCGGTCGTGGCGACTCGGTGACGGTGGCTGCGCTGGAGGATATGATGCTTAGCTCGCGCGAGGCATGCGTCGACTATATGATGCCGCTCGGCCTGCACCATATCTTTGCCTTTGATCATCACTATGGACCGGAGCCCGATGGCTACAAAGCAGAATATCCTTTGGAGTGGTGCCCCGTCTATTATCATAAGGCTGACAAGCAAGGACTGGGGTTCGACCGCACGGTCGCCACGGGCTCAGGAGCCACGGCACAGTATCGTGAGCCTTATCGTTCGCTCTATGAAAACGTGAAGACCTGCCCTGAGCAGTATCTGTTGTGGTTCCACCATGTGGCTTGGGACTATCGTCTCGCCAACGGCCGCACGCTGTGGCAAAGCCTTTGCGACCACTACGACGCCGGGGTGCGACGCGTTGCCGCCTACCGTGTGCTGTGGCAGTCTCCGGCAGTTCGCAGCTATGTCGACAAGGCGCAATGGCAACAAGTCGACAAGCTCCTCGGCACGCAACTCGACAATGCACGGCTGTGGCAACATACCTGTCTCGACTATTTCAATGGGGTTAGGGGGTATTGATGTTTCGGAGACTGACTATGATAGGTATTCAGATTACCTTCTTCCGATTTATAAATAATGGTATCGATGAAATATAGGTTTCCGTCAATACCAACAAGGACGTTGTTGGGACTTGCATCGAAAATGTCGTGGATGCCATTAGAATAGTATTCATTGTCCATCAAAGGTTGAAAGCCTAAGCGTTGGAGTTCTTTTGAAATCTCCTCTTCCGTAGCCTCGCGAGCGGTAATTATATAGGGTTGGCTGAGTACAGCGCATACTTTACCATCCCTATTTTCAGCCATGCCAATCATAGTGTAGGCACAATCCGGGAAATACTCGTTATGTGCCTTTATACGTTCAAAGAAGGGAGAAAGGTTATCGTCGGAGTAGCGAAAGTCGTTGAGTTTATAGACAATGTTCTCCTTAGGGGACAGGTAGACTTCATTCTCGGAGCCTCTGTCAGCATAGTCTCCGAGAATAAGTCCGTTGTCTATCCAATACCCATTTTTCTTTGCCCAGTCTGCTAACCGAGCGATTTGGACTCCCTTGCAAGCCGTTGTTCCCGCAATCGCTTGAACTGATTCAAGCACTCTTCGTGCGACAGATTCAGCTTGCTCCAAGATGCTACGGACTGGAGTTTGATGGCATTGATCTTCTTGTGATAGTTGTTGAGAACTGCTTTCATTCATTATTCCTTTCTTCTGTGATACGTTTGCAAATATAGCAAATCCATTTCATTCTTACAAGTATTCGGGCAAATTATTATGCCGGAAAGCTGTAAGTTACTTTCAAGCTGGTTAGGGCGGCCACAGAGGGCCGCCCCTACATCAATACCGTCTTAAACCCTTGACGGTAATTACTCCCCTCTCCCCTTGGAGAGGGGTATGGGGGTGAGGCTACGTTTGTAAAAGTACTTCCACAGTGGTGCTACCATCATGGCCTGATGGATCTTGCCCTCTTTGAGAAGGGTGAAGAGCTCATCTGCTGTGACAAAGAAGTAGCGAAGATCCTCTGTGGCATCGAGGTGCTGCGTGGTGGTCTGCTCCACACCGCGCGCCACAAACGTATAGCAATGGTTCGTCGCCGTGCTGCTGTTTGGCGTGGTGACGAGCAGCTGCTCCCACGTGCCGCCGGTGAATCCCGTCTCTTCTGCCAACTCGCGCCGGGCCGCCTGCAGAGGCGACTCGCCTTTCTCCACCACGCCGGCGGGGATCTCCAGCGACACCTCGCCGACAGCCTGCCGCCATTGCTGCTCCATGATGATGCGGCCGTCAGTGGTGATGGCGATGACGTTGATGAAGTCGGGATATTCCAGAACGTAGTATTCCGGCTGCACACGACCGTCGGGATGCACGACCACGTCTTTTCTTACTGTCATCCACGGCCGGCGAATGAGGTATTCGCTCGACCGTGTGGTGCACTTCATGTCTTTTTCTTCCATGATGATATACCTTATTATATTATAGGTATAACGTCAACTTGGCTGTGATATTGCGTCCCATGTTAAACAGTCCCATTCGACCGTTGTCGGGATTCACGCCACCGATATACTTCAGTCGGCTGAGATGGTTCTGATAGATGCGGTCGAAGAGGTTTGTCGCCGAGAGCGACAGCGTGGCCAGACGCTTGCCGCTGTGCTTGAAGCCCGTACCGGCAGCCAGGCCGAAGAGTGTGTAGCTGGGCGTTGCCGTCTCCGTGCCGCCAAACATGTAGTAGTGGTTTTGTCGCAGGTTGCACTCCATGTTGGCAGCCAAAAAGGTGTGGTCGAGTGTCTTGCCGTCGCGGATGAGCGTGTAGCGCAGTTCACCATTCCAACGGGGAGCGGGCGTGAAGGGCAGATAGCGCGACTCACGCGGCTGATGGCGCTGTACGCTGTTGACATAGGAGAAACTGTTTTGCCAGTGCAGACGCTCCACAGGATGGAAGTCGATCATCGCCTCGCCACCGAGCAGACGCGCGTCGCCCTGAGTATATTGGTAGAGAGGCACATCCTCGCGCCGCTGGTCACCCTGACGGGCGGTGAAGATATAGTTGTCGATGTAGTTGGCGAAGAGCGAAAGCTGTGCCGTCACCCACCGCGAGGTGTAGTCCCATCCGGCATCCACCTGCCAGCTTTGTTCAGCCTTGAGCTGTCCGTTGCCGAGGACATACTGTTGTGTGCCCTCATGCACGCCGTTGGCCGAGAGCTCGCTGATGCCCGGTGCACGGAAACCTTTCGCCGCGTTGAGCCGCAGGTTCATGTTGTCGCTGACGTGATAGACCGCCCCGACAGATCCCGACACACTCGTGAAGTTGCGGGAGAGACGGTCGAAATGGTCATCTAAGGCGTAAGCATGAACATGACGGTGGTCTACGCGCAAACCGCCCGACCACGACCAGGAACCTCTCGCATAGGATGTGGTGGCAAAGGCGCCAAAGTCGAAGAGCTGATAACCCGGGATGAGATATTCCGAGCCCTTGTTCATGTTGCGCTGCCACATGCCGTTGGCACCTACGGTAGCCTTCCATCCGCTCTTCTCCGGCAGGATGTAGCGGATGTCGTAGTTCAGCGTGTGGAGCATCATGTCCAGTCCCGGCTCGTCAGCGCTCTCCTCGTATTCCTGCCTGCGGTTTTGCTGATAGCCGACGATGGCGTGCAGTGTGCTGTTGCCGAGATAGTAAGCGTTGTCGCTCACCACCTTGTAGTGGTGGATCTGCTGGAAAGGCAGTGTCTTGCTGTAGCTCTTGCTGTCGTCGGCGCGCTCGCCCTCGGCGATACCTGGCGTGAGGTGGTAGATGCTGGCCGTGAGATGGCTGTAACCCCATCCGCCGTTGTATCCGCCCATTGCCTCGGCGTCCTGCTCGCGGAAGCGTGAGCCTACGACATAGTTGTCGGCACGGTTGTGGTAGTCGTGCGCACGCTTGTCGGTCCACCGTCCGTTCCATACCCATCCGTTTTGGTTGCCGCGGAAATTGAGCGAGTAATTGATGAGTCCCGTGTTGCTTTGGTATTCTGTGGTAGCCTCTCCGCCGATGGTGTTGTGAGCCATGACGGGATCGCCGTGGAAGATGATGACGCCGGCGAGGGCATCCGAACCGTACATCAGCGAGGCCGGACCTTTGATGATCTCGGCAGAGGAGACACCTTGCGCGTCGACCTCCACGCCGTGCTCGGCACCCCACTGGTTGCCCTCCTGGCGTATGCCGTCGTTGACGACGACGAGACGGTTGAAGCCAAGACCACGGATCACGGGTTTGGAGATGCCGCCGCCCGTTGTCACCTGCGCCACGCCGGGCTGATGGCTCAGCGCGTCGATGATATTGGTGGACGGAGTGGTGCGCAGCATGTCGGCGTTGACAAGGGAGATTGGCGTTGGTGAGTCTTTCATCAGCGACTTACCCGTCAGTCCCGTGACGACAACTTCGCCGAGCATAGCGTTTTGCTCCTTCATGACGAAGTCGAGTTGCGTGGTTTTCTTCAGGTCGATCTTCTTCACCTGATTCTGATGCCCCAGGTAGCTGGCCTGCACGCTGACCGTGCGCTGCGGCAGCGCAGAGAAGACATAGTTGCCATCAGCGTCGGTGACAGTGCTCTCCTGGAGTTCCGGTATGGACACGACGACGCCGACGAGCGGTTCTCCGTCTGTGGCGTCAGTGATATGACCCTTGAGCGTGGTTGTGATCAACGCGGGGTCTGCTGTTGCTGTCAGGCTCAGTATGAGTCCTAACAGCAAAAGATATAATGATTTCATAATGAAAATGAAGCCCTAACCTAACCAAGCCCAGCCTCACCCCCTACAGCCTCACCCCCAACCCCTCTCCAAAGGGAGAGGGGAGTGATTACATTCAAGGGGTGTTGGGGTAGTATTGCAATTTCCTCACCAAGTGGGAGGGAAAGGCAGTACACACAAGAGAATGGTTATGAGAGCTTTGTTGTTGTTTTGTTGTTTTATGGTTTTGGTGTAGGGGCGGCCCTCTGTGGCCGACCTAACTTCAATCCCCAGCCTTTAGCACTTCTGGCCTCACCATCAGTACTTCCAGCCTCAATCACCAGAGCTAACACTATCCCTGTCTATTTGTGAGAAGGATATTGTTTATCACTCATTTCCTGTCTATTTATGAGAAGGATATTGTTTATCACTCATTTTACTCCCCTCTCCTTTGGAGAGGGGTTGGGGGTGAGGCTGTAGGTTGGGGCTGTGGGGGAAAGCTATATAGTTGGAGGCCCTCTTAGTGTAGGAACGCCATGACGGAACGAAGACAGGTGCGAGTCCGGAGCCGTCGTGGCGGAGAGAATAACATAAAATGGTGTGGCGATTGCTAAAGCAGCAGTCGCAAGAAAGGGAAGCGAGAGAAAGTGACAAAGCACGCAGTCGCCCGCATGATGCGCCATCGTGGTGAGATGCGCGTCGTGGTGGATGTGGTGGAGACAGGCATAGCATACCTCCTCCCGGCTCTGTTCCACGGTGTCGTGACGGTGGAGCGAAGCCAAGAAAAGCATAGGGATGAACACTGCCATGAGTATCCATGCCGCCGTCTGTCTCTTGTGGCTATTCCTCATTGACGTTTGTTAGTCGCAACCATGTACAATCAGCGATGTACTTTTTGCGGCATTTTCTTTTCTTTATGCAAAGTTAAAGATAATAATCCCAAACGACGTGGTTCTTGTCTTAAAAGAGATTTATCGGGTGTTAGAAAATTCTAAGCGGTCTACTTCTTGCCGAGAGCTCTGTCATTGACATATTCGAAGAGCTTGTCGCGATACACGTCGCCGATGGGCAGCGAGATGTCTTTGCCGAGGAGCACCCTGTTTTTGTTCATCTCCGTGATGCAGTGCAGGTTGATGAGGTATGACCGGTGGATGCGCATGAAGTTTCCCGGCAGCTGATCTTCCATTGTCTTCATGCTCATGAGGATGACCACAGGCTTTTGCTCGTCGCGGAAGTGTATCTTCAGATATTCGCTCATGCCCTCGACATAGGCCACGTCGGCTACGGGTATCTTGATGATTTTGTGGTCCGAGCGCACAAAGAAGTCGCCTTTCCGACCGATACCCTCCGTTGTCGGGTCCGTGTCGTTGGGTTGTCGTGTGCCGTTGGCTCTGTTTTTCATGTCACAGAGTTTCTTCACTTTTGTCGCTACTCTCTGGAAGTCGTCCAGAGAGAACGGCTTGAGCAGGTAGTCAAGCGCGTTGACCTGATAGCCCTCAACGGCGTATTCGCTGTAGGCTGTCGTGAAAACAATGACAGGCGGGCTGACCAGCGTCTTCACGAAGTCCAGTCCGTTGATGTCCGGCATGTTGATGTCGCAAAACATCACGTCGACCTTTTGCTCTTCCAGCACTTTCCACGCCTCTTTGGCACTCAGACAGCTGGCCACAAGATGGAAGAAAGGTATCTTCCGGATATAAACTTCGAGCTGCCGCAGAGCCAGGGGCTCGTCATCGACCGTTAGTACTTCTATCATTAGCTTGAGTCTTTATTTAGTGCTATTGTCAGCACAACGTTATAAATTTCGTTTTCGTCGTTTATTTCTAAATGGTAGTTCTCTCCATAGATGAGTTGCAGTCGCTTCCTGACGTTGGCCAGCCCGATGCCTCCGGGGATCGGCATGCGCTCCGCGTGTTTGGAGTTGGCACACTTGAAGACAAGCCGCCCACCGATGACCTGCAGGCTGACGTGGATGAAGCTTGGCGCATCGTAGCTCACGCCATGCTTGAAGGCGTTCTCCACAAAGACGGACAGGATGAGCGGTGGCATCTGATAGCCGTCGGGCAGGTCGCCCACCTCAAAGCGGATGTCCACCCGGTCGGCATAGCGCAGTCGCAGCAGATGGATGTAGCTGCGGATAAACTCAGCCTCCTTGGTCAGCGGTATGGTGGTGTGGCCTCCGTCGTAGAGTAAGAATCGCAGCAAACGGCTCAACTCCATGATGCTCGTCTGTGCCTTGGCAGCGTCCAGCCCGATGAGCGCGTGGATGTTGTTGAGCGTGTTCATCAGGAAATGAGGATTGATCTGGTGCCGCAGATGTTGCAGTTGGTCGTTGAGCTTCTCCTGGGTGAGTTGCGCCAATTGCTTGTCGCGCCGCTCACTTTGGAAATAGAACTTCACGCCGGTGTTGGCTCCCATGATGAGCAGCATCATGGCCACGCTGAGGATGTCGCTCTCGGTGGTGTCGATGGAGGGATGCTCCGGTGTCTTAAATTCGGCCGTGGCGTGCTGCCCGTCGCTTCGCTCCTCCCTCTGTATGGCCTGTTGCCCGCCGAGCTCAAAGTGTTTCCACTCATACTGCTTGAATTTGGCTTGCAGTATGGAGAAAACACAGATCAGCACCAGCGAGGCAAAGACATACAGATGTACTCTCTTCCTGTAGATCAGCATGGGCGCCAACGCAAAGTTGTGGATGATGAATAATATCAAATAGACATCAAACAACAACCATACGTGGATGACCGGCCACCAGTGGAAGGTCAGGTCGCTCTCTACTTGGCTGCGTATGTAGAAGGCAAGGAAAGGCGCAAGCAGGAAAGTGGTCCAGACCATGCTGTAGATCAGCCATTCCGACCGGCAGTTGGTCCGTTTAATCACATATTTGATGGTCTTCCATAGTCTCATCTTCCACTGTTTTTATGTCTTCCACCTTATTTCGGCAACTTGGCGTCGCCGATGCACTCATTGGGCATCTGTATGTGGAGCAGCTCACAGATCGTCGGTGCGATGTCGACGATATGGGTCGGCTCAGCAGTCTGTCCGTGAGGGATCTGCCAGCCAAAGAGCACGAAGGGGATATGTGCGTCGGTGGGGTTCCACAGTCCGTGGCTCGTGCCGCGGTAGTCGGCGGCGTTGCTGACATCCTCCCAGTCGGGGCGTGGCACGTAGAAGAGGTCGCCGCTGCGCTTCTTGTTATATCCGTTGACGATCATCTCGCGCAGGCGGGAGGGCAGCGACGTGGTGAGCGCCTTGTCGTAGTCCACGACATAGAGGACGTTGGAGTCCTGATCCAGCGTCTCGATCATCTGCTGTTTCACGTCGGCGAGTTTCTTTCCGCTCTTGGCGATGGCCTCGCGGTTGAGGTAGATACGTCCGGCGTCGACACCGGTCACCAATGGGCTGATGCCGGTCTCCTTCTCCAGTTGTGGCAAGCGGCTGTTGAGCCAAGAGTCCTTGCCCCAGGTATTGAGGCCGCCCGACGGCAGGTTGTGAGCCTTGAGGAAGTTGGGGTTGTGGGCGGCGCCGTGGTCGGCGGTGAGGAAGAGCAGGTAGTTGCCGCGTCCCACTTTCTCGTCGAGGAACTTCAGAAACAGTCCTACCTGGCGGTCGAGCTCCATATACACGTCGTGGTTTTCCTGTCCGCGCGTACCGTACTGGTGTCCGATGGCGTCTGTCGACGACACGCTCATGGCGAGCAGGTCGGTGATGCTGTCCTGTCCGAGCTGCTCACCGTCGATGGCGGCTTCGGCCATTTGGAAAGTCTTCGTCACTCCGGGCACCGAAGTCTTGACGTTGGTGCCGGGCTTGGTCTGGATCTTCTTGTTGATGTCCTTCACCCATTGTGGCAACTCCTTCATGTAGTAGGTCGAAGAGATGAAGTGCCCTGCACTCTGGTCCCACCAGTAGGCAGCGTTGGCAGCATGTCCGGCGGGCAGGATGGCGGCGCGGTCTTTGAGGGCGATGCCGATGACCTTGCCTTTGAAGTCGGTGGCGATGCGCAGCTGGTCGCCGATGCCGGAGGCCAGCAGGTTGCGTGGCGACATCTTGCCCTCCTTGGAGTTGGAGCCCACGGACCGGACGTTGTCGTCGTCGCAGCAATAGACTTGCTTGCCGTCCTTGACAAAGTTGTTGCCGGCGATGCCGGTCAGCGCGGGCACGGAGCCGGTGTAGACGCTGGAGTGGCCTATGGCGGTGACCGTCGGCACGTAGTTGATCAGCGTGTTCTCGTAGCTGTAGCCCTCGTCGACAAGGCGGCGCAGACCGTCAGGCCCAAACTGTGGGTAATAATAATAGAGGTAGTCCCAGCGCATCTGGTCTACCATCAGACCGACGACGAGCTTTGGCCGCTGGACGTTGCTGCCGGCCAGCATGGGCGCTGCCAACAGGATGGCAGCCAAGAGCGTGAAAATCTTTTTCATCTTTCTTTATAGAGTTTTATAGAAATCATAGAAGCTACAAAGCCTATAGGCACAATAGAGACAATAGACACTATAGAGTCTATTGAAACTATAGGAGCTATAGCCTCTATCGAGCTATCAAGGCCGCCTATCACAGATTCAGGTCGGCTTCCTTCTCCACCTTGTCCTGCACCTTCTTTGCAGCAGAGAGCCGGAAAGAAGCCTGTGCTCAGGCTTCTTCGAGGCATTTGTCGAGCTCTGCCTCGATGGCCTTGCGGTCGAGGTTCTGGCCGATGAAGACGATCTTCTCCATGCGGTCGCCGAACTTCTCGTCCCAGTCCTTCTTCACGCCCGGGTTCTGCTCCATGAAGTCTTTCAGCTGGTCTTCGGGCATGGTGGCGTACCACTGTCCGGCGTTGGTGATGTTGAACTGCTTGCCGCTTTGCTCAAAGAGGTAGCAGGTCTCCGGCTCGTCGCGGAACCAGCAGATGCCTTTGGCTCTGACCACGCCCTTGGGCCACTTCGTGGAGACAAACTCGTCGAAGCTGCCAAGGTTGAAGGGCAGACGGCGGCGGTAGACAAAGGTCTGAATGCCATACTCCAGCGCCTCACCGCTTTCCTCGTTTTCCAGACTCTCGTCATCGTCGTCCTCCATAGCCTCAATCCATCGTGCCGACGTGGCAACCTTGTCGAAGTCGAAGAGATGGGTGTTGAGGATCTTGTCGAGGTCGATGTCGCCATAGTCGCAGGGCATGATGAGTGCCTGGGGCTGTATCTCTTTGATGACTGCCGTGAGGTGGGCGAGGTCGTCGGGCGAGATCTCCGATGCCTTGTTGAGCAGGATGATGTTGCAGAACTCGATCTGCTGGATCACGAGGCTGGCGAGATCTTCCTCACCATGCTCCTGCTGCAGGTGGTCGCCGAGTCCGAACTCGTCTCTCATGCGCAGGGCGTCGACGACGGTGACGATGGCGTCGAGGCGTGCGGCACCGTTCTTCATCGCTGCGGGAGCCACGAGCTGGGGATAGGTGCTGATGGTCTGTGCGATCGGCGCGGGCTCGCAGATGCCACTCGCCTCGATGACGATATAGTCGAAGCGCTTGGTGTTGATGATGTCGTTGAGCTGTTTGACGAGGTCCATCTTCAGCGTGCAGCAGATACATCCGTTTTGCAGTGCCACGAGGCTGTCGTCGCCCTGCCCTACCACGCCGCCTTGCTGGATGAGGCTTGCGTCGATGTTCACCTCACCGATGTCGTTGACGATGACGGCGAAGCGGATGCCCTTCTCGTTTTTCAGAATGCGGTTCAGAAGAGTGGTCTTGCCGCTTCCTAAGTAGCCCGTAAGCAGCAGAACGGGAGTTGTCTTTATCTCTTTGTCCATTTTTTGTTATTGTGCTGAATATACTACAATCTTGTTTTGTAGGGCAAAGATACAAAAAAGCGCTTAAACATCATAGAAGCGCAACGTTTTTTAAGGCTTGACATCAAAATGAGATATTGGGGAGCCTCACCCATACTTCCCTCAACACTCTCCGGCCTCACCCCCAAATAAACTACCGTAAAGCCGCAATGGCCGCAAAGAAGGTGGTGATAAGCGCCCGCAAAGGCACAAATGGAGTAAAGAATGTGGTGATAAAATCCTTGCAAAGCTTTGGTGAAGTCGCGGAATAGTGCTATATTTGCAAATGGTAATGGCCATTACCGTAATGGCGGTTACCGTTTAAGCAAGAAACAGAGGCAGACCATGAAGTTCTACGATCGTAAAGAAGAGATAGCGTTGTTGGAGCGCAGCGTGAAGCAAAGTCGTGAGCAGTCGCGCATGACGGTGCTTGTAGGGCGCCGGCGTATTGGCAAGACCGAACTGGCCAAGCGCTGCGGCGACTCGCTCGTCCTTTATTTCTTTGTTGCCAGGAAGGCTGAGAGTCTGTTGTGCGACGACTTTGTGCGGGAAGCAGAGGCGAAGCTCGGCATTCCCATCGGTCATTTCACCTCGGTGGCAACGCTTTTCGGCTATTTGCTGCAGCTGTCGGCGCAGCGACCTTTTACGATCATCATGGACGAGTTCCAGGATTTCTATCGTGTCAATCCGGCTGTGTTCAGTGAAATTCAGAACCAATGGGACAGGTATAAAGACCAAGGTCATCTCAATCTCATCATCAGCGGCAGCATCTTCACGATGATGAAGCATATCTTTGAGGATTCCAAGGAACCGCTTTTCTCGCGTGCTCAGAAGAAGATCACCGTTCTGCCTTTCAAGACCGTGGTCCTTAAGACGATTCTCAAAGATTACAATCCTCACTACACGCCCGACGATCTCCTGACGCTCTATGCCATCACCGGCGGTGTGGCATGGTATGTCACGCTGCTCATGGACGACGGCTATTGCGACCGTGAATCGATGCTCGCCGCACTCACAGCGCGCGACTCGCTGTTCATCAATGAGGGGCAGAATATGTTGGTCGAAGAGTTCGGCAAGGAATATACCACCTATTTCTCGATTCTGAGTTGCATTGCCGATGGGCTTTATAGTCGCGGGGAGATAGAGAATCGGCTGAACATGACAAATCTTGGCAGCTATCTGAAGCGGTTGGAGAACGACTTCCTGCTGATCAAGCGTCACGTGCCTGTCTTCGAGAACGCCAGCTCCAAGAAGACGCGCTATGAGCTGAACGACAACTTCCTGATCCTATGGTTTCGCTTCTTCTATAAATATCAGGCGATGGTGGAGAACGATGCGCTCGGCCAACTGGCTCGTATCGTCGTTCGTGACTTTGACCAGTTCTCGGGGCTGTGCCTTGAACGTTATTTCCGTCAGAAGCTGCGTGAGTCCGGGCGCTATACGCGCATTGGCGGCTACTGGAACCGAAGTGGTGAGAACGAGATCGACATTGTCGCTGTCAATGAGATCGACGGCGTTGCTGACATCTTCGAGGTAAAGCGCCATAGGAGTCGCTACGACGAAAAGTTGTTGCAAGACAAAGTCGCCGAAATGCTGAAGACCTGCAAGCCGTTGCAAGGAATGAAGATCACGCTTGGTTGCCTCTCGTTGGAAGATATGTAGGAGCAAAGGGAGTATGCCTCTGTTTTTCCTTTAACTTAAAAAACGTTGGGCAGGATGCTGTCTTTGTCTCTATTTGTTTAATTTTGCAAGCGATAAAAAACAATATCAGATAAAAGAAAGACAAAGATGAAGACCAAGATGATGATTGCCGCAGTGGCTGCTGCTACGCTTGTCAGCGGCGCCGCGCTGGCTGCCGGTAAAGGTGATAAAGTGATGACAAAGCTCAAGGACGGCACTTACGTGGTCAACACCACGACGCTCGCATCGAACGTGCGCGGCTACCTCGGGGCCACACCCTTGGAGGTATATATCAAGAAGAATAAGGTGATGAAGGTGGTGGCGCTGCCCAACAAGGAGACGCCGAAGATCTTCGCTAAGGTGAAGTCTGCCATGCTGCCCAAGTACGCAGGCAAGAAGACCTCTGCTGTCAGTGGTGTCGACGGCGTGACGGGCGCAACCTATTCCTCCAAGGCCGTCAAGGCCAACGTTGAGGCTGCTGTGAAATACTACAAAGCACATAAATAATCTTCATGCTTATAGATAAGGAGTTGCCCGTCGGTTGGCTACGCGCTTATCTGTCAGTGTGCACATGGAAGCCCCATGACAAGTGCTCTCAAGCGCTTGGGGGCATCGACAGAAGAAAGGGCGGAAAGAAGATTCCCGTCCTTTCTTCGTTTCTGTCATCCTTTTGCCCTTTTTACCCGCGAACGGCAAAAAAAGCGTAAATTCCTTTGTCGTTACGTCCATTTCGCTTAACTTTGCATGGGACAAGTGACGTTTTTATAGAGTTATTCGTAAAGATTTAGGCTATGGAAGAAGAGAAGTTTGCGTTTACACCGGAAGAATTAACAGAAACCAAGGAACTCCATCACGATCTCAAGGAGAAGCTCGCCGACAGCCTGATGCCCGGCGACGAGGAGCGCCTGACGGCTTTCATCGAGCAGACAATCCAGCAAGGAACTGTCCATCGTGATGTCTTCGGACTGAATCCTATCCTCACCTCCTTGCAGACAGCACGCATCACCGTCGACGAGATAGGACTGCGGCGCGACGGTGTCATCGCCACGATGCTCTATGGCTGTCTCGGCGATCACCTTGAGGCTGTGGAAGAGATTCACAAGGCTTTCGGCGACAACGTGGCGCGTATCGTCCATGGACTCATCCGCATACAAAAACTCTATGAGAAAAACCCCGTCATCGAGAGCGAGAACTTCCGCAACCTGCTCCTGAGCTTCGCCGAGGATATGCGCGTGATCCTTATTATGATCGCCGACCGGGTGAATATCATGCGGCAGATTCGCGACACGCCTAACAGGCAGGCACAGCACGAGGTATCGGAAGAGGCCAGCTATCTCTATGCGCCGCTGGCCCATAAGCTCGGACTCTACACGTTGAAGAGTGAGCTGGAGGACCTCTCGCTCAAATACCTCGAGCACGATGCCTATTATATGATCAAGGAAAAGCTCAACGCCACCAAAAAGGCGCGCGACGCTTACATCGACCGCTTCATCGGACCTGTCAAGGCACGGCTCGAAGAGGCTGGACTGAAATTTCATATCAAGGGGCGCACCAAGAGCATCCACTCCATCTGGCAGAAGATGAAGAAGCAGCAGTGCGGCTTCGAGGGCATCTACGACCTCTTTGCCATCCGCATCATCCTCGACTCGCCTCTGGAAAAGGAGAAACAACAGTGCTGGCAGGTCTACTCCATCATCACCGACATGTATCAGCCCAACCCCAAACGACTGCGTGACTGGCTCAGCGTGCCGAAGAGCAATGGCTATGAGAGCCTCCACATCACTGTGCTCGGACCGGAAAACAAATGGGTGGAAGTGCAGATACGTACCGAGCGCATGGACGATATTGCCGAGCACGGACTCGCTGCGCACTGGCGCTACAAGGGCATCAAGAGCGGCGGACAGATGGACGAGTGGCTCGCCAACATTCGCTCGGCCCTCGAAGCCGGTGACGGCCTCCAGGTCATGGACCAGTTCCGCATGGACCTGACACCCGACGAGATCTATGCCTTCACGCCCAAGGGCGACCTCTTTAAGTTCCCCGCCGGCGCTACGGTACTTGACTTTGCCTATCGCATCCATTCCAAGATCGGCAACAGCTGTGTGGGAGGACGCGTCAACGGCAAGGTGGTCTCCATGCGGCAGGAGCTCCACTCGGGCGACAGCGTGGAGATTATCACGCAGAGCAACCAAAGCCCTAAGCACGACTGGCTCAACATCGTGAAAACCTCTAAGGCTAAATCCAAGATCCGCCTTGCCCTGAAAGAGACGCAGGCCAAGGAAGGACTCTATGCCAAGGAGCTGCTCGAACGGCGCTTTAAGAATAAAAAGGTGGAGATGGAGGAGAGCGTCATGGGGCATCTCATCAAGAAGATGGGCTTCAAGGAGACCTCTGACTTCTACCGCCAGATCGCTGATGGCAAACTCGACCCCAACGAGGTCATCGACCGCTACGTGGCCGTGCGCGACCATCTGCAAAACGCTGCCAGGGAGCACGAGACGGTTTCGGCAGAGAACTTCGCCTATGAGAGCCCCGATGAGGAACTCACGCGCAGCGACGACGACGTGCTCACCATCGACCAGAACCTCAAGGGCATCGACTATCAGCTCGCACCTTGCTGCCATCCTATCTATGGTGATCCTATCTTTGGCTTTGTCACGGCCGGTGGCGGCATCAAGATCCACCGCACCGACTGCCCCAACGCTGCCGAGATGCGACGCCGCTTTGGCTACCGCATCGTCAAGGCACGCTGGAGCGGCAAGGGACAATCGAAATACGCCATTACCCTCCGCGTCATCGGCAACGATGATATCGGGGTGGTGAGCAACCTGACCAATGTCATCTCCAAAGACGAGAAGATCGTCATGCGCTCCATCAACATCGACAGCCACGACGGACTCTTCTCCGGCAACCTTGTCGTGCAACTCGAGGACACCACACGACTGCAGAGTCTTATCAAGAAACTCAAAGCCGTCAAGGGCGTCAGAGATGTGAGCAGAATATAAAAGCCTCAAGACCTTCCCTTGAAACAACGATATTGGTTCATATTATTATATCTGCTGTCGGCGTGACACGCGCTCAGGCTCAGGATGGTGTCACGTAATCAGACTTTACAAAACCTTGTCTGAATTCTGTCGCAAAATAGAGAGCCGAAGGCCATGAAAAAGAGAAAAAACAGGGATGATTCGGTTCTCTTTCAAGTGTTCTGCGACAAAAGTACTGTTCTGATGCGGTCGTTCTGCGACAAAAGTACTGTTCTGATGCGGTCAAAACGCTGAGATGACTGGGTCAAATCGCCGAGATGACAGCATCAAATCGCCGAGATGACTGGGTCAAATCGCCGAGATGACAGCGTCAGAAAGGCGCTATCCATGAACAGAAAACGACGTGCGACTGTATGTTGCTGTCTGTCAGTACTTTACAAAAAGTGCGTAAAAATCGCGTCGTTGCGGGCAACCGACCACTTGCTGGCGAAAATCGCCGTCTCGTGGCCGTTTTTTTTGTCAGTTTTCCCAACAATAATGCTTCACCTCGCCGCCGTGAGCAATTGCTGTATTCTTTTATATGGA
>DLDU01000014.1:18726-18878 GCA_002481295.1 Prevotella sp. UBA7764 | reverse complement strand
TGGCTTGTTCAAATAGTAATATCAGGTATCATTTGCCAGCCATCGTCACCTCTTTTTGTTTTGTGTACAAAGATACAACATTGTTTCAAAAGTGATGTATGTTTGTACATCATTTTTTAGTTTTAAGTGATTGCTGTATTCTTTTATATGGA
>DLDU01000014.1:13892-18692 GCA_002481295.1 Prevotella sp. UBA7764 | reverse complement strand
TGGCTTGTTCAAATAGTAATATCTGGTATCATTTGCCAGCCATCGTCACCTCTTTGAAAAGTCGTTCTGACAGATCTTTGAAGGTCGTTCCTTCTGGTATCTTTCCACCTGCCAACTCATTGGCTACCTCTGACATGCATACCGCTCCGACAGCAGCCATAGTCGACAAATGCAGCTTATTGGCAATGTAAGTTGTAAGCCTTGTCAGCAATCTCTCTATTTCAAGTTTATCTGTTATTGTTTGCATCTGAAGTAGATAAATCCATCAAATCCAAATCGTTATTCCCGCAATAAAATGGCTTACTGGCAGTAATTTTCTCGTCGTAAGCTCATGAAACAAACAGTGCTCGTCAAGAAATCCCATTATTTTGTCATTCCTGATTTACGCAGAATGCTCTGCATTGCCTTAAATGCAGGTGAGTTCTCTATGCCGTCAAAGCCCTTGAACTTGCGTTCTGCTTCATCAGCACGCTCTATGAATCTTTCTGCATCCTTACCTTCCAAGGTAGGTATTGCCTTAATTTCTATTGCCATAATCTTCCTTTCTTTTTTGCAAAGGTAACTATTTGTTTTGAAATAGCAAGGATATAGGGTCATTTTCTTGATCATGGGAAGCGATTAACGCTCAGCGGTGTGACATATATATAATAATGAGTCCACTTTAGAAAGACATGGTTATGTCCTTCTAAGGTGGGCTCAACAAATCTCTGTTATTCTGTTACTCTGTCTTATATGATATATGTTTTTTATGTCTTTCTGTCTGTATACCAACTACTATTCTGTCTTATATGATATATGTTTTTTATGTCTTTCTGTCTGTATACCAACTGCTATTCTGTCTTTGTTACTTTGTCTTTATCGTCAGCGACGCTGGTTGCAGGTCGGTGGCCTGGGCATGCACGACGACGGGCTTGGTCTTGTCCTTGACGCGCACCACGACGAGGCACTTGCCGAAGAAGGCAAGACGGTCGCTGGCCTTGAAGTGCTCGGTAGAGAACTGCGAGCCGTTGTCCACGCCGACGATGTCGGCATTGTCGGCCGTGAAGTAGATGTGGTTGCGTGCGTCGGGGCAGAGCGTGCCGTCCTTGTCGATGACCTCGGCATTGACAAACGTGGTCGTCTCGCCACGGTAGTCGCAAGTCAGACGGATCGACGTGGCGGGACCTGCCGTGCGGATCGTCTGTCGGCGCACCTCCTTGTCGTGCTGACGGGCTACGGCGGTGATCTCGCCGGGCTCGAACGCCACGCGCCACATCACATGATACTGGTGGCTGTCGGCCTTGCGGCGTATGCCCTGGCTCTTGCCGTTGACGTAGAGTTCCACCTCGTCGGCGTTGTTGTAGTAGCACCACAGGTCGACGGTCTGTCCCGGCAGCCAGTTCCAGTGAGGGAACAGATGGAGCACGGGCTTGGCGGTCCACTCACTCTGATACATATAATAGGAGTCCTTCGGGAAACCTGCCAGGTCGATGATGCCGAAGTAGCTGCTGCGGGCCGGATAGCCGTAGGGCGTGGGCTCGCCGATATAGTCCCAACCGGTCCAGATAAACTGTCCGGCGCAATAGGGCGTGTGCTTGACGATGTCCCAGGTTCCCTCGTGAGTAGTACCCCATGGCACGTGGCTGTTGTCATAGGCCGAGCACATCATCGAGGCGTTGGTGTAGGACTTGTCCCATCGCTCCGGTGCCACATAGTCGCTGTCGGACGGCATACGGTAGTAGCCGCGCGTCTGCAGGGCCGAGACGCTCTCGGTCATGAGGAAAGGCTTGCCGGGGAAGTTCTTCGGCACGTCCTTGATATACTGCTCGTGATAGTTGAAGCCGATGAGGTCCAGGGCACCCGACTTGAAGAGATGGTTGTCGGGCGAGGGCTCGTTGCAGCCTGCCGTGATCGGACGGCTCTTGTCGAGACTTCTGACGATGTCGGCGAGATGGATGGTGAGCAGCGCGTTGGGCGAGAGCTCTTTGCCGTGGGCGAGTGTCGAGGCGTCGTGGCCCGCGTTGAGGATCAGGTTGGCTTGCTCCAAGGTCAGGGCGTCGGCACTGGCCGACGACCACTGTTCGAGCACCTCGTTGCCGATGCTCCAGATGAGTATCGAGGGGTGGTTGCGGTCGCGGAGCAGCATGTCGGTGAGGTCGCGCTGGTGCCATTTCTCGAAGAAGCGGGCGTAGTCGTTCTTCGTCTTGCGGCGCATCCACATGTCGAAAGCCTCGTCCATGACGATGAAGCCCATCGTGTCGGCCATGTTCAGCAGTTCCGGTGCGGGAGGGTTATGGCTGCATCGGATGGCGTTGACGCCCATGTCTTTGAGTTTCACCAGTTGGCGCCGGAGCGCGTCATTGTCGAGGGCCGCACCCAAACAGCCGAGGTCGTGATGGTCGCAGACACCGTTGAGCTTCATGTTCTTGCCGTTGAGCCAGAAACCCGTCTTGGTGTCGAAGCGGAACGATCGGAAGGCTGTCGTCGTGCGTACGGCGTCTACGGTCTTACCGGCGATGACGATCTCGGTGAGCAAAGAGTAGACATTTGGTGCGTCGGGACTCCACAGGCGTGGGTTGCGCACGGTCATCTCTTGCTCGGTGCTGCCGTTGGCAACCTGTGCGACAACCTTGCCGTTGCTGTCAAAGAGCGTGTTGCGCACCATCGGGTGCTGTCCCTCGTGGTTGTCGTCGGCGAGGGTGACGGACACGGGCACCGTCCACGTGCGTCCGTTCTTGGTTGTTGGCATGACGTAGACGCCCCAGTTGGCGATGTGCAGCGGCGACGTGGTGGTGAGCCATACATGGCGGTAGATGCCGCAGCCCGAATACCAGCGCGAGTTGGGCTGGTCGCTGTTGTCGACGCGTACGGCGATGACGTTGTCAGCACCGCGGCGGAGATAGGGCGTGAGGTCGTATTGAAACGAGATGTAGCCGTAGGGCCGTGTGCCGAGCAGATGGCCGTTGATATACACCGAGCTGTTCATATACACGCCGTCGAAGGTGATGAAGAGACGGTCGTCGGCGGTGAGTGAGGCGGGTACGGTGAAGTGTTTGCGGTACCAGCCGATGCCGCCGGGCAGTGCGCCGCCACCGGCGCCACTTGGGTTGTCGACGCTGAAGTCACCCTCTATCGCCCAGTCGTGCGGCAGGGTGAGCTGTCGCCACGACGTGTCGGCATAGTCGGGGCGCGCCATGGCGGAGCTGTCGCCAAGACAGAACAGCCAGCCGCGGTCGAAGTTGAGCGTCTCGCGGGCAGATGAGGGGAGAGTCGAGAGAAGGGAAAGGAGGAGTGTGAAAAGCAGGGAGGAGATGTGGTGAGTCATGGAGGTTTGATTTTATTTATGAAAGAGGGGGCGCTGGGGTATGACCGCTGGGGTATGACTGTTGAGTGCGCCTGGTTATAACCAGGCGAACAGAACGGAGTGCCGACGCAGGCGGTTGCCGAAGGCCCACCCCTTGGCGGTAATTACTCCCCTCTCCTTTGGAGAGGGGTTGGGGGTGAGGCTGTGTTGGGGGTGAGGCTGTGGCCCTTTTTAGTTCCCAAGCATCTTTGCCGCATATTGGCCCATTGCCGCGTAGCCCTTCGGGTTGAGATGGAGCCAGTCGTCGGAGAAGGCGGGGAGCAAGCGCTGGGGATCGGCAGGGTCGCGGACGAGGGCGTCGAAGTCGATCAGCCCGTCGAAGTGCCCGGGCTTGCGGATCCACTCGTTGACAGTCTGCCGCATGGCCTCATGGAAAAACGAGTACCAGCCGTTGCCTTTCGTCGGCGTGATCGTAGCACCATATACTTTGATGCCTTTGGCGTGGGCTTTGTCGATCAGCGTCTGATAGGCGTTGATGATCTCTTGCGTCATCTTCTCGTAGTTGCCGCCGCAGCAGCCGATGTCGTTGGTGCCCTCGAAGATGATGAGCTTCGAGACATTTGGCTGGGAGAGGATGTCGCGGTCGAAGCGCTTGAGCGCCGGTTCGCTCAGTCCGCCACGCACGACGCAGTTGCCGCCGATGCCGAGGTTGAGCACGCCGACGCCGTTGAGCGCATCGGAGAAGAAGTCGGTCCAGCGGTTTTGCAGGTTTGTCGTCGAGCCGCGTCCGTCGGTGATGGAGTTGCCGAGCACGGCGATGACCTCGTGCGGAGTGTTGCTGAGCACTTCCAGTCGCGTGATGTTGTACCAGTGGTCAGCCTTTTCGCCCTGGCTGAAGTCAGCCTTTGGCGCGCCTTTCCCGGCGAGGATATACGTGGTGGTACGGCTGCCGCGGTGAGAAGTGGCGTGCTCAGGCGTGCGCTTGCCGTAGACCACGGTGACGGCGAGACGCTGTCCGGGACGCAGCTGATAGCTGAACGGGTCGGAGTAGATGTCCTTTCCGGCGTCGAGGGTGAGGCTCCGCTTATGGTTGAAGGTCAGATAGCGCACGGTCTTCGTGTTGATGCGGGCGTTGCAGGGCAGGATGTTGGTTTCCTGTTTCACGGTCTTGCCCTGTGGCGTGTCGGCAGGGTCGGCGACATATACGGCGGTGATGTCCACGGGTCCGTTGCCGAAATGGTTGCTGAGCTGCATGCGCAGCGTGGTGCCGCCCATTGACACGTGAATGATCTGTCGGGCTGCACGGTTGGAGAGACTTGCCTTGGGCATGTCGCCCGGACCGGTAAACTCCGGTGCAGTAGCCCATGTTCCTTCCCATCGCTGGTCAGCGAGGAGGGGAGTGGTCACCAATAATAATAAGGTGACAATACTGAAAAATAGTTTGTTGATCATGGATTTTGGTAGTTAAAAAACAGCCTCACCCCCAACCCCTCTCCCAAGGAGAGGGGAGTGATTAC
>DLDU01000014.1:8089-13775 GCA_002481295.1 Prevotella sp. UBA7764 | reverse complement strand
CCCCCCTCGCCCCCTCTCCAAGGGAGAGGGGGAGTGATTAGCTTCAAGGGGAGAAAGGCGCAGATAAAATATCACCTCAACGTCTCACCCCATTCCGACTCTTGTCAGTAATTACTCCCCTCTCCTTTGGAGAGGGGTGAGGGGGTGAGGCTCCCCTATTCCGACTCTTGTCGGTAATTACTCCCCTCTCCTTTGGAGAGGGGTGAGGGGGTGAGGCTCCCCCTTTCCGACTCTTGTCAGTAATTACTCCCCTCTCCTTTGGAGAGGGGTGAGGGGGTGAGGCTGGGTGAGGGGGTGAGGCTGGGTGAGGGGGTGAGGCTCGTGAGATACAGCACGCGGCTGGCCCAGCTGGTGCGGTCGTTCCAGTCGACGTTGTGAGAATACGGCACGTCGAGGCCGTGCTCCATGAGGTAAGCGCCGGAGTAGCTCTTGCCCTCACTGTCGAGCGGCGTGTTGTCGATGCGGTCGAGCTCGTGGACTTTGTAGCGCTTAGCAGGGTCGAGACCGGCCATGCGCACGCGCGGCAGATGCTGGTTCATAAACGTCTCTGTCTTCCACCAGTACCACACAGCCTTGTCCTTGCTGTCGCTGACATACATCAGGCTGGCCACTCCCTGCTTGTCAAACGGACTCTGCAGGCGGTAGAGGTTACCCATCTGCACGACAGGACGGATCTGCTTGTACTCCGCGATGGCGTTGCGGCAGAGCGTCTTCTCGGCCTCGGTCATGTTCTTCGGCTGGATCTCCATGCCCAGTCGTCCGCTCATGGCCACGTCGATGCGGTATTTCAATGGGATGATACGTCCGGTCTGGTGGTTCGGCGATGCCGAGATATGGCAGGCCATGGCCATTGCCGGGAAGAAGTAGCTCGTGCCCCACTGCATGTAGATGCGCTGCAGGGCATCGGTGTCGTCGCTGGTCCAGAACTCGTCAAACCAAGGCAGCGTGCCCCAGTTGACGCGTCCGCCACCGCTGGCGCAGTCCTGGATGATCAGGTCGGGATATTTCGCACGGATGCGGTCCAGCGTCTTGGCAAAGCCACGATAGTAGTCGATATACAGATGGCTCTGGTCGTTCATCGAGAGATACTGCGAGCCGTGGTTCATGATGTCCATGTTGGCGTCCCACTTGATATAGGCGATGTCGGGATGTTTCGTCATCAGGTTGTCGACGACAGAGAAGACGAAGTCCTGCACCTTCGGGTTGCTCATGTCGAGCACGAGCTGCGTGCCGCCACGTCCGAGGACAGGATCGCGTCCCGGCGCCTTGATGATCCAGTCGGGATACTTCTCATAGAGCACGCTCTTGGTGTTGGTCATCTCGGGTTCTATCCATATTCCGAACTTCACGCCGTGCTTCTTAGCGTCGGCGAGGAGGCCGTCGATGCCGTTGGGCAGTTTGTTTTTGTCCACCACCCAGTCGCCGAGAGCGGCGTTGTCGGTCTTACGCGGATACTTCTCACCAAACCATCCGTCGTCCATGACGAAGAGCTCGCCGCCCATGCCGGCGATGTCGCCCATCATCTGGTCCATGCCTTTCTCGTTGATGTCCATGTAGACACCTTCCCAACTGTTGAGCAGGATCATGCGCTCCTTGCCCCCGTGGGCGAGCATATACTCACGGCCCCAGCGGTGATAGTTGCGGCTGACGCCCGACTTACCTTCCTTGGAGAAGGTGAACGCCACGGGCGGGGTGACGAAGGTCTCGCCGCGGCGCAGGTGATATTCCGAGTTCTGCTCGTCGATGCCGGCAAAGAAATAGTGGTACTCGCTGTGGTCGGTGATCGTCTGGAGCTTGTAGCAGCCACTGTAGCAGAGAGCCGCGCCGATGACGTCGCCACTATTTTCCTTGCCCTTACCGTCGAGGGAGAACATCACCTCGGCGTGCTGGCTCTGCGAGTTGTGCACGCCGTAGTGGTTGCGCAGCGTCAGCTCGCCGGGAGTCAGCGGCTCGTCGGTGACGTTGGCCTCATTGGCCCAGGCACCACTGAGATGGCTGATCCACACATTGCCGCGGCGGATGGGCAGCATGGCGGAGGCGAAAGAGGTGAGTGTCACCGTGCCTTTCTCCTTGTTTGTGATCTCTGTCCAGGCCTCGATCATGTCCACATCGTTGTAGGTGCGGTACTTCAAGTCGACGAAGAGATTGTAAACGGGATCCTTGAGATGGATGGTCGTGATGTTGCCTTTCACGTCGGAACCCGTGACGACGAGCTGTGTCGACAGGTTGCCGTCGGCATGGCGGCAGGCAAAGGCTGCCGGGTCGGGACAATCCAGCCCATAAGCCGGATAGGCATCCATGCGTCCGTCCATCGGCTTTTGCAGCGTCTGCAGGTCGGCGCCGGAGAGCTTGGAACCGAAGTAGACATATTCCGGTTGCTTACCCTCGTCGGCGTTGAGCACGAGAGAGAGGTGAGGCGACTGCACGAGGATCTGTCTGGCCAGTGCCGACAGCGGCAGGCACAGCGCCAAAGAGAGCATGAGTTTACGATAGTTCATATATAGATAATAGATTTAAATGATTGGCTTGGTGATAGGCAACGCATAGGCCGCCATGCAAAGATAAGAAAAAAAACAGTATGATGCCGCGCTTCTTTAGAAAAAATACAAGAAAGTAGGCGATTTGGCCATAATTGTATCAAAGTAAAAGGAAAAACAAAAGTAGCGGCCGCCCTTCTCACGAAGAGCGGCCGCCATGCAATTTTAACGGATTGACACGGGTGCCAGGATCACTCCCACCCCGCGCCAACGGTCTACCACGAAGGCTGACCTATGTAATTAATATTAAAGGGTATTGAATAAATATATATAATTGAATTATATAAAAAAGTCCATTGCGGCGCATCACTGCTGCGCCCACTGCCTTTCCCACTGCGACAGCTCTTGCAGGACATGGTCACGGCGCGTATGACCCCGCCTGACCGCCACCTTGCGCAGCGTGGCCGGCAGGGAGAGCACCTCCCACCAGGCCGGGTCCACACTGTCGAGCAACCGCCGCCGTACGTTGTAGGCAGCGAAGTGGCGCAGGTGACCGAGATAAGAGTTCAGCGTGCTTGCCATGCGCTCGGCATGCTCCTCGACAAATGCGGAACCGTTCATCGCCAGCCTGTTCCATGCCGCCACGGCATCAAAGGCAAAGCCGATGCTCCGGCGCGTGGCATAGATGCGACCCGGCAGGATGAAACCACCCACGAAGTTCACGCCCTTACGATAGGGCTGGAGATAAAGCTTGCGGGGATGGAGGTTGAGGTCACGTTGATGCAACCATTCCTCCATAAGATGCCTGGCAGCATAGAGGACCTCCTTCGACTGGGACATCATCACGATGTCATCGACGTAGCGGCCCACAAAGGGCACATGCCATTTCCAGCGAAGCAGTTTGTCGAGCTCGTCAAGATAGAGCGATACACTCATCTGACTTGTCATCCGTCCGATGGGGATACCATGACGGCCGTCGCTGTTGAAAAGACTCTTGCGAGGCGGCAGGCCCTCCCAACGGTTGCGCGGACAGCGTCGCACACAATGGGTCTCCGGCCGGTCCATGATGATAGCCCAGAGCAGATAGATCAGCTCCATCTTGTCCTCGCCGTGATAGTATCGGTCCACAAACCATGCGATACGACTGTAGAGCAAGCGTTTGTCGAGACTCATAAAGAAGCTCTCCAGATCCGTCTTCATCACCCAACATTCTTTCGTCCAGTGCTCGGTGCAAGCCTCCATCATTGCCTCCACCCGGCGCACGCCATAGAGCGTACCCCGGCCAGAACGCGTAGCATAATTGTCATCGAGGAGATAAGCATCGAGCAGCGGCATAATCTTGTCTGCCACCACGTGGTCACCCACACGGCTCTCAAACGACGGAGCGAAGACCTCGCGCTTCACTGGCTTCTCGATGATGAACACGATGGAGCGGTCGGGATGATAGTTGTGATTGTTGACACGCTCGCACAGCTCCAGACAGTATCGCTCAAAATGCATCTCAAAGCGCAACGCATTGCAGGTATCCGCCTTCCCCGCCTTACATCGGTAGAAAGCCTCAAACACATCCTCAGGCTTGAGTTTGCCCTTCGGCAGCCTGTCCCACTGTTCCTGCGTCTGCAAAGGGTAGAGCGTCTGTGGCAGGGGTTGTTGCTGGAAGGCCGTCGGCGACCTGTTCAGGTCTTTCGTCGTAAAGTCGGTGTTCATAAGCTTGTTGTCTTTGCCCTTGCGCCACGCTCTGCTTGTGGCGACGGTCGAGGATCAGGTTACGCAGCTCGTTGATGAAGATGAGCGCGTCGATAGGCGTCTTGTTAGCCAGGTCATATTCGACAATAACTTCTTCTATATCGGCTTTGACCGCTCTCACCCGCTGACGTATCTTCTTGGGTTGCAGCAAGAGTGACGGATCAGATACCGTGATCAACTGTTCATCAAAAGACGTGTCAACACCCTGCAACCTTATCAAAGATCCATCTGCAGCATGCTCCACAACCTTTCCACCGACCTTGTCCACATCTTTGAGCAGACTGTCAAGGACCTGCGGTGGAAAGCCGGCCTGATAATAGGGCGTACCATCCTCCAGTCTTTTCTCCTTCACCTGATAGTGACGCAGATGGCCTAAGAAGAAAGCACCTTCGTTGAAGGCATTGTAAAAACTACCACGGCGCACCAGCAACACGTCGCCAGAAGATTTCTGGGCCTTGATGATTTCGTCGAGCGTCATAAGCGTATCGTTGTTTTCTAACTAATGGTTGAAAAGACAAGTGGGCACAAAGGCCCAAGACTCCTTATATATAAAAGGTGTATTCAAGAAAGAAAGAGCAAGGACAGGCCTAACGCCCCGGTTATTGGCATTGACGTTGGACTTATCGTTATTGCCGTTCAGGTTGAAATTACCATTCTCGTTCCAATTCACGTTGAACCCGTGACCGGCGGAAAACTCATCTTGAACCAGCATGTTGCCCGTCGTCTACTTTACTTCGCCGCAAAAGGAATAAACATCCCGGCAAAAGTCGGCAACCCTTTTTCTTTATTTGAAAGCTCACTTCCCCAAGCCTTGACCGGAGGAATTCGCGCCAGTCTTCTTGGCTTTCATCTCACTATAGTTTTTCCAGGCCGTAGCCTGCTTGCCGAGCGATTCGAGCAGTTCAGCATAAGGCACATATTGCTTAACCGACAGAGCCTTGTTGTTCACACAGCTTCGGAAGAGTGTGGTCAAGAGAAAGATCATGTCGGCGAGCTTTACCAGCGCCGCGGTCTTATCGGTCTGCCTGTTGGCATAAATGATTTGCTCCAGGATGTCGATCACCAGTCCTACCATTCGCTCACCAATGGTATATCGGTAGAAGCGCGGAAATTGTTCGAGCTGTCTGTAAAGCATGTCAAGCATGCGCGAGGCATCATGATAAATCTTCAGCGACTGTGCCAGTGCCATAGTCTTAATGTCGTTGGTCTCGGCGTGCCATAGCGAAATGACGGCACACTTGTCTATTATTGATTTTAACTTTTATGTCTTTTGTCGCGACTTTTTTGCGCGGGTCGTTCCCGGGAAGGCGGCTGGCGCCGCCCCCCCCCGATGGAACGACCCTTCGCAAAAAAGAAGATTACCTTCAAGAAACCCCTTCCTACCCTATTCCTCGTTTGTTTTTAAGGGATAAAGTTTTAAAGGGCTCAAGAGTTAAAAAGCAAGGACAGGCCTAACGCCCCGG
>DLDU01000014.1:1635-8033 GCA_002481295.1 Prevotella sp. UBA7764 | reverse complement strand
GAACCCGTGACCGGCGGAAAACTCAGAGGATGTCCAGTACCATGTAGAATGCCATCCACCAGTTTCGCACTTAATCTCATTCGGCGTATAAGCGGCTACACTCGCAGCTGTCATCGCATCGGCAGCAGCGGTGATATACTTACTCACGCCAGCAGCATTGTCAAAGCTCTTGCCTTCTACGTACCAGTACGTACTTCCACCTGTTTTCCAGGAAGCATCTGTCTCGTCGCTCATGTTACCACCTAAGTTCTTTGCCACAAGGTAATACTGACCAATAGAGCCAAGATACCAGCCAGATGTTCCCTTAGGTGCTGCACAAGCCGTTGATCCTCCATCCGTCATGCTTGATTGTTGATCTGTACCCCAACCGGTATTATCGTTATAGCCTACTTCTGCTGTTCCGAAACGGGTAGCATAGTAGAAGGCAGGATACAGGGTCTTCAAGTTTTTATAGTTGTCTGCCTTGGCATCGTCGAGCGCCAGCACCTTATTAGTCTCTGCACGTCCATTATAATCAGACTTGATGGCAGCGATGTCCGTTAAAAGCTTGTCCTGAACCTGTGTGGTCAGTCCAGTTGCGCCAGTGGTTGCCCATGGGCAGGAAGGACCGGCGGCAACCAAAGACATGGCATATCCATGCTTAAATCCTGCTTCAATATCCTCTTTAGAAGGATTGTTGGAGAAGATGACGGCGATAGGATAATGGGTAGAAGAGATGTTCTCCAGTGGTCCCCATGTGCCGTCGTTGAAGACATAGTCGCCGATCTGTGTGCCGTTGACGTTGGTAGTCTGGTTAGCGTCGACGAAGTCCTGAGCGGAGATGTTTACCGTGGCAGCGCTGTTGTCAACCGGTTTGGTAGGACTGTCAGAGCCCTTGCCGTTGATCACGACGTTGACCTTGTAGTTGTAGTTCGGGCTGAGCACCTTCTCTGTGCCGCCGTCAGGCACGGTGTTGCTGTTGGTGTTGTAGTTGAGGTACACCGGATAGTAGCACACGCCAGACTCAGAGCCGTTGGTGAAGGTACCCTTGATGACGAGGAACGTAGCACCGTTGGCCTCACCATTCGTCTTGTTGTTTGGCATGGTGTAGAACACCGGCATTTTATCTTTATCGGTGTAGGTCTTGGCGGAACCGGAAGCGTTGGCAGTCCAGGCTTCCCCGGTGAGAGCGCCGGTGCTGAGGTAAGGATAAGGCGAAGCCGTCACAGTAGTGCTGGCTGGGCCGTCGGTGGTCTGCTCGCCGCTCTCGTAGGTCACGCCATCTGTAGGATAGGTGTAAGAGCTGGTGGTGTTGGCCATCGAGAAGCCGAGCGCGCTGGGCACGTTGGACATGAAGATCTCTGTGGGCTTGAAGGTTGCAGCGGAGTAAGCGCCCTTCAGTTCTACCTTGATGCTCTGCAGGGATACCTTCGACACGAGGTGATAGACATTGATGTTGGCCGTGAAGGTCTGGGTACCGGCGTTGCTGATAGCCCCCTCGCCATACATCGGGATGTGGTTGTTGTCCGCCTTAGAGTCGGCGTTGGCTTCCCCTTCGTGCGTACCGCCCCAGAGTGCCTGGGCGATGGTCAGCGTCTTGGCCTTGAAGGCCTCGGGTGATGTCACGCCTTCGAAGGTGTTCTCCGGTGCGTTGACAGCCACGAGCACCTTCTCACCGTCCTGCAGATCGCTGGCGGTGAGCTCGACGCCATTGCTCGTCGTAGCTTGGTCGACGATCTTCACCACCGAGCCATCGCTTTTGAACACACCGACGGCGATGCGGTTGACGGTGTTCTCAGTAGCGTTCGTGATTTCGCCCGTAGCGGCAGCACGGGTGTTGGTGTTCACAGCATTGGACGGTGTGACGCTCACGGTGAGCACTCCACCCTGTCCGCCCTGCGAGAGGGTGTCGTCGGAGCTACAAGAGGCGAAAAGCCCCATGGTAGCGAGGGCCATGGTCATCGCCATGGAACCCAAGCGGAAAATGTTTCCTTTCATAACTGTGTTGTTTTTAATGGTTAAAAAAATAATGTATCGTTGTTGTTAATGTTATGTTGTGAGTATATATAACCTCATGCTCATGGCACCACATATTCCGAGCTGGCGTCCTGCCAGGAGCCGACGGAGATGGTGGTGGTGGCGGTGAGGGCGTTGACCTCAATGGTCTTGCTCTCGCCCCCGCTGAGGGTGATGGGCTTGCCGTCCTTGCCCGCGGAGACGGTGAGGGCGACCTGCCCGTCGCGGATGACCTCGACGGTGATGCCCTTGGCGCCGGCGGGCAGCGAGGTCACGGCGGTGGTGGTGAGCTTGTCGTCGGCGACGGTGTATGCCGGCCGGTAGTCGAGGATGTCGCCGAGGGCGGTGCCGTCGTAGGCGATGGAACGCGAGAACCCGGTCACCCTCACGCTGTAGTCGCCTTCGCCGTAGCACTGCTTGAGATGGTCGACGACGACGGTCACGCGTGCGGCACGGTTGGTCATCGGCAGCGCGATGACGCCCTTGGGTCGCTCGCCCGAGGGATAGACCCAGCTGCCATACCACACACGCCCGGAGGCCACCTGCAGATGGCCCTGCGTGGTGGACATCAGCGAGGCCCACACGTCGGAGAGGCGTGTGCCCTCCTCGGGTGCCTGCATGTTGAAGTCGTCGGAGAGATGAGTGGCCAGGGCCACCACCTCGATGTTGTCGCAGTCGTTGACGGGCAGGGCGTAGGTGCCGTCGGCGCGGCGCGTGAGCGCCTGACGGAAATAGCCGTTGACAAATTCATAGACACCGGCCACGCGGGCCAGCGTGTCCTGGACTTCGGCGCCGCCGGCATCGTAGCAGGTGGGGCGCAGGCCGTCGGCGAGCACACCGTGGTAGCAGTTCTCCTCAGTGATACAGCTCTGCAGGAGCAGCGCCGCAAAGAGGAGCGAGAGGGTGATGGTAAGAGTTTTCTGCATTGTTTTGTTTACGTTATTTTTATGACTCACCACGAAATGCCTGCTCATGGATATGCTTGTTGCACTTGATCTGTGAGATCTGTGACATCTGTGTGACATCTCATGCGGTTGTCTCATTCTCACAGATTAAACAGATTTCACGGATGCGATACCCGAGCGGTGGGATGTCAGTTCAAGGTGACCTCCGAGGGTGCATCGACAAAGCCCTGAGGCGTCACCGTGACGGCGACCGTGCGGGGCACGAGCGGCGTGATGACGGGGTTGCCTTTGTCGTCGTAGGCCGGCTTCTCGCCAAAACCCTGGACGGTGACCCTCATTCTGTAGTTGAAGTTGGGATATACCTTCTTCGCTTCACCGACATGCTTGCCACCGGTCGTGTTGCTGTAGTTGATGTAGAGCGGATACCACACCTCGGTGCCCGCGTCATCACTCTTGTAGTGGAACTTGCCCTTGACGACCAGGAAGGTGGCATTGGCATCGTCGGTCTGGCTGTTGGGCATGGTGTAGGCGACGAGACCGGCGAGGGTCTTGGCATTGTCCTTAGTTGCGGCATCCATGCCGAGATAAGCCTTGCCGAGGAAATCAGTCGTGGAAGCATCTGTCTTTTTGGTCATGTCGCCATGATAGTAACTGGTGTAGCTCACTGACTTGCCATCGACAAAGTAGGAAGCCTCAGCAGCCTTTGAGTCAGCTGCCGCCACTGCCGTGACATTCTGGAAGTCGAGCTTGTCGGGCACATGTGCCAGGAAGATGCCCTCGGGATCAAAGCTGGCATCGGCCATGGCACCCTTATTTTCGAGCGTGAAGCTCTCAAGGGTGATCTTAGCCACGAGGTGGTAGACACTCACGGCGGCGGTGAACTTAGTGCCGTCGTCGCTACTCTGTGTCAGTGCCTCGACATGGCCGAACATCGGCAGGTTGGTGAAGTCGACGGCATCAGTGGTCGTGTGTGGGGACGCTCCATAGAGCGCCTGGTCGGTGGTGATGGTCTTGGCACGGAAGTCGGCCTCGTTGGCGATGGCACCGGTGAAGACATCGGCCGGTGCGTTGCAGGCCACCAGCACGTGGTCGGTGGTGGCGAGCGCCGTGGTCGTGGTCAGCGTCACGGTGCCCGACTTGATGTCGCCACTCTCACCCGACGTGATTTCGTCGCTCTCAAAGGTCTTTACCATCTTGACGTTGCCTTCGGAGTCGAAGATGCCCACGGCGACGCGGTTGATGGTGTTCTCGCCCTCGGTGGTGATGCCGGTGGCGGCAGCACGGGTGTCGACAGGTTTCAGCGCGATGGTCAGCGCACTCTCCTTGGCGGCGGGCGGGACAACGGTGGTCACGATGTCGGGCGAGCCGGAGCAGGCGGTGAGTCCGGCAACGGCGAGAGCAGCCGTGGCCAGGAGCGCCATGGTGATAAGTCTGGTTGGTTTCATATTGCTTGTGTTTTATGTGTTGTTAATAAAGAGGATATATATCGTTCGTCAGTTACTGTCAGTCCTTGGCGCGGGCATGCTCCTCGGCCAGTCGGAAGTAGACCTCGGCGCGGTCTCGCCGGCCGAGCAGCGTGTAGAGCACGCCGAGATCGTCGTAGGCACGCGGGTCTGAGGCGTAGGGCTCGAGGAGTCGTCGGGCGTCGTCGGCGCGTCCTTCGACGAGGGCGGCGGCACCGGCGTTGATGTTGGCCTCAGCGCTGTTGGGGAAGAGGCGGGCGCCCATGGCCATGAGTTCCCGGAATGTCGAGGAGCCGCGTCCGTAGCCCTCGGCCACGCCGAAGAGGTTGGCGTAGGTGAGCTGCGAGCGGTCGTTGTCGGGTGTCACCGCGCCGGTGATGCTGTCGGCGTCGGGCACGGCGAAGTCGAGTGTGTAGGCCATGCGGTATACCTTGTCAAAGACGTGGTGCTCGAGATAGTTGTAAGGCTGCCCCTTGGCGAGCGTCTTGAGGTTGCTCTCTCGGCCGTCGGCGACGTCGGTGGCGCGGATGATGTCGAGCACGGCGTTGCGGTAGCGCATGGAGGAGCCGCGGACGATGGTGACGATGCTGTCCCAGTCCTCGGGTGTCCAGTCGACGCGGCATCGTGCGGCGGCGGTGCCTTTCTGTCGGAGCAGGTAGTCGCGGAGCCAGAGCTGTCGGTCCATGCCCATGCGCGCCGTGGCGTGGTAGTTGCCCTCGGGGGCGCCGAAGCCGTGGAGTCTCACGGCGACGAGGGGTCTTCCGCCGCCCTGCTTGCCGGCCACGGACATGATATGCTGGTAGACCTCGCTGTTGAACTTCGCGCTGTGCACTTCCTCACGTGTGAGCGGCATGACGCCCGTCACGGTGGCTATCTTGCTGGCCTCGGTGGCGGGAGAGAGATAGCGCACGCGGGCGAGGATGCCCTCGGCGAGGACTTCGACACGGGGGGCGGCGGTGAGCGTGGTGTCGGTGGTGACGGCGACGCTGCTGAGCACGTTGTCCTCAAAGGTGTGGCGGTTGCCCTGTCCCTTGTCGCGCTGGCTCTCGAAGTAGAGGGCGGCACCGTTCATCCACGCGGCGTAGGGCACGGTGGTGTCGTAGTCAAAGGAGTGGCGCAGTGCGGCGCGGCCCTTGGCCTTGCCGCGGGCGGCGACGGGATAGTTGCCCTGCAAGCGGCTCCCGGGTCGCAGGTCGTCGCCCTTGACGACGACGGCGGAGAGCGTCTGCTGCACGGTGTCGTTTTTGAGCACCGGGGTGAGCGTGAGCGTCTCGCCCGGCGAAGCGACATCGTCGCCGTAGGCCACATGGAAGCGCACGCGCAGCAGGCGGCCCTGGCGGGAGAACTGCTCCTGGCTGACGGAGACCTTGCCGTTGTAGGCCGTCTGGCCCAGCGCGGGCGCGGCGCTCAGCAGGGCGAGCAGGGATAGTGTGAGAATCTTGGATTTCTTCATGGTCTTATCGATAGGAAACCTTATGTGTGTGTTTTATGTTTTTGTCGGGAAAGGTGTCGGCCGCGGAGTCTAAGGCAGGAAGTAGACCAGCGAGAGGTCGAGGTGGGTGGGGCCGACGAGTGTGCGCGTCTTCGTGCCGAGAGGCTCGCCGCACTTGCCCCGGCGGTACTCGTCGAAGTGTGCCACGGTGGCACCGATGCCGATGCCGGCCTCTATGCCGAAGTGCACGCTGATCTGCCGCAGATAGCCGCCGTTGAGTCCGGCGCCGAGCAGGTAGCCTTGCTTTCGTCGGTCTTTGAGGCCGAGGAGCGGCAGGCCGGCGGCGTTGAACTGTCCGCCATAGCCCTGTGCGCCGACATACCAGCCGGTGTGTGTGAAGGAGGGCCACCAGCGCACGCCGGCGGCTGCTGTCCAGTGCTTGTATTTATGGTCTTGGGAAAATGCCACGGGGGCATAGCAACCATCGAGCGAGAGGCTGTAATGGCTGCTGAGGATGATGTCGGCGCCGAGCTGCGGTGCCAACGTGATGTCGTCTAAAAAGTTGGTGCGAAGGGATACCTGTGCGGAGGCTCTTGCACAAAG
>DLDU01000014.1:753-1491 GCA_002481295.1 Prevotella sp. UBA7764 | reverse complement strand
GTTACGCTATTATTGGTGCAAATATAGGAAGTATTTTCGAAACGTGCAAGAGAAAAGCCAAAAAAATGTGAGACAGTGCTAAAAAAGACAGAGAGAGACATAAAGGACAAGTTATTCTTACTGATGCCCAACCACTTTCTTTCCCTAAGAAAAGTGGGGCAACACGCGGAATATTCGCTAAGAAAAGTGGGAATATCCTTGGTTTTTCACTCATAAAAGTGTAACTTTGCGGAAAAGCAAAGGACTATGGAGAGACAGATGCTGGAGCAACTGATATAACCCACACTACACTTGCAAGGCAAGATTAAAAACAAAAATCAAAGACTATGATGAAACCAACCATTCAGATACGCTGCAAGAACAATGGGCAGACGCTCACCGCACCCATTGGCAGCACGCTTTCAGAAGTGTTTCGCAACGCAGGTATTGACATGAAATACGGACCGATCTGCGCCAAGGTCAACAACAAGGTGGAGGGAATGCACTACCGCATCTACCACAACAAGGACGTGGAATTCCTCGACATGACCTCCGGCTCGGGCTCACGCAACTACACCCGCTCGCTCTTCTTCGTACTCTGCAAGGCTGTCCACGACCTCTATCCACAAAGCAAGGTGGTCATCGACATTCCCGTGAGCAAGGGCTACTACGTCGATCTGACCATCGGCCACGAGGTCACTGACGACGATGTGGCGCGCATCCGCCAGCGCATGCAGCAGATCATCGACGCCAAGATGC
>DLDU01000014.1:0-675 GCA_002481295.1 Prevotella sp. UBA7764 | reverse complement strand
ACGACCTATTATCAGATCGACGACTACGTCGACTACTACTATGGCTCGCTGTTGACCAACACGTCGAAGATCTATCTCTTCGGACTGGAGAAATATTTCAACGGACTGCTCCTGCGCATTCCCGACCTCAAAGACCCGGGCGTGCTGCCACAGATGACGCGACAGGACAAGATGTTTGAGATCTTCCGTGAGCACCACCGTTGGCAGGAGATCATGGGACTGCGCACTGTCGGCGACTTCAACGAGATGGTGCGCAAGGGTCAGGCTACCAACCTCATCAATGTCTCAGAGGCCCTGCAAGAGAAGAAGCTCACCGAGATCGCCGACGAGATTGCCAGCCGCAAGGACGTGAAACTCGTGCTCCTCGCCGGTCCGTCTTCCTCCGGAAAGACCACCACCTGCAAGCGTCTGAGCATACAGCTGCTGGCCAACGGCATCAAACCGCTGCAGATCTCGCTCGACGACTACTTCGTCGACCGTGAGCATACGCCCAAGGACGACAAGGGCGAATATGACTACGAGAGCATCTATGCCCTTAATCTCAAGCTCATCAACGACCAGTTCAACGCGCTCTTCCGTGGCGAGGAGATAGAGTTGCCGAAATATAACTTCCAGACGGGACGCAGCGAGAAGAGCGGCAAGAAGCTGCGCATGGAGCCCAACAACGTTCTCGTC
>DLDU01000017.1:3327-16751 GCA_002481295.1 Prevotella sp. UBA7764 | reverse complement strand
GTCCAGCGATAGAAATCCGTGGTCTCCTGATCATAGTCGTTGAGCACTTGCGACAGCACTTCTCTGTCTTTCGTGTTGCAGAAAGCCGGTGGTGTGGAGCGTATCCATCGCTCTGCCGCAGCCTCTACCGTCAAGTCGGGAACCAGCGCGTCACTGATATTGTTATTACTATTGTTCTTGTCTTCCTGACTCTTGACCATCTCAGCCGTGTCAGCCACCGCCTTCAGATAAGTCTTGGGGCTGTTCTCCCAACAATATTGGAATTTCTCCGTCACGCCGCCACAACACTTCGAGAAGCGTGCGTCACAGATCTCACCGTCGGAGGTCAGAATCTCACCTCGTGTCAGTCTGATGGCTTCCGCCACGTGCGGACTGGTCTCCTTGGTGATGCCCTGGTAGCGCTGACAATGGTCATCGGCACAGACGTTAAACAGAGTGTGGTCTTCGCGGTCATACCATTTCACGATACGATCCTTGTCTTCCACCATCTCGGCAGCTGCTGATTTTTCTTGTGCTTTCACCTCGTCTGTCAGCTGCTCTCCTTTTCGTTTCTCCATCTGAGCCAGCAACCATGAGCGCGAGATGACCGCATGTGCCTTGAGCAGTTCCAGAGACGACGTAGCACTCATCTCGCTCGATATCACACTCTCCAGGTATTTCTCCACCGGCAGCTCATTGACAGCACATACCTTGTCGCCGTTTTGGATGAGATGCAGCGTACCCAAGAAAGTCTGTGTCTCTTTGCGCTCCCAGTGAAAGTTCACGCCTATGGTCACATCGCTCAGCGAGAACGACGCGTCATCTGCCAATGGCGAGAAGACCAGCTCGGGATATACTTTGTTGTTCCACACGATGCCGTGGGGTGTCATCTCCACCGTCTGAGCGCCTACAGCCTTGCGTCCCAGTACCGTGTAGGGGCCATTCAATGCGAAATGAATGGTCACGCCACTGACGATTCCCACCTTCACTTGTGGTTCACAATGATATTTCCAACTCGATGATTCCATAGACATAATCCTATATAATAAGGTGTTAATGATGCAAAGATAGCTATTTTATGGCACAAAATCCCTACTTTACTCAAAAAGTTTGTATCTTTGCACTATGAATAGTACCATGAATAAGAAAAATCTCCTTGGCATGACACTGCCCGAACTTAAGCAGGTGGCTGTGTCGCTTGGCATGCCTTCTTTCGCCGGAGGGCAGATGGCAAAATGGATCTACACCCAGCATGTGAGTTCCATCGACGAGATGACAAATATCTCCAAGGCCAACCGCGAGAAGCTCAACGAGCTCTATCAGATTGGTTGTGCCAAGCCCATTGATGCCCAGCACTCCAAGGACGGAACCATCAAATATCTCTTCCCCGTCGTCACTACCGCCGGTGCTGACTCGGTACCGGCTGGCACCAAGTTTGTCGAGACGGTGTACATCCCCGAGGACGATCGTGCCACGCTCTGCGTCTCGTGTGAGGTAGGCTGCAAGATGAATTGTCTCTTCTGCCAAACCGGCAAGCAGGGCTTTGAGGGCTACCTCACCGCCACGGACATTCTCAATCAGATCTACAGTCTGCCCGAGCGCGACAAGCTCACGAATATCGTGTTCATGGGGCAGGGCGAGCCGATGGACAACCTCGACAATGTGCTGCGAGCCACCGAGATCCTTACCGCTTCCTATGGTTACGCCTGGAGTCCCAAGCGCATCACCGTGAGCAGTGTGGGACTCAAGGACAAGCTCAAGCGCTTCCTCGAAGAGAGCCAGTGCCATGTGGCCATCAGCCTTCACTCGCCACTTCATGAGCAGCGTCAGGAGCTGATGCCGGCAGAGAGAGGCATGGCGATTGAGGACATCGTGGAACTGCTTCGCAACTACGACTTCTCGCATCAGCGCCGTCTCTCGTTTGAGTATATCGTCTTCGGCGGACTTAACGATTCTCAGGCTCACGCCCAGGCCATCGTGCGTCTGCTCCATGGCCTTGAGTGCCGTGTCAACCTCATCCGTTTCCATCAGATTCCTCACGTGCCCTTGCATGGAGCCAGCGAGGAGAAGATGGAGAGCTTCCGCGACTATCTCACACAGCACGGCATCTACACGACGATTCGTGCCAGCCGTGGGCAAGACATCTTTGCCGCATGCGGACTGCTCAGCACGGCTAAGAAGAAAGCTGAATCATAAAAGAAACCGCACCGTTCCGTGAAGCGTATTGTCCATAGCGCCATGAGCCTCAGAAGAGCTCTGTTGCTCTTACTGCTGTCAGCTCTTGTGAGTTGTCGCAACGGTAGCTTACTGCCCCGCTCCGGCGGACAGCTCTATGAAGTGCTGCTTGTGGGCGACACTGCGGGCATGGTGCGCAGCGTGCTCTCTGCCGACGTGGAGGGCTTGCCGCAACCCGAACCGAGTTTCGACGTGTCGGAGGTCTGTGCCAAGGCTTTCGGCAACACGCTCCGCTATACGCGCAATATCGTGATCGTCGACATCAATGCTGAGGCATACACTCGTCCCTCCATCCGCAGCGAGCGCAATGTGTGGGCACAGCCTCAAACCGTGGTGCATATCGGGGCACCGTCAGCATCGGCACTCCGCAATGGCATCGACAGCATCGGACGACGGCTGCGTATTCTCCTCAACCGCTCAGAGGCAAGGAAACAACTCAGCCTACTGCGCCATGAGCGAAACGTCAAAGCGGAGAAGCTCGCCCGGAAGATGTTCGGCATAGCGTTGTGGATACCTGCCGACATGATTGCCAGCAAGCAGGGCAAAGACTTCCTTTGGTTGAGCAACAACTCAGCCACCATGATGCAAAACATTGTGGTCTATCGCGATTGGAGTCCAGTCACCGCATCTGATGTGAAGGCTAATCATGGCGGTCGTGACGTTAAGACAGTTGGCTATGGCGGCAGCGAGGCCCGCGGTTTCATCAGTGCCCGCGACTATGTGCTTGGCTGCAACATCCTTGGTGAGACCGACAGCATGCACATGGCTACAGTCCCCGAAAGCGTACTGACCGATGGACGGGGCTTCTATCGCGGCTTGTGGATGATGACGGGCGATGCCATGGGCGGTCCGTTTGTCAGCCGCGCGTTCCTGTTGCAGCAGTCCGGGCGACAAGGCAACTTGGTTTGCCGCCATATCGTCGTCGAGGGCTTTGTGTTCGCTCCGGGCAAGGCCAAGCGCAATGCGGTTCGCCGTCTCGAAGCCGTGCTCTATACCATGAAGCAGGTAAAGCGCGCAGATCATTGAATTCAAACATTAAAATATTCAAGACTAATATATAAGACCAAACAACCATGAACAACAACAAAATACGCGTGGCCATCACCCACGGCAGCACCAACGGCATTGGCTACGAGCTGATCTTCAAAGCTTTTGAAGAGACAGAGATGTTTGAGCTCTGTACTCCTATTATATATGGCTCTCCCAAAGTGGCCGCTTATCATAGCAAGGCACTGGGCATCAAAGACAACTTCACCATCATCAACGACGCCAGTGCTGCCCAGGACGGTAAGCTCAACATCATTCCGGCCGTCGACGAGGAGATCAAGGTGGAGATGGGCATTCCCTCTTCCGATGCCACGTTGGCTGCTGTGAAAGCACTCGACCGCGCCATCACCGACTACAAAGACGGACTCTTCGACGTGCTTGTCTGTGCTCCGGCCGATAAGGGCGAGGCTCATGTGGGTGGCTTCGACTTCCCGCGTCGTGCCAAATACATCGAGCAGTGCATCGGTGAGGGCAAGAAAGCGCAGAGTCTGCTCATCAACGGTGACATGCGGCTGGCACTCATGACTGACCAAATCAGCCTGAAGGATGTTCCTGCCGCCATCACTTCTCACGACATCATCGAGCAGGTGGCTATTCTCTTCACCACGCTGCGCCGCGACATGCGTGTCTCCAATCCCCGCATCGCCGTGCTCGCCCTCAATCCGGGCGTTGACGAAAAGGCAGAGGGACAGGAAGAGGCCGAAAACATTGTGCCGGCCATTCAGAAGTTGGCAGATGCCGGTGTCAACGTCTTCGGCCCTTATCAGGCTGATCTCTTCTTCCAGCGGGGCGACTACTATCATTTCGACGCGATCCTCTCCATGTACCACGATCAGGGACTGGCACCGTTCAAGACGCTCCATCCCGACAACAATGTCCGCTATCTTGGAGGACTGCCTTTGGTAGCTACGGCTCCCGATCTCTCCCCTTGCTACGACATCGCCGGCCAGGGTGTTGCCGATCCCACGCCATTGCGCCACGCTATCTATGCTGCCATCGACGGCTTCCGCAACCGCCGTGCCTACGACGAACCGCTGGCCAATCCGCTGCCTAAGCTCTATCACGAGAAGAAGGACGACAGCGAGAAGGTGCGCTTCTCCATTCCCAAGAAGCACGAGAACGCCATCAAGGAACGACTCGGCAACCGTCCCGCTCCTGCCGCTAAAGCTCAGGAAAGCAACGGCAAGGAACAATAACACACATATAGCATACAACATCTCTCGACAGCATGAAAAAGAAATACCAGAACGGCTTCTTCATTTTTGGACTCATCGTCCTGATCATCATGGTCACCCAGCTTGACTTTGCTCAGGTATGGGCGGGACTGAAACATGCGGGCTACTGGTTTTTCGCCGTCGTAGCACTGTGGATGTTTCTCTATGTGTTCAACACTTCTGCGTGGTATCTGATCATCAAGGGGGTGTGCAACCAACCGTCGGCCGACGGCAAGCCGGTGAAGCGCATCCCCTTTCTGTGGCTCTACAAGATCACGGTGTCGGGCTTTGCACTCAACTATGCCACGCCGGGCGGACTGATGGGCGGTGAGCCTTATCGTATCATGGAGTTGGCACCGAAGATTGGCACAGAGCGTGCTTCGTCGTCGGTGATCCTCTATGCCATGACCCATATCTTCAGCCACTTTTGGTTTTGGTTGCTCTCGGCCATCGTCTTTCTTTTTGTCCATCCCTTCTCCGTATTCTATACGGTGCTTATGCTGGCCATCATCTGCTTCTGCATTCTCGGTGTCTGGTTCTTTATGGTAGGATACCAAAAGGGCTTGGCCAACCGAGTGATGAACTTCCTGAGCCATCTACCCATGATCAAGCGGTGGGCTACTCCGTTTGTCGAGCGACATCGTGAACAGCTCAACACCATCGACCGGCAGATTGCTGCCCTGCACAAGCAGCAGCCGCGCAATTTCATCGGTGCCGTGCTCCTGGAGCTCTCGTGCCGCATCTGTTCTGCTTTGGAGATCTTCTTCATTCTGCTGGTTCTCATGCCTCACGTCAACTTCATCTATTGTGTCCTCATTCTGGCTTTCACCTCGCTCTTTGCCAATCTGCTTTTCTTCATCCCTTTGCAGCTGGGCGGCCGCGAGGGTGGTTTCCTTATGTCCACTACCAGCTTGGGCCTCACGGCCAGTGCCGGCATCTTCGTGGCGTTGATCGTTCGTGTGCGTGAGTTGATTTGGACTGGCATCGGACTGCTGCTCATCAAGCTGGAGAAGAGCTCGAAAGACAGATGATCCTTGCTTCCTGAGCGATTGACTGGGAAGAGGCATGGCGAAACTTGGCCTTGATAGTCAATCGCTCTCTTGGTCTTTGTCGTCTTCTCTGTGTTTCAGGCGATACATGCAATCGTTGAAGATTATCCAAAGTCCGACGCCTCCGAAAAATATAGTTCCGATGAATCCTATGACATGAAGTGTTGTAGGACTGTATCTATAAGTACCATGCTGGGCGAGCATCAAGGCGATAGACGCGCCTGTCATTCCTATCCAAGAGATATAAAACTTCACCATCTCAGGAATGCGTTTTCTGAAATACACTCCGGTTATCACCGCTCCACCTCCTATTATCATCAAGCATTCCACAGCAATCTTTCTTCCCTCAACAACAGCGTGTGTCAGGTCACAGACAAGAAAGAAAATACCTGCAGCGATCAGTATCACTCCGACTAAATAAAAGGCTATCTTGGCCTTTAAAGTCAGCGGGCTGGAATTTTGAAAGGTGATTTTCTTGTATTTCATGCTCGTTATATCTTTTAGCATTGTTGTTATACCCTCGAAGGGCGGAGTCAATTAGCAAGCGCAAATTTACGAAGTCTTTTTGTAAACGACTTCATCTGGAGTCAGGAAATTGCGTACCTTTGTTCCGAAATCAAATGTTTGTACATAACAATGCAGATATAGTTGATTTTAGGGTGAAAGCGTTCCCTCTTTTCTTTTTTTATGCATTGCTAATCTCTTCTGCCGTTTAAGATCGCTTATGGGGGTTGCTCGCCCCTTGGCCTCTCGGTGTTTTCAGGTATAGGTTATTTAGGTTATACCTGTCCACCGATTGCACTTCTATGTTGAACTTGCCCTTGTAAGGCAAACGGTCAAAGTTTGATGAGAATGTAAAATGTTACGGATATTGCTTGTGTTCTCCGTAGTTTTTAACACGAAGCATTCTTTATTCTCAACAAGTAGTTGTATCTTTGCACGCAAATAAGAATAACATGAAAAGAAATACTGTCATTGACACGCTTAAACAGCGAGGTGGATTCATAACCACAGGTGAAGTGAAAAGCCGTGGTGAATATGAGCAGCTTCGCCGTGCAATAGAAGATGGAACGCTAATGCGGCTTCGTAATGGTGTCTATGTGGAAATGTCAGCGTTGGCAAACAACATGATAGATGTGGAACGTATAGTTCCGCATGGGGTTCTTTGCTTGTATAGTGCTTTTGCTCATTATGGACTTTCCACACAAGTGCCTTCCGCTACTTGCATAGCCATTGAAGCCAAGCGAAAGGTGCGTTTGCCAGACTATCCTCCTATTGATCTCTATTATTGGAAAAAGGAGAATTTGGAGTTTGGTATAATCAAAAAGAGTATATCTGGTTATGATGTACTCATTACAGATATGGAGCGAACGGTCTGTGATGCTGTTAAGTACCGAAACAAGATAGGGCTTGATGTGTGCGGTGAGGTGATAGACAACTATCTCAAAAAGGAGAACCGCAATATATCTCTACTCCATGAATACGCACAGAAACTAAGAGTGAAAAATATAATGACTACATATTTGGAGACAAGACTATGACAAAGAATATAGGAAAGTCCATTAGAACACGTTTGTTGAACCTCGCCAAAGAGGAGAAGCAAGAGTATATGAAAGTGTTGGTTAGATACTTGCATGAACGCTTGTTGTTCCGTATCTCTGCAAGTCCTTACAAGAGCCACTTTCTTCTGAAAGGCAGTTCGCTATTGTTTGCCTTGGATGGGTTCAAGGCTCGTCCAACCATTGACATTGATCTGTTGGGAGAACGCATTAACAATCACAGAGATAACCTAAAAGAGGTTTTTCAAAAAGTGTGCGCCATTGAATGTGAGGACGATGGAGTTACATTCGATGCAACTTCACTTGAATTGGAGCCAATAGCCGTTGAAAAGAAATACCCAGGCACTTGTGTAAAAGTGGTGGCACACTTAGACACAATAGTGCAACAAGTGTCAGTTGACATAGGCTTCGGTGATGTTGTAACACCTTATCCTCTGTTATTAGACTATTCGTTGTTGTTACCAGATGTTCCTGCCGTGGAACTGTATGCCTATTCATTGGAAACTTTGATAGCAGAGAAGTTTCATGCAATGGTTGACCGTGACGAAAGCAATAGCCGCATGAAAGATTTCTTTGATGTGTATCAGTTGTTCACCAACCATGAGATAGACAAGAAACTTCTTGCGGAAGCCATTGTCGGTACGTTTAAGAACAGGAATACTCCTTACCGAGAGAACCTTGCCCTTTTCACAGACAAGTTTGCAACGGATGCCACACGCAATATTTGGTGGAAAGCATTCTTGAAAAAGATACGTTGGAAAGAGCAGATTGACTTTTCGGTTGTAATGAAGTGCATCAAAGAGAACCTACAGGCATATTGGAACAAAGAAACATTAGGATGATAGCGAAAGGGCACATTTGATTTTGGAGGGTCTGGAAGATGAAGTATATCAGAAATTTCTTCACCACTTCATGCTGGTATATATTGACCATAAGCCATAAATAGAACTGTCAGCCTCGTGATGGCATAATGAAAGCGATTCAGAATCATGGTAGCACTATGAAGTCCAATCATTATCTTGGCTTCTTTAGCCTTTCTCATCGTGTCTCTCATTTGTTGAATAAACTAACAAAAAGCGGGCCTTATTTTGCGATTCTTTTCGACGAAGCCATCTCTCGCCGTGATTTTTTAAATTCTGAGCGATTTTTCGTAACTATCTGCGTATTAGGTGTTTATGTATTTATGCGTTTATTTGCCATTTCAAAAGTGCTTATTTCTGCTTGTCAAAGTGCCTTTCTGACCTTGTCATCTCGGTAGTTTGATGTGGTCATCTCGGTTGTTTCATCGTGTCATCTCAGTGAGATGATCGCATCATCTAACTGAGATGACCATCGGAAATCGGTTTTGGCTTGTTCTCTACTCTTTTTTTTCTAAAAAAATCCCAGTTTTTTCTCCAGAATGAAAGTCTGGGTGGAAGGTCTTTTGTCAAAAGGTTTTCTATTCAAAATAGCGATGCCGGCAAAATCATAGGGTAGGGGAAGCGGAATGCCGGATATTCTTTGTAACTTTGCATCGGGTTATACCTATTTATATATAAGACATGAAGCATATAGAAGTGGTGGCTGCCATTATCTGCCGCGACGGTCTGGTGTTTGCCACACAGCGCGGTTATGGCGAGTGGAAAGACTGGTGGGAGTTTCCCGGCGGCAAGATAGAGAAGGGCGAAAGCCGTGAGGACGCATTGCGGCGCGAGATACGTGAGGAGCTGAACACAGAGATCTCTGTCGACCGGTTCGTCATGACGGTGGAGCAAGACTATCCTGCTTTTCATCTCACGATGCACTGCTTTGTCTGCCATGTCGTCTCCGGGCATCTCGAACTCTTGGAGGCTGAGGATGCGCGCTGGCTGCGGGAAGACCATCTCGGTGGTGTCCACTGGCTGCCCGCTGACCGCCGGGTGGTGGACTATCTGTGTTCCACACACTTGCTGAGCAGGTAAATCATCTTTTTCTGAGGAAAAGTTTGGTGGAACGGAAAAGTTTTAGTAATTTTGCACGCTGTATGGGTATGTTATACCCTAAAACCAATATAAAAATGACTTTAATATAGCTGGATGAAGAAAGACAATCAGAAGAATCAGTACCGCGTCAACGGTCAGATTCATGTACGGGAAGTACGAGTCGTAAGCGACGACGGCTCACAAGTGATGCCTACACGTCAGGCACTTGACTTGGCTCATCAACAAGGGGTAGACCTCGTGGAGATCTCGCCCAACGCACAGCCGCCCGTTTGTCGTCTCATCGACTATAGCAAGTTCCTCTATCAGCAGAAGAAGCGTGCCAAAGAGATGAAGCAAAAACAGGTGCGTGTGGAGGTCAAAGAGATCCGCTTCGGACCTCAGACCGACGACCACGACTACCAGTTCAAGCTCAAGCACGCCAAGGAATTCCTCGAAGAGGGCAACAAGGTGCGCGCCTACGTGTTTTTCCGTGGTCGTTCCATCCTTTTCAAGGAGCAGGGCGAGGTACTGTTGCTGCGCTTTGCCAATGACTTGGAGGAGTATGCCAAGGTAGAGCAGATGCCAAAGCTCGAAGGCAAGAAGATGTTTCTCTTCCTCGCTCCTAAGAAAGCGGGTGTTGCCAAGCAGAGCCAGCAGAAGCGCGACCGTCTCGCTGCAGAGGCTAAGGCCAAGGAAGAGGCTAAGGCACAGGCTGCTGAGCAGGCCGAGAAAAACGGACTCCTGGGCAACGCCAAGGGTGGTGAGGCTCTCCGCAAGCTCGCTGAGGCCGCTGACGGGGACAAGAAAGACTAAGAGACAGAAATACTGAGTGGTACCGCCGGGTATATGCGTTGCCACCTTTCAATTCATATCAACTTTAAAACAACAAAAAATGCCAAAAGTAAAGACTAACTCCGGTGCAAAGAAGAGATTCACATTCACCGGTACGGGTAAGATCAAGCGTCATCACGCTTACCACAGTCACATTCTGACTAAGAAGACAAAGAAGCAAAAGAGAAACCTCGACCATCAGACACTGGTCGACAGCGCAAACCTCAAGCAGGTTCGCGGTCTGCTCTGCCTCCGTTAATCGTAAACCTTTTTAGTCGAACGCTTAAAGAACAAAATTATGCCAAGATCAGTAAATCACGTTGCATCTAAAGCAAAGAGAACAAGAATTCTGAAGCTCACAAAGGGTTACTATGGAGCTCGCAAGAATGTCTGGACAGTAGCTAAGAACACTTGGGAGAAGGGTCTTACCTACGCTTATCGTGACCGTCGTAACAAGAAGCGCAACTTCCGCGCTCTGTGGATCCAGCGTATCAACGCTGCCGCTCGTCTCTCCGACATGAGCTACAGCCAGTTGATGGGTGCTCTCCACAAGGCAGGCATCGAGATCAACCGCAAGGTTCTCGCTGACCTCGCTGTCAACAATCCTGAGGCTTTCAAGGCCATCGTTGACAAGGTGAAGTAAAGAAAACCCTGAGCAATCAGAGTTTGTAGATAAGAAACAGGATAGCGATGCCGAAAGACTCCGCTATCCTGTTTTGCTTTTTGGGATGTTTCCAACCGCTCCGAGACTCTTTCGCCTTGTCTGTGGCGTAGAGAAATACTCGCTGCTGGCGGTGGGCATCGTTAATTTTTATATTTTTGAAATGATTTCAGTAGAGAATCTCAAGGTGGAGTTTGGTACCCGGCCGCTGTTCCACGATGTCAGCTTTGTCATCAACGACCGCGACCGTGTGGCCCTCGTGGGTAAGAACGGTGCCGGAAAGTCCACCATGCTGAAAATACTCTGTGGCCTGCAAAAGCCGACATCCGGTACAGTGTCGGTGCCCAACGGCTCTACCGTGGGCTATCTGCCACAGGTGATGAAACTTCAGGATGACACCACTGTGCGCGAGGAAGCGCGCAAGGCCTTTGCCGGACATATACATATCAAGGAGCAGCTCGACAAGATGCAGCAGGAGATGGCCGAGCGCACCGACTACGAAAGTGAAGACTACATGGCTCTGGTTGACAAGTTCACCCAGACCCATGAGCGCTATATGATGATGGGAGGAGAAAACTATGAGGCCGAGATGGAGCGTACGCTGACGGGCCTGGGCTTCGAGCGCAGCGACTTCGACCGGCCTACACGTGAGTTCTCCGGTGGGTGGCGCATGCGCATTGAGCTGGCGAAGATTCTTCTCCAGCATCCCGACGTGCTCCTCCTCGACGAGCCCACCAACCATCTCGACATTGAGTCTATCCAGTGGCTCGAGCAGTTCCTGGCTCAGAGCTCCAGCGCCGTGGTGCTTGTCAGCCACGACCGCGCCTTCATCAATAACGTCACCAACCGTACGCTGGAGATCACCTGCGGCCATGTCGAGGACTATAAGGTGAAGTACGACCAGTATGTAGTGCTTCGCAAAGAGCGTCGCGAGCAACAGCTGCGCGCTTACGAGAACCAGCAAAAGGAGATCGCCGACACCAAGGCTTTTATCGAGCGTTTCCGCTATCAGGCCACCAAGGCCGTGCAGGTGCAGCAGCGCATCCGCCAGCTCGAGAAGATAGTACCCATCGAGGTCGATGATGTCGACAACAAAGTCATGCACCTCAAGTTTCCCCCGTGCCTGCGCAGTGGCGACTATCCCGTCATCTGCGACGACGTGCGCAAGGACTATGGCTCCCACACCATCTTCTCACATGTCAACATGACCATCAAGCGCGGTGAGAAGGTAGCCTTCGTCGGTAAGAACGGTGAGGGTAAGTCCACGCTTGTCAAGTGCATCATGGGACAGATACCTTTTACCGGCACGCTGAAGATCGCGCATAACGTGCAGATCGGCTACTTTGCACAGAACCAGGCACAGTTGCTTGATGAGAGTCTGAGCATCTACGACACCATCGACCGTGTGGCCACGGGCGAGATGCGCCTGAAGATCAACGATCTGCTTGGTGCCTTTATGTTTGGAGGTGAGATCTCTGAGAAGAAGGTCGGCGTGCTTTCAGGCGGTGAGCGCTCCCGACTGGCCATGATCCGTCTGCTGCTGGAACCGGTCAACTTGCTCATCCTCGATGAGCCGACCAACCACCTCGACATGCCGTCAAAGGATGTGCTCAAGGAGGCCATCAAAGCCTTCGACGGCACGGCCATCATCGTCAGTCACGACCGTGACTTTCTCGACGGGCTCGTATCAAAGGTCTACGAGTTTGGCGGCGGACAGGTCAAGGAGCATATCGGTGGCATCTATGACTATCTCCGGGCGCATAATGCCGAGACCATCCACGAGGCTCTCAACGGTAAAACAGCAGCAGAGGAAAAGACAGCCACAGCCACCACAGCGACAGTCTCCGCCGCACCACAGTCTGCGGCATCCGCAAAGGGTGGGGCAGCGCTGTCGGGCGCGTCCCAGCCTGCCACCAAGGAATCTTGGGAAGAGCATAAGGAAAAACAGAAAAAGCTGCGCAAGGCCCAGCGCGCCGTCGAGGAGTCTGAAGCAAAGATAGCAAAGATGGAGGCTCGCCTCAAAGAGCTCGACACGTTGCTCATGGATCCAAAGAATGCGGCCAACATGCAGCTCGTCAACGAATATTCCACAACGCAGGAAGCACTCGACAAAGAAAACGACCGCTGGATGGAACTCTCCGAAAAGGTCGAAGAGCTGGGATCATAGTTTCCATGACCTCTATGATCTCTATAGCTTCTATAGTCCCAATGACCTCTATGGCCTCTATAGTTTCTATAGCTTCTATAGCTTCTATAAAATTCTAACTTTAAAATAAAACAATGATGAACATGAAACAGATTCTCCCGATGCTGATGCTCGCCGCAGCGCCCGCTCAGGGCCTGATGGCGCAGAACCAGTCGGGACTCGACATGACGAACTTCGACAAGAGTGTTCGTCCTGCCGATGACTTCTACCGTTATGCCACGGGTGGATGGCAGAAACTCCACCCGCTGCCCGCCGCCTACAGCCGCTATGGCAGCTTCGACATGTTGCAGGAAAACGTCAACAAGCAGGTCAATAGCATCCTCACTTCTTTGACCAAGAAGAAGTTTAAGGAGGGCACCACAGAGCGTAAGCTCAGCGATTTCTATAAGCTCGCCATGGACCAGGACCGCCGCAACAAGGAGGGACTGGCTCCCGTGAAGCCACTGCTCGACGAGATGGAAGCTGCCAAGACCCTTGATCAGCTCCACGACTTGCAGTTGAAATATGCCAAGATCGGCTATGGCGTGCCCTTCGGATCGTATTTCGGTGCCGACGACAAGAACGTCACCCGCAACATCCTCTGCCTCTCACAAGGAGGACTGACACTGGGACAAAAGGACTACTATCTCAACAATGACAAGGCAACGAGCGACATCCGTGATGCTTACAAGAAGCATCTCGTGCGCATGTTCAAGCTCTACGG
>DLDU01000017.1:1201-3204 GCA_002481295.1 Prevotella sp. UBA7764 | reverse complement strand
AATATTCCACTCTGCCAGATGGCTGAGGCTGAGGGCGTGAAGCTCGACTACATCCAGGAGATGAATGTCGGACAGCCCGCCTTCTTCACTGCTCTCAACAGTCTGATGGCTTTGCAGACCGCCGACGAGTTGCGTGCCATTATGGAGTGGGATGTCATCCAGAGCTCTGCCTCTTACCTCACCGACGAGATCCGTCAGGCCAACTTCGACTTCTTCGGCAAGACCATGAGCGGACGCAAAGAAGAGTATCCACTTTGGAAGCGTGCCACCAACCAGGTCGAGAGTGCCATGGGCGAGGCACTTGGTAAGATGTATTGCGAGCGCTACTTCCCTGCTTCCAGCAAGAAGATGATGGAGGAACTCGTGCACAACCTGCAGATCAGCCTCGGCGAGCGCATCGACGCTCAGACCTGGATGAGCGACTCCACAAAGAAGAATGCTCACGAGAAACTCGATAAGTTCTACGTCAAGATCGGCTATCCCAACAAGTGGACCGACTATTCCAAGCTCACTATCGATCCTTCGAAGAGCTACTACGACAACGTGCTTGCCACACGTGAGTTCGCTGTTGACAAGATGATCGCTGACAAGGCCGGTAAGCCTGTCGACCGCGACGAGTGGTTCATGACACCGCAGACGGTCAACGCTTACTACAATCCGACGACCAACGAGATTTGCTTCCCAGCAGGCATCCTGCAGCGTCCGTTCTTCGATCCGAAGGCTGACGCAGCCTTCAACTATGGTGCCATCGGTGTGGTCATCGGCCACGAGATGACTCACGGCTTCGACGACCAGGGCCGCCAGTACGACGCCAATGGTAATCTCCACGACTGGTGGACAGCAGCCGATGCCAAAGGTTTTGAGAAGCGCGCTAAGCTCTATTCCGACTTCTTCGACGGCATTGAGGTGCTCCCAGGCCTACACGCCAACGGTAAGTTCACCCTCGGTGAGAACCTTGCTGACCACGGTGGTTTGCAAGTAGCCTTCAATGCTTTCAAGCACGCTACGGCCAACAAGCCGCTGAAGACCATTGACGGACTCACGCCCGACCAGCGTTTCTTCATCGCCTATGCCGGTGTCTGGGGACAGAACATCACCGAACAGGAGATTCGCAACCGTGTTAAGCGCGATCCACACTCTCTCGGTGAGTGGCGCGTCAACGGTGCTCTGCCGCACATCAACGCTTGGTACAAGGCCTTCAACGTGAAGAAGGGCGACAAGATGTATCTTCCGGAAAATCAGCGCTTAGAGCTCTGGTAAACCGATATAGCGAACAAGGGTGGCCAACATTGGCCACCCTTATTTGTTCTTCCGCTTGCGCATGCTTGCTTTTTTCGATTGTTATTGTCTCTTTTCTCCTTTTTTTTTGCTATCTTTGCGCTGGATTCTATAGTGTTTTAAAGATAAGAGACAATGCCATTAAGATTACCCGATAAATTACCGGCCATTGATATTTTGAAGCATGAGAATATCTTCGTCATGGACGAAAGCCGCGCCCATACGCAGATGATTCGTCCGTTGAAGATCGTGATTCTCAATCTCATGCCACTGAAGGTCACTACTGAGACCGATTTGATCAGACTGCTGAGCAACACGCCGTTGCAGATTGAGATCAACTTCATGAAGTTGCGCAGCCACACACCTAAGAACACGCCCATCGAGCACATGAAGATGTTCTACAAGGACTTCTCTGTCCTCAGCGAGCAGAAATGGGACGGCATGATCGTCACCGGTGCGCCCATCGAGCAGATGGCTTTCGAGGATGTGGAATACTGGCAGGAGATCACGGGTATCTTTGACTGGGCACGCACCCATGTCACCTCCACGCTCTATATCTGTTGGGCCGCTCAGGCTGCCCTGTACCATTTCTATCAGGTGCCCAAGCATCCGCTGGAGAAGAAGCGTTTCGGCATCTTCCCACAGACACCGCTGGATCCCTTGCTGCCCATCTTCCGTGGCTTCGACGACGTGTTTATGATGCCGCACAGCCGCCATACCGAGGT
>DLDU01000017.1:675-1054 GCA_002481295.1 Prevotella sp. UBA7764 | reverse complement strand
GCTAAGGGACCGCTGGTCACCTGGCGATCGCACGCCAACCTGCTGTTCAACAACTGGATCAACTATTACGTCTACCAGGAGACGCCTTATAACATCAACGAGATTAAGTAATGCTGATGAAAGAGCAACGTACACTCGAACTTCTTGCTCCCGCACGCGACCTGGCCTGCGCTATGGCTGCTGTGGATCATGGTGCCGATGCCGTCTATATCGGTGCGTCGGACTTCGGCGCCCGTGTGGCTGCCGGAAACAGTGTCGACGACATTCACCAACTCTGTGACTATGCTCACCGATATGGTGTCCGTGTGTATGTCACGGTCAACACGCTCATCTATGAGGATGAGATCGACAAGGCCTACCAGCTCATGAAGCAGTTGGC
>DLDU01000017.1:0-539 GCA_002481295.1 Prevotella sp. UBA7764 | reverse complement strand
CGCGAGTTGTCATTGGATGAGATCAAGGCCATACACCAGGCAGTACCCACTGTCGAGTTGGAGGGCTTTGTCCATGGCGCGCTCTGTGTGAGCTATTCCGGTGTCTGCTACGCCTCGCAGCACTGCTTCGGCCGTTCGGCCAACCGGGGCGCTTGTGCTCAGTTCTGCCGTATGAAGTTTGATCTGCTCGACGCTGACGGGCATACGATAGAGCACGACCGCCATCTGTTGTCGTTGAAGGATATGAACCGCCTCGACCATCTCGAGGAGCTGGCGGATGCTGGCATCTGCTCGTTCAAGATAGAGGGACGGTTGAAGACGGCTGACTATGTCAAAAATGTGGTCAGTGCTTACAGTCGGAAACTTGATGACCTCGTGCGCCGTCGCCCCGACGATTACCGCAGGGCTTCCCTCGGAAAGGTGAGCTATAGCTTCACGCCCGACTTGAAGAAGACATTCAACCGCGGCTTCACCACTTATTTCCTCCATGGCCGTCAGCCCGATATTGCCTCGTTTGACACACCGAAGGCACTGGGCGA
>DLDU01000018.1 GCA_002481295.1 Prevotella sp. UBA7764 | reverse complement strand
AATTAATCCTGGCATTTCAATAAATGTTTTGTGTTAACGTAAATGATAAAATTCTTCTTGAACATACTGCAAGGTATTAGACCTTGATTTCCACTTCCACACCAGAGGGCAACTCAAGCTTCATCAGTGCGTCGACGGTCTTGCCAGTGGCACTGTAGATGTCGATGAGGCGCTTGTAATCTGACAGCAGGAACTGCTCACGGCTCTTCTTGTTGACGAAGGTAGAGCGGTTGACTGTGAAGATACGCTTGTGGGTTGGCAATGGAATAGGACCGCTAACGATAGCGTCCGTGGCCTTGACAGCCTTGACAATCTGCTCAGCTGATTTGTCGACCAACTGATGGTCATAGCTCTTCAGCTTGATACGAATTTTCTGACTCATGTCTTTAATTTAATGATTATATATAATAATGTGTAAGATTGAGGAGGTATGCCGCCTAAGAGTCATTCGCTAGGCGGCACCTCGCTCAAAATTGTTATCTCTTGAGTTCCTCAAGTACCTGGTCAGCCAGTGACTGAGACAGTGGAGCATGGTGATCATACTCCATGGTGCTGGTAGCACGGCCGGAAGTGATGGTACGCAGAGCGGTCACATAACCGAACATCTCTGCCAGTGGCACCATAGCCTTCACGATGCGCGCACCGCTACGAGCCTCTTCCATGCCCTGGACCATACCACGACGCTTGTTCAAGTCACCGATGACGTCACCCATGTTCTCCTCAGGAGTGACAACCTCTACCTTCATGATAGGCTCCATGAGCACAGGACCTGCTTTCTGGCAGACATTCTTGAAGGCAGCGTGAGCAGCGAGCTCGAAGGAGATCTGGTCAGAGTCCACAGGGTGGAAGCTACCGTCGGTAAGCACAACCTTCAAGTCTGTCATTGGGAAGCCACCGAGCACACCATTCTTCATGGCGTCCTTGAAACCCTTCTGTACAGAGGGGATGAACTCCTTAGGAATGTTACCACCCTTGACCTCGTTGACAAACTGCAGATCGTCCTCTTTGTAGTCGGGATCCTTAGGTCCTACAGTGACGATGATGTCAGCGAACTTACCGCGACCACCGCTCTGCTTCTTGTAGACCTCACGCCAGCCCTCAACGGTCTTGGTGATAGCCTCTTTGTAGTTCACACGAGGCTTACCCTGGTTACACTCAACCTTGAACTCACGCTTCAGACGGTCGATGATGATATCGAGGTGAAGCTCACCCATACCAGAGATGATGGTCTGACCACTCTGCTCGTCGGTATGAACGGTGAAGGTCGGGTCTTCCTCAGCCAGCTTAGCGAGACCGTTGTCCATCTTGGCCATATCAGCCTGGCTCTTCGGCTCGACAGCGATAGAGATCACCGTGTCAGGGAAGGTCATGGACTCGAGAACGATAGGATGGTCCTCGTCGCAGAGCGTATCACCCGTGCGGATATCCTTGAAACCTACGCCTGCGCCGATATCACCAGCGTCAATAGAGTCCATAGGAATCTCCTGGTGAGAGTTCATCTGGAACAGACGGCTGATGCGCTCTTTCTTGCCGGAACGTGGGTTGTAGACATAAGAGCCAGCCACGACCTTACCGGAATATACGCGGAAGTATACCAGACGGCCCATGAACGGGTCTGTAGCGATCTTGAATGCCAAAGCGGCAGTAGGCTCAGACTCGAGAGGCTTACGATCCTCTTCCTCACCGGTCTCAGGATTGGTACCTACGATAGCAGGAGTATCCTCGGGAGAAGGCAGGAATGCGCAAGTATAGTCGAGCAGCGGCTGCACACCCTTGTTCTTATAAGAAGAACCGAGCAGCATTGGGCAGCACTCCATGGCAACGCAGCCCTTGCGGACTGCAGCGATGATCTCATCCTCAGTGATGGTCGAAGGATCATCCATATATTTCTCCATCAGAGCATCGTCGAAATCGGCAGCGCCCTCAAGGAGCTTGTCGCGCCACTCCTCAGCCTCGTCTTTGAGATCATCAGGAATCTCGTCTACCTCATACTCAGCGCCCATGGTCTCATCGTGCCACAGGATAGCCTTCATCTTGATCAAGTCTACGACACCCTTGAAGTTCTCCTCAGCACCGATAGGGATCTGGATCACGATAGGATTAGCACCCAGGATATCCTTCATCTGCTGGACAGTCTCGAAGAAGTCAGCGCCGGAGCGGTCCATCTTGTTGACATATCCGATACGGGGAACATTGTATTTGTCAGCCTGACGCCACACTGTCTCGCTCTGAGGCTGTACACCGTCAGCAGCGGAATAAGTAGCGATAGCTCCATCCAACACACGCAGCGAGCGCTCAACCTCAGCGGTGAAGTCAACGTGTCCCGGAGTATCGATCAAGTTAATCTTATAGGTCTTGCCATTCCAAGTCCACTGGCAAGTAGTTGCAGCGGAAGTAATGGTGATACCACGCTCCTGCTCCTGTGCCATCCAGTCCATCGTGGCAGCGCCGTCATGCACCTCACCGATCTTATGGGTCTTTCCGGTGTAGAAGAGGATGCGCTCCGAGGTAGTTGTCTTACCTGCATCGATATGCGCCATGATACCGATGTTGCGCGTCAAATGTAAATCGCGATTAGCCATTTTTCTTTTAACCTTAAAGTGTGTTGAAACTTAGAATCTGAAGTGTGCGAAAGCACGGTTAGCCTCAGCCATACGGTGCATGTCTTCCTTACGCTTGAATGCGCCACCCTGGTTGTTGTAGGCGTCCATGATCTCAGCAGCGAGCTTGTCGGCCATGCTCTTGCCGCCGCGCTTGCGTGCGAAAGCGATCATGTTCTTCATAGCCACGCTGACCTTACGGTCGGGACGGATTTCTGTAGGCACCTGGAAAGTAGCACCACCGATACGGCGGCTCTTCACCTCCACCTGCGGAGTGATATTGTCGAGGGCAGTCTTCCAGATCTCCAGAGGAGCCTTCTCCTCTTTTGCCATCTTGTCCTTGACGATGTCAAGTGCCTTGTAGAAAATTTCGAAGGAAGTACTCTTCTTACCGTCATACATCAAGTGGTTGACGAACTTAGATACTTTCTGATCATTGAACACGGGATCGGGAAGGATCACGCGCTTCTTTGGTTTTGCTTTTCTCATTGTTTAAATTAAAATATTCATTCTGCATGGGGCTGTCATAAATGATCTTCAACGCCCACACCTGGGCATTTACTCAACCTGTTTTAACTTCTCCAGCAAAACTGATTAAAAAAGTGGATTTTTACTTGAATAGGCTTTGAGCCCTGGCCGGAGAGAGCACTCTCTCGGCCCCCGGCTCTTAGCGTTGATTCTTTACTTCTTTGCCTTTGGGCGCTTAGCTCCGTACTTAGAGCGGCGCTGTGTGCGGTTGGCAACACCGGCGGTATCCAAAGTACCACGAACGATGTGATAACGCACACCAGGAAGATCCTTCACACGACCACCGCGCACCAGCACGATAGAGTGCTCCTGAAGGTTGTGGCCTTCTCCCGGAATATAGGAGTTGACTTCTTTCTGATTGGTCAAACGAACACGGGCAACCTTACGCATTGCCGAATTAGGCTTTTTAGGAGTCGTGGTGTAGACACGGACACAAACGCCACGGCGCTGAGGACATCCGTCCAAAGCCGGCGACTTGCTCTTGTCTGCCAGTACTCTTCTGCCTTTACGTACTAATTGTTGAATAGTAGGCATAATTTTACTTTTTAATTTTATATATTTATTTTCTTCTAAATCAACGCATTACCGGATTAGTGTATCTCGGGATATTACAACACGAATACAATTAACCCGTTACGGGGTGCAAAGGTACAAATAAAGCGTCAAACTACCTAATATATATAAAACAAAAAGCGAGGGGAAAATCAAATTTAAGATTATTTAATAACATCTGATAGCACACAAACGTTCCCACAACGCTATCAGAAACAAAAAAGCTCTCCCCGATTGCTCGGGGAGAGACGATAAGCCAACGGCTAAATATTATGCCTTGCCAGTGCCGAAGGGAGCGATCGTGCGGCCCTCGTCAGCAGGCTGAGGAGCCTGAGGCAATTTGATTTCTCCAAACTCTTTCTCGTAGCGAACGATATTCTCCTGAAGAGCGAAGAGCAGGCGCTTTGCGTGCTCAGGAGCCATGATCACACGGCTGAAAATCTGAGGAGGAGCGATGGGCAGCATGTGTGCGAAGTCGATGATAAATTCGCTGCTGGAATGGTTAATCATAGCAAGGTTGGAGTATTCGCCCTGAGCCACTTCTGGTTTGAGCTCAATCTTTACCTCTTGAGGCTGTTGTTTGTTTTCTTCTGCCATAATTCAATAAGCTAAATTAAAGGTTACTATATATTTATGTTTCTGTTATTATGTCTTAGTCTGTAAGAACATGGTATAACACTGCAAAGGTAAAGAAAAGATTTGTTCTTTCCAAAACTTTATGCACTTTTTTCTGTCCTGTATCATTTTTCTCCTTATGCTGTAACACGACCGACACATTTCTGCACATAGCCTGTTTACTCTGTTACCATGTCTTATTACTCTATTTACTATGTTACTATGTCTTATTTTACTCTGTTTACTATGTTACTATGTCTTATAAACGGATTACTCTGTCTTCAGCCAGGCGGTCATCATCTTGAGGTATTTGTCCGTCTGTTCTGTAAACACCATGTGGCGTGCGCCATAGAAGAGCTCCCATTTTGCGTTTGGTATTCTGTCAAACATGGTCTTGGCGATATATGGTGTACAGAGGTCGTTGGTGCCGCTGACGACGAGTGTCGGGCATGAGATCTCACAGAGACGGTCGGTATAGTTGAAGTCCTTCAGCGTCCCGGTCGGATTGTATTCATTCGGTCCCCACGCCACGAGATAAGCCTCATTGCCAAAGCGTTTCTTACGGCTCATACACTCCGGCGTGTCGGGCCCGATGACGAACTCATGGCGTGCCACGTAGTGGTCATTGGCTTTGAGATATGCCGGTGACTGGAAGTTGCCGGTGCGCTCTGCCTCTGCGATAATCTTCTGATCTTCCTCACTCATGAATGTGATCAGCCGATGCTGCTCCTTGCCCCACAGCTGACTCTGCGGCAGCGTGCTGGAGAGGATCAGCGAACGCAGCCCTTGCGGTTTCTTCTCGATGGCATAGGCAATCGCCAACATACCGCCCCACGACTGACCAAGGAGATGGAAGTCCGTGATATGGAGGTAATTCAGCAAGCACGAGAGCTCCTCCATCCATGTGCCGAGTGTCCACAGTTCCGGATGTCCCTCGACATAGCTTTCGCCACAACCGATCTGATCGTAAGAAACGATCTGTCGGTGAGTCAGCTCAGCCAAAGGATCCAACACCTCGAAATAGTTGTGCGTAGAGCCCGGCCCGCCATGCAAAAGCACCAGCGGTGCACGGTCGGTCTTCTCTCCTACGACACGATAGAAAGTCTTAAAGCCCTTGAAGGGCATGTAACCTGTCTCAATCTTCATTTTACCCATCTGATATTTTAGTCCTACATATAACTTGGTTCTTCCCTACTCCTTTTCTCCTTGAACCAGAGCCTCAGAGAAATAGTGATCCCGGAGCGGCTTGACGACCGTTTTACCCTTGAGTGTCAAAGGATGCTGCAACCGGATATCTTGTGACGACGCACCCACTTTGAGCATGAAGTTGCCGGGAACGACATTCCATTGTCTTTGCTGTTCATGGCTGTAGTAGCCAAGCTGCTCAGTATATACTTTCATCGTCACCGTCTTGGTCTCACCCGCTTTCAGTGACACTCTCGCAAAGCCCTGTAGCTGTATCGGGCGAACAGGCAGGTTGCTGTCTGCCGGAGACAGATAGAGTTGGGCGATCTCGTCACCGTCACGCTTCCCTGTGTTGGTCACACGGAAACGTAGCGTGAAGCTCTCGTCGTCGGTCTTCACATGGTCATCCATTTCCAAACTGCTGTAAGCGAAGCTGGTATAGCTCTGCCCATAGCCGAAAGGCCACTCCACTCTGCTGTCCTGCACTGTGGAACGGTTGTAACAGATCGGCACGCTGAGCTCTTCCTTAGGATAGCTGACCGAGAGTTTCGCCGACGGAGAAATCTTGCCATAGAGAATGTCAGCCACAGCATGTCCGCCTTCCTCTCCGGGATACCATGCCTGCAAGATGGCGGCGCAACGGTCAGCCAGACGCGAGATGACCTGCGCGCGGCCTCCAAAGAGCACGAGAATCACTGGCTTCCCCGTCGCCAGCAACTGCTCCACATACTGTTCCTGTTTTCCCGGCAGGCTCAGACCTTGACGGTCACGGTTCTCACCGCAGAGCATCACGTTCTCGCCCATAGCCGCGATGATGACGTCGGCCGAGCGAGCCATGCGCAGAGCCTCGGCACTGTCGGCTTTCTCACCGGCATCTACCTTGCGATGCAGCATCTTATAGTCCCAAGCCCGCTCGTCGCCGCCATGGCTAAGCTTGGCTTCTATCTCCTCCGTCCAGTCACAGCCTCGCGAATACGACAGTTCGATGTCAGCGGGACGACGGTCACGCATACCTTCCCACAGACCTACCACATGGGGATGGTCGAGATCTTTATCATTCATCTTCCAGAAATAGGTCATCGAGGGAAAAGAGTAATCGCCGCACATTGCCCACATGCTGTTAGCGTTGGGTCCGGTGACAAAGACCCGCTGCTTGCCGCTTAGCGGAAGCACGCCGTCGTTTTTCAGCAACACCACAGATTGTGCGGCAATGTCGTATGCCGTCTGTCGCTCTTCGGGACTGTCGAGCACTATTTTCTCGTTACTATATAAATAAGGTGTACTTGAGAGCAGTCCTGCCCGCGCTTTATACCTCAGCACGTCTTTCACGGCTCGTTCGAAAGCCTGTGGTTTGACAAGTCCCCGATCGAGTCCTTCCTGCAAATGTTGGTAGTTAGCACCATAAGGGAAGTCTACATCATTACCGGCATTGATGGCCGCCGCCGCTTTCTCTGTAGGGGTATCGAGTCCTGGTATCTGGTCGATGGCTGTATAGTCGCTCACCACCATGCCGTCGAAGCCGAGATAGCCGCGCAGTATGTCGGTGAGTATCTCGTGATTGGCCACGCAGTTGGTACCATGGACAGCATGATAGCCGGGCATGAGGGCTTTGCTGCCTGCCAGGCGTATCATCGTCTCATGAGGCAGGAGTATCTCTTCCATCAGCTCTTTCTCCTCGGCGTCGCCTCCACCACCGTAACCAAGGTAGTGTTTCGAGCAGGCACCAACGCCTTTGTCCAGTCCGCCATGCTGTAGTCCACGCACAAAGGCTGTACCCATCACAGCCGACAGATAGCCGTCCTCGCCATAGGACTCCTCCAAGCGGTTGAAGCTCGGTGTGCGGCATACGTCGACCATAGGGGAAAGGGAGAGCACACCGCCCATCTTGCGCAGCGCGATACCGGTCTGCAGGGTTTTCTTTTCTGCAAGCTCAGGATTGAACGAACAGGCTTGCCCGATCTGTTGGGGATAGATCGTGGCGTCCTTGGTATTGATTCCCGAAAGCACTTCCTCATGAAAAAGTGCGGGAATGCCATGTGGCGTGTGGTGCATCAACCAGTTCTGGACGGCGGCAACGCGGTCACGCAGTACATTGGGATCCAACGGAGTCTGGCTGGCATATTGCGAGAAATGGCCAATGCCGTCGGGAATCAGCTTGCGACACTTATTGGTGTCAAGATGTCCCTCCGCATCGAAGAGCTCATCCATATAGGTACTGCGCAGTTGTGCGATGCGCTCCTTCTGAGACATCTTCTCATAGAGAGCATCCACCTGTTGGTCAACGATCATTTGATGATGGCAACTTGTCATAGTAAATAGAGTCATTAAGATGAGAATGGCTTTTTTCATAACCACAGTATTGTATATTAAGGTCTAAGTCACAGGGAGAGATCTCCTTTAGGCTGAACGTTGTTGCAAAGATAGGCTTTTCTTTCTAAACTTGTTCACATAGGCTGATATTTCTTTGATAAAAAAAACTCAAACTTTTATCTCTTCATACTTCACGAGGTCGTAGCCTTTGATCTGTAACCAAAGCGCGAGAAACTAACACCATCATTGTTGTGGGAACATAAAATACGACAGAAACTTGCAAATATGAAAACAAACACTTATCTTTGCACTTGACCAAATAACAAAATACTAAAGACAAATCATGAAACACACTTTGCTGTTCGCTCTCACTGCCTCCATGCTGATGGCCTCGCCCGCAAAAGGCTTGGCACAGGAGCTGCTCTATCCTCATCATTTCAATCTTAGCGAGGTCACGCTGCTCGACAGTCCCATGAAGCGCGCCATGGACCTCAACATCCAAGTACTCCTCGACTACGATGCCGACCGCCTGCTCACGCCGTTCGTCCGACAAGCCGGCCTCACCACCGGACGCTATACCAATTGGTTGCAACTCCATCCCAACTTCAAGAATTGGGGCGGCAACGGCTTTGACCTCTCAGGACACGTAGGCGGGCACTATCTCTCTGCCCTCGCCATGGCCTATGCTGCCTGCCAGGACCATCAGACACGCGCCTTGCTCAAGTCGCGACTCGACTATATGCTCAGCGTTCTGAAAGACTGCCAGGGCGTCTACCAACACGACAAGACGGGTATGAAAGGCTTTCTCGGCGGGCAACCGATCAACGAGGTGTGGCGAGAACTCTATCAAGGCAACGCCAAAGCCTTTGATCCCGTACGCGGGTGGGTACCGTTCTACTGCGAGCATAAGGTGATGGCCGGACTGCGCGATGCCTATCTCTACACTGGCAACAAGACCGCCAAAGAGATGTACCGCAAGATGGCTGACTGGGCCGTGGCGCTGATCAGGCATCTCAGCACCGAACAGATGCAGAGCATCCTCAACACGGAGCAGGGAGGTATGAATGAAGTCCTCGCCGATGCCTACACGATCTTCGGCAACAAAAAATACCTCGAAGCTGCCAAGGCGTTCTCACACCAAAAGATGGTCGACGGTATGCAGACTCTCAACACTACGTTTCTCGACAACCGGCACGCCAACACACAGGTACCGAAATACATCGGCTTCGAGCGCATTGCAGAGATGAGCCCCGCCGACAAGCGCTATGCCAAGGCAGCCCAAAACTTCTGGGACGATGTAGCAAATTACCGCACGACATGTATCGGCGGCAACAGCGTCGAAGAACACTTCCTCTCAAAAGCCAACAGCAACCGCTATATTGACAGGGCCGACGGACCTGAGAGCTGCAACTCCAACAACATGCTGAAACTCTCGGAAATACTCGCCGACCGCACCCACGACGCCCGCTACGCCGACTTCTACGAATATACCACTCTCAACCATATTCTTTCCACACAAGACCCGAAGACGGGCGGATATGTCTATTTCACCACGCTGCGCCCACAAGGATACCGCATCTATTCCCAAGTAAACAAAGGCATGTGGTGCTGCGTCGGTACGGGCATGGAAAATCATAGCAAATACGGGCAGTTTGTCTACACCCACGATGCCGACTCTGTGCTCTACGTCAATCTTTTCACGCCAAGTCATCTCTCCGACCGCCGCTTCGACTTGACACAGACCACCTCCTATCCCTATAGTCAGCAAACCACACTGACGATCAACCGCGACGGCAAATTCACTCTGGCCATCCGACATCCTTGGTGGACCACTGCTGACTTCCGTATCACCGTCAATGGTGAGCCGCAAACGATCAAGACAACCGTCGGGCAGGCTTCCTACGTCAAGCTACACCGACAGTGGAAAGCCGGCGACAAGGTGGAAGTAGATCTGCCCATGCAGATGCGTGTGGTGCCCTGTCCCAACCTCCCGAACTATGTAGCCTTTGAGTATGGTCCCGTCTTGCTTGCCGCCAAGACTACAGCCTGCGACAATGCCGACGCAGAAGCTACGGGACTGAGCTACGAAAAATTGAAAAACGAATATGCCGGGGAAGGACGTATGGACCATGCACCCGGTGCTGTGGGCAAGAGTCTGCCGCTCACCACGGCACCTCTGCTCATCGGCAAGCGCAGCGAAGTGCTCTCTCGTGTAGGCAAGGGTGACCTGTCCACACTCCGCTTCCCGTTGGACGTAAGCCGTCCGGGCGTAGCAGGCTACCACTGGACTCGTCTCATGTTGCAACCGTTTGCCACGATCCACCACGCCCGCTACTCGTGTTATTGGTATCAGCAGACTCCCGAAGGCTACGCCCATAGCGACATGGCAGAGACTGAGCGAAAGGCCGAAGCGCTCGCCAAGCGCACCATCGACTTTGTCTCTCCGGGTGAACAGCAAAACGAGGCGGGACACGAATACAACTATTCCACCGACTCGCATGCCGGATCGTTCCGTGACGAGACCTATCGCGATGCCCAGAGAGGCGGACACGTGCAGTACACGCTCTTCAACACTTCTGCCGATGCCGACAGCCTTGCCATCCTCTGCCGCTTCGCCACAGCCGACAAAGGTCGCCAGGCTACGCTGACCGTCAACGGTGTAAATATCGCCAACATCGTCATTCCGGAAAAAGCTGAAGGCGAGACCAATGGCTTCTTCGATGTCGAATATCCTCTGCCCGCCAGCCTCCTCCGTAACAAACAAGGAAAGGCTACCGCCAAGTTCATCGTCAGACTGTCTGCCGACGGCACCACACCAAACCCTGGCTGGTATGGCCTGAGACTGGTCAGAACAAATAAATAGCTAAGATTCAGAAGGGAACAAATCGTGAATCAGCAGGCATTTTTCAACATTTCTCTCTGATGCACGATTGATTGCATGATAAGTGAACAGCAGAAAAGGATCTTTTTTGTAATTTTGTGGAAGATAAATCCTAATAACAATTCTTCTATGAAGTTACAACAAAAGATTCTTTTTTTCATGCTCGCACTGGCTATGATGCTGAATCCCGTCTCCAGCCAGGCTGCGAACCGCAGTGGTGATTTCACAGTGGGAAAAGGCACCTTTCTCCTCAACAGCAAGCCGTTTGTCGTCAAAGCTGCCGAGGTGCACTATCCACGCATTCCCCGCCCCTACTGGGAGCAACGCATCAAGATGTGCAAAGCCCTCGGCATGAACACACTCTGCCTCTATGTGTTTTGGAACATCCATGAGCCACAGCAGGATCATTTCAACTTTTCAGGCAACAACGACGTGGCCGCCTTCTGCCGTTTGGCACAGAAACACGGCATGTACGTCATCGTGCGCCCGGGACCCTATGTGTGCGCGGAATGGGAGATGGGCGGACTGCCCTGGTGGCTGTTGAAGAAGAAGGACATACGGCTACGCGAGCAGGACCCGTTCTTCATGCAGCGTGTAAAGATCTTCGAGAAGAAGGTGGCTGAACAACTCGCCCCACTGACCATACAGCACGGAGGGCCGATTATCATGGTGCAGGTAGAAAACGAGTATGGCAGCTACGGCGAAGACAAACCCTACATCCGAGCCATCCGAGATCTGCTGAAGGCCAGTTGGTACTCCAAGGACAAGCAAGGCAATAGCGTTGGCCCTGTACTCTTCCAGTGCGACTGGTCGAGCAACTTCACCAAGAACGGACTCGATGACTTGGTGTGGACGATGAACTTTGGTACCGGTGCCAACATCGACCAGCAATTCAAACGCCTCGGCGAACTGCGTCCCGACGCGCCGAAGATGTGCTCGGAGTTCTGGAGCGGATGGTTTGACAAGTGGGGAGCCCGCCACGAGACGCGTCCGGCCAAGGACATGGTAGCCGGTATCGACGAGATGCTCTCCAAAGGCATCTCCTTCTCGCTCTACATGACACACGGAGGAACGAGCTTCGGACACTGGGCAGGAGCCAACAGCCCGGGCTTCGCACCCGACGTGACGTCCTACGACTACGACGCGCCAATCAATGAATATGGCCGCACAACACCTAAGTTCTTTGAGTTGCGACGCAACATGGAGAAATACAATGGTGGCAAAGCCTTGCCCGCTGTTCCCCAGCCTGCGGCTCCGCTGGTCAGCTTTCCCAAGGTGGAGCTCTCTGCCCGCATCCCGCTCTGTCAGTTCATCACACGCTCGGTGAAGAGCCACGACACAAAGACCTTTGAAGAGATGGACATGGGATGGGGCTCTGCCTTCTACTCCACTACCCTGCCCGAGATCAGCCAACCCAGCCGACTGACCATCAGCGACGCTCACGACTACGCGCAGGTGTTCATCAACGGGGAGTTTGCAGGAAAGATCGACCGCGTGAAAAACGAGAAGAGCATCATGTTGCCTCCGGTGAAGGCGGGTGACAATCTGGACATTCTCGTCGAAGCGATGGGACGTATCAACTTTGGACGCGCCATCAAGGACTACAAGGGCATCACGGGCGACGTGACCATCGCAACGACCGAAGGACAGCACGACGTAACCTACAACCTCAAGGACTGGACCATCGGTCTCGTTCCCGACGACGTGGACACACTGGCCACACAATCCCGCAAGCCGTATGCAGAACTGCGCTCCCACCTCAATGTTCGCAACAGTGATAAGGAGCCAAGCGTTTTCCTCGGCTCATTCAACCTGAGTAAGGTGGGCGATACCTTTATCAATATGGAGAACTTCGGCAAAGGACAGGTTTATGTCAACGGACATGCCTTGGGCCGTTTCTGGCGCATTGGCCCTCAGCAGACGCTCTACTGCCCGGGTTGCTGGCTGCGGAAAGGAAAGAACGACATCATGGTGCTCGACGTGGTAGGCACCGCAAAACCCGTCCTCTGGGGACAGGACAAGCCAGAACTCGACAAGCTGCAACTGGAGAAGACCAACCTGCACAACAACATCGGTGACAAGCCTGACCTGAATAGCCGCACACCGGCCTTCAGCGGCGCACTACAGTCCGGCAACGGTTGGCAGACCATCCGCTTCGACAAGCCACAGCAGGGCCGCTTCCTGGCTATCCTCATCAGCAGTAATCATAGTGGCAAAGACCTCTCCGCCATCGCTGAACTCTATCTCCAGGATGCCCAAGGCCACCGTATCAGCCGTGAGTCTTGGACAACGAAATACGCTGACTCGGAAGATGCCGCCAACGGCAACCACACGGGCGACAAGGCTTTCGACCTGCAAGAGTCCACCTATTGGCAGACTGTTCCGGGCACCGACCTGCCCCACCTGCTCGTCATCGACCTCGGCTCCGTACAGACTGTCACAGCCATGGAATATCTGCCACGCGCCGAGCAAGGAGCACCGGGCAGCGTCAAGGACTGCAAGGTGTTTGTGTACTAAAAGATATTCCCATTTCAACCCAAAAAGGGCTTGCGAACTTCACAGTCCACAAGCCCCCAAGGTTGAATTATATACATCTCTTAGAGTTTTGCGAGATGCATGTGGCAAGTCTCACGACTTGCGAGTGTTACTGCGATTACGGAGTTATTAAAGGGATTAAAAAGCGAGAAACGGCCGGACTGGCCTGCTGCGCATCTTGCCGTCGATGCCTTCGTCGAGGAAGCGAACAGAACCGGCTCCCTGCCCATCGTCGACTCCCGAATCGACGATGATCGCTTGCGTGGCGGAAAGCTCCGTAGAGGTCCACTCCCAAGTGTACACCGCTTGGAAGAATTCGGTATAGTTGTTCGCACCCACCTTTCTCAAAGCGGTATTTACTTTGGACGAAACCGTTGTCATGTTAGATACGAAATCATTAATGTTCCAGCCACTCGACGGGTAACCGCCAATGGCATGCATGATGGCATAATACTGGCCGGCCGTTGGCAGGAACCAACCGGTAGAGGTAGACGGAGCCTTCAATGTGTTATAGGCGAGGGCACCCTGCGCTGCAGGATGGGCAGAGTTGTTCAAGGCCACTGATTCTTTATAGCCTGAGCCGTAAGCTTGGGTAGAGGAGCCAACAATGAGAGCTGAAGTGTTTACCTTTGACCGGTTATCATCAGTATTGCTTGTCTTCCATTGATAGCTTGTTCCATGGTTTGTGGTACCTGTTGAGCCAATGGTTTTTAAGCACATCACCAACGCATGTCCGCCCACGCTGCTCGACTTGGTATTCTTTTCCGTCCAGTAGTTGTTGCCGATATATCCCACGATGCCGATTGGTGTCTTGCCACTAATCAGACTTTCACTTTGATGCGACATATCGCCATCGCTGTAATACACGTCACCGACTGCCATGACGTAAGCATCGTGTTGTCTGCGCGGGCACTGGCTGCCGTATGTGTAACTACGGCACTAACAGAAGGCTGGTAGGAAAGGCTCGAAGTCCATTTGTCAGCAACGTTGGACACGCTGTTGAAGATAGTTGCGGCCTTGGTCTTTACTACTGCCACATAGTTGCGGTCAGCTTTCTTATAAGGTGTGTTGCCACTGAAAGACGAAGAGGCCGTTACCGTGCTTGACGCATGTACCCACTTGAAGTTCGCGTCCGTCGACAAGTGTCTGTAGTCATAGTGCGTCTTCTGTCCGAGATTGATGACCGCCAGTCCCATCTGATGGCTCATGCTAAAGTTCACGGTAGAG
>DLDU01000024.1:3088-28747 GCA_002481295.1 Prevotella sp. UBA7764 | reverse complement strand
GCAATGTTTTCAGGGGCTTTTTTTAGTATGGCAAAGCCCCTCTATAGCTCAACTCCAGCCCCTCTCTAGCTCTCCCCGAGGGGAGAGAATTGCTATACCATACCATCCGTACGTAATATATGCGTTGTGGGTATTGAGTTTCCCTCCCCTCGGGGAGGGCTAGGGTGGGGCTCTGTCCCCTCCCTTTGGGGAGGGTTAGGGAAGGGCTTAAAAAAAGCGCGGCTCCTTGCCGCGCTTACTATTATATGTCTAGCTTGTCTGCTATCTTTCTTACTTTTGATGTGTAGTTGCGATCTTCTGCGTATCCTATGCGTTTGAGGAATGCGTAGTAGTTACCGCCATTGTATTTATATTGCACGTCGTCAAGATAGGCTTTAACGGATTCTTCCCAGTTGTTGAAAGTATAGTAGCTGCCATCACTGGGATGACGTAAACCAAAGAGATTGTGGCATTCCATGCAAAGAGGGCTGGAAAAGTAACCAGTCTCTAATAAGGCTTGTGCTAAAACGATTTTCTTTTCCTTCACGTTGTATTTCTCTAATACCGAGAGTAAGTTATCGATGTTGAGCTCAGCAAAGCCATGAAAGTCCTCATCTGTCATACTGGATGGCAGATGCATTTCTGTTAATGTGTCTGATTTCTGATCGTTTTTAGCTATGCCTGGCATAGCATCGGGCATGATTGGATTTTGCGACCATCCGATGCTGACCGTGGTACTGAGTATAGCTGTGAATATAAGTCTTTTTATGGTCTTCTTTTCTTCCATATATAGTGTAACGAATGTGTCCTTTTATTATTGTTTTGTCGCTTTTCTTTTAACTCTCTTTTATCGTCTCAATTTTTTTGAGTACTTTTGCATCAATATAGTTAATCATAGTATTGCTTTACTTAATTGGATATGATACAGAGAACAGATCAGTCAAACAGCTTTTCTTTCGATCAGGGTAGTATAGAGTCGGCCTATAGCTTCTTTCATCAGAAGTACCGGGTCTATGAGTATTCCCATAGTGATGGACAGAAAGATGATATAGAATACGCTATATCGAGTTATGTGGAGCAGATGAATCCTTCGCTCTATGAGCATCTGGCAAGTGGCCGGAAGGATTATCTGCTCTCACACGCTTCTTTTGCTCAAGACATCAAGGATGCTATTGAGCAATTGGAAGAAATGCTGGCTTAGTATGTTGTGCTCTTATATATAATAAGGTGTATGCGCACTATTCAATATTCTGTATGCTGACGCCGTCCATTTTCTCCATGAACTGCATGATGCGGGTCTGATATTGATCGCGCTTGACTTTGATCTCCATGGACACTTGATAAGCGATGCCTTTAGGATTAGTATTCTTCTGCATCTCATAAGAGTCGATGTCGATACCTGCATCTCTCATCTTATGCAATACAACCTGTATGTTCTCTTGCTTGTCGGAGCTGAATGTAAGCAGTATGCTGCGTGTGGCAAAGCGACTGGAAACGAAGTGGAGTGCTTCCAGACACATGAGTACCATGATGGTGGTCGCCGCGGCAAGGACAAACATGCCCGCACCACAGGTAAGGCCAATGGCTGATGTCACCCACAGTCCTGCTGCTGTCGTTAGGCCTTTGACGACATGCTTTTGGAAGATGATGATGCCGGCACCGATGAAACCGATGCCGGGTACTACCTGTGAGGCAATACGAGACGGGTCGTAGGACAGCTTTTGCGCTGTGCCGTTGATCATACTGTCAAAGCCGTACATGGAGAGAATCATAAACAAGGCACTTCCTAAAGCTACAAGGAAGTGGGTGCGGAAGCCGGCTTCTTTGGCCCGGTACTCACGCTCCAATCCTATCACCCCACCTAACAGGGCTGCGATTGCTAATCGTAATATAAATTCCAGTGTCATAGTTGCTGCTTTGTTATGCGTACTACGTCGTGCCTATGTTCTGTCAGATATTACATTCCGGTAGCATCTCGGCAATGCGCTTGCCGTTGACGGTCTTCAACACGATGCCGAGTTCTTTTCTTGGTGGATTGAGTTGTACCCACTCGGGAACTTTGTTGCGGTTGATGACTTCGACGTAGTGAATATCACTGAAAGAGACGTCGCAGAGCGTCTCGCCATAGTCCTGCATGCTGTTTTCCTTGATCTTAGAGATGTCGTCGAAGCGCAGTCGTTTGTTGCCTTTACCATCGACGAAGCCAAGGATAATCTCGTCGTCGTCGCTGGCTATGCTGGCATAGATGAGTTCCTTGCCGGAGTAGCGCTTAAAGGTTCGGTCGCTGTCTCTGTGCAGGAGCTTCTCCACACTGGCCTTCACCACGCGCCCGTCGCTATAAACCATGATGAGCCATGACTTCTCTTCTTCTTCATGGATGGCCAACTCCAGACGGTAGTCCTCCGTGCGGTAGTCGTCTTGTTGAAGCAACTTGTACTCATCATTGTCGATGAAGCAAAGATATGCCGTCGTGGGAAGATAGTTCAACTCGTAGTCGTGGATGACGTTGTTTCTAAACCGGCTGGTTTGTATCTTGTCTTTGATCTCGTTGGTGAATGGCGCAGGTGTCGTGGTCGTGCCTGCATTGATCTCTTGCGATATGGGTGCCGGCGTACTGATGATAGCAGGGCTCTCATCCTTTGTCATCAGCTGATGCTCAGCAGCCCACTTCTTGCGTCCGATGAGGAAAGCAGACAAATAGTCGCTGTTGACTCTCCGGGCTGACTTGCCCATACGCTCGTAGTAGTCGCCTTTGAGCGCTATTGGATCGGGACTGGGCAGAATAGAGATCGCCAGCACATTGGCTTTCGTGCCTTCATCCCAGTGCGTCTTGATATTGTGGGCTGCCTCTTGTCCGAGGTAGATGGCTACCTGATTGTGGATATAATCTTCATAGTGGTCGAGGTTACCGTTGAACTTAGGATGTTTCAAGTCTTCCTCCACGCCACTCTCTGTACCCTGGTCGTTGACACCGAGGTAGAGTGTACCACCGTCAGCATTGAGGAATGCGCAAATCTCCTGAAGGATCTTAGATGTTTGTTCGGCTAAGTTCGACTGCATAGAGCTTTCAGGATAGACGATAGAGGCCTTGAACTCGGTATGATAGTCTTCGCGTCCATAGTCTTTCTTATCGCTCTGGTTGCGTCTGAGCTTGAGGATGGAGCGTATCTTTTCCCGAATCTCATCGGCTTGGGAGATGAGCCCGGCCTTCTTTACCGTGTTGTGCGACATGACGAGAGCCGCCAACATCTGTAGAGTCGGGTTCTCCCGCTTGCAACTCATCTGATAGAGGTCGTCGTAGTGATCGTCGTTGTCAAGCCAGGAGACGATGGTCATCTGCTGGAAGTCGTTGTAGAGATGCGAGTCCTGCTCAAAGCCTAAGCTGTCGGCGTTGTTGAGGATCGCCATGCTCTCGTTGGAGAAACTATTGTTCAGTGCGAAGTCGTTGAGCAGTTCCAGTAGTGAGAGTCGCTTGCAATAATACTGTTCCCGTTCGGAGTTGAGCATGCGGGCAAGTACCCGACAAGTGGAGATATAGTTGTAGGCTTTGATGTAATCATCCTCAAAGCTGGCGTAGGTCTCGAAGATATACATCAGTTCCGTGAGGTGCTCAGCATCCATCGTCGAGGTGAAGTCCTCGGAAGGTTCCTGTTCCTCTTCACTGACAAACACCTCGCCGTGTGCAAGGTTGACCATGAACTGATGGAAGGCAGCGCCCACACTGAAGACCATGTCGGGTACATCTGCACGATAGGTGACGTTGATATAAGGTGGTCTGCCCTGCGTGGGCTTGTACACTTCGACCACTTTACCTTTTGACAATACGCTGAGAGGAGTGCCGGGCTCCACATCTACAGACAGTGACAAGCCGTTGGTGGAGATAGCAGGTACACGGCCGATACCGGGTTGAGAATTGTTGAGAACACATCTGAGACGACTGTTGAAGTTGAGATGCTCGATGCGGTAATCCTCCATAAAGTCTACGCAGATCTCATTCATCACGAAGTGGTATTCTCCGTCCTCGATACCATCTACGTCAGCAGGCAGGATGAGCGGGTAGCCATTGTGGTAGAAGTCCTCTAACGAAAGCTTCTTGCTGGGATAATAGGGTACGATGTCTCTGGCGGCATCGATGTATCCTGTGATACCTTGCAGCTCTTCGTCGATGACCTCACATTGGAAAAGAAGTTTTGTTTCATCGTCGGTTGGTATCTTCTTCTTGATGATGATCGACACTTCCTCGCCGGGCAGAAGTCTGCGTCTTTCTTTCTTTTTATTACGGTGTCCACCGATGAAGAGTGACTTATAGATGAAATCCCACAGTTGCTTGAAGTGTGGCAGCGTGTTGCTTTTATTTCCTCTGAGGTCAGCAGAAGGCTTCTCGCTGAGCCTGATGGTAAAGGCGTGCCAGAGGTTCAGACGGGTTGGCAGAGGCGTGTAGACATTCTCGGAGTTTACATCAGAGGCTGAGATAGAGATCTTGCCGTCTTTGATCAGTAGCTTTGCATTGTCCGTGAGGTATTCCACAGGAGCGAGCGATGAGTCGATCGTATCAGACACCTGGTTGGCAATGATATTGGCGGTGAGTGTGGCGTCATCGGTGTTGACCACATAGGCAGCCTGGTCGCCGGAGTCAGAGACAAGGTTGTAGAGCGATTCTTCCAGCAGGCTCTTGGGGTCGGCCACTCCCATCTTGCTGCAAAGTCGATAGAGGAGACTGCGGTTGAGTACCACGTCGAAAAGGTCGCTGTCATCGTCTTCTGCCAAATTGAGCTGGAGAGCCAGAGCTTGTATCATCGTCTCGGTCGTACCTTGGCTGTTGAGACTGTCCGGTGTTTCATAACTCTTGCGGATATAGTATTCGAGCAGGGTGATCCAAAGCTTGCCGAAAGGAGCACGCTTGGACAGGGCGAGATCGTGTTTACGTATGATGCTGATCATCCTTGGCATACACTTTTGCATCACGCTGTCGTCCTGCAAGAAGATACAGAGCATTGTGAAGAAGCACTCACGCGGATGGAAGACATAGTTGCAGCATTCCAGTTTGTTGAGTACTTGTCCGATGTATTCTTCTCCTAAGTTGTTCTTTACGAGATCCAGCGCATTGATGAAAAAGGAGGTCTGCTCGATGAAGTCCGTGAAACGATTCTCCAAGATACCTCTGGAAACAGCGTCACACATGTTGAGCAGATCGGTCTGTTCAAGCACATGGAGCATGCTTTCCTTGAAGTCAATGAGGTCTTGTCGAAGTAAGTCTTTGTCGTGATAGTCGGTTGCCATATTGGCGATCCAGTGATAGCAAGCATTGTCGAAGAGATCAGGATTGGTACTTCCAAGGAGCAGCTCCCGCAATGAATCGTTGTTCCACTTCCTGTTGCCTAAAAGCGTAGCCAGTTGGTTATCTTTGATAGGGAAGTCATATTTGCGTGCCTGCAGGTTTTCCACAGGTTGTACTTGCATATATCTGCCTTTGATCTTTTCTACTTGGCAGATAATTCTTGGCGTGAGGGCAGGATTCGGAATGCAGCTTTTGTCAAGGCGCGTAGTGAAACCATGCGATTCTTGAAGAATATAGAAATTGTCGTGTGAGCGTTTGATGCTGAACTCGACTTTGTCGCCTTCGTGATAGAATTGCCTGATGAGCGTTTCATAGTCTTGCCTGAGATGTATGCCGCCGTTGAAAGACTCTTCCACGATACAAGGAAGCGTGTTGGGCACGGTGCTTCTTTTCTGATATAAAAGCATGGGCAGACGATAGAGTTTGCCATCATCTCCATAGGTGACAATAAACTGGTGTGAGTCAGGATCCGTCCTAACGACGTTGACAGTAATTCTTTGGTTCTCTTTAGTTTCCGGTAATACCATCTTTTTCTTAGATAAGTTATAGTTAAATATTCGATTTTACAAATGTACGAAAAATAAATGAACCTGCTTTCGTATTAAAGGTTTTTAGTAAATAATAAGGCCTTATTGACATAAATATATGAACAATAAGGCCTTCGTAACATTTGACTGTCAGCAGTGGTGATTTTATAACTTTGTTACTGGCGTTAAAAGCAGGCTGTTTTACGCCTCGTTTTTCTTCTTGCCGGTACGTGCCTCTACGACATTGACGACATAGTCGCCAACGCGCTCGCATTCGTTGATGATGTCCATATACATCGTACCTACGGCGTAGGTGTATTTATGGTCGTTGACATCAATCGTGTTTCTGCTGCGGAGCTGGTTGCGATAGTTGTTGATCTCGTTCTCGATATTGAAGGAGCGATTGATGTCGATATCAGTCTTGTGCTCGATGAGAGCATGCTCCATCTCTTCCATCGACTGGTCAGTGAGGGCGAACATCTGGTGTAGATGCTCGTATTGGTCAGTGGTGAACTCCTCCTTTTCTGTATATTTACGATTGATGGTTCTTGCGATATGATAGCACGAGTCGCCGATACTCTCAAGCTCAGAGATCTCTCTCAGCATGGCGCGCACCTTGTCTTTCGTCTCGTCGCTGAGGTGAGCGTCGCTGACTTGGTCGAGGTATTTAGCGATCTCTATCTCCATGTTGTCGGCGATACTCTCGTATTTCTCAATGCGGGAGAATAGTTTGACGAAGTCGTTGGCATCCTTGGTACTGAGCAGTTCACGCACCATGCGCAGCATTCTTCTCATGCGCTCAGCAAAGGAGTGAATTTCTTTGGAAGCCTCCAGTACGGAGAGCTCCGGGGTCTTCATGATACCAGACTGAATGAAGCGCAGGCGGAAATCCTCCTCGTCTTTGTTGCTCTTCGGCTTGATGATCCAGCAAACTATTTTCTCTATCTGTGGGATGAAGCCGATGAGCATGGCAGTGTTGGTCACATTGAAACAGGTGTGGAAGGCTGCGAGCACGATGGGCAGGATAGCGGCCTTCTGCGCTTGTGTGAATCCGGCTCCCGTAGGATCGTAACCTACAAGATGGCACACACCGTCGACAAAGGGATAGAACAGACACAGCACCCAGATGACGCCAAAGACATTGAATACCAAATGTGCCATGGCTGCGCGCCGTGCTTGCGTGTTGGCACCTAAAGCAGCGAGGTTGGCGGTGGCTGTCGTGCCGATGTTCTCTCCTAAGACAAGAGCGATGCCGAAGTAAATAGGCAATACGCCGGAGGAACAAAGCAGAATGGTGATGGCCATCACGGCAGCAGAGCTCTGCACAATACAGGTGATCAGTGTACCGATGAGCACAAAGACAATGATGTTGGCGTGGCTGTGAGTATTAAAGGAAGCGAAGAACTGGATAGCTTGTGGGTTGTGTTCCAGATCAAGTTCTTTGCCGGCATTGCTCAGTAGGACAAGTGCAAAGAAAAGAAAAGCAATACCGAAAAGGAAGTCACCGATGTAGCGGCGTCGCTTAGAATAGATGAGCATGATGCCCAAGAAGAAGGCTGGGAAGACGACCATCGTCAGGTCTACGTTGAATCCCAGTGACATGATCCAGGCGGTAAGCGTCGTTCCGATATTGGCACCCATGATCACCGAGATCGCTTGTGCCAAGGTGAGCAGTCCCGCATTGACAAAGCTGACGGTCATCACCGTGGTGGCAGAAGAGGATTGCACGGCGCAAGTGATGAAAACCCCCGTGAGCATTCCCGTGAATCGGTTGGTGGTCATTGCGCCAAGGATATGACGCAGTTGCGAGCCTGCCATTTTCTGCAAGGCTTCACTCATTACCTTCATGCCGTAGATCAGCAAGGCTAAGGAGCCTAATATCTTCATGAAGATAATCACATAGTCGCTTGTGTTCATAGATATGTGTAATGTCTGTTACGATTATGCTACAAAGATATAAAAAAAATGTGTCATGTGGAATGAAAGGCTTCGCTTTTTTGCTAATGGAGTTCTTTTTTTTAGAAGATCGCAAGCAAGAAAAGATAGAAAAGAAACGTTTTTGTTAATATATAATAATTATTAAGTCTGTCTATCAAAAAACGATGGCGTTTTGATAAATAAATAGTAATTTTGCATTTGCTTTATTGAAAGGGTATGGTTCAGTAGCTCAGTTGGATTAGAGCAGCAGCCTTCTAAGCTGCGGGTCCCGGGTTCGAACCCCGGCTGAATCACATGAAGGGCTAAGCAACGATCGTTGCTTAGCCCTTCATCGTTGTGGAGAGGGGGCCTCTGCTTAGCAGAGGCGTACGGAACACAGCACCCAAAGAGGCTCGCCTTTATGGGCGAGTGGATTTCTTATTTTCCCTGATCTTTAAGGACAATGCGGTGCTTTCTTTGCTTTTCCATGCTTTCAAGGCACTGAACCATTGGTCGGCACTGTGGTAGCCCTGCTCCTCTTTGTCACTACAGAAAGAGAGGTGGTAGACGAGATGACCGTCGGGGATAGAGACGAGATAGCCGTCGTCGTACTGCGTGTGAATCTCTTTGAGAATGCTGGCACGGGGGATGGAGACCGCCAAACCTACTGTTTCCATTTTATGTGTGAGCGTATCCTTACCCGTGACGGGGGAGTCGGTGCCCCAGTTGGCAAGCAGGCCATGACCGTCGGTCCAACTTTGCTGACCCTTAATGTGCGTGATGCCTATAAAATAAGGAGTGGCGCGTATCTGGTCGGTAAGGTTGAAACCTTTCGGAACGGAAACTCTTACGTCCACTTTACAGTCACGGTGTCCTGCGATCATCGTGTAGCGTGTAGTGAGAGTGCGAGGCTCTGCATCGGGTGTCGGCTTCCAGTTCAAATCCGTGATTTCGACGATACTGCGAAGCGGTCCGTTCGCCACGACGCGCTGACGGCGGCTGTCGCAGTCCGAGAAGCCTACGGGCTGTTTGCCGTCCCAACCGTTGAGGGCTCCGACACCTACGCCATCTCTTACTGCCAGGACATCGTCGCCATAGCCGGCAGCCAGTTGTACTGAGTCGGGATAGAACTCTGTGTCGTGGAGTTCCAACTGCCTTTTGCGTTTACCATAGATGTCGACCGACTGTCGGGGACTGCAATAGAAGCGGTAAGCAGTGAGCTCACTCTCCAGTACAGCACCATGCTGATGAATGACAGGAAAGGGGTTAGTTCCCCGCAACGAAGCGAACTCGCTCAGATAGATGTCGTGTTTGTTCTTCGCCTTTACCTTGCTGTTGCGCAGAAGGATGTCGGCAAAGGTACGCTTGGTGTAGGTGTTGGGCATGGCCTTTCGCCACAGCGCAATGGTAGCTTTGCTTTGTCCTTTGGCCTTGATGTCAGCGAGGAAGAACAGATGATCAGCTCCTCCGTCACCATCCAAGTCGTCCATTTGTGAAGGTACTTCTTTGCCGTCTACAGTCACGCGGGCAGAGCGATAGCCTTCCATACCGGGAATCTCCACGGGAGACTGCTGCAAAATCGTGTTGCCAGGATTTTGCAGTGTCATGGTCATCGTCCGGTCCTGTCCGACTGCTTGTAGCGAGAACAGAAGAGAGCAGGAGAGCACCATGCCGCCCATGAAAGCGTTAGAGAGAAAAGATCTCATATCAGTCATTTTTATATTTACAGCGTTACACCATTCTTGAAGATGGCAAAGCCATGAATGCCGTTTCGCTCTGCTTTTACCTTTTTGCCGCTGGCCACGTCGAGGACGGTGTGGATGAAGTCGGGCAAAAGGTCTGTGATACTCTTGTCTTCCACGATGCTGCCAGCGTTGAAGTCAATCCAGTTGCCTTTGCGCTTGTAGAGAGAAGTGTTGGTAGAGATTTTCAATGTCGGCACAGCGGTAGCGAATGGTGTACCACGCCCTGTTGTGAACAGTACGATGTGGCATCCGGCTGCAGCCAAAGCTGTTGCGGCGACGAGGTCGTTGCCCGGAGCAGAGAGCAGATGAAGGCCGTGGCCTTGCAGTCGTTCACCATAGCCGAGGACACCATAAACGGGAGATGATCCCGACTTCTGCGTGCACCCCAATGCTTTGTCTTCCAAGGTAGAGATGCCACCGGCTTTGTTTCCAGGTGAGGGATTCTCGCCCACGGGCTGGCCGTGGCTGAGGAAGTAATGCTTGAAGTTGTTGATGAGATGCTTGGTATCCTCAAGCACCTGTTCGTTGACGCAACGCTGCATGAGCAGAGTCTCAGCGCCGAACATCTCAGGAACCTCAGTGAGCACCGTGGTACCCCCTTGCTCATTGCAGAGCCAGTCGCTGAAAGCACCAACGAGAGGGTTGGCAGTAATACCTGAGAAGCCGTCGCTGCCGCCGCACTTCAGTCCGATGCGCAGTTCAGAAGCCGGAATAGCAGTTCGCTGATCGTTGCGTGCTTTGTCATAGAGCTCCATCAGCATCTCTGTGCCCGTCTCCACTTCGTTGCCTTCCACTTCTTGGCAGACGAGCAGTTTGATGCGGTCGTGGTCGTAGTCACCGAGCAACTTTACGAACTCGTGCGGTTGGTTATTCTCACATCCCAGTCCTACGATGAGCACGCCACCAGCATTTGGGTGAAGCACCAGATCGCGAAGGATATGGCGTGTGTTTTCGTTATCTTCACCGAGTTGTGAACAACCGTAGTTATGCGGGAAAGCCACGATGGTATCTACGCCTTCACCATTATTTGTCTGTGTTTTTACCTCCTCTACGATATTCTGAGCGATGCCATTGACACAGCCCACCGTAGGGATCACCCACAGTTCGTTCCTCACACCGACGAGTCCGTTGGAGCGGCGATAACCTTGGAAGGAAGCATCGGGATGCGGTGTTGTTTTTTTCTGTGGCTGAATGTGGATGTTGTCGTAGTTCAACTCTCCACTCAAATTGGTCTTGATGTCGTGGTCATCGAGCAGAGCACCTTTTGCTATGTCGTGGATAGCGTGTCCGATAGGAAAGCCGTATTTTACGATCATCTCTCCCGTCTTGATGTCATGGAGAGCTATCTTGTGTCCGGGCACCACGTCAGTAACCAGTTTGAGTGTAGAGCCGTCGATGTCAACGATGTCGCCGGCCTTCAGTGCTTTGATGGCTACGGCGACATTGTCTGTAGGGTTGATTTTAATTGCTTGTTTCATTTTATCACTTGTTGAGAACCGTCTCAATGGTCTTTCTCATGCCCGACTCTTGTATCTGCTGTAGATAGGAAGCCAGCAAGTCAGTCAGTCCGGGGATGTCATTGAGGTTACCTTGCTCTTTCCAAATCAAGTCTTGCGCGCCGAGCACACCTTCAGCGATGGTATGGCAATCGGCAGAAGCCCATAGATGCTGGAGACGTTCAAGGATTGCCGGATCGTCGTTGGGTGCGATTGCCGTGCCGTCCTCTCTTGTGCCACCTTTATAATAAGTGGTGATAGCAGCGAGTCCGAGCACGATGGCTTTGGGCAGTTCACCTTTCAACTCGGTGTATTGCTTCAGGGCAGGCAGGTCACGCGTCTTGAACTTCGGGAAGCTGTTGAGCATGATACTGGTCACCTGGTGGTCGATATAAGGATTCTTGAATCGCTGCAGTACGTCTTCGGCAAAGCGGGTGAGCTCGTCTTTCGACAGTTCGAGTGTCGGCAGCAGTTCGTTGAACATGACCTGATGGATGTATTTCCCGACGAGTTCATCGTTGCAGGCATCTCTGACGATGTTGATACCGGAGAGGAATGCTACCGGCGAGAGGACGGTATGCGGACCGTTGAGCAGTGTCGTCTTGCGCAGATGGTAGGGTGTCTCGTTGTCGGTGAGCACCACGTTGAGCCCGGCTTTTCGGGCCGGCCACTCCTTGTCGAGCTGTTCGATGGAGATGTTCTTATCGTGTTCGATGACCCAAAGGTGGAAGATCTCGCCTTGCACCATAGCAGCGTCCTTGTAGCCGATACGTTGCCACAGTTGTTGCTCGTCGTTGTGGGGATAACCGTTGACGATGCGGTCGACAAGCGTGGTGCAGATTGGGCAGCAGCATGCAATCCATTTGCGGAATCCCTCAGCGTTGTCGAGGTCATCGTGCCACAAGTCGATGTATTGGTTGATGCAATCTTTGAGGTGATGTCCGTTGCCGAAGATCAGCTCACAAGGCAGGATGATGAGTCCCTTCTTAGTGTCGCCGTTGAAACAAGAATAGCGGCGATAGAGCAGCTGCGTGAGTTTGGCAGGGTAGGAGGCGGGCGGTGTGTCGCTCAGCTTGCACGTGTTGTCGAAAGCGATACCGGCCTCGGTGGTATTGGAGATGACAAAGCGCATCTCGGGTTGCTCGGCCAGTGCCATGAACGCGTCGTATTGTGTATAGGGATTCAGTGCGCGGCTGACGCTGCTGATTCGTTGGCAGGTGTTTACTTGCTCGTTGCCTTTCAGTCCGAGCAGGTTGACATGGTAGAGGCAGTCCTGTGCACGTAATGTCTCGATATGGTTACGCTCGCGTGGTTGCACGATGACGACAGAACCGTTGAATGCCGTCTTGTCGTTCATTTCCTGGATCATCCAGTCCACAAACGCTCTGAGGAAGTTACCCTCACCAAACTGTATCACACGCTCCGGTGCTTCTGCTTTCGGAGCCGTGTGTCTGTTGAGAATATTGTTAGTCATAGATTCAGTATATATAATAAGGTGTAGTAATAAGGTGTAGTAAAATTGGGACCACCTTTATATATAAGGTGGTCCTATGTGTACTATATATAATAAGGAGTCGTTATGGTACGATCTTCTTATATTTCGGAACAAGAGTCTTCATGATCGACCAGGCGATGAGATAGGCCACCGCGCATATACAGAACACGATCATGTATCCGGCGGGCTTGCCTTCGAAGCCCAGGAAGGAGAACGAGCTGCCAGCTTTCTCGGCATAGTCGAAGAGAATACCGGAGCCCTGGTTGATCATATAGGAGCCGATGCCACCGGCCATGGTACCCACGCCCGTGATGGTAGCAACTGTTGACTTGGGGAACATGTCGCCGATAGTAGAGTAGAGGTTGGCCGACCATGCCTGATGTCCGGCACCGGCGATGCCGATGATGACAGCGGGGAAGATAGCACCATACTGTCCGAGAGGCTGAGCCAGCAGAGCCGTCAGAGGCATGAAGGCGAAGATGAGCATGGCCAGCATACGTCCACCGTAAGGATCCATGCCACGCTTCTCCACAAACAGCTTAGGCAGATAGCCGCCGAAGATAGAGACCACCGTGACGATGAAATACAGGATGAAGATGAGCGTGGCGCCCTCTTTTGAGGCCGAAGGATAGTGGTAGACATCGCTAAAGTATGCAGGAGCCCAGAACAGGTAGAACCACCACACACCGTCGGTGAAGAACTTTCCGGTGATAAACTCCCATGTCTGCCGATAGGTGAGACACTTGAGCAGAGGTATCGTCTTTTCTGCTTTCTCGTCAGCCTTTGCTTTGTCAGCCTCCTTCTCGTCGTCCTGATGGATATAGGCAAGTTCAGCGCCATTGACATGTTTCGACTTTTCGGGTTTCTCGTACCATTCCAACCAGAAAAACACCCAGATGAAGCCGAGCGCACCGATGATGATGAATGCACTCTCCCATCCCCATGCCTTGGCGATGAACGGGATGGTAGCCGGAGCAGCCAGTGCGCCTACCGAAGCACCACTGTTGAAGATGGCAGTGGAGAGGGCGCGGTCCTTTTTCGGGAAATATTCTGCCGTCACCTTGATGGCAGAGGGGAAGTTGCCCGACTCACCAATGGCCAGGATCATGCGGCAGCCCAAGAAGAGATATACAGAGATGGTAGAGATAGAGAGCGCAAGCGCAGATCCTTGCTTCACGGCGTGGAGTGCCTCCACACTGTCCAGTCCCTCGATCTCCCTCGTCAGCCATCCGCATCCTGCATGAAGGCAGGCACCTGCAGACCAGATGATGATGGCGAGCAAATAGCCTTTCTTTGTTCCCAAGCGGTCAATGGCAGTACCTGCGAAGAGGCTCACTGCAGCATAGAACAGCGAGAACCATCCCGTGATCATACCATAGTCGCTATCAGTCCAGTGAAATTCCGGGGCGATGAAGTCCTTCCATGTCAGCGAGAGCACCTGACGGTCGAGATAGTTGACCGTGGTGGCGACGAAGAGGAGTACACAGAGATACCATCTCCAGTTCGTCTTTACATCGTTTTTGATAGTACCTCCGTTCATGCGCGTTGCTTCTTAGCATTCTGAATGATGTCGATGCACTGCTTGCAGAGCTCGGTGATAGCGTTCCAGTCGCCCTTTGCAACTACCTCTTTTGGGAAGAGTTTCGACCCCATGCCCACACAGTAGGCACCGGCCTTGATCCATCCTTCGAGGTTCTCCTGTGTAGGAGCCACGCCGCCAGTGACCATGATCTTCGACCAGGGGCAGGGAGCCATGAGATCCTTGATGAAGCGTGGGCCATAGACATCGCCGGGGAACACCTTGGTCAGGTCGGCACCCAGTTCCTGAGCCTTGCCGATCTCGCTGACAGTAGCACAACCCGGGCAATAGGGGACGAGACGACGGTTGCATACCGGAGCCACGTCGGGGTTGAAGAGCGGACCTACAATGAAGTTCGCACCGAGCTGAATGTACAGTGCAGCGGTAGGAGCGTCGACGACAGTGCCGGCACCCAAGGCCAGCTCAGGGCATTCCTTGTCGGCCCATTTCACCAGTTCGCCGAATACTTCGTGTGCAAAGTCGCCACGGTTGGTGAACTCAAAGGCGTGCACGCCACCTTCGTAGCAAGCTTTGATTACCTTCTTAGCGACTTCGGCGTCAGCATTATAGTATACGGGCACCATGCCGGTGGCTCCGATTTTCTGAAGAACTTGTATTTTGTCAAATTTAGCCATGATTGTAGTAATGTTATTGGTTGATGGAAATGATAGGAAACCATCGGGCGGTCAAACAGTGTTCTGTCCGTCCGATGGCTTATGTTTTATTGTCTATCGCTGGACTCTGCCATTGGCGTTACCTGCGGCGAGGCTCTCCACCTCTTCTTTCGATACGAGGTTGAAGTCACCGTTGATGGTATGCTTCAGTGCAGAGGCTGCGACAGCAAACTCCAGGGCCTCGCCCTGAGTTGGCTTGGTGAGCAGTCCGTGGATGAGTCCGCCAGCGAAGGAGTCACCACCGCCTACGCGGTCGATAATCGGCTCAATGTCGTAGTGACGGCTCTCGTAGAATTCCTCACCATTATAGATGAGTGCTTTCCAACCGTTGTGCGTAGCGGAGTAAGACTCACGCAGTGTGGAGACGACATATTTAAATCCGAAGGTCTTTGCCATTTGTTCAAAGATCTTATGGTATCCGGCAGCGTCGGTCTTGCCACCTTCAATGTCAGCGTCGGGTTTGAATCCCAGACAGAGCATCGCATCCTCCTCATTGCCGATGCACACGTCGACATATTGCATGAGCGGGCGCATGATGGAGATAGCCTTTTCCGATGTCCACAGCTTCTTGCGGAAGTTGAGGTCTACCGACACTGTCACGCCGTGGCGCTTGGCAGCTTCGCAGGCAGCTTTTACGATATCGGCGGCGTTGTCGCTGATAGCCGGCGTGATGCCTGACCAGTGGAACCACTGAGCCCCCTCGAAGATCTCGTCGAAGTCAAACTCCTCAGGGCGAGCCTCGGCGATGGCAGAGTGTGCGCGGTCGTAGATGACCTTGCTGGGTCGCATGGAGGCTCCCGTCTCGGCGTAGTAGATACCCACGCGCTCGCCGCCACGTACGATGTGACTTGTGCCGACACCATAGCGGCGCATGGCGTTGAGGGCCAGCTGTCCGATTTCGTGTTTGGGGAGTTTGGTGACGAAGTCGGCATCGTGACCGTAGTTGGCGAGGCTGATGGCCACGTTGGCCTCACCGCCGCCGGGAATCACGCGGAAGTGATCACTCTGTATGAATCGGTCGTTGCCCTCTGGAGACAGGCGCAGCATGAGCTCGCCCAAAGTTACTATTTTTGCCATATTCTCATTTAAGTTTAATAATTGCTTATAATATTACGAACACAAAGAAGTGATTACGCAAACAGAGACCGCGGTGTCTGTGCTTAGAATTTGAAGTAGTTCTTTGCGTTGTTGTAGCAGATGTCCTCTACCATCTGGTTGACGCGCTTCTCCTCAAAGCCGTCGTAAGGGATTTCGCCGTTCTCGATGTCGTTGCCGATGAGGTTGCAGAGAATTCGGCGGAAATATTCGTGGCGGGGGTAGGAGAGGAATGAGCGTGAGTCGGTGAGCATACCGACGAAGCGGCTTAGCAGTCCGAGCAACGACAGAGCGTTGAGTTGCTTGGTGATGCCATCCTTTTGGTCGAGGAACCACCATCCCGATCCCCACTGGATCTTGCCGGGCATCGAGCCGTCCTGGAAGTTTCCGAGCATCGTAGCCATCACCTCGTTGGCACAGGGGTTGAGGTTGTAGAGTATCGTCTTGGTCAGATGTCCCTCTAAGTCGAGACGGTTGAGGAAGGCCGAGCAGCTCTTTGCCGTGTTGAACTCGCCGATGGAGTCGAAGCCCGTGTCGGGTCCGAGCTGGCGGAACATGCGCGTGTTGTTGTTGCGGATAGCACCATAGTGGTATTGCTGAGCCCATCCTGCCTCGTAGTCCTGTACGGCGAAGACATAGAGCATAGCACTCTTGAACTTCAGCACCTCTTCGTGTGAGAGTTCCTTCCCGGCGTAGACCTTGTCAAAGATGTCGTTGATCTCCTTGTCTGTGTATTCTTCAGCATAGAACTCCTCGATGCCGTGGTCGGAGAGACGGCATCCCATCTTGTTGAAGAAGTCGTGGCGCTGTTGCAGTGCGTCGACATAGTCCTGGAAGTTGCTGATGTTCTTGCCCGAAGCAGCGGAGAGCTTCTCGACATACTCGCGGAAATTCTGTGCGTTCTCCGGTGCCATAGCCTTGTCGGGTCTCCATGCCGGGAGCATGCGTGTCTTGAGTTCGCTTTTTGCCACGATGCTGTGATAGTGGAGGTCATCAATAGGATCGTCGGTGGTGCACACCGTCTCCACATTATATTTATTGAGCAGTCCCCACGGTGTGAGCGAAGGATCGTTGGCGAGTTTGTCGTTGCACTCGTCAAAGATCTCGCGTGCTGTCTCCGGGTTGAGGCGCTTGTTGATGCCGAAAGCCGTTTTCAGCTCCAGATGCGTCCAGTGGTAGAGCGGGTTGCGGAACGTGTAGGGCACTGTCTCTGCCCACTTCTCAAACTTCTCCCAGTCGCTGGTGTCTTTACCGGTGCAGTATTTCTCGGGTACGCCATTGCTGCGCATTGCACGCCACTTATAGTGATCACCACCGAGCCATACCTCCGTGATGGAGCGGAAACGCTTGTTCTCGGCGACTTGCTGAGGAACGAGATGACAGTGATAATCGATGATGGGCATCTTGGCAGCATGCTCGTGATAGAGTTTCTGTGCAGTTTCTGTCTGCAACAGAAAGTTCTCATCCATGAATTGTTTCATTTGCTTTTTGAGATTGGTTGATTGTTTCTGCAAAGATAATAAATAGTTTCTGAATAGCGGGTGGGATTTTTGTTCAGAATGGTATAAAATCGTTCGAAATCTACTTTTTGTCATATTCTTTGTGTCAATAGGTGGAAATTTATTATCTTTGCATAGCCATCAAAGCTATCCTTATCTATATAACATGTTTAGAAAGTACTTTTTGCTATTGCTCTTGCAGCTTGGCTGCATCTATCATATATATGCCCAACCCTATTGCGACGTGCGCACGTTCTCACTTCGCGACGGTTTGGCTGCCAACATCATCTCCGGTATCGGACAGACCGGCGACGGACTGATGTGGCTCGGCACGTGGAGTGGACTGTGCTACTACGACGGCTATCGCTTCACCACATTCCGCAGTATGCCTGGGCTGGGCGACATGCTGACGAGCAACCGTATCTATACGCTCCATACCAACTACCGCAACGATGTGTGGGTGACCACCTACGACCGTCGTCTCTATCTCTTCGACACGGAGCGCTGTGCCTATGTCAATATTAACCGGCTCATCGCCTCTTCCATCCGGCAGTCCGTACGTTTCCACCGCATCATCTCATTGTCCGACGGTCATACCTAGGTCACCACAGAGGGTGCTCCAAGGCTGACGCTCCGCATCGACGACGATCATGTTGAGTCGGAAGGCGGCATTGCCATCTATCGCGGCTTGGACATCCGTCAGGCACTTGTCGACGCCTATGGTCATGAATGGTTGCTTTCAGGCAAAGCTATCCTCGACGGCAAGGCACGAAAAGCCTGCGTTTTCCCCGCCATCCTCACGGAGCGGATAGGATCCCGCACCTATTTCATCAGTGCTCATGGCGGTGTTGTCTCTGTCGGCAAGGATGGCAAGACTTTCCAAAAGCACTGCACTGACACGAAGAATCTCCATGTCAACGATGTCTGCGCGTGGCGCGGTCGTCTGTTGATGGGCACTTCGCAAGGTCTGTTTGTGCTTGATCATCAGCGTCTGCATGAAGTTCCGTTGCGTCATCCTGCGCTCTCTTCCGCTGACATCACCAAGTTATTTGTAGACCGCTGTGGGCGTGTCTGGCTTTTCTCGGCCAACGACGGCGTAGTCATGTTTGACGGCGACCGCTGTGAATGGCTGCAAGCCGAACCGCAACAGCCCTATCTGCGCACAACCAGCAGTGCGCCGTTTTTCCATGAAGACGAGTATGGCACCATTTGGGTCGTGCCCCGTGGTGGTACCTTCAGCTACTACGATGAGCGTCTTCACAGCCTCGTGGCCTATCCTTTATATAGTGGTGAGACGACAGATGCCTGCATACCACTGATAAAGAAATCGTTTGTCGACAATCAGCACAACCTTTGGTTCTCGGGCGAGCGCAACCTCTCGATGCTGCATTTCCGTCGCCATCGCGTGCGCCGTTTGCCGATGGTCGTCAACCAGGAAGTGCGCGCGTTGTGCATTGCCCGTGACGGTAACCTTTGGGCTGGCGACCGCGAAGGCTATCTTGCCGTCTACGACCGTGAGGGCAGGCAGAAGGGCTACCTCACACCATCGGGCGCGCTGCAAAGCCAACAAACACGTTTTGCCCACAGCGTCTATTCGATCAAGCAAGACAGTAAGGGACGGATGTGGATCGGAACCAAAGGCGAGGGTCTTTATTGCTGGGACGGCAAAGCCATGAACCACTATGTCCATGATCAGCACGACCGTTGGAGTCTGAGCAATGACGACATCTACGACATCTTTGAGGACAGCAGTCACCGTCTGTGGATCGCCACATACGGCGGAGGCGTGAATTGTGTGGAGCCGCAATCCAATGGCTCTTTGCATTTCGTCAACGTCAACAATCTTTTCAAAAGCTATCCGCGTCTTGCTTTCCTCAGGGTGCGGCGTATTGCTGAGACACGGCGTGGCGAGATGGTGGTGGCGACCAATGGTGGCCTTATTACGTTCTCAAGTAAGCCCATGTCGCTGCCGCGTCTTCGCTTCTTCACCACCTCATCCCGCAGTGGCGATGACCACTCACTTTCGAGCGGCACTGTCTTGCAGGCTCTGCCCACGCGCGACGGTCATGTCTTTGTCAATATCATGGGAGGTGGCGTGCAAGAAGTCACCGACGACGACCTGCTCCGCAACGATCTCCATCTGAAGACAATCTCCTCAGTGACCGCCGACGAAGGTCTCGTGCAGGCTATGGTGGAGGACCGCCAAGGAAGCATCTGGCTGATCCGAGAGACTACCATCGACAAATATGACCGCAAGCACAGAATGCTCTCCACGTTCAGCGCGCAGGACATCGGCTATCCTGTGGATTTTTCCGAGGCCAAACCGCTCTGCCGTCCCGATGACGGCAGTCTGTTCATGGCCTGCAATGGCTGTGTCATCGCGTTTGCACCGACCGACCTGCGCAACTCTTCTGTGGTGCCGCGCATTGCCTTTACCAGTGTGCGCTATCAGGGCGACGACCAGCCACAAGCTATTCTCAACTCGCCCGTGCTGGAAGTGTCGAGCGACAAGCGCAGCCTCACGATCTATTTCTCCGCCCTTGACTATGCTGGCGCGAGCCGGGTCAAATATGCCTATCAGCTTGAGGGCGACGGCGACAAATGGAACTATGTCGACGACATGCACAGTGCTTCCTTCAACCGCATCCCTCACGGCCATCTGCGCCTCCTCGTCCGCTCCACCAATGCCAACGGCGTGTGGCAAAACAATACGCGGGCGCTCGTCATCTATGCTCATCCCACCTTTTGGGAGTCGTGGATGGGATGGTGCTTCTATATCATCATTGGCGGAGCGCTGGTCTTCCTGGCTACTTATCTGATCAACCAGCGTCAACGCATGAAGATGCAGACCGAGATGGGACGTATGCGTGCCGAGTTCTTCACTCGCATTGGCCATCAGCTCCGTACCCCGCTGACGCTCATCGGCGGACCCGTCACAGAGGTACTCAAGAGTGAGTCGCTCACAGAGCGTGGACATGGACTGCTCGACATGGTACGGCGCAACAGTCAGAGCATGCTCGCCCTTGTCGACAACATGCTGCACTTCGACCACGACTCCGACAACTACCTCGTCGACGACACCAATGCGCCCTTCGCACTCTCCAATGCTGGGCAGAGTGCTGCTCCAGACAACGTTGAGCCTGACCATGGACAGCGCACCACGCTCCTCGTCGTCGAGGACAATGCCGACTTGCGCCTTTTCCTCTCTACCATCCTCAGCCCCGACTATACGGTGCTCACTGCCGACAATGGCCTGCAGGGCTTGGAGACGGCACGCAAGCAACTGCCCGACTTCATCATCTCCGACGTGATGATGCCCGTCATGGACGGACTGGCAATGGTGCATCAGCTCAAGCAGGATGCCACCACAAGCCACATCCCTATCATCATCCTCAGTGCCAAGGCTTCCATGCAGGACCGCCTGCAGGGACTGCGCGAGGGCATCGACGACTACATCCCCAAGCCTTTCTCGGCGACCTATCTCCGTGAGCGCGTGGCCAACATCATTGCCCGACGTCATAGTCTGCAACAAGAGGCACTCCAACAGCTCACCGACCCTGCCGTGGAAGAAACCAGCGATGACAAGCAGCAGACACCCGACAAAGAAACGTCCACGTCCTATCGACTGAGTGCTCCTGAGATCATCGATGCAGATAAGGTGATGATGGACAAGCTCATGGCCTTCCTTGAGAAACATATCAGCGACCCAACCCTGCGCATGGAGGATATGGCTGATGAGGTCAACCTCAGCCGTACTGCCTTCTACAGCAAGATGCGGTCGATCGTGGGCATGCCGCCTGTGGAGTTTGTCCGGCACATACGTCTGCAGCGTGCCGAGCTTTTGGTGGCCAAGAGCAAGGACAGCTTCTCACAGATCGCCTATGCCGTTGAATTCTCTGATCCTAAGTATTTCTCGAAATGCTTCCGTAAGGCTACGGGAATGACACCGTCGGAATACCGTCGCATGAAACAGAAGCAGGAGGAAGCGTAAAAGGACAAGCCTCACCCCCATACCCCTCTCCAAAGGAGAGGGGAGTAAAATGCTGGTTAAACAATTCCAGCAGGTCCCAAATCATGGAAGATGGAAGCCGCATGTTATGAGGGCGTTATCTCCATCTTAACCGTCTTGGATGTAATTTGGCATAACGTTCCACGTCTTCGGCATAGCCTGTCTGAAGTGATCGGTAGACTGGTGTGAGGGACTCTATGTCGTGCGTGTCTGCATATTTTTCTAAAACATAGGCAAGAATAGCATGAATTTTTTCTAAAACATAGGCAAGAAAGGCTTGTTTTCTTTCTAAAACATAGGCAAGAAGGGCTTGATTTCGTTTTAAAACATAGGCAACTACCCCCTCTTTCGTAGTGCTGGCTTCTCTTTTGCCTTCTGCTGCGCCTAAATTATCATCAAGTGTGTCTTGTTGATAAAACTGACAAAAAAGCGGCTCTGAGAATGCGTTCTTTTGAAACAAGCTGTCCTTCGCCCGGATTTTCGCAAAAACAGAGCGATTTTATTAACTTGTTGATTAATAGACAGATACGAGAAATGCCGTTTTGAGGTCAAAATGAAAAAGGTACTTTGACGAAAAATTCTCTAGAGAATTTCTCGTCAAAGTACCTTTTTGATGTTGTCATCTCGGTTGTTTGATGCGGTCATCTCGGTAGTTTGACCTGGTCATCTCGGTTGTTTGATGCACTCATCTCACCTTTTTGATCAGTCGAGCTTGTTTTTTTCGTCTTTTGAAACCAGTTTTTTCTAAAATACACGTTGACTTTCTCTCTAGAATGCTCGCCCGCGGTGACAGACTTTTGTCAATACATTTCGGCTATCATGTAGGTTTTCACTCACAGTAGTGCCACAATCGGTTGCTGTTCGGGAGCCGCTGGATAGAGGTTGCAGAAAAAGTACCGGTACTGTCAGACAGAAAGTAAAATACTTTAGTTGGCTCATGTCTCCTCCGCGGACAGGATACAATGATAGTGCTTGGCTTTTTTCAATCTGTTACTCGTGGGTGGTTTCTTCAGCAGATTCACGGAATATCCGTCATATACACCAATGACAAAGCGGCCGTGGCATTCTGTTCCCGAGAGGACGGGAGCTCGAATGCACACGGCTGCTAATTGTTTCTGACCGAACGAAGGTCAAAGACCTATATGATCGTTCGTCAGTCTTTACTCATTACTTTTCTATTTCTGTACACCCACGCCGAGCTTGCTCACATCTTCGTTGCCAACAGAGAAGTCGCCCTTGGCAGCATCCTTGAACTTCGGATCAGCACCGTTCTTGCCGCTCGTATCACCATTCCAGTAGAGCTTGTTCTCGGGATCGCTGGCAGCGAACAGGTTAGCGTTGGCACAGCCGAAATAATAGTTGTTCTGGTAAGCCGGTGTCGTCGTCGTGCTCTGATTGGTGTAGACAGCCTGGGTGTTGACGATGAGGTTGTTGGCCCAGGTGATCTGCTGACCGCCCTTCTTGCCGTTGAAGCGGATGTAGAGGAAGCGCTTGCCGCTGGTGGCGTTCATCACATTGTAGAAGGTGTTGTTCTTCACGGTGATGACAGGCACGGGGTTGCCATAGTTGCTGGCCTTGTCGTCGTAGCGGAAGAGGTCGCGCTCGTTGGCACAGTTATAGACCGTGTTGTTGACAAACGTGATGTCCTTGATATAGCTCTTGCGTACGTCGAAGAAGTCGCCACCGTCGCATCCGATACCATGGATCTTGTTGTTGCGGAAGACCACGTTGTCGATGATCGCCTGGTCGGTGTTGCCATAGAGCAGGCCCTTCTGGTCGTTGGCACCGATGATTTCGCAGTCCTCTACATCGAGCAGTTTGTAGTCACCCGCCGACTTATAGTCGAAGAACTGGTCGGTGGCTGCATTGTTTGTGCCGTCCAATACGAGATTGCTCAGCGTAAGCGAAGCACCGGCCTGCAACTTAAATGAACCTTGAATCGTCGGTTTGGCGGTGGGGTATATGCCCTTGATGGTGACAGAGTGCTCGATGACTGCCGAGCCAGCCTTGATCTTCAGCACAGCCTCACTGCACTGTCCTACCTTGATGTTGCGCATGTTGATATTCTCAATGACGCCGCCTCGACAGTTGTTGGTCTTGATGCGCAGCACACGCTCGAGATTGGGCGAGTCCATCATGCAATCCTCGGCGAAGACATTCTGACAGCCTCCGGAAATCTCAGATCCGATGACAACGGCCCCATGTCCGTCCTCCATCTTGCAGTTGCGGATGATGATATTTCGGGCGGGTTTTTGCCAGAGTCGGCCGTCGTTGTTGCGTCCGCTCTTGATGGCAATGCAGTCGTCACCGGTGTGGAACGAGCAGTTTTTGATGATAACGTTCTCGCAGGCTTCAGGATCGCAGCCGTCGCCGTTGGACCCTTCGTTCCATATCTTCACATTGTCGACGGTGATGCTTTTTGACAGCAGAGGATGGATGACCCAGAAGGGGGAGTTGATCAGTCGCACGCCCTTGATGAGCACTCGCTCGCACTGCATGACGTTGATGAGTTGTGGGCGCAGGCCTTGTCCGCGTCCGAAACGTCGTTTGTCAGGATCCACGCCGTCCTCTGCCATCTTCTGCAGGCGGTCGCGTGAACCCAAGCTCTGTGCTTCCTTGGTCACGCCGGCCTTGTAGCCAAAGCGCTCTTTGCCGCACATAGCCCACCACGTGGCGTTGCTGCCTCCTCCGTCTATGGTACCTTCACCAGTGATAGCGATGTCGGTGGTCTGGTATGCATAGATACATGGACTGTAGTTCCAGCACTCCAGTTCCTCCCAGCTCGTCTTGACGAGGGGATAGAGCTTGGTGTCGAAGACAAAACAGAGCGTGGCACCTTTGCTGACGACAAGGTTGACGTGGCTCAACAGACGCAGGGCACCGGTGTGCCACGTGCCTGCGGGGATAACGACACGTCCACCGCCATCCTTCGCCATCTCGGCGATGGCACGGTTGATGGCTTTTTGATTTTTTTACTGCGCTGGCCTTCGGGCTGGCACCATAACGGGTGACAACCACTTCTCTGTCGGGTTGCTGGGGCAGAGCGGTGGCACTCTCGATGCGCTTCACAGCCTCGTAGTCCCAGGCTGAGGCTTGCTCTGACCAAATGGTCAAAAGTAAGAAGCTGAGAAGCAACTTCACCGCCGCTTGTAATGAGTTCTGGAGTCTTTGCGTCATTTCTTTTTGATGGATTGGTTGGTATTGGCTTTTAGTTGACAGGTTCAAAATTAAGAAAATAATTTCATTCCCTTTTGTTACTGCCACACCTTTTTAGGCTCATTGGAAGAATCTACCCCCATTTACATACGATTTTACACGATGACAGCCGGGTGATAGCTGATAGATTGTTTTGGAAAAAAAGAAGTCATTGCTCGCACTGTTGGCGGGCAATGGCATGATGACATTGATAATGATCAGACAATTACAGTCCTCTCATCTTCAACAAAGCTTGGGCGTCGGGCTGCTGCAGTCCTGTGAAGCTTGAGAAAGCCTTCATCAGGTCCACGGTGTAACCGCGGCTGAGGATCTTGTCGCGGAACTCGTCGCCGGTGGTGCGCTTGAGAGCACCCTTCTGTTTGAATGTCATGGCAATGTTGTCTGCCAGGACTTCGGTCCACAGATAGCTGTAGTAACCGGCTGCGTAGCCACCACCCCAGACATGATTGAAATAAGACGTGAAGTAGCGGGGAGGAATCTGAGAGTCGAGGAGTCCCACCTTCTTCAGTGATTCTTGCTCAAAGGTCGTAGCTTGGGTAGCTGTGGGGATGGCACTCGACGGCAGCATGGCCCATGCCATATCGGCACATGTGGCTGCTAAGTTCTCTCCCAAGGCATAGCATGGCTGGAAGTTGATCGACTCCATCATCTTTGCTTTCAGAGCCTCAGGCATGTGCTCGCCTCGGCTGTTGATGGCATAGTGGTTGAAAATCTCGGGGATGGAGGCAAAGCTCTCATTGAACTGTGACGGCATCTCCACGAAGTCGCGGGGTACGGCAGTGCCGCTGAGCGTGTTGTACTGGCAGTTGGAGAGAATGCCGTGCAGGGCATGGCCGAACTCATGGAATATGGTGGTTACCTCATCCCACGTCAGATAAGAAGGCTGTCCTTCGGGTGCTTGAGCAAAGTTGCACACATTATATATAATAGGTAACTGATTCCACGCTTTGCTCTGCTTGGCAAAGGAACTCATCCAGGCACCGCCACGCTTGGTGGGACGGCGGAAGTAGTCGCTGTAGAACAGGGCGATGGGCTTGCCTGTGCTGTCGGAGACCTCAAAGACCTTCATGTCGGCATGATAGGTGGGAAG
>DLDU01000024.1:1188-3018 GCA_002481295.1 Prevotella sp. UBA7764 | reverse complement strand
ACGCTGTCGATATTGAAATAAGGTTTCACCTCATCCTCAGACAGGTTGAGTTGTGCCTTCTTCATCTTGGCAGAATAGTAGAACCGGTCGTAGGGCTGGAGCTGGAAGTCCGGCCCCATGGTCTGACGGGCGTACGCCTCGATGGCGGCTGTCTCTTTATCGGCATTGGGACGGTAAGCTTTGATGAGGTTGTTCAGGAAGGTATAGACGTTTTCCGGAGTTTGGGCCATCGTCTTCTCAAGCGAGTAAGCAGCATAGTTGTGATAGCCCATGATCTCCCCCTTTTCGGCTCTGAGCTTCGCCATCTCCACGACGATGGGCAGTGTGTTGTATCTTCCTGTGCCGTCGCTGCGATGGACGGAAGCCTCATAGACGCGTCGTCTCAGATCGCGGTTGTCGAGGTTGGTGAGAATGGGTTGTTGTGTGGTGTTGATGATGACGATGGCGTATGGTGCCTTGGCTCCACGACTCTGCGCGTCCTTTTCGCATTGGGCGATGTCAGCGTCGCTGAGTCCGGCGAGTTCCTCTTTGCTGTTGACCCAGACGACAGCGTTGTTGGTAGCCTCTTGCAATTGTGTGCCCCATTGCTGTTGCAGGTCGGAGATGCGTTTGTTGATCTGCTCGATACGAGTCTTCTTTTCTTTTGAGAGAAGGGCTCCGTTGCGGACAAATCCCTTGTAGATCTCCTCCAGAAGCCGGCGGTCTTCACCTTTGAGCTTGGCGAACTCATGGTCATAGACATATTTCACACGGTGGAAAAGTTTCTCGTTGAACGAAATGTCATTGTCCAGTTGGGTGAGCTGAGGCATGATGGCTTTCTCTGTCGCGGCGATTTCGGGTGTCTTATCTGCCTCGTCGACACAGAAGAAGATGCTGGAGACGCGGTCTAAAAGCTTACCACTGTTCTCGTATGCAAGTATCGTGTTGCGGAAAGTTGGTGTTTGCTTGCTCTCAGCAATGGCATTGATGGCTTTGCGTTGCTGCGCAATGGCGGCCTCCAAAGCAGGCAGATAGTCGCTGGCCTTGATGCGGTTGAAGTCCGGAGCACCATAGGACAGTGTGCTGGGAATGAGCAGCGGATTGGTTGTCGTGGCTGTGGCGGACGGCGTTTGCGCCATGGACAGCATGACAGATGACGACAATCCTACTGTCAGAAGTGTTTTCTTAATTTTTGTGTTCATAGTCGACTCATTATTATATAGTATGTTTCTCTGTATGACAACGATGGTAGCATTTGTGGCAGGCGGTGTGGCGTGCCTTGGGTCAAAGTTACTAAATAATTTCCAAATCGTTTGATAAAATGCAAGAAAGATTAAAACATGGGTCTTTTTTCTTTTTCTTGGCATATCGTTTGCAATTAAAATGTTGAAAGCTCAGAAGAGAAGGAGAAGAGATCTCATCATTTTTGAGTATTGCAAGGATGTGTGGAAAGCATTACCTTTGCATTCGGAACAATTTAAACGATAAGATTATGGTAATCGAAAAAGTACATGCAAGAGAAATTTTGGATTCGCGTGGCAATCCAACAGTGGAAGTAGAGGTAACTCTTGATAATGGTGTGATGGGACGTGCCAGCGTTCCCTCAGGTGCATCTACCGGTGAGAACGAGGCTTTGGAGCTTCGTGACGGTGACAAGAACCGCTTTGGCGGCAAGGGAGTCTTGAAGGCTGTGGCCAATGTCAACGACGTGATCGCTCCTGCGTTGAAGGGCGACAATGTGCTTGATCAGCGTGCTATTGACTATAAGATGCTGGCTTTGGATGGCACTCCAACAAAGAGTAAACTCGGTGCCAACGCTATCTTGGGCGTTTCACTGGCTGTGGCTCACAC
>DLDU01000024.1:0-1099 GCA_002481295.1 Prevotella sp. UBA7764 | reverse complement strand
GGTGCTCATTCTGACGCTCCTATCGCTTTCCAGGAGTTCATGATTCGCCCTGTTGGTGCTGCTTCGGAGAAAGAGGCTATCCGCATGGGCAGTGAGGTCTTCCATCAGTTGCAGAAGAACCTGAAGAAGCGCGGACTGTCCACTGCTGTAGGTGACGAGGGTGGCTTCGCTCCAAAACTCGACGGTATCGAGGACGCATTGCAGAGCATTGTCGACGCTGTGAAGGATGCCGGTTATGAGCCGGGCAAGGATGTGACCATCGCTATGGATTGTGCTGCCAGTGAGTTCGCTACGCAGCGTGATGGGAAGTGGTATTACAACTATAAGCAACTGAGCAACGGTATGCCTAAGGATCCCAATGGCAAGGAACTCAACGATGAGCAGCAGATCGCTTATCTGGAAGAGCTTGTCAACAAGTATCCTATCGACTCTATCGAGGATGGCCTCGACGAGAATGACTGGGAAGGCTGGGTGAAGTTGACCAACGCCCTGGGCAAGAAGGTGCAGCTCGTCGGTGATGACCTCTTTGTCACCAACACTAAGTTCCTGGAGAAGGGTATCAAGATGGGAGCAGGCAATGCTATCCTTATCAAGGTCAACCAGATCGGTTCGCTCACCGAGACTTTGGAGGCCATAGAGATGGCTCATCGTCACGGCTACAACACCGTGACAAGTCACCGTAGCGGTGAGACGGAGGACACCACGATCGCTGACATCGCTGTGGCTACCAACTCCGGACAGATCAAGACAGGCAGCATGAGCCGTACAGACCGTATGGCAAAGTACAACCAGCTGATCCGTATCGAGGAAGAGCTTGGTGACCGTGCTGTATATGGCTACAAGAAGCTGAAGTAAAAATCATATTCGCACATAGTAAAAGCCGGGCATCCGCGTCGTGGGATGTCCGGCTCTTTGTTATATGTAATAGCATTAACTGTGTTCTACAACGAATATATGTTCCTTGGGCTACGCATATATCTTACTTTGCCCATGAAGATACCTTACTTTGTACATGAAGGTATCTTACTTTGAGCATGAACATATATGCAAGTGGCGGCTCACTTATGTCTTATTGTTTAATGGTTGGCAACACCAGCGA
>DLDU01000025.1 GCA_002481295.1 Prevotella sp. UBA7764 | reverse complement strand
GAGGGGCTGGGGGTGAGGCTTTAGATCCTCTCCCAGGTGCGTCGTCTGCTCTCGCTTGATGCGTTCGCGGATCATCTTGGGCTTGGTGGCATAGACGATCGTGCGGATAGAGACGTTGTAACTGAAGTATTGCCATGCCCAACTGAGCATCACCATCAGCTTGTTGCGCACACCTAAGATGGAGCGAAGGTGAACGATGAGCCATAGCACCCATGCCATGAAGCCCTGTGTGCGTACCTTGCCCAGGTCGGCGACAGCCTTGTTGCGGCCAACGGTGGCCATTGAGCCAAGGTCGTTGTAGTGGAAGGGCTTGAGGTCCGTGTCGTGGTGAGACAGTCTTTTGAGGTTTTCGGCGAGTTGGGTAGCCTGCTGGATAGCTACCTGCGCCAACTGCGGATGGCCTTTGGGATAGGCGGGATCGGCAATCATCAGGCACTGGTCGCCGATGGCAAAGATGTTGTCGTAGCCACGCACACGGTTGCAGCCATCGACAAGAATGCGGAAGCCACGTCCGAGCTTGTCGCCTTCGATGCCCGTGATGGGTTGTGCACGGATACCGGACACCCATAGGAAGGTGCGTGTGGCGATCGATGTGCCGTCCTTGATGATGATACGATAGTCGCGGTAGTCCGTTACCATCTTGCCGAACTGCACGTCGACGCCCATACCTCTTAAATATTCGAGAGCCTTTTCCGATGCTTCTTGCGACATACCTGCCAAGAGACGGTCTCCGGCTTCAAGCAGATAGATGTGCATGTGCGATGCGTCCATGTCGGGATAATCGTAGGGGATGACATAGCGCTTCATCTCCGAGATGGCGCCGGCAATCTCCACACCGGTAGCACCACCGCCTACGATGACGACGTTGAGCAGTTCCTGTCGCTCTTCCTCCGTGGCGCAGGTCAGTGCACGCTCCAAGTTTGAGAGCAGTGCATTGCGCAGCCCCATGGCCTCGGACAGTGTGCGCATGGGAATAGACCACTCTTCCACGTTCTTGTTGCCAAAGAAGTTGGTCGTAGCTCCTGCCGCGAAGACAAGATAGTCGTAGTCGATCTTGCCAATAGAAGTCTGTAGGATCTTCTTATCGGGGAACACCGCACGGGCTTCAGCCATGCGGAAATAGAAGTTCTTTCGCTTGCGGAAGATCTGTCGGAAGGGGAAGGAGATGGAACTGGGAGCCAGTCCGGCCGAAGCCACCTGATAGATCAGTGGGGGAAACTGATGGTAGTTGTTCTTGTCGATGAGTACTACTTGCAGGTTGCTGTCTTTGAGTTGATTGGCAAGCCGCAGGCCTCCTAAGCCGCCACCAACGATGACTACTCGCTTCTGACCGTTTCTATTGATATTGACACTCATTATGATATATATGTAGTTACGATTAGAGGATTTGCGTTCTGCGCATTTCCTGCGATACAGCTTACCCTCTTTTGATTGTTGTTACAAAGGTAATGCAAAATTCTGAATTCTGCAATTCCATGTGTTTTCTTTTGTTTGTTGCCATCCCTAATTCAACTTTATTAGGAGAAATAGGTCTATCGATGTGAAGTGTTCCCTGCCTTTGCTCATAAACTAAGAAGAGAACCTATTGAATATGGTATTGATATAGGTATAAAAGGTTAGCATCGGTCACGCGAAAAGGCCCAGGCCATCAACGGCTTGGGACCCTCTCTCTTGTATATTAACTTCAAATGGAAAAAATAGACTATTCCTCAGCGGTAGCCTCTGCCTCATGAGCGGCAATGAGCTTCTGCTGGATGTCGTTCGGCACGAGCTCGTAGCTTGCGAACTTCGTGGTGAAGCTGGCGCGGCCACCAGTCAGTGAGCTGAGTGCCACACTATAGTTCGACAGTTCCTTCAAAGGTATCTTGGCACTGAGTTTCTGATAGCCTGCCTCAGCATCCATACCCATGATGATGGCACGACGGCCTTGCAGGTCGCTCATCACATCACCCATGTAGTCGCTCGGCACATAAACCTCGAGATCATAGATCGGCTCCAGAATCTTTGGACCGGCCTCCTTGAAAGCCATAGAGAATGCATGACGCGCAGCCAATGTGAAGCTGAGCTCATTGGAGTCGACCGGATGCATCTTACCATCATAGACCACCACACGCACGTCGCGCGCATAGCTGCCGGTCAATGGTCCGTGTTCCATACAATCCATCACACCTTTGAGGATAGCAGGCATGAAACGCAAGTCGATGGCACCACCGACAACGGAGTTGATAAATACCAGCTTTCCGCCCCATGGCAGGTCGCGCTCTTCCTTCTGCTTGATATTCATCTTGAACTCCTGCCCGCCAAAGTTATAGCTCACAGGATCAGGCATACCCTCAGCATAAGGCTCCACGATGAGATGCACCTCACCAAACTGTCCGGCACCACCGCTCTGTTTCTTATGACGGTATTCAGCCTTTGCCTTCTTGGTGATCGTCTCACGATACGGAATCTTCGGCTCTTCAAAAGTCACAGGTATCTTCTCATTGTTCTCCAAGCGCCATTTCAGCGTGCGCAGGTGGAACTCACCCTGTCCATGCACGATGGTCTGCCGGAGTTCTTTGCTCTGCTCCACCACCCATGTCGGGTCTTCCTGGCGCATCTTCAACAGGGCAGCCATCATCTTCTCGGTATCTTGCGGGTTGTTGGCTTTGACGGCACGGCTGTACTTCGGGTTAGGATACTTGATGAAGTCAAAACGCTCTTCGGTACCCTTACCATCGAGCGTGTTGCCGGTCTTCACATCTTTCAGCTTCACGGTACAGCCGATGTCACCGGCGTTGAGCTGATCCACAGGGATGCGGTTGGCGCCGGCACAGACATAGATCTGTCCCATACGCTCCTTGGATCCACGGTCGGCATTGAAGAGATCATCGCCCGGCTTGACACTTCCACTCATCACCTTGAAGTAAGACACCTCGCCGATATGCGGTTCCATGCCGCTCTTGAAGAAGTAGAGGCTCTCGGGACCATTGCTGTCGGGTGTCACCTCTTCGCCACGTGTGTTGCGCACCTTCGGCATCTCGCTGACAAACGGCACCACATTGCCAAGGAATTCCATCAGTCGCTGTACACCCATATCCTTATGAGCGTCGACGCAGAACACGGGGAAGATGCTGCGTGTGACGAGTCCCTTACGGATCCCCTCTCGCATCTCGTCCTCGGTCAGCGTCTCAGTGTCGAAGAACTTCTCCATAAGCTGGTCGTCATTCTCGGCAGCAGCCTCGACAAGAGCTTTGTGCAGTTCCATGGCCTTATCCATTTCCTCAGCAGGAATCTCCTCACGCTTGGGCTCACCGCCATCGGGTCCCCAAGAGAGTTTCTTCATGATGAGTACATCGATCAGGCTGTGGAAGTTTGGACCCGTCTCCAATGGATACTGGATCTCCACGCACTTGCCGCCGTAGATGTCCTTCATCTGCTCGATGATGTTGTCATAGTCGCACTTGTCTGAGTCGAGCTGGTTAATCAGGAAGATGACGGGCTTCTTCAGCTTTTCGGTATAACGGAAGTTGTTTTGTGTGCCCACCTCCGGACCAAACTGTCCGTTGATGAGGATCACGGCCTGGTCAGTGACATTGAGCGAAGTGATGGCTCCGCCGATGAAGTCGTCACTACCCGGGCAGTCGATGATATTGAGTTTCTTATTGTTCCATTCCACATGAAACACGGTGGGGAAGACGGAGTAACCATACTCAAGCTCTACAGGGAAGTAATCGCTCACAGTGTTCTTCCCTTCCACTGTACCACGCCGCTTGATGACGCCGGCTTCATAAAGCATACTCTCGGCAAGGGTGGTCTTGCCGCTTCCCGCACTGCCCAGCAGGGCAATGTTCTTGATCTCTTCTGTCTGATATACTCTCATATCAAAAGGGTTTAAAGTTGTTAGATATATGTTTCGGTCAAGGTAAACGGGGCTTGTCCCGCTTATTCGTGGTTAAAGATAGGAAAAAAAACAATAGGTTGCAAATCAAAATACCATTTAAGGGCTGTTTTTTAAAACTTATTAGTAATTTTGCAGTCGTAAATAACCAATAGAGTATCATGGCGGGACTATATATTCACATTCCTTTCTGTGCCTCGCGGTGCATCTACTGCGGCTTCTACTCCACGACAATGCTGGAATTGAGGTCGCGATATGTCGATGCACTATGCCGTGAGATCAGTCTGCAAAAGACCCATCCGCCTATAGAGACGATCTATCTCGGTGGCGGCACGCCCAGCCAGCTGAGCCACAACAACCTGCTCCGGCTGTTTACCTATATATATAAGGTGTACCCCGTAGCCAGTGACGCGGAGGTGACGATAGAGTGCAATCCCGATGACATCTCTCCCTCGATGTTCCGCGACCTGCCTGTCAACCGCGTGAGCATGGGTGCCCAGACTTTCGACGAAGACCGTCTGCGACTGCTCCATCGCCGCCATACCGCAGAGGAGGTAAACCGCGCATTCGACATACTGCGCGCCGACGGCATCCGCAACATCAGCCTCGACCTGATGTTTGGCTTCCCGAATGAGACCATGGAAGACTGGCAACACGACATTGAACACGCCTTGCGACTACAGCCTGAGCATCTCTCTGCCTACGGACTGATGTACGAGGAGGGCACACCACTCTACCGTATGCTGGAACAGGGTAAGGTCAGCGAGATCGATGAGGAACTGAGCATCAAGATGTACGACACGCTCATCGACCGCCTCGCGACGGCAGGCTATGAGCACTACGAGATCAGCAACTTTGCCAAACTGTCAGACGATGACAAGGCTCTGCACCGCCCTTCGTCCTATCGCAGCCGCCACAACAGCAGCTACTGGCACGACATCCCATATATCGGACTCGGCGCGGCGGCCCACAGCTACGACGGCCATTCCCGCCATTGGGCGGTCGCCGATCTCAAGCAGTACATCACGGCCATCGAGGCAGGGCAGCTGCCCTATACCGAGGAGCCCATCGACGAGAGTACTCACTACGACGACCTCATCACCACGGCCTTGCGCACACGGGAAGGCCTCGACATCGACAGGCTCTCGCCTCCCTATCGCTTCTATCTCCTCACCCAAGCCCAGCCTTACCTCGACAAGAATATGCTGGCCATCATCGGCCATCACCTCCACCTCACCCGCCAAGGCATCCTGCTGAGCAACACGATCATGAGCGACCTGATGCACGTATAGAGGCCTCACCCCCCGACCCCTCTCCCAAGGAGAGGGGAGCAAAATGCTTCAAGGGGTCATAGGGCGTTCATCCCTTGTTTCGTCGAGTTCGCTCGGTTCGGTATGCCGCTGTTGTGCAGCGGCCCTCTCGCAGTGCCTTATCCCCCCCACTGTGTTGCCCTCTCTATTCACCATTCATCATTCAGCAATGAAACTAAAAGGCTTTGCGGCAGCTCTCTTAGCCGCCATCTTCTACGGTACCAACCCCCTGGGCACCCTGCAACTCTATGCCGACGGGATGAATCCCTCGTCGGTACTCGTCTACCGGTATGCCTTCGCTACCCTGATGTTCCTCATCTGGATGGTTGCCAAACGTGAGTCGCTGACCATCAAGTGGGGCACAGCCATCCGTCTGGCCATCCTCGGCACGCTGATGTCGATGTCCTCCGCCACGCTCTATCTGAGTTTCCGCTATATGGATGCCGGTGTGGCGAGCACGATTCTCTTCAGCTATCCCATTATGGTGGCCGTGCTGATGGTCGTCTTTTACCACGAGCACCTGACATGGAGCACCACGCTGTGCATCCTCATGGCGGTTTGCGGCATTGCCCTACTCTATCATGGCAAAGGCGCCGTGACGCTCAGCACGGTCGGCGTGACGCTCGTCATCCTCTCCTCACTGCTCTACGCCTTCTACATCATCGGCGTCAATCAAACCCACACGAAGCTCTCGCCCGTGAAGTTCACCTTCTGGATCGTCTTCTTCGGCCTCCTTGCCCTGCTCGTCTACACCTTATTTATAGGTGAGCCTCTCGAACCGCTGCGTACACCGTTGGAATGGGCGTCGGCCCTGCAGCTTGCCCTGCTTCCCACCGTGCTAAGCCTCTACTTCATCAACATTGCCATTGAGCATATTGGCAGCACGCCGACCGCCATCATGGGAGCCGTAGAACCTGTCACCGCCGTGTGCATCGGCGTGTGCATCTTTGGCGAAAGCTTCACGCTGCGCCTTGCCATCGGTATCGTCCTCATCCTCTTCGCCGTCATCCTCTTGGTGCTCTCAAGAGAAGAGAAAACAGAGAAATAGGAAAAACAGATAAGCTTTTATTGCATTTATGTTACAAACAGAACAAATCTCGTCAATACAGCAAAGAGTGTGCTGACAACATTTGACTTGTATCAAGCAATCGACTGACAACTTTTGACCCACGTCAAAATGCGCCCACAAAAAGTGATTTTTTACACTTTTAAGTTGCCAGTATGGGGAAATGGTCGTAACTTTGCAGTGTCAAAAGATGAAAACAATATAAAGGTTTAAGATAAACAAGGTATCAAGATACAGGATAACGTAGGTATCGGTCAGGTATTAAGATACAGGATAACAACATTGAAGAATGGGAACCGTGAGGCTCCCGACATGAGAGTTAGTTAACAGATGTATAACCTTTTAAAGTAAGAAAGGGAAAAAGATGAAAAAGTTTATGGATAACATTAAGATGACTTTGAAGAAAGTTTGGGAGAATTACTTGGAGTGCATGAACGCTTACGGAGATGCCCTGATGAAGGGCGGATCCTATGGCTGCGCCTAACCAAGGATTTCCACAGTAAAAAGAGAAAGCGCCTCAGGCCTACACACACAGACGGATGCAGGCCTGAGTGAACATAAGATGCCCCAAGGGTTCACGCAAGTGAGTCCTTGGGGCATCTTCATTTATACAAATCACCAAAATCTATGAGCAGACATTGGCAATATAGAAAAGAAAAGAACAGTGCAGCAAAAAAAAACAAGATAGAATTTAGCTGATAGATTTGCTTTTCTCACTATTTTTTCGTTACTTTGCATGGTATAGAAGACATTTGGAACATATAGCATGAAGAAATACCTCAAGTGGGCGGGCATTGCCGTGGGCATTCCCGTATTGCTGATCATCATACTCTGCCTGCTCTTCTACTTCCCACCGTTTCAGAACTGGGCGGCAGGGCAGGTCACACGCTATGCATCAGACAAGATGAAGATGCAGATCAGCGTGGGACACGTGCGTCTGGCATGGCCCCTGGACCTCGCTCTCGACGAGGTGAAGGTGCTCGAACCCAACGACTCACTGCGCGGCGTGACCGACACCGTGGCACATATCCACCACACCGTCGCCGACGTGCAGCTCTGGCCTTTGCTGAAGAAGCAGGTCATGGTCGACGAGCTCTCCTTCCGCGACATGCAGGTCAACACCACACACTTCATCCCCAAATGCCGCATCAAGGGCAAGGTGGGCACGCTGACGCTCAAAGCCCACGGCATCGACCTCGGCAAGGAGCATGTCAACGTCAACCACTGCCTGCTCGACAACGCCGATATCGACATCGCGCTCAGCGACACCGTACCGCCCGACACCACGCCGAGCACTAACTACTGGAAGATCGCCATCAGCCGGCTCAAAGCCCGCAACACCGCCTTTGCCCTGCACCTGCCCGGCGACACGCTCGCCATCCACGCCCTCATGGGCAATCTCGAAGCACGCCAAGCCTATCTCGACCTGTTCAAGAGTCTCTATACCGTCGGCCATCTCGACTGGCAGACGGGCGCACTGGCCATGGACCAGAACTTTGTCAAGAAGACAAAGGGACTGGACTTCAACCATCTCGCGCTCTCTGAACTTAACCTCAAGGCCGACTCCTTTTATTATTGCGACTCAAAGCTCAACCTCATCATCCGTCAGGGTGCCTTTCACGAAAAGAGCGGACTGACCGTCGACAAGCTGCAAGGACCCTTCCGCATGGACAGCACACGCCTCGAACTGCCCGGACTGAGCCTTGAGACACCGGGCTCACAGCTGCGTCTGTCCTTTGCCATGGACATGAACGCCTTTGCCGACAGCCTGCCGGGAAGCCTCCGCGCCACCGTCCACGGCCACGTGGGCATGAGCGACATCAAGCTGATCGCCGGACAAAATATGCCACGACAGCTGATCAACAACCTGCCCCGACAGCCACTGATCGTCAACGGCAGCCTCGGCGGCAACCTCCAACGGCTACATCTCGACAGGCTCAGTCTCGCTGTCCCCACCCTGCTGCGTCTCTCCGCCGACGGTTTCCTGAGCCGTCTGACCGATCCGAAACGACTCACGGCTGATCTCAACGTAAAAGCCTACGCCTATAATATGCGACCCGTGAAGCGGCTCTTGGGCAACACGCTGCCCAAGACGGTCGCCCTGCCCAACGGCATCGGCTTCCGCGGACGCGTCAAGGTCAACGGCCCGCGCTATGCCTCGACATTCATCGCCACGCAGGGCGGCGGTTCGCTCAGCGGTCAGGCAGCCATAGACACCCGTGGCGCACTGGCCTACAGCGCCAAGTTGCGCGCACGCCGCTTCCCCCTCAACCACTTTCTGCCCCGTCAGGGCCTGCATCCCTTCACCGGCACGCTGGCCGCCAACGGCACGGGCACCGACCTCTTCTCGCCCCGCACCCGCGTGAAGGCCGAGATTCACAGTCAGCAGTTCGCTTACTCCGGCTATAACCTCAGCGGCATCAAGGCCACGGCAAACATCCGCGGCGGCCGCGTAGAAGCCCACGTCAACAGCGTCAACCCGCTATTCAAGGGTCTCGTCGGCATCAACGCCCAGCTCAACCGCCACGCGTTTATCGGCACGGCCGCCTGCGATCTCGCCCACGCCGACCTCTACGCCCTGCACCTCGCCGACAAGCCGATCACCCTCGGACTCTGCGGGCACGTCGACATACGCTCAGACTTGAAACAGCACCACGACATCGAGGGCATGCTCAGCGACATAACCCTCAGCGAGGGCAACCGACACTACCGCCCGCAAGAGGTGATGCTCGACATCCTGACCACCCGCGACACCACCCACGCCATCGTGGACTGCGGCGACTTCCACCTCAACATGGACGGCAGCGGCAGCTATGAGCGGCTCATCAAACACGGCAATGCCCTCATGGCCGAGCTGCAGCGGCAGATCTCCAACAAGTATATCGACGAGGCACGCCTGCGCCGTCTGCTCCCCGACCTGCGCATCCAGCTCTCGGCAGGCAGCGAGAACATCGTCTACCGCGTATTAAAGCATTTTGGCTACGACCTCCACAACCTGCAGATGGACATGAGTTCCTCGCCTCTGCTCGGCCTCAACGGTACGGTGCAAGCCGACTCGGTGGTCTACGACAGCATGGAGGTGGACACCATGAGGCTGAGCATCAAGTCGGGACTCGACAATGTGGCCTACACCCTGCAGCTGCACAACGGCAAGAAAAACCCGAAGTATGTCTTCAACGCCCTTCTCGACGGCACGCTGCAGGGCAGCGGTACGACGCTCACCACACGTCTCTACGACGCCAAGGACAAGCTCGGACTCCGCCTCAGCCTCGAAGCCGCCATGCAAGACCACGGCATACGCATCCATCTCGCGGGCGACAACCCGATACTGGCCTACAAGGAGTTCAGCGTCAACGACAGCAACTATGTCTTCCTCGACGGCAACCGGCGTGTCAGTGCCAACGTGAAGATGAAGGCTGCCGACGGCATGGGACTACAGGTCTACACTGACGACAGCAACACGGAAGCCCTGCAGGACATCACCGTCTCCACACATCAGCTCAACCTCGGCGAGGCACTGTCCATCATCCCCTACATGCCTGATATGTCGGGAATCCTCAACGGCGACTTCCACCTCATCCAGACACCCGAACAGCTCTCGGTGTCCTCGGCTGTCGACGTGAAGGACATGGTCTATGAGGGTTGCGAGATGGGCGACGTAGGCTCGGAGTTCACCTATATGCCGAAGCCCGACGGCACCCACTATGTCGACGGTATCCTCACCCACGACGGCGACGAGGTGGGCACGCTGACGGGTACCTACAACGCAGCCGGAAACGGTTACCTCGACGCAAAGGTCAACACCGACCACCTGCCGCTGGCCTTGGCCAACGGTTTTATTCCGCAGAAAATCGTGGGATTCAAGGGCACTGCCGACGGCAACCTGACCATCAAGGGCTCGCTCACCAAGCCTGTCGTCAACGGCGAACTCTTCCTCGACTCGGCCAGCATGTTCTCTGAGCCCTACGGCGTGGAACTTGCCTTCGCCTCAGACCCCGTGACGTTCAAGGACAGCAAACTGCTCTTTGAGAACTTCGAGGTCTTTGCCCACAACGACCAGCCGCTCAACGTCAAGGGCTCCTTTGACTTCAGCGACCTCGACGCCATGCGGCTCAACGTACAGATGCGCGGCACCAACCTGCTGCTCGTAGACTCTAAGGAGACCAGCCGCTCCGAGATCTACGGCAAGGCCTACGTCAACTTCTATGGTACGATGACAGGACTGCTCGACAATCTCAAGGTACGCGGACGCACCGACGTGCTCGGCACCACCGACTTGAAATACAATCTGAAGGACACACCGCTCTCCACCGACAACCAACTCGACGGACTCGCGCAGTTCACCAACTTCAGTGACACCATCAACGACGAAGTCAGCCGGCCGCCGCTCACGGGTCTGAACGTGGACTTGAACATCCACATCGACGACGGCGCGCACGTCGATGCCTTCCTCAACGCCGACCACTCCAACTATGTCGACGTCATTGGCGGCGGCGACATGCGCATGCAATACAACATCGCCGACGGCGTCATCCTCCGCGGACGCTACACCATCGGATCGGGCGAGATGAAATACTCGCTCCCCGTCATCCCGCTGAAGACCTTCACCATCCAGGACGGCAGCTACATTGCCTTCACCGGCGACCCGATGAACCCGACGCTCAACATCACGGCAACCGAACAGACCAAGTCGGCCGTGGGCAGCGAGGCTGGCGAGGGACGTATGGTCACGTTCAACTGCGGCGTCGTGGTCACGAAGACCTTGCAGGACATGGGACTGGAATTCACCATCGACGCACCCGAGGACATGACGATCCACAACCAGCTGCAATCCATGTCGAAGGAGGAGCGCGGCAAGCTCGCCGTGACAATGCTCACCACCGGCATGTTTCTCGCCGACGGCAACATGAGCAACTTCACCATGAACTCGGCACTGAGTGCCTTCCTCAACAGTCAGATCAACCAGATCTCCGGCAAGGCCCTGCGATCGCTCGACGTCAGCGTGGGCGTGGAGAACTCGTTCAACTCGCAGGGCGCACTCCACACCGACTACTCGTTTAAGTTTGCCAAGCGCTTCTGGAACAACCGGCTGCGCGTCTCCATCGGCGGCAAGCTGTCGACCGGTGCCGACGTGTCGCCACAGCAGGATCAGACTTTCTTCGACAATGTGACGCTGGAATACCGGCTCAGTCCCACCTCGAACAAATATCTCAACCTGTTCTACGTCCGCGACGGCTATGACTGGCTGGAGGGCAACGTGAGCAAGTTCGGCGGCGGTTTCCTGTGGAAGAGAAAGTTCAGCAGCCTCAGCGACCTGTTCGGGAAAGAGAAGAAAGACTCGCTCGGCAACTGACAACTTATATATATAGCAATTTCAATCCATGACATACACGCATATCACTCGACTCGCAAAAACGCTGATGTTGGCGCTGGCGACGGTACTCGTCACCGCCTGCTCGACCACCCGAAGCATTCCCGACGGTGACCAGCTCTACACGGGACTGGCCAAGACCAAATATAAAACGCCCGTACAGGACAAGCACTTCACCAATACGCAAGCGGAAATAGACGCTGCCCTGGCCACGGCGCCCAACGGTGCTCTCTTCGGCAGCAGTTCGGTCAGGTCGCCCTTTCAGGTGGGACTGTGGGTCTGGAACGCCTTTGTCGGCAGCAATGACGGTTTCTCGAAATGGATGCTATCCTCCTTCGGCTCCCGTCCGGTGCTGCTCAGCTGGGTCAACCCTGCCCTGCGCGCCTCGGTGGCGCAGGAGGTGCTGCGCGCCCACGGCTACTTCCACGGCAAGGTGGGATATGACATTATCAAGCAGCACAACCCGAAAAAGGCCAAGATCAAATACACCGTAGACATGGGACCGCTGTGGACGGTGGACTCGCTCAGCTATCAGGGCTTCCCGCCTCAGGCCGACAGCCTCATCATGGCGACCACAGCCGAGGCAAGAATCCGCAAGGGCGACGCCTTTGACGTGAACACCCTCGACGCCGAGCGCCGACGCGTGAGCACCCTGCTGCGCAACAACGGCTTCTTCTACTATCAGCCGTCCTATGCCTCGTGGCTCGTCGACAGCGTCTCGCAACCGGGAAAAGTGCTGTTGAAACTGCAACTCGCCGAGCAGACGCCAAGCGTGGCGGAGCGAAAATGGACCATCGGAAAGATCAACATCGACTTGCACAAAAGCTATGGCGACAGCCTCATGAACAGCGAGACGCGACGCGACATCACCATGCGATACAATGGCAAGCACTCGCCACTGCGCGTGCCCGTCATCCTCAGCGCCAACCGTCTCTTCCCCCGCCAACTCTACAACTATTCTGAATATCAAGCCGGCATCAGCAACCTGTCCTCAACAGGACTGTTCAGCACCGTCGACGTCAACTTCTCGCCACGTGACACCACAGGGCGCGCCGACACACTCGACATGCACATGAACCTGGTCTTTGACAAGCCTTACGACATCTACTTGGAAGGCAACGTCACCGGAAAGACCAACAACCGCATCGGACCGGGCGCTGTGCTCGGTATCACGCGGCGCAACGCATTCCGCGGCGGCGAGCTCCTCGACCTGAAGATCAAGGGCAACTATGAGTGGCAGACGGCACACCACGGAGAAGGCAACGCGTCGAAGTTCAACAGCTATGAGTATGGTGCGGATGTCTCGCTGCAACTGCCGCGTATGGTCATCCCTTACGTCTCGTATTTCCGCAAGAAGCTCTTCAACCACTTCCGACGCATCGGCTTCTTCTCCACGCCGTCGACAACGCTGAAGTTCTCGACCGACATCCTCAACCGTGCGGGATTCTTTAAGCGCCGCATCGTGTCGGGTGAGTGGACTTACAACCTCCAGACGTCACCGACGAGCAAACACCAGTACACTCCCCTATCGTTCTCCTATGAATATATGAAGCGGCGCACGGCAGCCTTCGACTCGGTGCTCACCGCCAATCCTTATCTGGCCTACACCATGCGCGACCAGTTCATCCCGAAGATGCAGTATGTCTACACCTACACGAGTCCGAAGACCTACCGCAATCCGCTGTGGTGGCAGACCACGGTCAGCGAGAGCGGCAACATCCTGTCCCTTGGCGAGATGGTGGCCGGAAACAAATGGAGCAAGAAGAATAAGGAACTGTTTAAAAACCCATATGCTCAGTTCTTCAAATTGGAAACAGAGCTGGTGAAGACATGGCAACTGACGGAGCACAGTAGTCTCGTGGCGCACGGCGACTTGGGTATGCTGTGGGCTTACGGCAACTCGGGTGAGGCGCCCTACAGCGAGCAGTTTTATGTCGGTGGTGCCAACAGCATCCGTGCCTTCACCGTGCGCAGCATAGGACCGGGAAGCTACCACAACGCTGAGTCGGCAACGAATAACTATCTCGACCAGACGGGCGACTTGAAGTTCTTGGGCAACCTGGAATACCGCCCGCGGCTGTTCGGCAACCTCTATGGTGCGATGTTTCTTGATGCAGGCAACGTGTGGTCGCTGCACAAGGACGACCGCAGCGGCGGACATTTCGAACCGAAGAACCTCCTCAAGGAGATGGCACTCGGCACGGGTGTCGGTCTGCGCTACGACATGGACTTCCTGGTCATCCGTGTGGACTGGGGCGTCGGCTTGCATGTGCCCTACAAGAGCGGCTTCTACAACGTCGGCTCGTTCCGCGACAGTCAGAGCCTCCACTTCGCCATCGGTTACCCGTTCTAATAAGGTTGCAGACAGAATGACGAGAGTGAAATGCCAAAATAATGAATTTACAAAGTCCGTAGCTCATTTATCACACCAAGAGTTATGTTGTGTATTCTGACAAAAAAGCGGCGACGAGAGCGCGTTCTTTTCAAGCAACAGACCACCAGACAGCAATTTCGCGATTTTTACGCATGTTTTTGTAATTTGCTGACAGATAGCGCAATATAAACAAGACAGCATCACTCCGCCAAAGAAAAAGGCACTTTTAGCAGCCGTAGAGCCGCCAAAAGTGCCATTTTTTGTTGTCATTATGGTGCAATGATACTGCCATCTCAGTGAAATGATCATATCATCTCACTGAGATGTGCGCATCATCTTGGTGAGATGTCGATAGAATGCCATACTTTTAAAAGAAAGAAGGCGTTTTTTGCTTTCTACTTTTCTTCTTTTCTCTCTGGAACAAACGTTCGCGGGAAGGGTTCTTTGTCAAGTTTATTAGTAGTTCTGGACATTCTGCCACATCTCTTCCGTCGGCCATGTGTCACCATAAGTCCATGCTTACCGGTTGATGATCTTCTCCAGTGCCGGAATGAAGATGCAGCCGCGAGTCCATATCACAAGGTTGGCCCGCTCCCATTGTCGGAGAACGGCAGACAGGCGGCGACGGTCGATGTTCAGCTCTTTTTCTATTCTTGTGAGCTTGATGTGGAGAACCTTCCTGCCTGCCGGGCGTATCGAATGCACCAGGAAGAAACGGCGAAGGAACTCCTCGTCGGAGTGTGGCGCGGCACGCCAGAAGAGTGCTTGCCGCTTCTGTACCTGCGTGGAGAGCAGGTTCAGGAGGTTGAGGCGGAAGATGAGCGAGTTGTCGCTGAGCTTGAGGATCTCCTGCTTGTCGAGCGTGATGAGATGGCAGGTGGTCTTCGCTTTCCATAACTGAGAAAAGCGCTGCGCCAAACCGAAGACATATTCCGGTTGCACGAGCACGGGGCCGTTGATGTCTTCCTCCACCCAGTAGGCTTTATCATCGGAGTAGGACGTAGCCACAGCCGTACCGTCGGTGAGCATGACGAGCATACCGCTGCGTGTCGTCGTGTCGACGATGACCTCTCCCTCGCGCATCGTGTGGAAGGAGAGTTTCGTCTTCGCCACGATAGTCTCCAGCTCTTCCCGTCCCATGCCGATGAAAAGCGGAAAGCTGACGAGCGTCTTGAAGATTTCAGCGGCCATGCGTCACGACAGTTTTATTCCGCGATGGCCTTTTTCATCGAGGGCGAGTACCACACCTGGTTGTGCCCCTTGCCATCGTCGTAGATAAAGTAGACCATCAGCTCGGGATGCTTGCGGAGAATCGCCTGCGCACCTTTCAGTCCTGTGACCATAAACGCGGTGGCATAGGCATCGGCTGTGGCGCAGTCACAGGCCAGCACAGTCGACGACAGGATGTTGTGCTGCACGGGATAGCCCGTCTTCGGGTCGATGGTATGAGCGTATTTCTTGCCGCCTTTATAATAGAAGTTGCGATAGTTGCCGCTTGTTGCCATGGCTTTGTCCGTGACGTTGAGCACCGTCTGCAGCTCCTGGTTGGTCTGCGTAGCGTCATCGGTAGGCTTTGTAACTCCTATCTTCCAGGGTAGTCGTTTCTCACTGATGCCACTCGTGACGATCTCGCCGCCGATCTCCACCATGAAGTTCTCGACACCCTTGTCGCGCAGGAGTTTCGCCACCACGTCGACGCCGTAGCCCTTGGCGATGCCCGAGCAGTCGAGCATCAGTCGCGGATCCTTCTTGACGATGCGGCCGTCGACGAGTGCCACCTTCTTATAGCCTACAAACTGCCGCAACGAGTCGACGATATGGCGCGAGGGATGCACACCCGACTTAAAGCCGAAGCCCCACGCGTTGACGAGCGGTGCCACAGTGATGTCGAAGGCACCGTCGGTCTCACGCGAGATGGACTCGGCCTTGCTGAACACCTCAGTAAACATCTCGCTGAGCTTCACCGGCCGGTTGTTGTTGACCTGCGTGATCACCGACTGCTTATTGAAAGGCGAGAGTGCTGTGTCAACTTGTGCCAACGCCTTGTCAATTTCCGGCTGCAAGTCGTCTGAGGACTGATAGGTGATATGGTATTCCGTGCCGAAGACAAAACCCGTATCGTGCTGATAAGGCGTGTTGCGCTGCTGCATGATGATCAGCACCGTGCCCACGACGAGAACGGCAAGGAAGATGATTTTCAGGACATTCTTTTTCTTCATAGGTCATAGGATCAAAGTTCCACAATGATGTCGAAGGTGCCACCGATGCGTGTGGAGGCTTGCTTTCCGAAGCCCGGCACATACCAGACGTTGCCCAGCGGCCCGTCGTCGTGGGAGAGTCGGCGGTAGTAGCGTACGCTCCAGCCGAGGTGTATCGGCCCGTAGATTTTCGCGTCGATGCCCGCCAGTGCTTCCATCCATGTGTACTTGGCTTTCACGCCCTCTTCGTGCACCGGATGGTTGCCACCGTAGACTGGGTCGATGATGGCGGGATTGTCGACATCGTATTTAAAGGAAGTACCGGCAACGCGGGCACCGACATAGGTACGGTAGATGTCGTGCTTGTTCTTCATGATGTTGAAGTCCATACCAATCTTGGCGTAAGGTGCGGAGGTGTGATAGCTGATTGCCGTCGTCACCTCGCGGTGGTCAGCCTTACCAAGACCAAACTCCGCGACGGGAAAATACTTATCCTTGAAGTTCACGCGCACGCCGGCTTCGTACTGTCCGTAATCCGAAACGGCCTTCTGAACGAGTCCAATGGCGTCGACTTTAACCTGTACGCCTCGGAAGAAGGGTATGGAGTCATCGATCTCCTTGCGCCGCAGGGCTTCCTGCTCCTCTTTGGAAAGGTGGCGTGGCTGTTGCGGCTGCTTCTGCATCGCCTTCTTCTGACCGTAGACGGCGGGAGCGAGGAGCATCAAGAGACTAATAACGATACTCCTTAAAATATACATAGAAATGCTTCTTGGATGCATCATAGGTGATATCGCGGTTTTGGATGGTGATGGAGTCGATGGCATTGCGTGTGTAGTGTATGCCTTTGACCTCATGGAAATAGTTCATGCCACAGTCCACGGACTCAAAGTGCGGGATGTTGGTCTTGTCGATGGTCACCGTGTCCATGGTGTGGTTGGTACGGAAGTAGAGGATGTCGCGGTCACGGGCGTAGCTCACGGGCAGCGTGAAGCTGTCGGTGTTGACTTGTTGGTTGATGAGTATGGTATCGTTGCCATCGTTGCGGCTGGTCCAGATGGTGAGCGTGTCGGGCAGCGTCGTTACCTTGCCCATGAGCTTATAGTTGGCATACACCGTGTTGTTAAGAGGGCAGTCAACGGAGGAGCAAGAGACGAGGAAGAGCAAAAGAAAGAGAGGAAGAAAGAGCAGACCCTCTCTAGCTCTCCCTAAAAGGGAGGGAAATGCCCATCGAAAGGAGCCATTGGAAGGATGATTGTTATTTCGCATATTTGTTGATACCAATGTTATTATTATTGTTGCCGGGTATTGCAATTCTCTCCCTCTTAGGGAGAGCTAGAGAGAGTCTAGAGTTAGAGGGTCTTTTAATCTATTTCCTTCTCAATCTGATAGTCATTCCTGCTTGGGTTTTGCCTGCTGATCAGATCACCGATGAAGCCGGCGAGGAAGAACTGCGAGCCGAGGATGAGTGCCGTGAGCGCCACGAAGAACGAGGCGTGCTGGCTGAGCAGATCGCCATAGACACCGTTGCAGAGGTTATAGATCTTCTCACCGAAGAGCCAGCAGAGCGAGAGGAAGCCGATGAAAAAGACGATGCTGCCGATGAAACCAAAGACATGCATCGGTTTCTTGCCAAAGTTGGTGAGAAACCACAGCGTCAGCAAATCGAGATAACCATTGAAGAAACGGTTGATGCCGAACTTCGAGTGACCGTATTTACGGGCCTGATGGTGCACGACTTTCTCCCCGATCTTGGTGAATCCGGCGTTCTTGGCCAGATATGGGATATATCGGTGCATCTCTCCATAGACCTCAATATTCTTCACTACGTCGCGGCGGTAAGCCTTCAGTCCGCAGTTGAAGTCATGGAGATTGTGGATTCCCGAGATCTTGCGCGCCGTAGCGTTGAAGAGCTTCGTAGGAATTGTCTTCGACAGCGGGTCATAGCGTTTCTGCTTGTAGCCCGAGACGAGGTCATAGCCTTCATCCTTGATCATGTGGTAGAGGCCCGGGATCTCGTCGGGCGAGTCCTGGAGGTCAGCGTCCATGGTGATGACCACATTGCCCTGAGCCTTCTTAAAACCGCAGTAGAGAGCCGGGCTCTTACCGTAGTTGCGCCGGAACTTGATAGCCTTGACGTTGCCGTCCTTCTTCGACAGCTCCTCGATGACGTCCCAGGAGTTGTCAGTGGAACCGTCGTTGACAAAGATGATCTCGTAAGAGAAGTTGTTGGCTTGCATGACGCGCTGGATCCAGGCGTGCAGTTCCGGCAGCGATTCTGCCTCATTGAAAAGGGGTACTACAACAGATATATCCATGATGATGTTTTCTTTCTTTTTTAGGTGGTTGGTAAGTGTTTTGCTTGGTGCTATTCAGCGTGCTCGTGCTGTCCGTGGTTCTCTTGTCCGTTGGTGGGCATGTAAGCCTTTGTCCGGCACGCCAGCGCAATGGGCAGGCTGAGCAGCGCGCCTATGAAGAGGTTGTCCATCATGACGACGAAGGTCAGCTGCAAGGGCGAGAGCTGTCCCACCATGCCGATGGTCTGCTTCATCTGCTCCACAGCCTGCAAGGCAGCGGCACCTTCTTGGCGGTAGACATCCTCCATCGTCTTGATCGACGCGCCGAGCATAGCCATGAAAGCGCCATGGTCGAAGAAGCGGAGATAAACAAACTGCACGGCCGCAAAGAGCAGAGACGCATAGAAAAACGTATAGCAACTAAACGCATAGCCGCGACGGAAGGAGATATGCCCGTCCAAAGCGTCGTTGCGAAAGCGCACTAAAAACCAGCCCACAACGATCGGTGTGCTCAGCGCCAGCAGACTGCCCAACACGGAGGCAGGAGCAAAGACGATGCTCAAGAAGCTGGCAGTCCACACCAAAGCCAGCGCCACACCATACTGGCGGGCGTAGGCTTTGAGCTGTACCAAGTCCATTACATTGATTATCATACTGCAAAATTACTCATTTTCAGCAAGAAAGATTAAGGTTTTGTCGCTTTTTAATGATTTTTCTAATCATGGGACAGAAGCGTATCTGTTCAGCGAATATATCTCACACCGGGAAATTTGCTGAACAGTCACAGGTCCATCATCTGGAGCTAAGGCAGCCTATTTTAATTGCTCCAACCGATGAAGGAGATAGGCATGCACATCTTTCCAGTGGTAGTAAGGTGCTTTGTCTGTAGAGATAGGCAATGTGGCTTCGTTTTCGTTGAGGAGCACCTTGACGAGGATGTCGGCATTGGTGAGATCCGTGGCCGTGTTGGGCTTATAGAAGATGAACTGCACGTTGCATGCCATGGGATAGATGTCGTAGTTGTTCCATCCGCGGTCATCGAGCTGTTCGAGGTCGTCGATGGTCTCGCCGTAGTGGTTGAGGTTGAGCAGGCACACCAGTGGCATGACATCCGACTCATGGGCAAAGCGCAGCGTAGCACCGGGATGCTGGAGAAGCAGACAGCTGTCGGCCGTCGTGATGATATTGTTCAGCAGGTTGGCTTGCGTGAGCAGTCCATAGCTGTGAGCCTGTCGTGAGGGACCGTAATACATATACCACATCGCATTCTTGCGTTGCCAGGAGTCATAGACCTCATTGTCGGTGAAGATCGGCCAGAGGCTGAACTTATGTCTGAGTTCCGTGCTCTGGATGTTGGCGGCCAGGTCAAAGAGACGCTGTCCGAGCTTGTTGGCATCGATGGTGTGGGCGTAGGCCGTGTCGTTGAAGAGCAGTCCCATCAGATGGCTGTAGTTCTCATGGTTCTTGTTGAAGTCGGCGAGTGCCTGACGGGCCTCCGGCGTGTCGCGCAGCTTGTTGTATTTACCGTGCTCATCGTTCATGTAGTACATGTCGTGCTGACTGGCGTCGCTGGTGATGACCATGCGTGGGTTGAGACGGGCCAGTTCCATGAGCTCATTCTCCATGGAGAGGATGCAGCGGATGACGATGGTGGAGCGTGCGTCGACGTGCACGTTGCCGTTGAATACCTGCGGGAAGCGCATGTACATGCGGTGGGCGATGCCGCGGTGCTGCTCAGCGCCTAATGGTGTCAGCTCACCTAAGCGTCCCTGCGCTTCAGCGACCAGTATTCTTACTTTGTCGAGCACGTCGTGACCGCGTGGCGAGAGCTTGCCGAGGCTGTCGGCTTTGGCCAGGATGTTCACCGCGTCGCTGTATTGGGCTGGACTGATGAGATAGCGTGATCCGTGGCGGCCGTAGTGACTAATATAATAAGGTGTGTAGCCTTCCGGTGCCTTGGTCAGCTTCTGTTTCGGTCCGGGATAGGCGAGATAGTTGCTGGCCGCGAGATTGCGGTCGGCCTTGATTTCCTCTTTTGCTCTTTGCGCCATGGCCGGCATCGTGAGCACGAGCAGCATGGCAATGAAAATCTTTCTCATCTGCATATTATATGACTTCTTTTTAGCTCTTATCTACATTCTCCATTCAATATTTAACATTGAGCATTCAACATTGATCATTGTTTTCATTGAACATTCAACATTGAATCCATTCATCATTCAACATTCAACACTCATCATTCGCTAACCGGGTACGGGATCTCGAACTCTTTCTGCACCTCCATGGTAGCCTTGTTGAGCTCGATCTCGTTGAGCAGGAAACTGTGTGGATAGATGACGGTGAACGTATAAGGATTGATGACGTTGAAGAGATTCTCCTTGTTCGAAACGGCGAGGATATTCATCAGCTCATCGTCTGATGGTGTCATGTTCTGGTCAGTCTTCATCAGTTTCATGGCTCCCGTCTTCACGTCGACCTGGTAGAGTCGTGTGGCAGACTGACGGAGCGGCATCTCCACGATGTAGGCGAAGGGCAGGTTCCGTTTCTTTGCCTGTTTGATGAGCAGTTTCAACATGTCTTTCTCCGGTGTGGTCGATGTAGCCTGCACCTGCATGGTGTTGAAGCCCGTGCCGATGCTTGGCTTGTCGGGATCGTTGAAGAAACGTGCACTGCCCGTGGTGGCGGGAGCGAACAGCGTAGGTGCGGCACCGTTGAGTTTGGCCTTCAGCACGCCATGGTCGATGAGCGTGAACTGTGGAGCCGGTGTCACGCCGTCGGCATCTGCCGTCGTGTGGCCATAGACCGGCTGATCCTCGTAGGTCTTCAGGTCGTTGCGGTTGACGATAGAGATCATGTTGCTGATGAAGGGCTCACCGATCTTCTGTCCGATGTCGTCGCCATTTTCTTCGTAGGAAGGCTCTGAGATCAGTCGGTTGTCGACGAGAGAGTTCATGGCGGCACCGTCGACATAGAGGGCCGGACCCTTGTAGTATTTCGGCATAGCGGGTGCCTGACAGAGCGTCATGCAGCTGTCGGCAAAGGCGCGTACCTGAGCTTCCAGCACGTCGTCGGCAGGGATCTCAGCCGTACTCTCGTAGGCGAAGGTGTAGTCATCGCTTTGCTCCACCTGGTCGGCATCGCGGAAGTAGGCTTCGGCAGTGATGATGACACGGTGATGGGGCTGCTTGATCTTCACGTTTTCAGATGTCAGGCGGTAAGAGACCATCTGCTCTCCGCTGATCTTCACCGAGGTGTAATAGAGCTTGGGATAGTGCTCAAAGACGGCAGAGAGGCGCTTGGCGGTCTGCTCCAACCTTGGCATTTCGATGTCGAAGCCGGAGTTGTCGTCGACGATCTGCGTGGCAGGCTTCATCGGTTGCAGGTTGGGGAGCTTTGACAGATCGAGCGAGGGAGGATTCTGTTTCAAGTAAGAGTTCTTCTGTGCCTGCAATACCACAGCCTGCTTATAGGCGGCGTCGTTGAGTTGCCAGAAGGCGCGGCGGATGTCGTTGTAGTCGACTTGTTCGCCATTGTTGAGTCCGAGCACGTTCTCTTGTCCCGGCAGTTCGTTGGTACTCTTATAGTTGCCGAGAAGCAGATGGGTGGACAGATAGGTGTGCCACGGTGTCTGGTCGCTCAAGGAGATGCCACCCAATTCGCCGGTGATGTCGAAACCACGTGAGCGTGTAGCCATCATGTCGAGATAAAACGGCTTGGGCGATCCTTCGAGTTGCAGGCTGTCCATCGACCGTTTCATGTCGTCGCTCATGGCGGTGAAGATCACGTTGTCGACATCCTTGCCGATAGCATTGGTGAGCGGTTGGTACTCCTTATTATATATAGGAGCCTTGAGGATCGGCGGTACGAAGTCGGTCTTCTGTGCACGTTGGGTCTCTATCTGACTGACAAAGACGGCGGGGGCGCAGGCTGTCACGGGCACCCAACCCGACTCTGCGCCACAGCTGCCGGTGAACACGGCGGGACGGTCGCCTGCTGCCTGGATATGGGAGAACATCGAGAGCGGTGTGCCGATGAGGCTCACACCACGCACGAGCTCGTCGGGCTTGCCGTTGACAAAGACACGGTAGACCTCCACGGGCGTGACGTTGAACGAGTTGATGCTTCCGCCTTCGCCCGTCATCGTGTAGCCGCTCGTCACCGTACGGAAGAAATAGCCGTAGGGCTTGCCCTGCCGCTTGGCCTCGCGGATGAGCATGTCGCGCAGCTGGGCATCTGTATAGGACTTGGTGGTCTCCACGATCAGGTTGGACTGTCGGCTGACGGGATCGCTTTTCAGGTCAGCGCGGCCGTGTCCGTTGCTCTCGGGGAAGCCGTCGATGGGCTTGCGGCTCATGAGGAAGGAGCGCAGCACGCCGTTTACGACATTGTCGACGCGACGGGCTTTCACGCCTTCGTCGTCGTAGCGGTAGCTGCCGTTCATGTCCACGCCGGCATAGTGGCGCAGCGTAGGATCGCAATAGACGTTGAAGGTGGTGGGCAGCACTTGCTTGCCGACCATATTCTTAAAGGTCTCGCCGCCTTTCTTGAGGCGGTGGCCTTCGAGACGATGACCGAAGATCTCATGGAAGAAGACGCCGGCAGCCGGACCCGAGAGGATGGCCGGACCGGTATAGGGATTGGCGACGGGAGCAGCCTTCAGGGCTTGTACACGTTTGAGCAGGTCTTGTGCTGCGCTGACGAGACGCTCCTCAGAGGGCAGCGAGTCGGGGTTGAAGGCAAAGAAGTCCTGCAACACAGGCAGCATCATGCCGTCGTCGGCCATGGCCTGCGCGAGGATGACAATGCGCGCCGAGCGCCGGTTCTGCACCACCTCGGTGCCGTCGGTGTTGACGAGATAGGATCGGTTGACCTCATAGATCAGTGCTGCCGTACCGTTCTGAAGGGTAGGATCCGCTTTGAACACGGCGCTGACGGCATTGAGCTTCTTGACCCATTGCTGGTCGTCGAGCTTCGTCGTGGTGGGATCAAGCGGCTCTTCGTAGTAGCGCTCGGCCGGTGCTTTGGAGAAGCAGGGTGCCTTGTCCTCGTCGGCGGCTGACGTGGCGGCCTTGCTCTTGGCGTCCTCGTATGCCTCCACAGCACCGTCGTAGGCAGCCATCGTGGCTTGCCAGAAGTTGGTGGTGATGCCGTCGGTGGCAGTGTCGTCAAAGGGCAGTGTGGCTCCCTGCTGGCGTCTGCTGTCGGTATCGTCCTTGTAGTTGTCAAGTGCCATGGAACCGACGCGTACCTGTGGGATAAACGATCGCATGTGACTGTCGTTGTTGCCGTTGAGCACGCCGAAGGCACTGGTGATCGTGTGCGTGTCGTTGTCCTCCACGCGATAGCTCATGAAATAGGGCTTCACCGCCTGCTTTTGCAGCTCGGCGAAGTTGTATTTCAGCCGGTCACGAAGGAGCGTGAGCAACTTGTCTTGCTGCTGGGCGGAGGCTGTGAGGGGGTAGAGGCAGAGCAATAGCAGTGCCCACGCTAACTGTCGAAAAGCAGTTGCTTTGTCAGAGAATAGGTGTTGTTTCATGGTGACTTGATTATATTTATGGCAAACTTACATAAAATATTTGGAATATTTACTTTTTTGTGGCAATAAAATGCAGTTCTTTGTGCAAAAGAGCGATAGAAAGGTCGTGGTGGTGTTGTTTTATCCCTTGTTTGCTGCCTTTGCACACGTTGCTGTATTTAAAATTATGAGAATAGCACTACAAAGGTTTAGAATCTCCTTCTCGTTGTTGAGCAATTCCGATTACATAGATTCGTAAAAGAAATAAGAATGAGCTGTAGGGCAGATGGGGAAATACGGGGGTGACGTACAGGTATGAAAAAAGGGAGTATGCTTTCTATCAAAGACCAGCCGAACAGATAAATTGTTCATACTTTTACCAATAAGTACGATTGAACAACAGATAGGAATTGATACCAGAGAAGGGGTATCGAGCAGGGTATCAAACAGAGTATCAAAACTATGTCGTAAGCTGACAATCCCTGTCGTATCATGTCGTAGCGTGTCCACTTGATTTCAATCCCTCGAAGCAACTGAGAATCAGTGTTTTATCAACTAATTGACTGGAAGCTAACGAAAAAGGGAGAGCGTTTGGCTCTCCCTCTGAGTGACTCGCATGGGGTTCGAACCCATGACCCCAACATTAAAAGTGTTGTGCTCTACCAACTGAGCTAGCGAGTCAACGGTTTTATTTACTTGTCGGGATTACTGGACTCGAACCAGCGACCTCGCGCCCCCCAGACGTGTGCGCTACCAACTGCGCCAAATCCCGTTGTTTTCAAAACCGAGTGCAAAGGTACATATTCTATTTGACATCACCAAATTTTCGGGCAACTTTTTCATTTGTTTGTTGTTTTTAATGTAAATATATAGGGCGTAACTACGTTATTTCAAGGGATATTTTGTATTTTTGCAAGACGTAAAAAGAAAGACGCAAAGTACAATAGATGATCATCAAACAAAAACATATTGTCCTGTGGTTGCTCTTGGCACTATGCTTAGGGCTGAGCGCCTGCGGCGGTGATAACGGGCTGATGTCGACAGACAAAAGCACTCTGGTCACAGACACGGCTGAGATTGACAGCAACTATGAATATCAGTTGCCGGTCATCTTCCATGTCCTTTATAAGAATCAGTCTGATGCCAGCCAATATATTCCTGCCGCACGCTTGAAGAATCTGCTGCAATATGTCAACGAGATCTACCAAGGCGGAATCTATGGCAAGAGCGAGAACCTCCATCTGAAGTTCGTTTTGGCTGAGAAGGACGAGAAGGGTAAGAAACTTGGAACACCCGGAGTGGAATATGTGAAGTACGACGGCGACTATCCCATCGACGTCAGTGCCTTCATGTCTGACAACACCGGTGCCAATGTGAAATATATTTGGGACCCCAACCAATATATCAATGTGATGATGTTCAACTTCAAATCAGCGTCTTCCAATGAGGTGACGTTGGGCATCTCTCACATGCCGCACACGGTAGACAACAGAGTAGAGGGGCTGGACAACGTCAAGACACAGTATATTGCCAAAAACCAACTGAAATATCCGCTTTGCTCTTCTATCAACAGCACTTATGCCGCACAGGCTTCTGGTGGTGGCTATTTCCAATCTGACCGATACACAGACGACAACCACACAGCCCATGCACTCTCCACGGCAGATGTCGTCGTCACGATGGCACATGAACTGGGACACTATCTCGGTCTCTATCATGCTTTCACGGAAGAAAAGAAAGACGGAAGCTTTCAGCCAGCAGACTCTTGCGGTGACACCGACTACTGCAAGGACACGCCATCGTATAATCGTATCGACTATAATAATTATTTGGAAACGCTGAACTTCGAGCAAAACGACCCCAGCATTACTAAGAAGATGCTGTCAAGAAACTCATGTGACGGCAAGATCTTTGAGTCGGACAACATCATGGACTACAGTTTGACGATGGGATTCCAGATCACAGCAGATCAGAAAAAACGTATCAGGAACGTGCTCTACTACAGTCCACTCATTCCCGGACCCAAGAAAAACAATATCAACACCAGAACACGGGCCACAGACGACAGTCACCCGCTGGATTTGAAATTCACGATCATAAAATAAGCAACCAATAGATTATGACATACGATATTACAGCCCCGAAAACGCTCGACGCCAGCATCAAACTGCCGGCATCGAAGAGCATCAGCAACAGAGCACTGATCATCTACGCCCTCAGCGGCGGAGAGCATGTGCCCACCAACTTATCCGACTGTGACGACACGGCCGTGGTCATCAACGCCTTGAAGTCTGCCGGAGAAGTCATCGACGTGAAGGCAGCAGGCACGGCCATGCGTTTCCTCTCGGCATATTTGTCTCTCACACCCGGCGAGCGTGTCATCACGGGTTCTGAACGCATGAAGCACAGACCCATTGGAATCTTGGTTGACGCCTTGCGCGCACTGGGCGCTGACATCGAGTACGCCGGTGAGGAGGGTTTTCCTCCCTTGCGCATCAAAGGTCATCAGCTGGAAGGCGGCCAGCTGGAAATCCCCGGCAATGTCAGTTCTCAGTTCATCTCAGCTCTCCTGCTCATTGGTCCTATGCTGAAAAATGGCTTGCAACTGACACTTCAAGGCGAAATCATCTCACGTCCTTACATCGACCTGACGCTGTGGGTGATGGGAAACTTTGGCGCACAAGCCAGTTGGATGGACAACACCACGATAGAGGTAAAACCTCAGCCTTACGTCAACAAACCCTATGTCATTGAGAACGACTGGAGCGCAGCCAGCTACTGGTATGAGATGGTGGCTCTCTTCGGCGACAGCATGCCTGAGGTGAGGCTCAACGGACTCATGGACAGCTCACGCCAAGGCGACTCGATCATCAAATACATCTTCTCGCTCTTAGGTGTAAAGACCTCGTTCAGTACTGATCCCAATACGGGTGAGACCTTTACCACACTGAAACATAAGATCGGTGGTGTGCAGCATTTAGACTTTGACTTCATCAACTGTCCCGACTTGGCTCAGACCGTTGTGGTGACCTGCTGCGCTTTGGGAGTTTCCTTCCACTTCACAGGTCTGGCGAGCCTGAAGATCAAGGAAACCGACCGCATAGAAGCCTTGAAAAACGAACTCCGCAAGATGGGCTTCCTCATCCGTAGCGTGAATGACAGCGAACTGATTTGGGATCACGGACGTTGCGAGCCTACTTTCGACGCCATCGACACTTACGAAGATCACCGCATGGCCATGTCGTTTGCTCCTCTTGCCATCGTGCATCCCCATCTGTGCGTCAATCATCCCGAAGTCGTCAGCAAGTCTTATCCCCATTTTTGGAGCGACCTGCGCCAAGCTGGATTCCTTATTGAAGAGCAACAATGAGCATCATCGTCTATCTCCTCATCAGTCTCGTCGTGCTGGGCCTCATTAGTGCGGGCTCCAGTTTGCTTTTACGTCGTCGGGGACACGACGAGGCTCCTTTCATCCCTGACGCCTCGGACAGTTGCGCCACCTGTACGGGCTTCAACGACAAGTGCGAGCAGGACTGCATGCTGGAAGCGGCGACAAAGCCCATCGAATATTTCGACGATGAGGAACTAGACGCTTTCAAAGGTCGTCCTTCCAATCTGTACACCGACGAAGAGGTTGAGCAGTTTGCAGAAGTGTTGGAGTCGTTGCACCCGGAAGAAGTCGCGGCATGGGGCAGAAGCCTCCATCTCAGAGGAATAGAATTGCCGGACATTCTGAAGGATGAATACGTGGCAATGATGAAATAGCTTGAGAATAAATCACAAAGTGAAGGTTCGAAGTACATTTCTGATATCCGTCTCCCTACTGTCAGTCCTCATCGGTGTCATAGCGGGCTGCTCCAGTAGCAAGAACACCGCGGGCACTCGCTGGTGGAAGGCCTTCAACGCCCATTACAACACCTATTATAATGGTACGCTGGCCTACATCGACGGTTCTCTGGAAAAAGAGAATGGCAACAAAGACAACTTCACGGAACTGATCCCTCTCTATACCGTCGGCAACAAAAACAGCCGTGAACTGGGCAAATCCAACTACGACAGGGCAATACAGAAATCGCAGAAGGCCATTCAGCGTTATAGCATCAAACGACGACCCGAATGGGACAAAAACCGCAAAAAGACGGCGCGAGACATCGAATGGCTGCAACGGAGAGAGTATAATCCCTTTCTGTGGAAGGCTTGGATGCTGATGGGACGCTCGCAGTTTTACGAGGGAGACTTCGATGGAGCCGCTTCTACATTCAACTACATGTCGCGCCTCTATGCCACTCAACCGGCCATCTATAGCCGTGCCCAGGCTTGGCTGGCCAAGACCTACGTGGAGAGTGGATGGCTCTACGATGCCGAGGAGGTCATCCGCAATGCCCGCCGCGACACGATACCCAGTGTTGCCCGCAAGGAATGGGACTATACGCTGGCCGACTACTATATCCATACACAGCACTATGCCGATGCGATCCCCCATCTGAAAAAGGTCATCCGCCATGAGATGCGACGCAAACAGAAAGCACGCGAGTATTTCCTGCTCGGGCAGATCTATGCACTCACCAACATGAATCAGGATGCCTATAAGGCATATCAAAGGGCTGTCCGCACCAATCCGCCCTATGAGCTGGAACTCAATGCCCGTGTGGCTCAGACGGAAGTCATGGCTGCCCGGCAGGCGGGGAAGATGATCGGCAGGCTCAAGCGCATGGCGGCTTCTGACAAGAACAAAGACTATCTCGACCAGGTATACTATGCGATGGGTAATATCTTTCTTTCCCAGCGCGACACGGCAAAGGCTATCTCTGCTTACGAGCGGGGCGGTGCCAAGTCCACACGCAATGGAGTGGAGAAGGGTGTGCTGATGCTGAAACTGGGAAATCTGTATTGGGACAAGGAACGGTTTGCCGATGCACAGCGTTGCTATACCCAGGCGGTCGGCATGTTGGACAAGGAGCGGAAGGACTATGCACAGCTCACGGAACGATCCAAAATCCTTGACGCTCTCGTCCCCTATACCGAAGCCGTGCATCTGCAAGACTCTCTGCAGTCGCTGGCAAAGATGGATGACGCTCATCGCAACGCCGCCATCGACCGCGTCATCGAGGCTTTGAAACAGAAGGAAAAGAAGGAAAAACGCGCGCAAGAGGCGCAGGACGCTTCCAACCAACTGTCGGAAGGCAATGACATGGAGCGCACACAGCAGAGATCATCGCAGCGTCAGACCAACACGACGGGCTTCCAGCAAAATGGCGCCTGGTATTTCTATAACCCTATGGCCGTGCAGCAAGGTAAGGAACAATTCCAACGGCTGTGGGGAAAACGCAAGAATGTCGACAACTGGCAGCGTGCCAACAAGACGGTGGTGGCCGATGGTCAGGCCAACATGGACCTTGCGTCCACTGACTCCTTATATAATATGGACACCGGAAAGGAAGCCTCGGCTGACTCTACGGCAGAAGATTCCAAGACGGTCAAGCCCTCTGAGGATCCTCACACGAGAGAATACTACATGGCACAAATACCTTTCACAGCCGAGCAACTCAAGGCCAGCAACATCATTCTTTGCGACGGATTGTTCAACAGTGGCATCATCTTCAAGGACCAGTTGGGCAATATGGAACTCAGTCGCAAAGCCTTGGAGCGCCTGAACCGCAATTATCCCGACTACGAGAAGGCCGTTGAGGTGCTCTATCACCTCTTTTTGCTCTACTCACGCATGGGCGACATGACCCAGGCTCAGCAACAGGTGGCAACGCTGAAAGTCAAATTCCCCAAGAGCCATTGGACGACGCTGCTCTCTGATCCCAACTATCTGTCCAACGCACGCTATGGCGAGCAGATCGAGGACTCGCTCTATAGTGCCACCTACGATGCTTTCAAGGCTGAGCGCTATACCGAGGTAGCGGCCAACAATCGTGTTTCGGCCCAGCGGTTCCCCCAGGGACAAAACCGCGATAAGTTCATCTTCATCGGTGGACTGAGCCGCCTCAATGAGGGCGACAGCCAAGGATGTCTCGCAGCGATGGACTCTCTGGTGGCTCGTTTCCCCGAGAGTAAGCTGACCGAACTGGCCGGAATGATCATCAACGGAGTGAAGGCCGGTCGGCAACTCCACGGCGGACATTTCGACATCGGCAACTTTTGGCAACGGCGTACCGACGTGCTGACCGAGGCCGACAAGAAAAAAGAGATGAAGCTCAGCAATGAGCGTAACACTCCTTTCTGCTTCCTGCTGGTCTACGCTCCCAATTCGGTCAGGGAAAACCAGCTGCTGTTCCAGGTGGCTCGCTATAACTTCACGAGCTATCTCGTACGTGACTTCGACATTGTCATTGACGACTTGGACGGCATACACCGTATGAGGATCTCCGGATTCAACAATTACGATGAAGCACGCCAGTACGCCAATCAAGTGATGCAACAGCCTTCGGTGCAGAAACTGACAGGCAAAGCCCGGGCTTTTATCGTCTCTGAGATCAATCTGCCACTGTTGGGAGCACAGTTCAGTTACGACGACTATTCCAAGTTCTACAACACCCATTTCGCGCCGTTGAAGATTTCAACCTCCAGATTGCTGATCGAACCCGCAGAGGTTGTCACCCAGCCCGACAAAGAAAAGCTACCGATGACAGAGAAAGAGGTCGACGACTACCTCAATGGCATCACAGTAGAACCGGAAGATACGCAGGGATCTTCCTCCACGTATATTCCCGTTGACAACGACGCTGACCAAAACAAGGGTAAGAGCCTGTCGACAGAAGTTGTCACAGAACCAGAGAATGGGCAGAAGCAAGGTGGTATTATCATCCCGACGAATGACGATGATGCCCCGACTGTCTTGCCCGCGACAAAGCAGAAAAAGGTGGAAAACAAGGCGGTAACCCCAGCTGTCAAACCTAAGCAGCAGGAATCTCAGCAACAACAGCCTCTTCCCAAAGCACAAGAGAGCGGAACAAAGAAGGAGACTGCAGCCGGGAAGACGGCCAACAAGGCTGAGGAAAAGAAGAAAACGGAAAAGCCGAAACTCTTTCCCGACATGACCAATGGTGCTGATATCATCTTCGATGACACACCGGTACCCGCTAAACCTTCCAAGATAGACGCTTCACAATCAAATAAGACACAGGGAAATAAAACAAGCGCCTCCGCTAAGCAAGGTGCGGCCGGCAAGGCCGGTAACAAGTCTCAGAACGACAAGGCGAAAGCAAATTCCAAGGCGCAGCCAAAGAAAGAGAAGTCCTTTGACTTAGAGGATGAGTATTACGATTTAGACGGATTTTAAAGATGAACAACGGAGACATATTATGGGTAGATGACGAGATGGATTTGCTCAAGGCTTATCTCATCTTTCTGGAGAAGAAAGGCTATCAGGTAGCCACTGCCAGCAATGGTGCCGATGCCATAGAACTCTGTAAGACACAGACGTTTGACCTGATCATGCTCGACGAGATGATGCCGGGACTCACGGGACTGGAGACGTTGCAACGCATCAAAGAGATACAGCCTCAGACGCCCGTGGTGATGGTCACCAAGAGCGAAGAGGAAGATATCATGGATCAGGCGATAGGCTCCAAGATCGCGGACTATCTTATCAAGCCTGTCAACCCCAGTCAGATACTCTTGACGCTCAAGAAGAACATCCATCGGCGGGAGATCGTCAATGAGGTCACACAGAGTTCTTATCAGCAGGAATATCAGCAACTTTCCATGCAGATCGACGACTGCCGCACGTGGACAGACTGGATGGAGGTCTACCGCCGCCTGTCATATTGGGACATGGAACTCGGCAGTACCGACAGCACATTTGCCGAGATGCTGAGCATGCAGAAAGAAGAAGCCAACAACGGCTTTGCCAAATACGTCAAACAAAACTATCTTGACTGGGTGGATCCTCGTCGATTCCTTCAACAGAAAGCAGGGGAGGACCGCCCGCAGATGAGCCCCGACATCTTCAAGAAATGTGTCTTCCCCGCCATTAGCGCAGGGGAGAAGGTCTTCCTTGTCGTCATTGACAACTTCCGATGGGACCAGTGGCGCACGCTGGCAACGGAGATTGGCGACCTCTTCGACATTCAGGAAGACATGTACATGAGCATTCTGCCGACAGCCACGCAGTATGCCCGAAATGCCATCTTCAGTGGATTGATGCCTGTGAAGATCCAACAGATGTTCCCGGAGCTGTGGGTTGACGAGGACGAAGAGGAAGGCAAGAATCTCAACGAGGCACCACTCATCGCCACACAGATCGAGCGCTACCGCCGTCACGACCGCTTCTCCTACCACAAAATCAATGACTCGGCAGCTGCCGACCGCTTCCTGCAACAATACAACAGCCTGAAGGATAACGACCTCAACGTGGTGGTGATCAACTTCATCGACATGCTCTCACATGCCAGAACGGAATCTAAGATGGTGCGCGAGCTCGCCAGCGACGAGGCAGCCTACCGCAGCATCACGCAGAGCTGGTTCCGCCACTCTGTCATCGGCGAGCTTTTCCGGCTGTTGTCTCAGAGCGATTACCGTGTTATCCTGACCACGGATCACGGATCCATCCGTTGCGAGAAGCCCATCAAGATCGTCGGTGACCGCAACACCAACACCAATCTGAGGTATAAACTGGGAAAGAACCTCAACTACAACTCCAAAGAGGTCTTCACCATCAAAGCCCCCAAGGATGCCCAACTGCCCGCGCCCAACGTGAGCACGACCTACGCCTTCGCCACAGGAAACACGTTCTTTGCCTATCCCAACAACTACAACTACTACGTGCAATACTATCGCGACACGTTCCAGCATGGCGGCATCTCGATGGAAGAAATACTCGTGCCGTTGATCACGATGAAGGCAAGAAAGAAATAAAAGCATGATAGAAGCAGCGGAACTTAAGCGTCAGGCTCTTGACTTAGGCTTTTCAGCCTGTGGCATCGCAAGGGCAGAGCGCGTAGACGCCAAGACCGAGCAAGGGCTGAGAAAGTGGCTCAGCGACGGCATGAATGCCGGGATGGACTATATGGACAACTATCTCGACATGCGTCTCGACCCACGGCTGATCATGCCCGGACTAAAGACAATCATCTCCGTAGCACTGAACTATGCGCCCGCACAGACGATGCCAAAGGACCAGCCTCAGATGGCGAGCTATGCACTCGGGCAGGATTATCACACCGTCATGCGCGACAAGCTGCTGCTACTGGCTGCCCGGATCATGCCGGAAGAGGTTCGCTTCAATGGCAAGAAGCCGATACCGTCGCCACATTATCGCGTCTTCGTCGACAGCGGACCCGTCCTTGAGCGTTACTGGGCCGTGAAGGCGGGACTCGGATGGATGGGAAAGAACCATCAGCTCATCATCCCACATGGCGGAAGCATGTTTTTTCTTGGTGAGCTCTTCCTCGACATAGAGCTTCCTCCCGACGATCCGATGCCTAACCGCTGCGGCATTTGTCGTCGCTGCATCGATGCCTGTCCGACGCACGCCCTGCTTGAGTCGGGCGAGTTCAACGCTGACCGCTGTCTCTCTTACCAGACGATTGAGAACAAAGGTGAGCTCAGCGAGGAAGCACAGTCGGCGATGGGCAATTGCTTCTACGGTTGCGACCGCTGTCAGCAGGCGTGTCCCTGGAACAGATTTGCAAAGCCAAACACCACGCCGGAACTGCAGCCCAAAGAAGAGCTGCTTGAGATGACACTCGACAAGTGGCGTCAGCTCTCTGTCGAGGACTATCGCCGCCTCTTCAAAGGCTCTGCCGTGAAGCGTGCGAAATACGAGGGGCTGATGAGAAACATCCGTCACCTGAAACAAGAATAAACTCGGATCAGAGCAAATTCTGACTTAAATACCCAACTTAATAACAAAGACCAACATGCAAGTAATCATTGAAAACGACTATGAAACGCTCTCGCAGTGGGCTGCGAATCATGTGATCCGTCGCATCAACGCATCGCACCCTACAGCTGACCATCCCTTTGTCTTAGGCTTGCCAACAGGTTCCACGCCTGAGGGCATGTATGCTCTTTTGGTCAAGGCCTGCCGCGAGGGAAAGGTGTCTTTCCGAAATGTAGTTACCTTCAACATGGATGAATACGTCGGTTTGGCTGAGGATCATCCTCAAAGCTACCACTCTTTTATGTTCAACCATCTTTTCAATCATATCGATTGCCCGCAAAAGAATATCCATATTCTCAACGGCAATGCCACGGACCTGCAAGCCGAATGCGAAGACTACGAGCGTGCCATCAGGCAAGCTGGCGGCATTGACCTGTTCATCGGCGGACTCGGCGTTGACGGGCACATCGCTTTCAACGAGCCGGGATCGAGCCTGCGTTCACGTACAAGGGTGATGACACTCAACGATGACACCCGAATCGCCAACTCACGCTTCTTCGGCGGTGATGCCAGTCTGACGCCATGTCAGGCACTCACCGTAGGCGTAGCCACCGTGACCGACGCCCGTGAGGTGATGATTCTGTGCAACGGACACCACAAGGCGCGCGCGCTTCAGGCCGTTGTTGAGGGACCTGTCACACAGATGTGCCCGGCCAGCGCCCTGCAACTCCATACCAACACAGTCGTCGTCTGCGATGAGCAAGCCACAGATGAACTGAAAGTCTCCACCTATCGTTATTACCGTTCACTTCAAAAATGATTCATTTCAACCTTACTTCCCATATCGTTCTGAACAAAGTGGCCGAGAATCTCTATCAGCCCAAAACGGCCGTTGAGCGTTCGGAACTGACTCGCTTCGAGAAAATCCACACAGATATCTTTCCCAAAACAGAAGATGCCGTGGACAATATCGCCGACGCCATCGAAAGAGAAATCAAAGCCAAGGCACAGGAAAACAAGCCTTGCTTATTGGCACTCGGCACCGGACAGAGTCTGACACCCATCTATGAGGAACTCGTGCGCCGTCACCAATGCGAAGGATTGAGTTTTCGCAATGTCATCGTCTTCAATGTCTATGATTACTTTCCACAGAAGGCCGGCTCTGCCATTACCAGTCTGCGGCAGTTGCGTGACCGCTTGCTCGACCATGTTGACATCTGTCCGGAGAATATCTTCTCGCCCGATGGCAGTGTCGCGCAAGAGAATATTCAGGATCAGTGCGCACAATATGAGCAACAAATCCAGCGCTATGGCGGTTTAGACATTGCTCTTCTCGGCATCGGGCGCAGCGGCAACATCGCGGCCAACGAGCCTGGATCAGTCATCACCTCAAGGTCACGGCTGATTCTGATCGACAGTGTGTCGCGTGAAGAGATGACGATGAGTTTCGGTGGACAAGAGCCCGTACCGCCTTGCAGCATCACAATGGGCATCAGCACGATACTCTCTGCCCGCCATATCTTCCTCACGGCATGGGGCGACGACAAGGCCGACATCATCCAAAAAACGGTAGAAGGTCCTATCACGGAGGACATCCCCGCATCGTTTCTTCAGACTCACAACGACACACATGTGGTCATCGATCTCGCTGCCGCCGCCAAGCTGACCCGCATCGTCCACCCTTGGCTGGTCTCCAACTGCAAATGGGATGACAAGCTCACCTGCGCCGCTGTGGCGTGGCTTTGCGAGAAAACGCAGAAACCGATACTGAAACTGACCAACAAGGACTATAACAGCAACGGTCTCTCCGAGCTTTTGGCTCTCTACGGTTCGGCTTATAACTGCAACATCAGGATCTTCAATCACTTGCAACATACGATTACCGGATGGCCAGGCGGCAAGCCCAATGACGACGACACCTACCGTCCGGAACGTGCAATGCCCTTTCCTAAGCGGGTTATCGTCTTTTCGCCTCACCCCGACGACGACGTCATCTCGATGGGCGGAACCCTGCACCGCCTTGTAGAGCAAGGCCATGATGTCCACATCGCTTACGAGACGAGCGGTGACATTGCCGTCAACGACGAGGAGGTGACACGTTTCATGCACTTTCTCAACGGTTTCAACCAACTGTTTATGAACGCTGATGATCAGGTCATCGTCAGCATGTATCACGACATCAAACAGTTTCTTGCCAACAAGAAAGAAGGAGACATAGACACGCAGGACGTAAGAACTATCAAAGGATTGATCCGTCGTGGCGAGGCCCGTACGGCAAGTACATATAATAGAGTGCACTCCGATCATGTCCACTTCCTCGACCTTCCTTTCTACGAAAGTGGCAGAGTGGAGAAATATCCGATGACAGAGCGTGACGTCAACATTGTGCGCCGCTTGCTTCAGGACATCAAGCCTCACCAGATCTTTGTGGCTGGTGACCTTGCCGATCCGCACGGCACACACCGCAAATGCACCGATGCTGTACTCGCAGCCATAGATCTTGAGCAACAGGCGGGAGCGGAATGGCTCAACGATTGCCGCATCTGGATGTACCGCGGAGCGTGGGCAGAGTGGGACGTAAAGGATATAGAGATGTGTGTGCCCATGTCGCCTGAACAGCTGCGCCACAAGCGCAACGCCATTCTCAAGCATGCTTCTCAGGCCGACTTCGCGCCTTTCTTGGGTAATGACGAGCGACTGTTCTGGCAGCGCGCGGAAGACCGCAACCGTGCCACGGCAAAGAAGTACGACGATCTCGGCCTTGCCTGCTATGAGGCGATGGAAGCCTTTGTGGAGTACAAAAGGGACTGACACGAGACATTTGGCTGAATGGTCTGGCCTTTTGGCTGAAAGATTAAAGCATCAAAGAAGTTTTTTTCATAACTTTGCTACTCGAAAAGGACATCGGATTACAGTTTGTAGGAATGATGTCATAAGAGAGTGAGTTCATACGATAAACAATGCATTTGTGACAGAATAGTCTTTTCATTCATATAGTACTCGCGGTGCAAGTTTCGTGGGGACACGAGGCTTGCACCATTTTATGAAACGGGTATCATGGCGCAAGACTATATATGGTGCAAGCGGGTAGTACATCAGTCGTTCTTGAGCTCATAATGTAGCATAATAAGTTAGATAATTGATCGTTAATAATAGCAATGAGAAGAAAATACTGGCTATCTCCTGAGAATGCCATCTACATGCTGATGTGGCTGCTGTTTTTCCTATTGCCTATCATCATATTCTATTTGCGTTCCTTCACAGTGACGCAAGCAGAGTTTCATTGGGAAGAAGTCTTCCATATCTGGCGATGGTTCTTGATCTTCTGCCTGTGCTTTATTATCCATAACTTCTTGCTGGCTCCGTTACTGATCAAGAAGATGCGTGTCGCATACTTCTGTTCGGTGCTCGCTTTGCTGGCAATTTTCTTCGCCGTGTCAAACTATCTTCATGGTCCGGATCCCGGCAGAAATCGTCCGCCGCTCTGGCTGATAGAAAGAGAGAACAGGTTGGCACAAAAGAATCACATACAGCCCCCGTTTCCCATGCGTCACTTCGATGATCACCACTTGGGGCCATTAGGTCCGGAGTATGTGGTGAACCTGCTCCTGCTCGTAGGCGTACTTGGACTGAATCTCGGCGTGAAGTTCTATTTCAAGTCAGAGCAAGACCGCAACCATCTACAGCAACTTGAGAAAGAAAGGATGTTCCTGCAACTGCAATATCTGAAGTTTCAGATCAACCCGCACTTCTTCATGAACACCCTCAACAACATTCAGGTGCTCATCGACATGGATGCGGAGAAAGCTAAGGAATGCCTGAGAGAACTGTCTGTGATGATGCGTTTTGTACTCTATGAAGGCGATAAGGACCGGGTCTCTCTACATAGCGACATCCTTTTCCTGCGAATTTATGTGAAGTTGATGCGGCTGAGATACAACGATCGGTTGACCGTGACGATCGACATTCCCGACAATCTTCCCGACGTGAGCATACCGCCACTGATCTTCCCCACCTTCGTAGAGAATGCCTTCAAACACGGCGTCAGCTATAAACAGGACAGCTTCATCAACATCGCGATGGACGTCGACGACGGTGAGTTGCTCTTTTCCTGCATTAACAGCAAGAAGCCCGTGACGGAGGCGAGCAAGGTGCCTTCCGTCGGTGGAGTAGGGCTCACCAACGTGAAGCGTAGGCTTGACCTGATTTACGATGATCGCTATACACTTGATATCAAGGACAAGACAGACGTTTACGACGTCCTTCTCCGACTCCCCATACAAAAGATAGAAAATCATGATTAGATGTTTGGCAATTGACGATGAGCCGCTCGCTCTGCAACAACTGGTTAATTTCATTAATAAGATTCCTTATCTTCAACTTGTCAAGGCATGCCCCAGTGCCATGGAAGCTAAGGAGGTGTTGTCGAAAGACATGGTAGATGCTGTGTTTTGCGACATCAACATGCCCGACCTCAACGGCATGGACTTCATCAAAAGCCTGTCGTTTCCGCCGCTCGTCGTGTTTACGACAGCCTACTCAGAATACGCGGTGGAAGGCTTCAAGGTCGATGCTGTGGATTACCTCCTAAAGCCTTTTGGACTCGACGACTTCCGTCGGGCATCAGAGAAGTTGCGCAGGCGACTGGGAGAAAAGGAGCAGGCTTCAACACCGGTTACATTGCAGCAACCCTCAGCAAACCGTCAGGAACAGTGCGGCACGACGGAGCCGACTGACTCTTCTCTTCCGAAGATTGGCAGCAGCACCGATTCTCTTTTCGTCAAGGTGGAGGGACGTATGGTCAAGATTCGGTTGAGCGACATCATCTACATAGAAGGAATGAGCGAATACCTGAAGATTCATCTCGACGGAAAGGATGACCGTGGACTGCCACGCCGTCCTGTTGTCTCGCTCTATTCACTGAAACGGCTGGAAGAGCGTCTTCCCGACTATTTCATGCGAATCCACCGCTCCTACATCATCAACCTCCGTCGTATCCAGGAAGTCAGCAAGACGCGTGTGATGCTCGACAACGACATGCTGCTGCCCATCGGTGATCTGTACAAAGAAAAACTCAACGACTACCTGTGCAGAAACTATATTGGCAAATCATAGGGTCGAACAAAAGAAATGAAAGTACTATAACAATTGCAGATCCCTACCCTTTCATGTGAATGGGTAGGGAAATTCTGTGTATTGGCAGACATGCACATTTCGTGCAATGCATGAAATGCTTATAGTATTCTTGAGGAACGGCATCAACCAAATGCTTACTCCTTCAACGCATTCCAACCTTGCGCCGTGATGTCAAACTCCTTATTGTCGCGAGAGATCAGGCGAGTACCCAACTCCTCTTTCGTGATATATCCGATCTGCTTGATGCCCTTGCTCTCCAAAGCGTCGAGCTTGTCGTGATCACCAATCGGACAGGTGAAGAGAAGCTCATAGTCGTCGCCGCCGTTCATCGCACACGTTGTGACATTCATGTTCAGCTCTTCCGCCATCACCGCCGTCTGATAGTCGATCGGAATATTCTTCTCATAAACGCGACACCCACAGTGACTCTGCTTGCAGATATGTAAGAGCTCGGAAGAGAGTCCGTCAGAGATGTCCATCATTGCCGTGGGATGGATATTGTTCTCCCGCAACAGGTTGATGACATCGCCACGCGCCTCCGGCTTGAGCTGCCGTTGAAGCAGATATTCCTTACCGGCGAAGTCCGGTTGGAAGTCATTGAGCTTGCGTGCCTCCTGCTGCAGATGCTCTACCAGCTTCGTGTTCCCGGCCTTGTGCGCCTCCTGCAACTTCTTGTTCATGGCGTCGACTTGCTGATAGAACACACTCTTCTCGCGCTCGAGCAACTGCAAGCCCATGTAAGCAGCACCGAGATCGCCTGTGACACAAATCAAGTCCGTCTCATTGGCACCATTGCGGTAGACGATGTCCTCTTTCTTTGCCTCACCGATACAGGTGATGCTGATGGCCAGTCCGGTATAGGATGCCGTCGTGTCTCCACCCACCACATCCACGCTCCATTTCTCGCAAGCACGGCGCAGTCCATCATAGAAAGCCTCGATGTCCTCCACTTTCAACCGTTTGCCAATGGCCAGCGATACCGTCATCTGCCGTGGCATACCGTTCATGGCAAAGATATCAGAGATATTCACCATCGCAGCCTTGTAGCCCAACTCCTGCAACGTGATGTAGGTAAGATCAAAGTGTATGCCTTCCATGAGCATGTCCGTGGTCACCAATACCTCCGAATCAGGATAATGGAGCACCGCGCAGTCGTCGCCCACACCGTAGCGTGTCGACTCGTTGATTGGCTTGATGTCTTTAGTGAGATGATCGATCAGACCAAACTCACCCAACTTTGCAATTTCCATATATTCTCCTACGAGTATCTGTATACTATGTTACTATGTCTAATTTTAAGTCCGTATACTATGTTACTATGTCTAATTCAAAATCAGTATACTATGTTACTCTGTCTTTTCTACTTGTTACTCTGTCTAATGATCATCTCGCGCATGATCTCCGTCATCTTGGGTTCCGCGCTGTTGGCAGCCTTCTGCACTTCCTCATGGCTGACCTCTACCGGCGTCTCAAAGCCGCCCAAGTCGGTGATGATGCTCATGCCAAAGACCTTGATGCCGCAGTGACGCGCCACTATCACCTCAGGAACGGTAGACATGCCTACCGCATCACCACCCAAGAGATGATACATCCGATACTCAGAAGGCGTCTCGAAGGTAGGACCCTGTACGCCCACATAGACACCATGCTGCAGGGCGATGCCCTTCTCCTTGGCGATTCTGTCGGCGAGAGCGATCAGCTCATGGTCGTAAGCCTCGTGCATATCGGGGAAGCGCGGACCTGTCGGGAAGTTCTTACCACGCAGAGGATGTTCGGGGAAGAGGTTGATATGGTCGGTGATGACCATCATGTCGCCGATATGGAACTTCGGGTTCATACCGCCGGAGGCGTTGCTGACGAAGAGCGTCTTGATACCCAACTCATACATCACCCGCTCGGGGAAGGTAACCTCCTTCATCGAGTAGCCCTCATAGAAATGGAAACGGCCGTCCATGGCAATGATGTCCACGCCACCGAGCTGTCCGAAGATGAGCTTGCCGGCATGTCCCTCCACGGTAGACACGGGGAAGTTGGGAATATCCTTGTAAGGGATATCCAGTGTCTTAGTTATCTCGGAAGCTAATTGTCCGAGGCCTGTTCCCAGAATGATGGCGGTCTGCGGGCTTGCTGTCATCCTTGCCTTTAGCCAGGATGCTGTTTCTTGAATTTTTTCGTACATAGCTAATGATTTTATGGTTGAACGTCTCAGCCTCGTCGAGCATAAACCTGATGCGGATGGGCAGGCGGTAGAGATGCCGCCGCACATCGTCGTCAAGTCCTTCGAGGTTCACAAGACGTGTACTGTCTTTGTCTGTAGTGATGACCACACGCGGTTCGGGCAACGATTGAAAAGCCTCGTTGATGCGCTGCGCGTCCTTTGCCTTGAAGAAATGGTGGTCAGCAAAGGTCAGCGGTGTGATCGACCGGCACTGCCTCTTCAGATCGGCCTCCATCTGCAAAGGCGAGGCGATGCCCGTGAGCAACAACACATTCTTGCCACATAGTGGAGAATCTGCCTCAGCGAGTGACTCTGCTTCGTTAGGGAAGACAGCGACGGGAGCGTCGTAGTCGATGCAGGTGAAATAGAGTTCCTGATAGGGATAGAGGTTCATGGCCTTGGTGAGCACGCGAAACTCCATCGGCTTCAGGTCATTCGGACACTTCGTGATGATCACGATGTCTGCCCGGCTCTTGCCGTTGAGACTCTCACGCAGCCGGCCAGCCGGCAAGAGCTTGTCGTAGATGATCAGACGGTGATAGTCGACGAGCAGGATATTGATGCCTGGTTTGATATAGCGGTGCTGGTAGGCGTCATCGAGAAGGATGACGTCGACATCGTGCGTCGCCTTGTCATGTGTCATCCGATCTACGCCCTGACACCGGTTCTTGTCTACAGCAACGTAGACATCGGGGAATTTCTGTTTCATCTGATAAGGCTCGTCACCGATCTCGCGTGCTGTTGTCTTGTCATCGGCGAGGACATAACCCTTGCTCTTACGCTTATAGCCACGCGAGAGCACGCCCACCCGCACCACATCTCTCAGCAGTCGGATAAGATATTCCACATGCGGTGTCTTGCCCGAACCGCCCACCGTGATGTTGCCAACGGCAATGATCGGTATGGCAAAGGACCGTTTTTTAAGCACTCCAAGGTCAAAGAGCCAGTTGCGAAAGCCTACGCCCAATCCATAAAGCCAGCTCAGCGGCAAGAGCCATTCATTGATTTTGATGTAATCCCCTTCTGTTCGCATGATTATTATTTGATTATCAACTCATAAGGCAGCCGTGCCTGCAAGCGGCTCATCGAAGTTGCCCTACGCATCATCATGTAGGCACCATAGTCATCGCCCAACACAGCGCGCAGCTGACCGTCGAGATAAGAGCCAGTGGAACTGCTGAACAGATCCATCATCTGGTCTAACATATCCTCAGCTCCTGGATAAGAAGCGGTATGCCAGTCCGAGAGCGAAGCCAGCTTCGCAGCTTTCGCCACTGCAACATCCAGTCCGCCTAATGCATCGACAAGTTTCAGCTTCTTTGCATCCATACCTAAGTAGACATGGCCCTGAGCCAGCTGTTCCACACGGTCCATCGTCATGGCACGGCCATCAGCCACACGGGACTTGAAGAGACGGTAGCCACGATTGACCGAGGCCTGCATGAGTGACAGTTGCTCCGTCGTCATGGGTGCCATGTCGTCGCCCATCGTGCTATTGCGGTTGGTCTGTACATAATCAGCATTAATACCTAACTTGCCTGTCAGCAGCTTGGAGCGGTCGATGCTCACGCCATAGATGCCGATGCTGCCCGTCAGCGTGGTGGGCTCAGCGACAATATAGTCGGCAGGCGCACTGATGTAGTAACCGCCCGAAGCGGCATAGCCGCCCATCGACACGACGACCGGCTTACGCTTGGCCAAATCCTTGATGGCGTGCCAAATCTGTTCGGATGCATAAGCTGAGCCACCGGGAGAATTCACGCGGATGACGACAGCCTTCACACCGTCATCGTCGGCTAAGCCATTGAGATCATCGGCCATGTCCTTACCAACAATCATGCTGCCACTGTTGAACATCGACTGCGGCGAAGCCTCGTCAACAATTTCTCCCTCGGCATAGTACACGGCGATCTCGTCGCCTTTACTTTCTTTGACCGTGGAAGCCAGGTCGCTGGCTGACACCTGTGAGATCATGTCATCGTTGTCCAGTCCCAAGCGCTTCTTGATATTGGCCTTCATTTGGTCTGCATAGAGCAATCCGTCGACGAGATGATATTTCTGAAAGTTCTTCGCATCCTCTACGCCGATGTACCGGTCAGCGTATGCGTTGAGTGTGTCTGCGCTGATCTTGCGGTTCTTGCTCACCGTAGCTACGATCTTATCCCATGTACCTTGAATGAACCGTGTGGTCTGGGCACGGGCTTCGTCACTCATGTGGTCGTTGATCAACGGCTCAGTGGCACTCTTATACTTACCGCACTTGAATACATTGAATTTGATTCCAATCTTATCCAGCAAGGGTTTGAAATACATCATCTTTCCGCCAAGGCCGTGCCAATCAACAACACCCTGAGGATTGAGATAGATTTTATCGGCAGCACTGGCAAGATAATAGGTAAAGGCATTATAGCTGTCAGCGTATGCCACCAGCCACTTTCCCGAGATCTTGTAATCCTGCAAGGCATCGTAGATCTCTTCTACCTGAGCCGGATCAGCACCGAAGCTGCCGCCCTCAAGATAGATGCCGGCTACCTTGTCGTTGGTCTTTGCCTGCTTGATTGCCGTGAGCATATCTTCCAAAGTCTGACTGGTGTTGCCCTGCAGTTCGTCGCGAAGCGAAGTGGTACCATGATCTGACAAGCTGCCATCAAGTTTCAGCACGAGAACACTGTTCTTCTGCACGCTCGGTGTAGCCTCTGATGCCGCCATCATCCCCGACAGCGTCATCATAGCGATCAAGAACGCTACGATGGTGAAAACGAAAAGGCCGACAACAGTCGCACCGGTCATCTTAAAGAATTCTTTCATACACTTGATATTGTTGGATGATTAGAAACAATAAAGTTAATGGTTTCAACGTTTCTGCAAACTTACGAAAAAAAAATCACATAAGCAAACTTTTGCTTTATGAATACGCTACGTTGGACTTGACTGCAACACGATGATAACAGATATGAAGAGCACAGAAATGGCTTCCGCACTCTATCATCTATCTCTCGGATCAGTCAAGCCGACCGTTATTGCTTGTTTTGTTTCTGTCGTGCATGAATGATTCTGACCGTACCACAAAGTGCATCATAGCGTACCTGCAGAGAGTCGCGCTTGACACGCAGCTGGTTGTGACGAAGCAGACTGCGCTCGCTTTTCATCTGCTGAATAGTGGCTTGCAGGGCGGAATCAGTGCGTCCGATGTCCTGTTGCGTCATCTTCAGACTGGCATCTTGCCAGATGACCAATGCCCGCTGACGGCTCTTGATGGCCCGAGGATGCTGGGCGCGCAGCCGGGTGATGGCGTTGAGCGCAGCCTGATACTGTCCATCGTGATAGAGCGTCTCTATCTTTTTCATCAGTGGCGCCGCCTTCTCGTCCTCGGTTGGCTGACAAGCGAAACAACTCGCCAAGACTATGATTGCTAAGATATATTTCTTCATAACGATAAAAATTTCCTATATATGTAATAATGTGTCATGGTTCTACATAGCGTTCCACAAACTGCCTCACCACACGACGATAGGCTTGCGGATGATCATGGAGGCTGTGGGCATGGGCGGATTCCTTTGCGAGCCACTTCTCCTTAGGCTGTGGCTTGGCCTTGTAGAGCGGCTCCACCATCCACGTCGGTACGAAATCATCCTTTGTACCGTGGATAAACAGCATCGGCTTATGGCAGTGTGCCACCATTCTCAACGGTGAAGCCTCGCCAAACGACCAGCCATAGCGCAGACGGCAGAGGGCGGAAGCGGTATAGAGGATCGGGAAAGGCGGCAAGCCGAACTGATCGCGCAGCTCACTGCCGAACTCGTCCCACACACTGGTGTAACCGCAATCTTCCACAAACGCTTTCACGTATGCAGGTGTCTGCTCGCCGGAGACGCACATCGTCGTCGCCGCACCCATGGAGATGCCATGCACGACCATGCGCGACTGTCGGTCGCTCAGACCAAAGCACTTGTTGGCAATGCTTATCCACTGGAGCACATCCAGGCGGTCGTGCCAGCCCATCTGCTGGTGATCGCCTGTGCTGCGACCGTTGCCGTAGAGCTCCGGCAGGAGGACATTGTAGTTCATCTCTTGATAGACCTTGGCCCAAGGCAGCATATAGATCGCGCAATTGGTATAGCCATGGACGACCACGGCTACCTTGCTGCTCCGACGTGGCGCAAAGAGATAGACACCATGCAAACTGTCGCCACGGGCATTGACGATGACAGTATCGTGAAGGCAGTGGTTAGCCCGCAGGCTATCGGTCCACGGACGCAACAACGGATAGCTGTGCTGTATACGCTTCCAGATATAGGCCTCGTGCCGTCCCTTGTTGAAAGATGGGCGCAGAGCATAATCGAGCATATACCAGTTCGCGCCTCCCAACACGACCGTCAGCAAGACAAGAATGCCAAGGACGATCCAAAGTACGAGACGTCCTTTTCGACGATTCTGCATAAGTAAACGTTGATATATAACTGTTGACAGAAAGGACATTGACAGAGAAAACGTTGATATAAAAAGAGGCTACAACTCGTCATTGCAGCCTCTCTGTTGTTATTTCAAGAGACGGCGGAATCATTGCGTCGTCTGTTTCTCTCATTCTTTTTTCCGGGATTTAGTTGTTCAAACCCTTTAGTCGTCCTGATAATATACGCGCTTGACACGGTTGCTGATACCGGTGAGCACCTCGTAAGGGATGGTATCAAGGGCATCGCTGAGCACCGTCACGGGCAGATGGTCGCCGAAGATCTCCACCGAGTCGCCTTCCTTGCAGTCGATACCCGTGACATCGATCATAGCCACGTCCATGCAGATATTGCCGACATACTCTGCCTTTTTGCCGTTGACAAGGCAGTAGCAGTGGCGGTTGCCGAGATGGCGGTTCAGTCCGTCGGCATAGCCGATAGGTATGGCGGCGATGACGCTGTCATGATCGATCTTACCCTTGCGGCTGTAGCCCACAGTGTCACCGGCAGGCACGTGGCGCAGTTGCAGGATCGTCGTCTTCAGCGTCGACACGTTGTTGATGATCTGATTGTTGCGGCTGTTGATGCCATAGAGTCCGAGACCCAGACGGCACATGTCCAACTGACGCTCGGGGAAGTGCTCGATGCCGGCTGAGTTGTCGATATGGCGAAGTATCTTATGGTCAAAGGCTGCCTGCAGTTTCTTGCTACCCTCATCGAAGAGTTGGAACTGATGGGCAGAGAAGTCGTCGAATGAGTTGTCATCGGAACCGACAAAGTGTGAGAAGACCGAACGCGGGATGATGGCGTTCTGATGTTTCAGTCTGTCAATAAGTTCGTCCATGTCTTTCTCCGGATCGAAACCAAGGCGATGCATACCTGTGTCGAGCTTGATATGTACGGGATAGCCCGTGATGCCTTCTTTCTCCGCAGCCTTAACCAAAGCATCGAGCAGGCGGAAGGAGTATACTTCCGGCTCCAAATCATAGTCAAACATCGTCTTGAAGGCACTCATCTCGGGGTTCATGATCATGATGTTGCTCGTGATGCCATTGCCACGGAGCATGGCACCCTCGTCAGCGACAGCCACGGCGAGATAGTCGACACGATGGTCTTGCAGTGTCTTGGCCACCTCCACACTACCGGCACCGTAGGCGTCTGCCTTGATCATGCACACGAGTTTGGTCTCGGGCTTCATAAACGAGCGGTAGTAGTTGAGGTTCTTCACCACAGCACCAAGGTTCACTTCCAGCACGGTCTCATGCACTTTCTGTACAAGCAACTCTGTGATCTGGTCGAAGCCGAAGCTACGCGCGCCCTTGAGCAGGATGACCTCGTCGCGCAGGCTCTTGAAGACCTCGCTATGAATAAAGGCGCCGACACTCTCGAAGAAGAACTTCTCCGCGATCTGTATTTCGTCGGCATACTCACTGATAACCTTACCGATACCGATGAACTTCACCACGCCGCGCTTGCGGGCCAGGTCGCTGACCTCGTGATAGAGTTCAGCTGGCTCCTCCCCGCTCTGGAAGATGTCGCTGAGGATGAGCGTACGACGGCGGCCTTTATGGTCGGGACGGCGATTCATGAAGTCAAGCGCGATGTCGAGCGAGTTGATATCCGAGTTGTACGAGTCGTTGATCAGTGTACAGCCGTGGCGGCCTTCCTTCACCTCCAGACGCATGGCAATCGGCTCCAACTGCTCCATACGTTCGGCAAGCTGCTCTGCGGATATGCCCACATGCAGGGCCACAGCGGCGCAGATGATGGAGTTGGTGATCGACGCATCGTCGATGAACGGAATGGTATAGCGGTTTTCCTTACCACCCTTATATATATAATGAATCGTGGAAGAAGCGTCTTCCTTCTCGATCTTCTTGACATACATCGGTGCCTTGCTGTCCTTCAACGACCAGCACAAGCGCTCGCCCTGGTAGTTGAACTCGCCTGCCACCTTATTAATAATAGCATCATCCTCGTTGTACACGACGGTCTGTGCATCGTGGAAAAGGATGAGTTTCTCACGGCACTTCTCCTCCATCGACGAGAAGTTCTCCTGATGAGCATCACCAAGATTCGTCAGCACGGCAATCGTCGGCTGGATGATGTCACGCAGCGCCAGCATCTCACCGGGCTGACTGATACCCGCCTCGAAGATACCCACCTGGGTGTTGTCGTCCATGAGCCACACCGAGAGGGGCACACCGATCTGAGAGTTATAGCTACGCGGACTGCGAGTCACATAGAGCTGGGGTGAGAGCAACTGATACAGCCACTCCTTGACCATGGTCTTGCCGTTGCTGCCCGTGATACCGATGATAGGGATGTTGAACTCGTCGCGATGGCGTTCAGCGAGCCGCTGCAGGGCTTCGAGCGTGTTGACGACTTTCAAGAAGTTGGCATCGGGATAATCAACGGCATAACCGGCAGGTACGTCGGTGACCACAAAGTTGCGGACACCACGGCGGTAGAGCTCTGGGATGTAGTTATGTCCATCGTTACGTGTTGACTTAAGGGCGAAGAACAAGGTCTCCTCGGGAAAACAAAGCGAACGGCTGTCTGTCAGGAGAAAGCCGACGTTGGCATCCGCACTACCATAGCGGCGTGCGCCGATGAGTGTAGTTACTTTTTCAATAGTATAAGTCATTGCAATTGCTTTTATCTACTGCAAAGATAGTGCAAACGAGTGGAATGACAAAATAAAATGGAATGAAATGGAATTTTATTTTTCATTTCCGAGTGCAGCCTATCTTATTAAAAGATAGTGCAAGATCTTCTCCGCCTCTACTCACAATGACATCAGAGCGGTCCCTACGACCGCTCTAATATCACGAAAGAGGCATCACCCACAATGGAAGTATCGGCCAACGAGTTTGGCGATTTCTTCAGGATGCAGGGCTACGTCGTGACGGAGGGTGCGGTCGTTGAAACTTCTGAGCTGCGCGATGACGCCGTCAATCATAGCCTTGGAGAAAATGCCGTATTGCTCAAAGACCGTACGCTGCTGTTCCAGACAGTCGGCGGAAGCCGCACAGCTGTCGGGCAAAGACTTCAATTCTGCGAGTTTATGCTCATTGGCCTTGTCGTGGATATTCACAGCCACATAGGTGCGGTCCGCCATCTCTAAAGCATTTGGCATCTCCAGTCCATGAAGCAGTCCTACGCAGATGCCTGCGAGCATCTGGTAAGGATCAGCAGAGCCATCGGCAGACCGGATCTCAAAGGTCTGCTTGCCGCTTGTGTCATAGTTGCGTTCGGGCTCTTCGGGATTGGCTTTATGACACATATCCACACCGGAAGTCCAGCCGAGTGGCACACGTACGAGCACCGAGCGGTTGCGGTCGCCCCAGCATACATTCGTCGGTGCCTCCTGATGCGGAACGAGACGGAAATACGACGTAGGATTCTTGTTGCCAAAGGCAGTCAGCGCCGGAGCCACGTCGAGCAGGCCAGCGATCGCCTTGCGTGCCGTGTCGCTCAGCTTCCCGTTCTCCACGAGCACGTTCTTATCTTCCTTCCGCAACTGTATATGGAAGTGAAGTCCGCTGCCAGCCTCTCCTGTCGTGATCTTCGGCGCAAAGGTCACGTCATAACCCTCGCGGTAGCCTACATTGCGGATGATCCACTTGGCAATCAGCAACTCATCGGCAGCCTGCTCAGCAGGAACTGGCAGAAACTCGATCTCGTTCTGCTCATAGGTAAGTCCGTTCTTCGTGAAGTTACCCACCTCACTGTGTCCGTACTTGATAATACCGCCGGACTGTGCGACAAGCATCATGCAACGCGTGCGGAAGTTACCGCCCTTGGCATAAGGGGCACTCTCGTGGTAGCCGTGTTGCTCTTGTGCGGGAAAAGAGTCTACCGAAGGCTTGATGACGTAGTATTCCAGTTCCCCCATCGCCCAGAAGTCCAGTCCCTGGCGGTCACGCAGCGTGGTGATGGCCTTGCGCAGCGTATACTCCGGTGCACTCTCCAGCGGATTACCGTCCTTGTCGAAGAACGAGCAGAGCATGCAAAGTGTAGGAATCTCGGCAAAAGGATCGATGAAAGCGGTAGAGAAACGCGGCATCACATACAAGTCACTGCTCGAAGCCTGGATAAAGTCGAACAGCGAAGAGCCGTCGACACGCTCACCGCAACTAAGGATCGTGCGCAGATATGCCTCATTGGTAATCACGAAGTTTAGCGTCTTCAGCTTACCATCACCACCGGGGTACATGAAGTTCACCATCTGAATAGACTTGAACTTGATGAGTTTGATGATGTCTTCCATCGTAAAATCCTTCGGTGCCTTTTGCAGATAAGCCACCACAGGATTCATATTCATTAAGACACGTGTGTTATTCTCCATAGTCGATTTTTAATTATTGGTTATCGCTGGCAAAGATAAGGTAAAGGAATGAAATCGCAAAAGAAAAAGCAAAATATCTTCTTTCTATTTTCACAAACGAGCACATCTGTGCCACGTTTTTTCTTTTAACGCGCCATCTTATTAAACGAATATAAAGAAAATAGTTCAGCAAATAAGGTTGAAGACTTACTACTTGCTATTTTTATCAAGAATTTGAGAATTAGAGAATATCCTGCCCATCATTGTGGAGTATGAAGGAATAAGAATTTAGTCACGGCAATATTCCACTGAACAATTTCAAAAGGAAACACATTTCCAAAATGCCTTTGAAACGTCGCTTTCAAATCGACTCTTGAAACATTTCACTCCCCTCTCCTTTGGAGAGGGGTTAGGGGGTGAGGCTTGAGACCTGATTAGGAGTTAGTGGGTGAGGCTATACAAATACTTCTTAATCTCAAACGCCCACATCTTATAGCCAAAGGGTGTGAGCAGGAAACCGTCTTGCGTCAGTTCGCGTCGCATCTCATTGGTACCACGACGGACAAAGTTACGGAAGAGATTGATGTATGCGATATGATTTTTTTCGCAATAATGACGGAGGCGCACATTGAGTTGAGCCATCATCTGCATCTTGTCTTTGAGCAGTTCCTGGTTGTTCTCCCATATCGGCAAGTTGCTCTCGACAAACAGCTTCGTGCGGGGAGACGTGCGACGTATATGAGCGATCAAAGCCACACTGGCATTAAAAGCCTCGTCGACCGTCTTTCCCTCGATGATGTCCTGTCCGCCCGTCATCAGAAAGATAGCTTTCGGGCGTCCTTTCAAGACAGAGCCAATGCGACGATACATCCCTTCCGCATCATCTCCTGCAATGCCACGGTTGCTCACATGACGCCAGGACAACAGCACACTCCAGTCACCGGCATACTCGGTCAAAGCGTTGCCAAGCATCACGATGTCTGTGCTGTCGACGTCACGCATGGCAGCAAACTGTGCTACACGCTCCTGATAATGCTCCGACTGCGCACAAGCGGGAAGCATCAGGAAGAGAGAGAGAATGAAAAAGATGTATCGTCTCATTATTATATATAAGGTGTGTTAACCTTTCATGACCTTTAGGACACGCTCCAGATAGCGCTGCGTTCGCTTCACACTATAGTGGATACCGCCATTCCACGAGCGTATCGCCTGTTCAATATTACGTAGCGGATTGTACTTCGACTGTATCAGAAGAAACATCTCCTTCGATTTCTTAACACTCAGACGGTCAGAGAGTTTATACCGTTTCTTACTTCTCCTGCTTCTGAGGATGTTGTTGCACTCAGCCACAAGCAGCGGTGTGATCTGCATAGCTCCCACCGAACTACCACTCTTAGCCTTGCTGTTACCACCACTCTCCACTTGAATGATTGCGTTCATCACATTTTCCCAATAATCGCTCTGTGAAGAGTCTACTGCGTCGGAATCCAGATTGTTACCCGCAAAAGCGCTGAAAGTTCCGACAAAAAGCATCGTCAAAATCAATAAAACGTTTCTCTTTATACCTTGCATAACTAACTATTTATGGAGCCCGGATCTATAAAAGACAGATCCCGGATAGGTTAAAAACAAGCGCTATCCAACTCCGTTCAACATAAGAGGAAAGCCTCCAATTAATTCTGTAGAAACTGGTTATCCTCACATTAACTTTACAAAGTTAAGACAAAAAAGTGAGATAACCAAATGAATTATAACAAATTAAGAAAAGACAACAACGGCCGCACTTCTCCCCGAAGTGCGGCCGCTTACTTTTCTTATTGGAACAAATGCAAGTCCCGGAATCCCTTCCATCTTGCATTTACAAACCTGTATAGTAAAAATGGAGCTACTATACTTAAATAATGAGTGATATTATATGAATCTATTGAATAAATGTTTGCTTAATTATTGTGGATGTATTGTTGTGAGGGCGTGTTTGGTGAAAGCATGTCATCGAAGGGACAGGCTTCGACTGTTATCTTGTTGTTGATTTCATCCAACGGCGTATATATGGGATTGCCCTGCGCGTCGTACACCGGACTGCTACCAATGCCGCCTACCGTTGCACTGATGTGATAGTGTATTCCGGCTTTGATGCTGCCTAAAGGAAGAGGAAAACACGTCGGCATCAGCATCTGTCCGACTCCATAGGGCGCAAACTGTCCCTTGACGACAAGCATGAGTGGATGGTTGCTGTCACTGTCGCATGACGGTGAGAAAAGCGGAAGATTCTTGAGGAAATGGTGTCCACTGACGGCTGTGATTCCATTGGTGCAGAGGCAACTGTGTCCTCGAAAGCCCGGCATCCCATAGTGCGACATATCGCCGTGGCAGCAATCAGCACAGACCTCACCGGGCGAGAGAGCCTCCGGTACGTTGGTGAGCAGGAGGTTTTCCGGGATAAAGAGATCCCTGCCACGCTCGCCGTTGAATGACTGTAGGTCGATTTCGAAATGGTCTACCGTGATTTTAGCCAGAAGGGGGAATACGCTCACTTCGGCAGTGTACAGCAGTCCGGCGCTGTTGGCTGGTGTCAGTGTTTGGGATTCACCGAACATTGGCAAGTGTGCGTCACTCCCAAGACTGGGGGACATGCAGTTGCTCAGTGCTTCGTCGATTGTCATCTGCCGGTTGCGGAAGGCTTGTTCGTCGGTAATGCAGCCCTCATAGAAGTCTGCCGGCGCATTGCACATTACCAGTACGTGGTCGGATGCGCTCAGTTGGGAGGACATGGGAAGCCGGACCGTGTCCTGTCTGACAGCAGCAGCTTCCAGTGTCTTTACATTTTCGTTTTGCCATCGTGACCAAAGACACCGATTGTCACGCGATCCACGGGAATCTGAGCACCTAAATGGATGTGCACGTCCAAAGAACTAATTGACTTTTCTCTTATCATCGCAGCTTTTATTGAAACTGTAGGGGGAATAATTCATAATGCTGATATGTTTGTGTTATACTGATGTTTATATGTCTTTTGTGTTTGTGGGAGCCCATCCCTACTGCATTTTTTATTGCATTTGACTTTGTGGACAGAGTCAATCTCTGCCCATGTTCTATCGCAATAATTCAACAATTGAAAATGAGTTTGTAATCCAGAGTTTATGTTGTTGTCTTGTGTTCGTTGTATTGTTACTTTATATTCGTTGTGTTGTTGTCTTGTTGTGTTATGTATATCGTTGTGTTGCTATGTTGCTGCGTTGCCGGCTTTTTTCTTGTTTGTTATCCTGAATGAAATCTAATCGTTCCTTAACCTGTCAGCCAACTACGCTAAAGGAGGGCCACAAGCATAAACTCGTGGCACCTTTCCATTTTTTATATTTAAATTGCAGAAAAGATCATGTTACTGCAGCTAATACCATACTGAAAATCATGTAAGAACTATAATATCCTCATTTTACGGTGCAAAGGTACTGACTATTTTCATCATACACAAATTTGATGAGGCAAAAATTATAATCCCAAAGGTATAAAAAATGTTTATTCATAAAAAATGTCCACCTTTTAGCGATTTGTTCCCTCTTGCGCATCTTATGGATACACTACTGCCCTACTCTATCAATGGAAATATGATCTATGTCTCGTCCCTCTTTGAAAGCCTCAATCGTTTGCCGATAATTTATAATGACAAAAAAAGGTCGTGAAACATGGATACTCCAGCGAGAAATAAGTGTGAAACATACTTCAGATTCAAAAAAAGTGTACTCGGGGCGACTCGAAACTGAGCTTTTATGAGAAACTATGGCGTATTGGCAATGCTGCTCGGCGAGATGGCGAGGTCATCTCACCGAGATGTCGGTGTCAAACCACTGGAATGATGATGTCATCTCGGCGTGATGACTTCTGAATGCTTTACAAAAGAGGAGAACAAAAGCAAAGGGCTTCTGTAAATAACTGATTAAGTGGTAGTTAGAAAAAGACTCAGAAATTGCCAAAATCAGAGCCAAGGACGAAAGAAAATAAAAAAAACGTCGCCACAGGCGACGTTTTTTATCATTTTTCCCAACATGCGGGATGGATGACTCTTTGCAAGTATTTACTTGATGATACCCTGCTCGACAAAGATCTGCTTGAGGATCTGCACACCGCGCTCGACTTGCTCTTTGCTGTGAGTAGCCATCAGTGCGAAGCGGACCAAAGTATCCTGCGGAGCGCATGCGGGCGGAATGACAGGGTTGATGAATACGCCACGGTCGAAAGCCAGCTTGGTGACGAGGAATGTCTTGTAGCTGTCGCGGACATACAGCGGAATGATAGGACTCTCGGTCTCGCCAATCTCGAAGCCTTCCTCACGGAAGCGTTTCAGGGCGTAATTGGTCACATTCCACAAATGCTGGATACGCTCCGGCTCCTCCTGAATGATGTGCAGCGCCTCGATGGCAGCGGCTGTTGCGGCCGGCGTGTCACTGGCGGAGAAGATATAAGTGCGGGAGGTGTGACGCAGATAGTTGATGGTGTCCCAGTCAGCAGCCACAAAGCCACCGATGGAAGCAAGACTCTTGGAGAACGTACCCATGATGACGTCTACCTCATCCTGCAGGCCAAAGTGGTGGCAGACACCGCGACCCTGCTCACCGAAGACACCGAGACCATGAGCCTCGTCGACCATGATCGAGCAGTTGTACTTATGTTTCAGTTCCACGATCTCAGGCAGCTTGGCCAAGTCGCCTTCCATGGAGAAAACGCCATCGACGACAATCAGCTTCACAGCCTCATGAGGCAACTTCTTTAAAACGCGCTCCAAGTCCTCCATGTCGTTGTGCTTGTAGTGGAGCTGAGTGGCGAAACTCAGACGGCGTCCGTCAACGATGGAAGCATGGTCACGGTCATCGCAGATGACATAGTCACCACGACCGACCAACTGGGGAATGACACCCGCATTGACAGAGAAACCAGTGGAGAAGCACAGAGCTCCGTCTTTGTGCTCAAACTCAGCCAACTCTTTCTCCAACTGCACGTGGATGTCGAGGGTTCCATTGAGGAAACGGCTGCCTGCACAACCGGAACCATACTTAAGGAGTGCCTTCTCGGCGGCAGCGATCACACGATCGTCGCCCGTCAGACCTGTGTAGGCATTGCTTCCGAACATCAGCACCTGATGGCCTTCCATAGTCACCTCAGGGCCCTGCTTGCTTGTAATTTCACGGAAATAAGGATATACGCCTTCCTCCATGTACTTCTGAGGTACACGGTAGTTCTTGTATCTTTCTTGTAACTGTCCCATCTTTTAAATAGGTGTAGATAACACTACGTTGTTTATACTTAGGCTGCAAAGTTACAAAATTTATGGCACAATCAGCGCTTTTTGCGCAGAAATCGTCTGATTTTGCAATTTTTATTGATCTTTTCTTCTCTCATTTCATTTATATTACATAAATTTGCCCTCATGAAAAAGAAAATACTGTTCATCATCAACCCCTGTTCCGGGACGACGAGCAAACGGGTTATTCCTGAGTTCATTACTCAAAATATCAATCACGACTTGTTTGACATCGACATCCAAATGACCCAAGGTCCCGGTGACGCCACGACGATGGCCCATGCAGCCAGCGAGCGTAGCGTGGATGCTGTGGTGGCTGTTGGTGGTGACGGCACTGTGAACGAGGTGGCGCGCGGTCTGGTTCACACTCATACTGCTTTGGGCATCATCCCTTGCGGATCGGGCAACGGACTGGCCAGACACCTGCTCATACCACGTGATATCAAGAAGAGCCTTGGCATCATCAACGACTTTGTGGTTCATGATCTCGATTATTGCGTGATCAACGACATGCCGTTTTTCTGTACCTGCGGCATGGGCTTTGACGCCTTCGTCAGCCAGAAGTTCGCTGAAGCAGGCAAGCGTGGACCGGTCACTTACGTGCAGAAAGTGCTGGAGGAAGGTTTGAAATACAAGCCGGAGACCTATATATTAAAGGACGACACGGGTACGCAAAGCTATAAAGCGTTTCTGATCACCTGTGCCAACGCCTCGCAATATGGCAACAACGCCTATATTGCTCCTCAGGCATCGATGAGCGACGGACTGATGGACGTGGTGATTATGGAGCCTTTCAACGTTCTTGAGGCTCCTCAGATCGCCATCGACATGTTCAGCAAGACGCTTGACAAGAGCTCTCGCATCAAGACATTCCGCACCAAGCACCTGACGATTCACCGTCAGGTGCCGGGCGTAATTCACTTTGATGGTGATCCCGCCATGACAGGAAAGGACATAGATGTGCATGTCGAGGAAAAAGGTATCCGCATCATCGTCAATCCCAATGGCGACAAACGGTTGCGACGTCCCAACCTCTTGCAGACGAGCGCGGCTGATCTCTTCAATGACCTCTCGGGACTTCACGACGATCTCGTCAAGCAAACGCGGAGAGGTATCGCTTTGACTAAGCTGCTGCAAAAGAAATTCGGGAAGACGATCAACAACATTAAATAAATCAAGCCTCACCCCCCTTCCCCCTCTCCCAAGGAGAGGGGAGTAGAATGCTGCAAGAGCCGTTTCTCATAAAGACTGAACCCACGTCTTTACACCTTATTAAATATAGTTGGCAATTATATATATATAGGCGAAGATCTCCTTGCGTATGGATGAGACTTCCAAATATATTTAGTGTTCACTGAAAAATTAATTTGCCATTTTTGAGTGGTAGTAGTTCCACTCTAAAATGCGTCTCAAAATCGAATAAATGGAACCAGAAACGGATTTTCTCAAAAAGTCGAAGACAAAGTTCCCTAAGGAACTTCATCACGTTCTTGACGAAATAGGTCATTCCTGTCCAGCATCTTGCCGTGTCCGGAAGCTTGGCTCTTATGTTGTCGACTCTGTATATTCTCTTGCCGGTGCCGAAAGAGCATTCGACTTCGTTTCTGTCCCCGATGACCTTCTCCATCTTCCTGTAGTATTCAGGAGGCCTTTCTTTCTTCGGCGGTCTGCCGAGCGGCTTGCTGTATGTGTTTATCTCATATTCCTTCAGAAGTTTCCTGTTGTCGGTGTTCATGTATATCTTGTCGGCAAGAATGGTTGCCGGAAGGTATCCGAAACGTTCCTCGAACAGTTTGATGTGCAGTGCCATGTCGGAGCACTCGTTGTAGGCATCCCAGCTGTAGTGGTCGATAAAGGTATATCCCTCATAGATGCTCGCGCCTATCTTGGCTCCGAACTCTGTCTTCGCCTTTGCCTTTCCGCGGACTATCGGCCTTATGTGCGGCTGGAAGATGCTGACGATGCGTTTTGCACACGTATGGGTGCGGTTTGCAAGCATCTCAGACTGCTGCTGGTACATGCCGAAAGTGGCATTGAGGATGCGCTGATCACTGTTCGAAAGAAGAGCCTTGCTGCCCTTGTGGTCAACGAACACACCCACGATGAGCCTCAGCTCCTTGCCAAGGCAGGGCAGCATGTAGGAAAGGATCTGGCGGACGAGCCTGCCTCCTCTCTTCTTCATCTTAACAAGCAGGAGATATGCACGCCGTGCGTCCTTATAAGCCGTATGTGGCTTGCAGATGTGCAGCGCTTTGCAGACCTCCCCTATGTACTTGTCCACGACCCTGCAACCGTCATTGACAATGTCGACGTCGACAGGATAACGCACCTCCGCATTGGCGCAAGTGGCATCCATCTTAAGCACTCCCTTGTGCTTGCGGCCTTTGGAGTCGGTGAACTCCTTCGCGAACTCATCTTCCTTCTTATTCTGTGCGGCTTCTTCCTTGGAACAGCCCTGGCCTCCCTGCCGTCCATGCTCATTCTCGTTCCTTGCCGCTGCCTCAGCCTTGCGACGGCGTTCCTCCTCAAGGAGCCGGACGGTCATGTCATTTATCTCCTTTTCAGTGATACGGTTGCGGACCGCCACGAACAGGGAAGGGTCGAATATTGGCCGGTCCGTCAATTCTGTCAGGCCGCACAGGTACTGCATATACGGGTTCTCGCGGATTATCTGTATCGTCTCCTCGTCAGAGAGGCTAAGCTTGTGCTTGACAATCATTGCGCCGATTACCATACGGGCAGGCTTGTTGCCGGCACCTTTGAGGTTGTTGTGCAGACGGGAGTTGTATATCTTCTCCAACTCCGCCCAAGGAAGAGTGTCGCCAAGTACAACCCAGCGGTTGTGCTTGTCCAAATCGTCAAAGGACGACCTGAACAAATCCAGCGTCAGTTGCTTGTTCTTGTTTTGCGATGTATACTTCATTCTCTTCTCTTATTAACACTACAAAGTGTACAAATTTTATGTTAAAACACCAAACAAATACACAACTAATTTACTGTAAATCAATGAATTATAATTTATTCAGTAAACACTAATTACTTGTCCTTCTTCATCTGTGAGCGTTGGTTGTCTGCCCACTCCTTTGCTCTGGCTTTTATCTGCTCCACTTCTCCGTTTCCCAGAAAGGAGATTGCCCCTGTAACTGTTGTAGGTCCTTGTTTTTTCTCCCTTTCTGTAGGGGTCACATCCTTGAAGCCTATTTCTCTGATAAGTTCTTTTTGTCTCTTGTCTATATAATCCTTTAAGTCTTCCATCTTTATTGTTATTAAATTTATTGGCAAATACTCTTTTTATCGCCATAGAACTTTACTCAGTCCTTGAGAGAATAAGTAACTGTGGTGACGACGCGGACACGTTTTATGTACGGTGTGTTGGCATCACGGTCCTCGATTGAGAACTCGCCCTGGTTGGCGCTGACAATCTTGTTGAGTGTTGAGTTGCTGTTTTTGGCGAATTGCTTTGCCGTCTGCTCGGCATTCTCGATTGCCTCGGTCATCATCTCCGGTTTCATCTTCTTGAATGAGACATACTCATAGTTTGTCTGCTGGTCGTAATCGGCAGCGACGATGGCAACGCCTTGTTTGAGCAGTTCACCCTGTCGTGCGATAATACTGCGGACAAGGTCGACGTTACTGGACGTTACGGTGATGACGAGCGTGATATTGTAACGGTATGCGTGGTTCATGGAATTGTACTGGTCGGCTGACATGTCGACGACTTTTGGTGCTCCGACACTGATCTCGTTTTCCTTGATGCCGTTCTTCAAGAGGAATGCCTTGATGGTATTCTGCTTCTTGGCTATGCGGTCGTAAAGTTCCGGCAGGTTGTCGCCAAGCTCCTTCGATACGATAGGCCACGTAACCTTGTCTGCCTTGACCTCCTTCTCTGCCAGTCCTTTCACTGTAACCTTGCGGTC
>DLDU01000002.1:56147-57593 GCA_002481295.1 Prevotella sp. UBA7764 | reverse complement strand
GCGATGTTGGCGATAGACTCGTTCTTCGGGCACTCAGCCTCGCAGGCGCGGGTGTTGGTGCAGTTGCCGAATCCGAGCTCCTCCATCTTAGCGACCATAGCCTTAGCACGCTTTGCAGCCTCAGGACGGCCTTGTGGCAACAGAGCGAGCTGGCTCACCTTAGAGCTGACGAAGAGCATGGCAGAGCCATTCTTGCAGGCTGCTACGCAAGCACCGCAGCCAATGCAGGTAGCGCAGTCCATAGCCTCGTCGGCATCCTGCTTAGGAATAAGGATGGCATTGGCATCCTGAGCCTGACCCGTGCGCACGGAAGTGTAGCCACCAGCGGCGATGATCTTGTCAAAAGCAGAGCGGTCGACCATGCAGTCCTTGATAACAGGGAAGGCAGCAGAACGCCACGGCTCCACCGTGATCACGTCGCCGTCGTGGAAGCGGCGCATGTAGAGCTGACAGGTAGTAGCACCCTGAGCAGGTCCGTGAGGATGGCCGTTGATATAGAGCGAACACATACCGCAGATACCCTCGCGGCAGTCGTGGTCAAAGACGAACGGCTCCTTGTTGGCCTCGATGAGCTGCTCGTTGAGGATGTCCAGCATCTCCAGGAAAGAGGTGTCGCCGGGGATATCCTTCATCTCAAAGGTATCAAAGTGACCCTCAGCCGTAGGGCCATTCTGACGCCATACTTTCAGTGTGAATGAAATATTTGTATCCATTGTCTTGATTCCTTAATTAAGATTTATAGTTTCTCGTCTGAACCTTGATGTACTGGTAGTTCAGGTCTTCCTTGAGCAGTTCAGGAGCCGTCTCGTCAGAGCCGTTGTACTTCCAGCAAGCCACATACATGTAGTTCTCATCATCACGCTTAGCCTCACCGTCCTCGGTCTGGCTCTCCTCGCGGAAGTGTCCGCCGCAGCTCTCGTTGCGGTTCAGGGCATCGTAAGCGATCAGCTCGCCCATGGTGATGAAGTCACGCAGGTGGATAGCCTTGTCAAGCTCTACGTTCAGACCCTCGCGAGAGCCAGGGATGCGCACGTGCTCGTCGAACTCTACGCGGATGTCCTTGAGCATCTTCAGAGCCTTTTCCAGTCCCTCCTTATTACGTGCCATACCGACATAGTTCCACATGATGCCGTAGAGCTTCTTGTGGATAGAGTCGACACTCTGGTCGTGGAACTTAGTGTTCATCAGACGATGCATCTCAGCCTCCACGCCTTTTTCAGCCTCCTCGAACTCAGGACGGTCGGTGCTGTACAAAGGCACAGTGATCTGGTCAGAGAGATAGTTCTGCAAAGTATAAGGAATCACGAAGTAACCATCGCTCAAGCCCTGCATCAAAGCAGAGGCACCCAGACGGTTAGCACCGTGGTCAGAGAAGTTGCACTCACCCAGAGCGAAGAGGCCCTTGATGGAAGTCTGCAACTCATAGTCTACCCACAGACCACCCAT
>DLDU01000002.1:0-56069 GCA_002481295.1 Prevotella sp. UBA7764 | reverse complement strand
CGCTGGTCTACAACGTCGCGGCCCAGGCGCTGGAAAGCCTCGGAGAAATCGAGGAACACAGCCAGACCAGTGTTGTTCACGCCATAGCCCTTGTCGGTACGCTCCTTAGCGGCACGGGAAGCCACGTCACGAGGTACGAGGTTACCAAAGGCAGGATAGCGGCGCTCCAAGTAGTAGTCGCGGTCTTCCTCAGGAATGTCGCGGCCCTTGATCTCACCACGCTGGAGTTTCTTGGCGTCCTCCAATTTTTTCGGTACCCAAATACGGCCATCGTTACGCAGCGACTCAGACATCAGCGTCAGCTTACTCTGCTTGTCACCGTGTACAGGAATACAGGTCGGGTGGATCTGAACGAAACAGGGGTTAGCGAAGTAAGCACCCTTGCGGTAAGCCTGCAGGGCAGCGGTGCAGTTGCAACCCATAGCGTTGGTGGAGAGGAAGTAGGTGTTGCCGTATCCGCCGGTAGCGAGGCAGACAGCGTGAGCAGAGTAGCGCTCGAGCTTGCCGGTTACCAGATTCTTGGCAATGATACCGCGTGCGCGACCGTCGATGATGACGATGTCCTCCATCTCGGTACGCGTGTGGAGCTCTACAGTGCCGCGGTTGACCTCTTTCATCAAAGAGGAGTAAGCACCGAGCAGCAACTGCTGACCGGTCTGACCCTTGGCATAGAACGTACGGCTAACCTGCACACCACCGAAAGAGCGGTTGGCGAGCATGCCACCATACTCACGTGCGAAAGGCACACCCTGTGCGACGCACTGGTCGATGATGTTTGCGCTGACCTCAGCCAAACGATAGACGTTGGCCTCACGTGCGCGATAGTCACCACCTTTGATTGTATCGTAGAACAGACGGTAGACGCAGTCACCGTCGTTTTGGTAGTTCTTTGCAGCATTGATACCACCCTGGGCAGCGATAGAGTGAGCGCGGCGGGGTGAATCCTGGATGCAGAAGTTAATCACGTGGAAGCCCATCTCACCTAAAGAGGCTGCTGCGCTGGCACCAGCCAAGCCGGTACCCACGACGATAATGCTCAGCTTACGCTTGTTGGCGGGGTTGACCAGTTTCTGATGTGCTTTATAGTTGGTCCATTTTTCAGCCAAAGGGCCTTCAGGAATCTTAGAATCTATTTGTGACATAATTAGTTGATGCTAATGATAAATGATGTAAGGAATCGGATTTAAGCATTGCACATGCTGGGGGCAAAGCCGAGCCAGAAGGACAGAATCAAGAAAGCGAAGACGGCCATCAGGATGGTGACATACACCAGACCGATGCACTGCCAGCGCTTCAACCAGATCTTGCCGCTCCATCCCAGTGTCTGCATAGCACTCCAGAAGCCATGAGAGAGGTGGAACCAGATGGCGCAGATCCAGATCAGATACAGGATAGAGAACACAGGATTGGAGAAAGTGTCCTGAATCCAAGCAAATCCGTCGGCAGGATCATGTGCAACCTCGATGCCGGCAAGCTCTGCAAACATCATGTGTCCCCAGAAGTTGTACAGGTGGAGCACGATGCCGATGAGGATGATCAGACCAAGCACAAGCATGTTCTGCGAAGCCCAGCTCACCTCAGGACGGCGGCTTGTCACCTCATAGCGCTGCTCGCCACGTGCGCGACGGTTCTGTGCTGTCAGGATGAAGGCATAGACGATGTGACACACGGCCAAGAATGCCAGGCCCAAAGTACCAGCCACTGCATACCAGTTGCTTCCCAAAAGACCACAAATCGTGTTGTACGCATCCCCAGAGAAGAATGCGGCAACATTCATGCAGCAGTGGAAAGTCAAGAATAGAATAAGGCAGATGCCGGTCACCGACATCACAACTTTTCTACCAATCGGAGAATTGATTAACCACATAAATGATTGACTTTTAATTATTTAACTGTTAGATAAATCCGATATAAATATATTGAAGCATCTATATGAGCACGACATGACGCCCTCCTATACCTTATATATAGTAGACGCTGCCGTTTTCAATATGCAAAAATACTATATTTTGGCGATAATTCAAAGTAAAAGCGATAAAAATTGAATTTAATTTCTTACTTTTGCCAAAAAAGACAAAAACATGGAATTAAACTATGATGTCATCGTCATCGGCGGAGGACATGCCGGATGCGAGGCTGCTACGGCAGCCGCCAACATGGGTGCCAAGACGCTGCTGGTGACGATGGACATGAACAAGATTGGTCAGATGAGTTGCAACCCTGCCGTTGGTGGTATTGCCAAAGGACAAATCGTGAGGGAAATCGATGCCCTCGGCGGACAGATGGCAAAGGTCACGGACGCTACCGCCATACAGTTTCGTATGCTCAACCGCGGCAAAGGTCCTGCCGTGTGGTCACCGCGCGCACAGTGCGACAGAGGTAAGTTTATCTGGAGGTGGCGGTCTACTCTTGACTGCACCCCTAACCTCGACATCTGGCAAGACCAGGCAGACGAGCTGCTCGTAGAGAATGGAGAAGCCGTCGGCGTGCGCACGATATGGGGCGTGGAGATCCGCGCAAAGAGTGTCATCATCACTGCAGGCACCTTTCTCAACGGTTTGATGCACATCGGACGACACAAAGTTCCGGGCGGGCGCTGCGCCGAACCCGCCGTTGCCCACCTGACGGAGTCCATCACACGATGGGGCATCCGATCCGCAAGAATGAAGACCGGTACACCCGTGCGACTCGACAAGCGCACGATACACTTCGAAGATACTGAGCGACAAGACGGCGAGGCAGACTTCCATCAGTTCAGCTACATGGCACCACACCGCATTCTGAAGCAATTGCCCTGCTGGACTTGCTACACCAACAAAAGCGTGCACGACATACTGAAAGCCGACCTCGACAACTCCCCACTGTTCAACGGACAGATACAGTCCACCGGTCCGCGCTACTGCCCGAGCATAGAGACGAAGCTCGTCACCTTTCCCGATAAGGACCAGCACCCGCTGTTCATAGAACCGGAAGGCGAAGACACCAACGAGATGTATCTCAACGGCTTCTCATCCTCCATGCCGATGGAGACACAGCTGCGCGCACTTCGGCAGATTCCCGCACTGCGCGACGCGAAGGCTTACCGCCCCGGCTATGCCATCGAATATGATTATTTCGATCCGACACAGCTTGAGCACTCATTGGAGTCAAAGGTGATCAAAGGACTGTTCTTCGCCGGACAGGTCAACGGCACGACGGGATATGAGGAAGCCGGGGGCCAGGGCACCGTGGCAGGAATCAACGCAGCCATCCACTGCGGAGGCGGTGAACCCTTCGTGATGGGCAGGGACGAAAGCTACATCGGTGTACTCATTGATGACCTGACAACGAAAGGTGTCGACGAGCCTTACCGTATGTTCACCTCAAGAGCCGAGTACCGCATCCTCCTCAGGCAGGACGATGCCGATGCCCGACTGACGGAGAAATCCTATCATTTAGGACTGGCCACACGCGAACGTTTGGACTGGTGGTTGCAGAAAAAAGCGGGTATCGACCAAATTATCAACTATTGTAGTACCACAAACGTGAAACCGCGCGACATCAATGGCGCGCTGGAAGCCCTCGGATCCACCCCACTCCATTTCGGTTGCAAGATTTCAGACCTTGTCGCACGCCCGCAGTTATCGCTAAAAAATCTCGCTGAAGTATTGCCCGAACTGAAAGCTGTGCTTGAATCGCCCGAGAACAGAAAAGAAGAAATTGCAGAGGCTGCTGAAATCAAGATGAAATACAAAGGATATATCGAGCGCGAGAAAATCGTAGCAGACAAGATGCACCGCTTAGAAGGCATCAAGATTCGCGGACATTTCAAGTACAGCGAGATTCAGGAAATCAGCACCGAAGGCCGTCAGAAGCTTGAGCACATCGATCCGGAAACACTTGCTCAGGCCAGCCGCATACCGGGTGTATCGCCAAGTGACATCAATGTGCTGCTCGTGATGATGGGAAGATAAGCGTGAGCTGCTGCCTTTCTCCTGTCAGAAGATCAATCGGATAGAAACCACAAGCGTTCCACGTGAAACCGAGAAACAGGTAAGATATTGAAATAAAACCACTTAATCATTAAAGTAAAACGTAAAAGATGAACAAACAAATCCTACTGGATAATCTGCGCGTCATACCCGACTGGCCGATTAAAGGAGTTCATTTCCGGGATGTAACAACGATGTTTAAGAGTCCCGAATGTATTCAAGAACTAAGTAATGCTATGTATGATTTATACAAGGACAAAGGCATTACGAAGATCGTGGGCATCGAGAGCAGAGGCTTCGTCCTCAGTTCTGCTGCTGCCTATCTTCTTCACGCGGGCATCGTGCTTTGCCGTAAGCCTGGCAAGCTACCCTGCGAGACGATCCAGCAAAGCTACGCCAAAGAGTACGGCACCGACACGATCGAGATCCACAAAGACGCTATTACACCCGACGACGTGGTGCTGCTCCACGATGATCTCCTTGCTACGGGTGGCACCATGAAGGCTGCTTGCGACCTCGTGAAGAAGTTTCATCCCAAGAAGATCTATTGTAACTTCATCATAGAGTTGCAGTCGGAATTTCCCCATGCACGCGACATCTTCGACAAAGACATCGAAGTCACAAGTCTCCTGCAATTCTGACAGACTCCAAAACCACAAAGCCAAGACCGCCAAAACGGTCTTGGCTTTTTAGCCTATAAACGTCGAAACTTTGACAGAGACCGCATCTTTGCGCCACACCGCACAAAATAGCAAGGAGAAGCGCAGCCGTTTGGGAGCTAACGCACGACTGTGTCAAACAGAGATTATAGGCTTATGGTATTCGTTTCACGTGAAACTGGCAACGCGCTTATATATAGTAGATAAAGGTAAAGACGACCATGACAAGAGAAGAAAACGACGAGAGACTGGCACGACTCAAGAACATTGTGCTCAACATGCCTGAGAAACCGGGCTCCTATCAATTCTATGACAAGGATCATGTCATCATATATGTAGGTAAGGCAAAGAAGCTTAAGAGCCGTGTCTCCACCTATTTCCATAAAGAGGTAGACCGCTTTAAGACCAAGGTACTGGTGAGCAAGATTGAAGACATCAGCTATTCGGTTGTCAACAGCGAGGAAGACGCTTTGCTGCTCGAAAACGCACTCATCAAGAAATATAATCCTCGCTACAACGTGCTGCTCAAGGACGGTAAGACCTATCCCAGCATCTGCATGACCAACGAATACTTTCCCCGCATCTTCAAGACACGCCACATCAACAAGCACTACGGCACTTACTTTGGTCCGTTTCCCCATATCTCTGCCATGTACAACGTGCTGGAGCTCATCAAGAAGGTGTTCAAGCCTCGTTCCTGCCGTCAGCCTATCACCCGCGAAGGCGTGGATCTGCACAAATACAAACCTTGTTTGGAATATCATATCCACAACTGTGAGGGGTGCTGTATCGGCAAACAAAGCTATGAAGACTACCAAGAGAACATGCGGCAGGCCCGCGAGGTGCTCAAGGGCAACACACGCGCACTCAGCGAATGGGTCTATACACGCATGATGGCCAACGCAAAACTACTGAAGTTTGAGGAAGCAGAGCGCCTCAAACAGCGTTATCTGCTCCTGCAGGAGTTCGTCTCAAAGAGTGAGGTCGTCAGTCACACGATCAACGACGTCGACGTGTTCACCATCACAGACGACGATCAGCAGAAGAACGCCTTCATCAACTATATCCACGTCACCAACGGCACGATCAACCAAAGCTTCACCTATGAATATAAGCGCAAGCTGGAGGAGACCGACCAGGACCTGCTACTGCAAGCCATACCAGAGATTCGTGAGCGCTTCAAAAGCAAGGCGAAGGAGATCATCGTGCCCTTTGAGATGGACTGGACACTGCCTGATGCTACCTTCACCGTGCCGCAACGGGGTGATAAACACCACCTTTTAGAGCTTTCGGAGATGAACGGAAAGCAATATAAGTTCGACCGTCTGAAACAAAGCGACAAGCTCAACCCTGAGCAGAAACAGACGCGGCTGATGAAAGAACTGCAAGACCGGTTGCAACTGCCCAAACTTCCCTACCAGATAGAGTGCTTCGACAACTCCAACATCTCCGGTACGGATGCCGTAGCAGCTTGCATTGTCTACAAAGGCATGAAGCCCTCCAAGAAAGACTACCGCAAGTATAACATCAAGACGGTGGTAGGCCCCGACGACTATGCTTCCATGCAGGAGGTGGTACGCCGCCGCTATGGTCGCATGAAAGAGGAAGGTACGCCCCTTCCCGACCTCATTATCACTGATGGCGGAAAGGGGCAGATGGATGTCGTCAGGGAAGTTGTGGAGGATGAGCTCCACTTGCAGATCCCCATCGCAGGCCTTGCCAAGGACGACCGTCACCGCACCAACGAACTGCTCTACGGCTTCCCGCCACAGGTGATCGGTCTGAAGACCGACTCAGAGCTTTTCCGTGTGCTTACACAGATACAGGATGAGGTGCACCGCTTCGCTATCACCTTCCACCGCGACAAGCGTTCCAAGCACGCCCTGCACTCTGAGCTCGACGACATCAAAGGCATTGGTAGCAAGACTGCCGAAGCCCTGCTCAAGGCCTTTAAGACTGTAAAGAGCATCAAGGGAGCAACGCTTGAGCAGCTTGCCACCGCCATCGGACCCGCCAAAGCTCAGCTGGTTTATGACCACTTCCAGGAAGGACAACAAGGAGAAGAAGCGTAAAGAGGTCCCTTGGGTAAGCGATTGCTTGCCCAAAGGCTTCCCACTTACTTGTCCCAAGTCCCGATTCGTACTTGCCTGAAGGGCCCTACCTTACTTGTAAGCATAAGAACTGAACCCAAGGAGAAAAAGCCGCAATCGTCCATAAAGGTCTCCGCCAAAGGAGCTGCGACAAAAACATGAAATTACAACTGCTTGATTATCAATACGTTAGTAGTATATACACTTATACATCACGTTTTTTTCATCCATGCTTCTTACCATGTATTGCCGTACTCCCAACTTATATGGTGCCCCGTAAGAGCTGTATTTAATTTACTTTTTTATTGACAAAAACATATTCGCAAAAGGTTTTATTCTAGAGTGAAAAACCAAGTGAAAAGACAATTCAACCGAACTGAAACCAACAAAAAAACTGTTTTTGAGTATCAAACCACTGTGTTTACTTCGTCATCACACTTGTTTTTGCCTATCAAAGCACTGAGATGACCTCGTCATCTCAGTGCTTTGATGAAAAATTCTCTAGAGAATTTTTCATCAAACAACCCTTTTGTACTTCACCCCAAATGATCTATTTTATAAGATGTTATAAATCAGCACTTTATAAAAAACGCTCATTTCGCGCGAAATCGCACGAAAATAGAGTTTCGTGAAAAAGAATCGATTCTCAGAGGCGTAAAATTGTCAGTTTCCAAGACATTTCGGCAAAGAATGAAAAAACGAGGACGACAGAGAATTGAAAACCGTTGGGATCTATGATGAAAAGCGAATTAAACACAAAAAAGAAGGACTTTGAGCAAAAGACAAAGCCGTTGAATATAAGACGAAGCCCGTTGAGCCAAAACTTGACGCCCAACCAATGGAGCGATCACCAAGTAGATTTTCGGTCAAAATCATCGTAGTATGGAATAAATTGCTTAAATTTGTAGGTTGCAAAACAAGAAGTAAGACAATAATGAGAATCGTAATACAGCGCGTCAGCCATGCTTCGGTGACAATAGAGGGCAAAGTGAAGTCCAGCATCGGCCGTGGTTACCTCATCCTCCTGGGTATCGGCAGCGACGACGGCGAGGAGGACATCCAGTGGCTGGTGAAGAAGATCATTGGCCTGCGCGTCTTCGACGATGCCAATGGCGTGATGAACCTCAGCATAGGCGACGTGGGCGGTGACATCATCGTCGTGAGCCAGTTCACGCTTATGGCAAGCACGAAGAAAGGCAACCGTCCCAGTTGGATCAAAGCTGCGCCCCACTCCATCTCCATCCCCCTCTATGAGCGTTTCTGCAAAGTGCTGCAAGAGGCTTTCGGCAAGCCGATCGGCACAGGAGAGTTTGGCGCTGACATGAAGGTGGAACTGCTCAACGACGGACCCGTGACCATCTGCATGGACACAAAAAACAAGGAATAAAACCATTAAATGTCGCTCCGGACATAAGATACCGGAGCCAGCGATAAGACAACAATATATGGAGAACAAAACGATAACCCTTGAAGAGGCACAACAGCAGGTAGACAGCTGGATCAAGACTTATGGCGTGCGCTATTTCAGCGAGCTGACCAATATGACCGTCCTCACTGAGGAAGTCGGTGAGCTCGCCCGTGTGATGGCCCGCAAATACGGCGACCAGAGCTTCAAACCGGGCGAGAAAGACAACCTCGGCGAGGAGATGGCTGACATCTTCTGGGTACTCTGCTGCCTGGCCAACCAAACCGGCGTGAACCTCTCTGAGGAGTTCAGGAAAAGCATAGAAAAGAAGACTCAGCGAGACGCGACAAGACACAAGAACAATCCCAAACTCAAGGACCACGCCAATCAATGATCACTCACTGGCAACACCTCATAATCATCCAATCATAACACATCAATCATACGCACATGGCATACACAAAAGACATCGAGCCCACCATACAGCCGGGCAGCCTGAAGGCGAAAGTAGAGAACGGCCGTAAAAGCAACGAGCCAAAAGAAGACAAATACGAGCAGGCTCTGCACAAATACAACTGCGACGTCGACGAAGCACAGGTGAAAACTGCCGTCGAGAAGATCATCGCGGAAAAGATGCCTGAGAACGACAACGAGGAGGTGAAAAAGTTCCTACTCGGCAGTGTGGAGCTCACCAGTCTCCATACCACAGACACAGAAGAGAGCATTCTGGCGATGACCGAAAAGGTCAATAAATTCGACGAAGCCTATCCCGACCTGCCCCATGTGGCCACAATCTGCGTCTACCCCAACTTTGCGCATATCGTCAGTCAAAGCCTTGAAGTCGACGGTGTGGAGGTCGCTGTTGTCTCAGGTTCTTTTCCCTCCTCACAGACGTTTATCGAGGTGAAGGTGGCAGAGACAGCACTGGCCATCAAAGACGGTGCCACCAACGTGGACATCGTGCTGCCCGTAGGCAAATTTCTCAGCGGCGACTACGAAGGACTGGCCGACGACATCGATGAGTTGAAGCAGACCTGCGGCGAAGTGCCCATGAAGGTGATCCTCGAAACCTGCGACCTGGGCAGCCTGAGCAACGTGAAGAAAGCGGCCCTGCTGGCGATGTATTCCGGTGCCGACTATATCAAGACATCCACAGGAAAGGAGAAGCAGGGTGCCACACCGGAAGGTGTCTACGTCATGGCACAGGCTATCAAGGAGTACTACGAGCAGACGGGCCGCGTCGTCGGACTGAAGCCTGCCGGTGGCATCAACACGGTCAAGGACGCTGTGACCTACTACACCATCGTGAAAGAGGTGCTCGGCGAGCAGTGGCTCACCAACGAGCTCTTCCGACTGGGCACGAGCCGCCTGACCAACTTGCTGCTCAGCGATGTACTCGGCAAGGATACCAAGTGGTACTAAGACGGGAAACATAAAACACAAGCAAAAGGGAGCAGCCTCAAAGAGGCTGCTCCCTTTTATGATAATGGGTAGGTAGTCAAACTGAAATCAGATATTCCGCTCGATGACATAGTCGAGATAGGCTCTCAGACTCTTGCGCACATCTTCGTCATGTACCTCATGCTCAAGGAAATAAACGCTCTCGGCATGAAGCTCCCACATGCGCTGGTCGGCATATTCTATACCGCCGTTCTCCTTGGTAAACTTGACAAGTTCTGCGATCTCGTCCTTGGTGACAGTGCCAGCCTTCACCTTTCGGGCTAAAGCGAGCATATCCTGATTGCCGGTGGAGCGGAGCGCATAGATGACGGGCAGCGTGAGCTTGCCCTCAGCCATGTCGTTGCCGGTAGGCTTACCGACATTGGCCTGGTCGTAATAGTCAAAGATATCGTCACGGATCTGGAAGATGACGCCCAAGTTCTGCCCGAACTTCTTGGCCTCCTGGATCTCTTCCTCAGCCGCACCGGCCGACAGCGCGCCGATGGCAGCACAGGCTTCGAAGAGTGCTGCCGTCTTCTGTTTGATCACCTGATAGTAGACCTCTTCTGAGATCTCCTGGTTCTGGATATTGGACAATTGCAGGATTTCACCATTGGAAAGGGTGCGGCCGAGCTCAGCGAGATACCGTACGATGATCTCGGAATGGGTGTAGCTGACATGCAGCAAAGCCGTTGAGAGGATATAATCGCCCACGAGCACGGCCACCTTATTGTCAAACATCGCATTGACACTTTTCTGTCCTCGGCGCTCTCCGCTCTCGTCCACGACATCATCGTGCACGAGTGAGGCCGTGTGAAGCAGTTCCAGTCCCACAGCCGCATGCTGAGTGACATCCGTGATCTCACCAAAGTTCTTGGCCATGAGAAGTATCAGAATAGGACGCATACGCTTTCCGGCACGGTTGCGGATGTGCTCCAGCGCCTGCGACAAAAGCCCGTCGGTATGCGACAACGACTTGTTGAAAAGATCGATGAAATCGCACAATTCTGAGCTGATAGGTTGCTTGATGATTGACAAATAATCCATGCTATAGTAATCTTTGATACAAAATTAGTTATTTTAATTGGATAATATGGCAATAATTTCGTAATTTTACAAATAAAAAAGAAAATCAAATGAACAAGCTCTTCTTACTCGACGCCTACGCCATCATATTCCGGGCGTACTATGCCTTTATCAACCGACCGACCATCAACTCCAAGGGCCTGAACACCTCTGCTATCCTGGGGTTCTGCAACACGCTGAGGGAGATCATCGACAAAGAGCATCCCACACATCTCGGCGTAGCTTTCGACCACGGCAAGACGTTCCGCCACGAGGCTTACCCACCCTACAAGGCTCAGCGCGAGGAGACACCGGAAGACATCAAGCTCAGCGTACCTTATATAAAGGAGATACTCCAGGCCATGCACATCCCCGTCTTGCAGGCCGACGGCTTTGAGGCCGACGACGTCATCGGCACGCTCGCCACGAAAGCCGGAAAGGCAGGTGTGGAAACTTATATGCTCACACCCGACAAAGACTATGGACAGCTCATCGCGCCAAACGTCTTTATGTTCAAGCCACGCCATGGTGGCGGCTATGACAAAATCGGCGAGAGCGAGATCAAAGAGAAATATGGCATCGACTCAGCACACAAAGTCATCGACCTACTCGCCCTCATGGGCGATTCTGCCGACAACTATCCCGGTTGCCCCGGCGTGGGAGAGAAAACTGCCGTGAAGCTGATCAATGAGTTCGGATCGTGTGAAGAACTGCTCGCACATGCCGACCAGCTCAAAGGAAAAATGCGCGAGAAGGTGGAAAACGCAAAGAACGACATCAAGATGTCGAAGTTTCTCGCTACCATACGTACCGATGTGCCCATCGAGCTCAACCTCGATGAGCTGAAGATGACCGAGCCCGACGAGAAGCAACTCAGAGAACTCTTCGCACAACTCGAGTTTAAGCGACTTGCCGAAAAATTTCTCCGTAAGGCTGAAAACACAAAAAATAACGCGCCAAAACAGCCTTCTCTTTTTGACGAAATCCCGACCAACGGGCAAGCTGTCGCTGAAAATTCGATTCTCGCAAGCCTTAAAACGACCTATCACGAATATCAACTTATTGATAATAAACAAGATGCGTCTCGACTTTATGACTTTTTAAGGACAAAAGAAATTCTCAGTCTAGACACAGAAACCACTTCTACCAGCCCTGTCGACGCAGAATTGGTCGGTTTGAGCTTCGCTGTGGAGGAAAACAAGGCCTATTATGTGGCAATACCAGTAAACCGTGAAGAAGCCTTGCAATATGTTAACATATTTAAACCGCTCTACGAGAACACGGAAACGCTCAAGGTCGGACAGAATATCAAATACGACTACGAGGTGCTCCGCAACTATGGCGTCGACATCCAGGGACCGATGTTCGACACCATGCTCGCCCATTATGTGCTTCAGCCCGAACTGCATCACAACATGGACTTCATGGCCGAGACACTCCTCCACTACCGTACCGTGCACATCGAAGAGCTCATCGGACCAAAAGGAAAACATCAGAAAAACATGCGCGATCTGGATCCTAAAGAGGTCTATGAATATGCTGCTGAGGATGCCGACGTCACGTTGAAGCTGAAAAACGTCCTCGAGCCCATGCTCAAAGAGAAAGGCATGGAGCGACTGTTCTGGGACATCGAGATGCCACTCGTCAAGGTTCTCGCCGACATGGAGCTCAACGGCGTCTGCCTCGACACCGACTCTCTCAAGGAGACAGAGCACATCTTCAAGGAGCGCATGGCCCGCTATGAGCACCATGCCTATGAGCTCGCAGGCGAAACATTCAACATCAGCAGCCCCAAACAGGTCGGTGACATCCTCTTCGGCAAGATGCAGCTTATCGACAAACCTAAGAAGACACGTACCGGACAGTATGTCACCTCAGAGGAGGTACTGCTACAGCTGCGCGACAAGGCGCCTATCGTCGACGACATCCTCAACTACCGCGGTCTGAAAAAACTTCTCGGCACCTATGTCGAGGCGTTGCCACTGTTGATCAACAAGCGTACGGGACACATCCACACGTCGTTCAATCAAGCAGTTACCGCCACAGGGCGGCTCTCATCCTCAGACCCCAACCTGCAGAACATTCCCGTGCGCGATGACGACGGCAAGGAGATCCGCAAGTGCTTCGTGCCCGAGCCTGGCTGCCTCTTCTTCTCCGCTGACTACAGCCAGATAGAGTTGCGCATCATGGCTCACCTCAGTGGCGACGAGAACATGATAGAGGCGTTTCGCGAGGGACTGGACATCCACCGTGCCACCGCCGCCAAGATATGGAAAGAGCCCCTTGATGAGGTCACCGACGCACAGCGCAAAAAGGCCAAACAAGCCAATTTCGGCATCATCTACGGCATCACTGCCTTTGGTCTGGCGCAACGCATGGGCATCCCCAACGGCGAGGCACGACAACTCATCCAGGACTATTTCGCCACCTTCCCCAAAGTACATGCGTTTATGGAAAGTGCCATCGCGACAGCACGCGAGAAGAAATATGCTGAGACGATGTTTGGACGACGCCGCTATCTGCCCGACATAGATTCCAAAAACGGCACCGTGCGCGGCTTCGCTGAGCGCAATGCCATCAATGCGCCCATTCAGGGTTCGGAAGCCGACATCATCAAGATTGCCATGATACGCATCTGGCGACGCTTCAAAAAGGAAGGCATACGCTCCAAGATGATTCTGCAGGTGCACGACGAACTCAACTTTAGCGTCTATCCCGAGGAGAAAGAAAAGGTCGAGAACATCGTCCTCACCGAGATGCAAAACGCTTGTCAGCTCAGCGTACCACTGATTGCAGACGCCGGTTGGGGAAAGAACTGGCTGGAAGCACACTAAAGTAAAGATGTCAGACAATTCCAAATTTCTTATAAGATTTTGGGAATCGATTCCAAAAATCTTATAAGAAATTTGGAATTTACAGACGTTTTGCCTACTTTTGCAACCATACTGATATTGCAAGAAATGATAGAGCGTGAACAAAAAAAGCAGATTGAACGGCTTATCGGAGGCGATAAGGCCGTGATCATCTATGGTGCCAGACAGGTGGGCAAATCGACCTTACTGCATCAACTCTTCGACGACAGGGAGCAGGTGCTGTGGATGAATGCCGACGATCTCGACGTCCAGCGACTGTTCAAGGACATGACCTCCACACGCATCAAGGCGATTCTCGGTAACAACCGCTGGCTTATCGTCGACGAGGCTCAAAGAATTCCAGAAATAGGACTGCGGTTGAAACTCGTCACAGACCAAGTGCCGGGCGTACAAGTGGTGGCTACGGGCAGTTCTTCGCTGCTTTTAGCTTCCGGCATCAAGGAATCGCTGACCGGTCGCAAGCGTGAGTTCACCATCTTCCCTTTATCTTATAAGGAGATGGTCAACGAAACCAATCTGTTGGAGGAGCACCGTATGATCCCCCACCGCATGGTTTTTGGATACTATCCCGAGGTGGTTACTTCGCCAGGCGAAGAGCGGGAAGTGCTGCACGAACTGTCCAATAGTTATCTCTACAAGGACATTATGACCATCGACAACATCTCCAAACCCGACAAAATCGTCAGACTGCTTCAGGCACTCGCCTATCAGATTGGCGAGCAGGTGTCATACAACGAGGTCGGACAACTCATCGGACTGGATTCAAAGACCGTGGAGAAATATGTCGACATACTGGAAAAGAACTTCATCATCTTTCGTCTGAGCAGTTTCTCACGCAATTTGAGAAACGAGCTCAAATCGAGCCGGAAGATCTATTTCTGGGATTTGGGTATACGCAATGCCATCATTGCAAACTTCCAGCAGGTGGAGAACCGCGCCGACACCGGAGCTTTGTGGGAGAACTTTGCCATAGCGGAAAGACTCAAACATCTCAATATCCATCAGCCATTTACCAATTTTTGGTTCTGGAGAACGCAGCAACAGCGCGAGATCGACTTCCTTGAGGAGAGCGACGGAAAGCTCGATGCTACTGAGTTTAAATGGAATGCAAGAAAAGCCAACGTTCGTTGTCCCGAAGCATTCAGCAAGGCTTATCCTCAAGCTACCTTTAAAGTAGTGACACCGGAAAACGCCGATGAGTTCTTCATCGTGTGACATTTAACCGCTTTTATGCCTCAGTCTTTGCCCACCTCAGATATTTTTCTTACTTTTGCAAACAGAAAAGATATAAACGTTTATATAAAGACATGTCATTAAAATGTGGTATTGTAGGCTTACCAAATGTGGGAAAGTCTACTTTGTTTAATTGCCTGTCCAGTGCTAAGGCACAGGCTGCTAACTTCCCCTTCTGTACGATTGAACCCAACTTAGGCGTGATTACAGTGCCCGACGAGCGACTCACTAAGCTTGCCGAAATCGTGCACCCGGGACGCATCGTGCCCGCTACCTGTGAGATCGTGGACATCGCCGGACTGGTGAAAGGTGCTTCCAAAGGTGAAGGCCTGGGCAATAAGTTCCTCGGAAACATCCGCGAGTGCGATGCCATCATTCATGTCATCCGCTGCTTCGACGACGACAACGTAGTGCGCGAGGGCGGTGCTCCCGTAGATCCTATCGCTGACAAGGAGACCATCGATACAGAGCTGCAACTCAAAGACTTGGAGACTATCGAAGGGCAAATGGCCAAGCAGGAGAAAATTGCCGCCACCGGCAACAAGGACGCCAAGGTTCTGGTGTCTGTCCTCAAGGCTTATAAAGAGGTCCTCGACCGCGGCGAGAACGCACGCTCGGTGACTTTCGACACCAAGGAAGAGCAGCAGGCCGCTCACGACCTCTTCCTGCTCACCACCAAACCGGTGCTCTATGTCTGCAATGTCGACGAGCAGAGCGCTAAAACCGGCAACGACTATTCCAAGAAGATAGAGGAGATCGCTGCCAAGGAAGGTGCCGAGGCTATGGTCATCGCTGCCAAGACAGAGGAAGACATCGCCTCTCTCGACACCTATGAAGACAAGAAGCTCTTCCTCGACGAGCTGGGATTGGAGGAGAGCGGCGTCAACCGACTCATCAAGAAAGCCTATCATCTGCTCAACCTGCAGACGTTTATCACCGCAGGCGAGATGGAGGTGAAGGCCTGGACTTTCCACAAAGGCTGGAAGGCACCACAGTGCGCCGGCGTCATCCACACCGACTTTGAGAAGGGATTCATCCGCGCCGAGGTCATCAAGTACGAAGACTATATCAAGTACGGCTCTGAGGCCGCTGTGCGCGAAGCCGGCAAGCTCGGCATCGAGGGCAAGGACTATGAGGTGCAGGACGGCGACATCATGCACTTCCGCTTCAACGTCTAAGCTACGGACGCCCTACCCTATTACTCATATCTTTTAAGCTAATAAGGCACATATCATGTCAACATTGCTTTCATATATCGTCTGGGACCCCGACCAAGTCATGTTCCACGTGGGACATTTTGGTCTTCGCTGGTATTCGATGTGCTGGCTCATGGGCCTGCTGTTGGGCTATCTGCTCATGCAGCGCCTCTATAAGCAGCAGCATATCCCCGACGAGAAGTTCGAGCCACTGTTTATCTATATCTTTGTTTCCGTACTTGTGGGCGCACGACTGGGCCACTGTCTGTTCTACCAGCCCGACTATTTCCTCTCGTCCTGGGATCATTTCATAGAGATGCTCATCCCTTTTCACCACATGCAAAGCGGCACATGGGTATTTACGGGCTATGAGGGACTGGCCTCACACGGCGGCGTGATCGGTATGATCATTGCCATCTTTGTCTACTCCCACCGCAACAAGCTCTCGCCATGGGTAGTGTTTGACAACATGGGCATCTGCTCCTGTGTCACAGCCACCTTCATCCGCTTGGGCAACTTGATGAACAGTGAGATCATCGGCAAGGTGACCGATGTGCCCTGGGCTTTCATCTTCGAGCGTGTAGATCAGTATCCGCGCCATCCCGGCCAGCTCTACGAGGCCCTGTCCTACGCCTGCTTCTTCGTGATCATCTATCTCATCTATCGCAAGCACCGCGACATGGTGGGCAGCGGACTCTACCTCGGACTGTGCCTCACACTGGTGTTTGTCGCCCGCTTCCTCATCGAGTATACCAAGGACATCCAGGAAGCTTTCGAAGCCAACATGCCGCTGGATATGGGACAGTTGCTGTCGATTCCGTTTATCATCATCGGCATTCTGTGCATCCTCCACGCAAAGAAGTTCAAACCTGTAAAGCAAGACTGAGCCATCATCAGCCCATCCTCTCATCACCACCTCCAGCCAAGGCAAACAACCGAAGCCCTGGCTGGAGGTTTTTGTTTTGTTCTTCACAGTTGCTACAAAAGCCGACTACACATATAAAAAAAGCTAAATTAGTAGAGGATGTCAAAGTTTTAGACTAATTTTGCACCTAGATTGATATATTGCGCAAATTATGAGTTTGACAAAGTTTGCAAGCAAGTTATTCAAACCACGACAGTATGAGCTCGAGAAGCACTACACGCAGCCCGAGGCTCTACAACGCCGTGCGTTGCACTACCTGCTTGAAAAGGGTAAATATACCGAATATGGACGCAACCACATGCTGGCGAGTACGCACAGCTACGACGATTTCGTCAACAATGTGCCCATCAACACATACGAAGAACTGAAAGGCGACATCGATCGTATGCGTCACGGCGAGCCGAATGTATTGTGGCCTGGCGTAGTGAAATGGTATGCCAAATCCTCTGGAACCACCAACGACAAGTCGAAGTTCATCCCTGTTTCTTCCGACGGACTGCACAACATCCACTATAAAGGTGGTGCGGACGTGGTCACCGTCTATCTTCGCAACAACCCCGGCAGCCGGCTTTTTGACGGCAAGTCGCTCATCCTCGGCGGCAGCCACTCGCCCAACTACAACGTGGAAGGCTCGCTCGTGGGTGACCTCAGCGCCATCCTCATCGAGAACATCAACCCGATTGCCAACCTCTTCCGCGTACCCAAGAAGCAAACGGCCCTGCTTTCCGACTTTGAAGTCAAGCGCGACCGCATTGCCCACGAATGTCTGAAAAGCAATGTGACCAACATCTCGGGTGTGCCATCGTGGATGCTCAGCGTGCTCGTACGCGTGCTGGAGATCTCCGGAAAAGAGCATATAGAAGATGTGTGGCCCAATCTGGAAGTGTTCTTCCACGGCGGTATTGCCTTCACACCCTATCGCAAACAGTATGAGCAAATCATCACCTCACCGAAAATGCACTATATGGAGACCTACAACGCCTCTGAGGGCTTCTTCGGACTGCAGGATGATCCCACCGACAAGAGCATGCTTCTGATGCTCGACTACGGCGTGTTCTATGAGTTCATCCCCTTGGAGGACGTGGGGAAAGACAATCCCAATATCGTACCGCTCGAAGGTGTGGAACTCGGACGCAACTATGCCATCGTCATCACCACGTCGTGCGGACTGTGGCGCTATATGATCGGCGACACCATCAGCTTCACGTCCAAGCGACCTTATAAGTTCGTCATCACCGGACGTACCAAGTACTTTATCAATGCCTTCGGCGAAGAACTGATCATGGACAACGCCGAGAAAGGACTCGCCTACGCCTGCGAGAAGACCGGCGCACAAGTCAAGGAATACACGGCCGCTCCTGTCTATATGGACGAAAACGCAAAATGCCGCCACCAGTGGCTTATTGAGTTCTCTGTGGAACCCGACAGTCTGGATCGCTTTGCCGACCTTCTTGACAAGAAGCTGCAGGAGATCAACTCCGACTACGAAGCCAAACGCTCACACAATGTAACGCTCCAGCATCTCGAAGTCGTCAAGGCAAGACCCGACCTCTTCAACGACTGGCTCAAATCAAAAGGCAAGCTCGGCGGACAGCATAAGGTGCCACGACTGAGCAACTCCAGAAAGAACATGGATGAACTACTGGAGATGAACCATAAAGAAAACGAATAGTTCTGTCACTCTGCCACGGTTCTCACAGGATTCAATCATTCACATGCGGAGACCAAAAAAGTGCAGAGCATAAACGAGTATAGACCATGGACAAGCCTAACAAGCATATCGAATGGAAAGAGACCGGCAGCCACTTGCTGCTCTTTACCCTCTCTTTCCTTTTCCTGCTTCTGCTCCACTCGTGCGCCCGCATGGGACAACCCGATGGAGGATGGTACGATGAGACACCGCCTAAAGTGGTCGGTGCCACTCCTGCTGACCATGCCACCAACGTGCACCGCAAGCACATATACATCAACTTTGATGAGTTCATCACCATCGACAACCCTACTGAGAACGTCGTCGTATCGCCGCCACAGCTTGAGGCGCCAGAGATCAAGGGACAAGGCAAGCGCATCAGCGTGGAGCTGATGGACTCTTTGAAACCCAACACCACCTACACCGTCGACTTCTCCAATGCCATCTCTGACAACAACGAGGGCAACCCTCTGGGCAACTACACCTACAGTTTCTCCACCGGCGACCATATCGACACGCTCGAAGTGGCCGGTTACGTGCTCGAAGCCGACAATCTGGAACCCGTCAAAGGCATTCTCGTGGGACTGTACAGCAACATGGAGGACAGCGCATTTCAGAAGACTCCCATGATGCGTGTGTCGCGCACTGACTCCCGCGGCCACTTCATCATACGTGGTGTAGCCCCCGGCTCTTACCGCATCTACGCCCTCAAGGACGCTGACGGTGACTATCGCTATGCCCAAAAGAGCGAGATGATCGCCTTCAATCATCAGACGATCACACCGACTTTCAAGCCTGATGTCAGGCAAGACACGACATGGCTCGACACGCTCCACATCGCCAGCATCACCGATGTGCACTACACCCACTTCCTCCCCGACGACATCTGTCTGCGTGCCTTCACCGGCATCAACACCGACCGATACTTTGTGAAGGCTGAGCGAAAGGAGGCCAACCACTTCACGCTCTTCTATACCTATGGTGACGCGGACCTTCCTAAGCTCCGCGGACTTAACTTCAATGCCGACAACGCCTTTGTCATCGATCCGTCAGCCAAGCGAGACACCATCACCTACTGGCTGCGCGACACCGCACTGATCAACCAGGACACACTCGAAGTGGAGCTACAGCACCACATCACCGACTCGCTCGGCGTGCTTCGTCTCCACACCGACACGCTCTCCATTCTCTCTAAGCAACCCTATGCCAAACGGCTGAAAGAGCAAAAGAAAGCCTACGACAAATGGGCAAAAGAGCAGGAGAAGAAAAAGAAAAAAGGAGAACCTTACGACTCGGTCATGGCCGTGAAGCCTCTCGAAATAGCCATCACACCAAGCAGCGAGATGGATCCTGACCAAAACGTCACCATGACGTCAACAGTACCTGTCAAAGACGTAGACATCGAAAAGATGGTACATCTCTACTCCCAACCGCCCAGCGACTCGCTATGGTACCGAGAACCCTACGAAATGACACGCGTCAATGCCCTCTCCTACCTGCTCAAGGCATCGTGGAAACCCGATTATCAATACAGCTTAGAGATTGACAGTACCGCCTTCCAGTCCATCTACGGCGATATATCCGGTAAGATCAAGACCGGACTGAAAGTGCGCGGCAACGACACCTACGCCTCGCTGCTCGTCACCATCAACGGCATGCAGGGCAAGCACGTCATCGCCCAGCTCTTGGACGAAAGCGACAAGGTCGTCAAGCAAGCCTTCACCGACAATGGCCAGGCGGAGTTCTACTACCTCAAGGAGGGAAAGTACTACCTGAGAATGATCGAGGACACCAACAACAACAAACTGTGGGATACAGGCGATTTCGGCAAGGACATAGAGCCGGAACCAGTCTATTACTATCCCGAAGTGATTGAATGTCGCGCCAAATGGGACGCTACGCGCTCATGGGATCCTGTCGCCACACCACTCTATCGACAAAAGCCATCGGCCATCACCAAGCAAAAGGCTGACAAGCAAAAGCAGGTACAGCACAGAAATGCCGAAAGAGCCAAGAAGCTCGGCATTCAATACATCCCACAACCCTAAGCCACAATAGTCAGGGAACATCTTCCTGTCTTCCTGACTACGCTTTGAGAAACGTAGGACTGCCACTGCCAAGCAACGACGAAATCCGATTGTGAAAGAGGCTCACTGCTGGTTCTGTATAAGCATAAAGATTGTTCCATATAAGTATCAAGACAGAATAACAAAATCAAGAAATGATGAAAACACTGAAAATCTGGTTTGTCAGTCTTGTGCTGGCCATGGTCGCCACGCAAGCCGGAGCGCAGTGTACATTCCGAAACACTGCGTTCAAGTCAGGAGAGTTTCTCTCCTACAACCTCTATTATAATTGGAAGTTCGTATGGGTCAAGGCTGGTTCTGCCTCGTTCTCTACGGTAAGGAGTGTCTACAAAGGCACGCCGGCATGGCGCGGCAGCCTCATCACCCGCGGCAACCACCGCGTTGACGATTTCTTCGTACTGCGCGACACTCTGCTGTGCTACAACAGCTTGGAGATGGCACCACTCTATTATCGCAAGGGCGCACGCGAAGGCAGCCGATATACGGTCGACGAGGTGTTCTATTCCTATCCCGAAGGCAAGTGCCACGTTGTGCAGCACCGCAAAAAGAACGATGGGAAGAGTCAATGGGAAAAGCACACCTACAACGACTGCGTATACGACATGATGAGCATCTTCCTGCGTGCACGCTCCTTCAACCCTGAAAGCTGGAAGAAAGGCCACAATGTCGACTTCCCGATGGTCGACGGCGACAGCCGTGACCCCGCACGTCTGCACTATGAGGGAAAAGTCAATGTCAAAGCCGACGACGGCCACACCTACCGATGCCTGAAGTTGGCTTATCTCGAAAAAGAGGACGGGAAGCCCTATAAAAAGATCGTAGACTTCTTTGTCAGCGACGATGCCAACCACATCCCCGTACGCTTGGATCTCCACCTCCGCTTCGGATCTGCCAAGGCCTTCCTGGTTGGATACAAGGGCGTGAAAGGCGAGATTCAGTCACGCGTGAAGTAAGACAATGCTAGCAAGAGACAAAGAATAAAGCCTCAACAGACAAAGAATAAAGTCTCAACAGACTAAAAAGAGAGCATAAACAGACAAGAAAGAGAGTATCAGTAGGCAATAAAAAGAGCCTCAACGGGCAACAACGAAGGCATCAACAGCCATTAGAGCTACACCCCGAAGCAGTTTGTTGCAAAAAACGCGCGCTGAGAGCTCGTTGCTTATTCGGCGATACCATTATTATTATATCAAGAAAAGCCCCTCACAGACCAAAGAAATGACTGTGAGGGGCTTTTTCGTTTTGCTTATACTGAAAGCCTTATGATATTCTCATTCTTTACGGTTAAAGACAAGCCAAACGGACAGAGGCTGCAAGCCCGTCAGTCAAAGATGCATTTCATGTTCCTTTCCAACTGTCCCACACTACTGGCTCCTACGAGCACACTGGTGATTCCCTTTTGATGAAGGATCCATGCCAGCGCATTCTCGGCAAGGGTATGGCCTTGAGCCTGTGCCTCGCTGTTGAGCTGACGTAAGTGCACTAATAGCTCCGGCGTAAGTTTGTCAGCGGTCAGCGAACCGCCTTGTGCCATACGTGAATCCTTTGGTATGCCATTGAGATAGCGGTCGGTGAGCAGTCCCTGCGCCAATGGCGAGAAGCTGATGAAGCCGATGCCATGCTCGCAGCAATAGTCCAATATGCCCTCATCAATCGGTTCGTGGTCGATCATATTGACTCGCCCCTGATAGATAAGCAAGGGCACATCATGGTCGCGAAGGTATTTGTCAGCGACTTTCAAGGCTTCCAGTGGCCAGCGCGAGATGCCCACATAGAGAGCCTTTCCCGCTCTGACGATATCCACCAAAGCCTGCAGAGTCTCCTCCAACGGTGTCAGAGGGTCGTAGCGATGGCTGTAGAAGAGGTCGACATAGTCCAGTCCCATTCGCCGAAGACTTTGGTCGATACTTGCCATAAGGTATTTGCGCGATCCCCAATTGCCGTAAGGTCCCGGCCACATGTCGTAGCCTGCCTTCGTAGAAATGAAGAGCTCGTCGCGATAGCGAAAGAAATCGTCACAGAGAAGCTTGCCCATCGTCTCTTCTGCCGAGCCGTAGGGAGGTCCATAGTTGTTGGCAAGGTCGAAGTGAGTGATGCCGTGGTCGAAAGCGTAGTGCGTGATGTCGCGCGCACGCTCATAGCTGTCATTGCCGCCAAAGTTGTGCCAAAAGCCCAAACTCACTTTTGGCAGCAACACGCCTGACCGTCCACAACGGCGGTAAAGGCTGTGGCTTTGGTCATAACGGCTGTCCGCGGCGATATAAGGCTTCCTCAGCTCCATCTCGCTCAGCGTTCTGCTCTTCGTGTTGATATTCATTGCTTTGTCTTTAAAGTAGAGAATTTTGGTGACTATATTGCCCCACGGCTCCGTTCAGGACAGTGCCGTGAGGCAAAGAGAGTTCTACCCTTGCCGGTCGGACTTGATGAGTTGCAGCAGACGATCCACGGCTTCATCCTCTGGAATGTTCTTTTCCACACATTCCTGTCCACGGTAGAGTGAGACCTTTCCCGGTCCTGCGCCCACATAACCATAGTCGGCATCGGCCATCTCTCCCGGTCCGTTGACGATACATCCCATGATGCCGATCTTCAGTCCGTGCATGTCTTTAGTAGCCTCCTTGATGCGCGCGATCGTCGTGCGCAGGTCGTAGAGCGTACGTCCACAGCCCGGACAACTGATATACTCGGTGCGCGAGGTGCGCAGACGGGCAGCCTGCAAGATGCCAAAGGCCGTATCCTCGATGTCGCCGACACTGATATTGCCCTTGTTCATCAGCCAGATGCCATCAGTAAGTCCGTCCATCATCAGTGCGCCCATGTCGGCGGCAGCTTCCAACTGGAACTCTTCCTTGTCATTGAGCTGGTACATCTGTGCGAAGACGACGGGATTGCTGACTTCAGCGGTCATCATCTCGTGGACGAGTGCGCGCTGATTACCGAGTCTGTTTTGCTGGTTGCTCGTGCAGACAACCACCACTTCCGGATGTGCCTTCAAGCAGGCCAGGTATTCAGCACTCGGCGTTCCGAACTGTAGCACGAGGAACTTCATGTCGCTCTGTACCATGCCCACCAAGGGCATGGCCACCACGGGGAAGATAGGATAAAACGTTGCCTTGCCCTGTGCCTTGCCGAGATTTCCCTCACTCTGCAGTTGTGCGAAGACATCGTAGTCGAGGATATAGTGTTTGCCGGACTGTGGATGCTCAGGCACCTGCTGTCCTACATAGACATAGTCAGCCTTACCGGCATAGTCGGTCTGCTCAGCCGAGACGATGACAACAGGCACGTGTGCGCCTCCCACATTCCCGACAGGCTGTGTCTCGCGCCGTGTGGGACGAAGCCAGTCAAAACCTTCGTAAGCCTCGCCGGGGACAATCAGACTGCCAGCCTTGCGGCCGATGTAGTCTACGAGATGGCGTGCCACAGGTATCTCAGCCTCAGGCTCCTCTGACAACGACACGCGTACGGTGTCGCCAATGCCGTCGGCCAGCAGTGCACCGATGCCTACCGCACTCTTGATGCGGCCGTCCTCGCCCTCACCGGCTTCCGTCACGCCAAGATGAAGCGGATAGTGCATATCTTCCTTGTCCATTTGGTCTACGAGCAATCTCACCGACCGCACCATGACCACCGTGTTGGAAGCCTTGATAGAGATCACCACATCGTCGAAATGCTCTTTCTTGCAGATGCGCAGAAACTCCATGCAGCTCTCCACAATACCTTCCGGTGTGTCGCCGTAGCGGTTGCGGATACGGTCCGAGAGCGAGCCGTGATTCACGCCGATACGAATCGCCGTGTGATGCTCCTTGCAGATATTCAGGAAGGGCACAAAGCGGTCCTCTATCTTTTTCAGTTCTTCGGCGTATTCCTCATCGGTATATTCTTTCTTGATGAACTTGCGTGCCGGATCGACATAGTTACCCGGATTGACACGCACCTTCTCGGCATAGCGTGCAGCCACGTCAGCCACACGAGGATTGAAATGCACGTCGGCGACAAGCGGCGTAGCGAAGCCGTCACGACGTATTCCATCGTGAATGTTCTTGAGATTCTCAGCTTCACGCACACCCTGCGTGGTCAGTCTGACGAGTTCTCCTCCTGCTTTGATAATGCGTTCAGCCTGCTCCACGCAAGCCTGCGTATCGTCGGTGTTGGTAGTGGTCATGGACTGGATGCGTATCGGATTGTCTCCTCCCATATCCAGTCTGCCGATATGCACTACAGAAGTCTCGCGCCGATGATAGTTAAACAAATCGACCATATCTGTTGATGAGTTGGTATGTTGATGAGCGAAAGGAGTCCTAAGAAGGACTCCGTCGCTTAGTTGCACTTATAGGTATATTTCACCTCTTTGAGATCAGCGTTGGCTTTCTCTATCTTCTTGCCGAGTCCAGCCTTCCATGCCTCCACTTTCTTGGCGACATCTTCGTCACCCAAGGCGATCATCTCAGCGGCGAGGATGGCTGCATTCTGTGCGCCGTTGACGCCAACGGTGGCTACGGGGATCCCCGGTGGCATCTGTATGATGCTCAGCATGGCATCGAGACCGTCGAGCATGCCTTTGATGGGCACACCGATGACGGGCAGCGGTGTAGAGGCAGCAATGACTCCGGGCAGGGCGGCAGCCATGCCAGCACCGGCAATGATGACTTTGATGCCGCGCTCCTTGGCTCCCTTGGCGAAAGCTTCAACGGCGTCGGGCGTGCGATGAGCCGACAATGCATTGACCTCAAAGGGAATCTGTTGGTCGTCGAGCCACTTACATGCTTTTTCCATGATGGGCAGATCACTTGTAGAGCCCATGATGATACTAACTAATGGTTTCATACTTATGTTTTTTAAATCTATGGTATCTAATTGATGTCTTTATTTGTTTTCACGAAGCCTCAACGTTTCCGGCTGCTTACAGAATTGTCCAGAAGCCCAGGATCACGCCTACGAGGAAGCCGACAACCACCTGCGTGAGTGTATGCTGGCGCAGGATCATGCGGCTGCTGCCCACCAGTCCCGCAATGAGAATGACGAGACAGAACCACCAGATCGGGTTGAAGGCAAAGAGTATCGAGAATGCCACCAATGCTCCAGCGAAGCCTCCTATGGCTGCCGTGTGGGTGGAGATCTTCCACCAAACGTTGATGACGGCACAGACAATCTGTATCATCAGCGCTGCCACAAGGATGTTGGCCATGAACTGCGGGATGCGCAGCAGGCTCATGATGTAGTAGCAGCAGAAGTAGCAAAGGATGGCGATGATGTAAGGCACCATGCGCCGCTCCTTCTTTCCCATCTCCAATGGTGTCCATCCCTGGTAGCGTCGGTAGACATGGATCAGCAGTGTGGGGAAGAGAATGGTGAAGAGATACACCATAAACACCACGCTGAGCTTGTATTGCCACGGCATGATGCTCAGATAGCTGAAGGTGAACAGAGCGATGAGCCCGACTATCGGCAGATAAAACGGCGTGAAGATCAGACTCATCAGCCTTGCTGTCAATATTATATTTTTTTCTTTCATCATCATATCTTTCTCAGGCGTGCTACGGGCACACCCAGTTGCTCACGGTATTTGGCCACTGTACGCCTTGCGATGGGAAATCCTTTTTTCTTCATCATGGCGGCGAGAGCGTCGTCGCTGAGCGGTTTGTGCTTATCTTCCTGCTCCAGGGCTTCACGAAGCGCCACCTTGATCTTTCTCGTCGACATCTCTTCTCCGTCCTTGGTGACATAGCTGTCGGAGAAGAAGAAACGCAGGGGGAACGTGCCCCAGCGTGTCTGTGCGTACTTCACATTGCACACGCGTGAGATCGTAGAAATGTCGAGTCCCGTCTTCTCCGCGATGTCTTTGAGGATCATCGGGCGCAAGTCTGCCTCGTCGCCGTCCTGGAAATACTTTTTCTGCCAGTCGATGATGGCCTTCATGGTGACGTAGAGCGTATGTCTCCGCTGCTTGACGGCATCGATATATCCCTGTGCCTTGTCGAGTTTCTCCTTGGCATAGAGCAGCGCCTCCTTATCCTGCCGGTTCATCTTCGCCTTGTTGTTTTTATAGGTGTCGACGAGGTCGGTAAAAGTCTGTGACACCCTCAGGTCGGGAATGCGGCCATTGTTGAGCGTGAACGTCACGTTGCCCTCATCGTCAGTGTCCACGATAAAGTCGGGCGTGATCTGCTGTAGGTTACGTCCCATCGCTTCGCCGAGTGATGCACCGGGCTTCGGGTTGAGCCGTCGGAGCTCGTTGCGCAGAGCTGTGGCCTGCTCGTCGTTGAGTTGCAAGGACTGCGAGATTTTGTCCCACCGTTTGTGTGTGAAATCTTCGAAATGGGCTTTGATGACACTCTCCATCAGTTCGCGCACCTTGCCTTTCGGCTTCCGCCTTATCTGCAACAGCAGACATTCCTGCAGGTTCCGGGCTCCGATGCCGGCCGGATCAAAGGTCTGTAGAAGTTTGAGTAGCTTTTCTATCTCCGATGTGGATACGTCGATGTTGTGATAGATAGCCAGTTCGTCGGCGATGTCGTCGAGACTTTTTCTCAGCAGTCCGTCACTGTCGAGCGATCCGATCAGGTATTCCATGATAGCCTGCTGCTGTTCGGTGAGTTCGAGCTCACCCATCTGTTCTTTCAGTTTGTCGTAGAACGATGTCGTGTCTCCCCACACCATCTCTTCCCGGTCAGCGTCGTCAGTGTCGGATCCGCCGTAGTAAGAGGATTCGGCTGAGGGCATTGCGTCGTCGCGTCCCAGATCCTCAAGGGCACTGTCCAAGGCATCCTCACGCTCTTCCCGCTCAGATTTCTCCTCGTAGTCTTCTTGTTCGCCATCGCCGTCAGCGTCGGACAGACGGTCATCGCGGTCGTCACTCCCTCCGAACTCGTCAGGCTCATGGTCGTCATGCTCCAGTGCCGGGTTGTCATCAAGCTCAGCATTGACGTTCTGCTCAAGCTCAGCCAAGGGCATCTCCAGCAGTTTCACCTGCAGCATCTGCTGTTGTGAGAGCCTCTGCTGCTGGAGTTGTTGTTGTGTTTCAGTCTGTATTAACTTTTGTGCCATAACATGCTATGTAGGGGAGAGAGTCTATTTCCAGTAATCTTTCAGTTGTGCGGCCAGCGCGGCCAGCTTTTCGGGATCGTCATTGCCAAAGCGTCGCCAGATGTTTCGGCAAGGCTCATAGAGCGGGCTCTTGCGTCCCTCGTCCTCACTGAGGAAAGGATCGCAGGCCTGATAGACGGTCATGATGTGAGCAACTTCCTTCGCGCTCATGCGCAACAGCTTGGCCAGTGCAGCCACCTCAGGCGTATCGGCCACCATCGTTGCCGGCACCAACTGATAATAAAGGTTGAGAATGGCGATGAGCTTCACCGGCGTGACGGCATCCTTGCCCCTCGCTGCCTCCTCGGCGCTGACGGGTTTGAAGTCACGCTCCCACTCTCTGGTAGCCTCCACACCATCGTAGAACTCCTCGGCATTGCCGAAGCCGTCCATCATCTGCAGTTTTTTCACCACAGCTTTCAGGCGCGCAGGCTTCTCGGCATAGCGGTTCCACAGCTCCTGGAGCAGTGGCGTGTCGATGCGTCGCAGGCGGAAGAGCTTGCGATAGATATACTGCGGCTTGAGATGTGTGCGCAATGCCACGTCGATGAGGGCACGGCTATAAATGGGCTTCACGCCTAGCGGAGCCTTGAGATAGAGTTGCAGAAGCAGCAACCAGTAATCGTCTTGCCAAAGTCTTGCCATAATCTTAGGATTTAGGTGCTGTTGACATCATTTCTTTGTTTTGTCTACAAAGATACGTCTTTTTCCGTTTGGTTGCACCTTTTCTCCACTCTTTTTTACAGATAAAAGCGATACATGGCCTTAAAACAATAGAGAGGTCCGCACGAGACCTCTCTATCGTTTGATTTTTACCATTCCCCCTGCTGCACCATCTTCTCGCTGTCCCAAGGAGCGGGCGCACCGCCGAGATACTTATGGAACCACTCGAGGTGGGCATTGTAGTAGAGCGGCATGGACTTCAGCGTGCTGGGCCAGTGACCGTCGTTCTTGAAGACGATCAGACGCGAAGGGATGCCCAACGACTGCAACGTGGAGAAATATTGCAGGCTCTGCGTGTAGCTGACACGATAGTCCCGCTCACCGGTGATGATCAGCGTAGGCGTGGCGAAGTTCTTCACATAGTTCGACGGACTCCACTTGGTGTAGAGTTCAGAGTTCCAGGGCTGTCCTTCGAGGTCGAAGTTGGGGAACCAGAGTTCCTCTGTAGCGCCCCACATCGAGCGCAGGTCAAAGAGTCCCATCATCGAGGCCAGGCACTTGAAGCGCTTGGTCTGTCCTTGTACCCAGTTCATGAAATAGCCGCCATAACTCCATCCCATGGCTCCCATGCGCGTAGAGTCGACGTAGGCGAGTTGCGCGAGCTTGTCGGTGGCCTTCATAAAGTCTTCGAAGGGATAGCTGCCCCAGTGTCCGCTGATGTCGCGGCAGAACTGCTGTCCGTAGCCCGTGGAGCCGTGGATATTGGGATAAGCCACTACATAGCCAGCACCGGGATAGACTTGCCAGTCGGGACGGAAAGAATCCATCCACTGCATCTGTGGTCCACCGTGCACATTAATGACCAATGGATACTTCTTGTTGGGGTCGAAGCCATGCGGTTTCACGATGAACACCTCGACGGAGTCGCCTTTGGCTCCTTTGATCCACATGGTCTCCGAGGGTCGGATGTCCACCGTGGCCTCCAGACTGTCGTTGAGATGTGTCACCTGTGTCTCCTTCAGCTCCGCACGTCCCTTGGCTGCCGCGATGGCCTTGGCGGTAGCGTGGTAGATGGCCGATGGCTTTCCGGTGCGCGAATAAGTATAGTAGAATCCGCCCTTGCCGTCGAAGTCGAAGCTGCCGATAGCGCGGTTGGCGATGACCTTAGTGATGCGGTCGTTCTTCAAGTCGACACGATAGAGGGGCTCATAGCCACGCTCTTCACCCAGGAAATAGATAGCCTTGGAGTCCGGAGTCCATTTATAGTCGTCGACCCAATTGTCGAATTTCTCGGTGAGCACACGCTTCTGCCCCGTCTTGCGGTCGTAGAGTCCGAGGATGAAGCGGTCGCTCTCATAGCCAGGCATGCGCTGGAAGCGGTAGGCGATGTAGCGTCCGTCGGGTGAATACTGCGGCGAGCCGTCCCAAGCCTTGTTCTCAGCCGTGATGTTCTTTGCCTCGCCGCCGGTCACGGGCACTACCCAGAGGTCGCAATTCGTCGTGGCCTCAGGATGCTCGTCGTGGTTGCTCAGATAGCAAAGCTCCTTGGAGTCGGGTGAGAACACAAAGCCCGAAGGACCACTGGGCGAGAACACCGGTGAGTGGAACCGTCCCGGTGTGACGTCGGTGTAGGTCTTGTTCTTGAGATTATAGACGATGATATGCCAATACTTTCCGTCGCTGTACTCAGTCCAATGGCGATAGAGCAGATGATCAGCGATATGTGCCTGTATAGGATTCTTAGCCTTGCGCTCGATGGCGGCTTTGTTGGCCTTGCCGTCCGCACCGCCGATCTTTGGATCAACCTCTGCGGCAAATGCGATCAAGTTTCCGTCGGGCGACACGGTGGCGCCGTCGATGCCCAGCGCATAGTCGGTGAGTTGCGTAGCCTTGCCGTCGCGCCAGGCATAAAGCTGTGATGAGCCGCTGGCCGTGGAGACATAGTAGAGCGTGCGTCCGTCGGCCGACCAGAACGGCGAGAAGCTCTTGTTGTCAGTGGTGATGGTTTTGCCGTTCACGACAATATTGCTATAGCTCTTCTGAGCCTTCAGGTCAGAGCGGCTGGTGCCGTAGGCCAGTGCCCCGGTGGCCGACACGGTCGGACCGGAAGCGTATTGCAACCGATAGATATCCTCGATGGTGAACGCCCGCTTCTGTGCTGCAAGCGGCATAGCGGCGAGCAGAGCCAAAGTAAAAACTGCTATTTTCTTCATATACCGTAGATTTTATGATACAAAGATAATGATTTTCTTTTAGACAGAGTAACATAAATAAAAAAGACATAGTAACATAGTAAACATATAGTGTGACTTGTGTTTACTATGTTACTATGTCTATAATATGTTTACTCTGTCTTTTACAGCGACCAGGTCGTTCCGTCCTTGGTATCGTTGATGACAAAGCCTGCATCGTTGAGTGCGTCGCGGATCTGATCACTGGTAGCCCAGTCTTTGGCCTCCTTGGCCTGCTGGCGCAGGCGCAGCACCATCTCCATGACCTTGCCATAAGCCTTCTCGCGGCTGGCGTTACCCTCAGCGGCATCGTCTTTCAAGCCCAACAGGTCGAAGGTGAAGAGGCGCATGGTGTCGCCGAGCTCCTTGAGATCGTCGGCAGAGATCTTAGCCTTGTGGTCGACAAGCTGGTTGACGAGATGGCAAGCCTCAAAGAGCGCGCTGATGACCAGCGGTGTCTGCAAGTCGTCGTTCATGGCGTCGTAGCAGCGCTGGCGCAACTCTTTGACAAACTTCTGCACCTCGGGTTGCGATCCCTTGGCAGCTTGCACGCGGGCCAAGTCCTTGATGCCCTTCATCAGACGGTCGTAGCCTTTCTGTGCGGCCTTGAGTGCTTCGTTGGAGAAGTCTACCGTGCCGCGATAGTGAGCCGAGAGGATGAAGAAGCGGATTGTCATGGGCGAATAGGCCTGCTCCAGTGTGGGATGGTTGCCGGTGAAGAACTGCTCGAGAGTGATGAAGTTTCCGAGACTCTTACCCATCTTCTGTCCGTTGATGGTGATCATGTTGTTGTGCATCCAGTAGTGCACCATCTGATCGCCTTGGGAGGCTACAGCCTGAGCGATCTCGCACTCGTGATGCGGGAAGATCAAGTCCATGCCACCGCCATGGATGTCGAAGTGGTTGCCGAGATACTTGCGTCCCATAGCCGTGCACTCGCAATGCCAACCGGGATACCCCTGGCTCCAGGGACTGGGCCAGCGCATGATATGCTCCGGTGTAGCCTTTTTCCACAGGGCGAAATCGTATTGGTGTTTCTTCTCCCCTACTCCGTTGAGTTCGCGGCTGTTGTCCTTGATGTCGGTGAGATTGCGTCCGGAGAGGATGCCGTAGTGGTATTTCTGATCGTATTTCTCCACGTCGAAGTAGATAGAACCATTGCTTTCGTAGGCGAAACCATTGTTCATGATCTCCTTGACAAGTTCTTCCTGCTCGATGATATGTCCCGTTGCGTGTGGCTCGATCGACGGCGGCAGCACGTTGAGCACGTCCATGGCCTTGTGATAGCGGTTGGTATAGTATTGTGCGATCTCCATGGGCTCGAGTTGCTCCAGCCGTGCTTTCTTCTCGATCTTGTCGTCGCCCTCGTCGGCGTCGTGCTCGAGATGGCCCACATCGGTGATGTTGCGCACATAGCGAACCTTGTAGCCCAGATGCTTCAGATAGCGGAAGAGCACGTCAAAGGTGATTGCCGGGCGGGCGTGGCCCAAGTGTGGATCGCCATAGACAGTAGGTCCGCAAACATACATACCCACGTGGGGAGCGTTCAAAGGCTTGAAGAGCTCCTTGCTGCGGGTGAGCGTATTATAAATCAATAAATTCTGTTCCATATTCCCAAACGTTATTTTTTATAGATGCAAAGTTAATGATTTATTTCGAAATAGACAATAATGGCAAAGAAGAATAGCACGATAGAGCCGGTAGCTTGAAAACTGTTATGCACAGGTGCGGCACTCCTTGGTAAGAACACAACTGCCGAAACAAAATAAAAGAAAGGGCTAAAGCTCACAGAGCCGTCCCTTTCTTGGTGATAATATATAATCAACTGCTTTTTTATGGAAACCATCCGTTTCCGATTGCAAACTTACGAAATTAAAATGGAAACAGACTGGTCCAAATTGGTCCAAATTCGATTCAGCACTAAAAAAGGCTCTTTTCTCATCACAGGAAGTCGCTTCTATCTCATAGGAAGCACGCTTGCTCATCAAGTGTATTGCGCTGTCATTTCTTTACAAAACACCTTCAACATTTTCTTGCAATCTAGAGAGCGAAATCTCACGCTTAGCCTCTCAAAATCAAAAAAAGCAAACGGCTCCATCTGATTTTTGGCTTTTCTTAGGCTCAAAAAGGCACTTTAACCCTGTCATCTCGGCGTGATGACAAGGTCAGGAAGGTGAGATGACAAGGTCAAAGCGCCTTTCTGACCAAAAATTCTCTAGAGAATTTTTCGAGAAAAAGCCCTTTCTGATTGTCACAAAAAGCGCACGTATTCATAACGCATTGATTATCTGATAGATACAAAAGTACGCTATTTTTCGCAAAAATCAGCCCAAAGGAGGTCTTCGTTCAAAAAAAATCGATTCTCAGAGCCTGTTTTTTGTCAGAAAACACAACAATGAGAAGATGCAGCCAACATAAGGCTACAAGTTTCTTTTTTACTTCTTTCCTTTTATGTTTCTTTTTACTCTATTACCTTTTTACTTTTCTACCTTTATCCTATTTCTTCCATCTTCACGACATCATAGCCTTTGATCTGCACGACGATGAGGTGGAGCTTCGTGCCGTGGAGCATTGTTTGCAACTTACGGTCGGCGGCGTAGGTCTTGATCTGCGCGACGGCCTCGGTCCACTGCTGGGCAGCCTCAGCGTCGGTAGCGTCGGTCTTGAGATACTTCAACTCTAAGATATAGCTGTGGGCGACCATCGGGTAGACCGTGTAGTTGGGCAGCAGGAAGAAGTCGCAATAGCCGTGAGAGAATTCCATCTCGGGAGCAACGAGGTAATAAGGGGCAAGCGAGAGAAACGCATTCATGAAGCCTTGCAGGTTGCGCTCGCCTTCGATGAGCTGTCGCACGGCGGTGGTGTCGTGGTAAGCCTTGAGGATATAGTCCATCATCGGGCGCCAGTTGCCCTCCAAAGCAGCCTGATAAAATGGAACGTTGAGTTGCGAGACCGCGATAGGGTGAATTTGCTGGAAGGCCTGTATCAGATAGTTGTAGTATTGTTTGCGCACGTTGTTGTTTGGAATGCCCAACTTCAGCATAGCGCCTAAGGTGCCGCGAATGGTGAGCATGCCATAGTAGAAGAGCAAACTGACGAAGTTGTCCTCGTCGGTAATGCTCTCCGCAGGGAAGTAGCTGTTGATCATCGCAAAGGTGTAACCCGTGTGCACGATGTCGTAAATGGTTTGCCGACGCTCCTCCGTCATGTTGCCAATCTCGATAAGGTTGCGCAGCTTCTTATAATCGGTCTTTGTATTCGGGTCGACCATCTCTTTTGGCTTGTGTCCAGTATCGATAAGTGTACTCATATAGTAGCAGACCATATCGCTGTTGAACATACTGGGCTCAGTACCGAAGCTGTCCTCTGCAAAGCAATAGTTGTCATACCACGGTTTGATGTCGTCGATGATGCTGTCCTCTGTAACTTCCGGCTTGATAGCACCAACCTCTTTGTAATAACGAATCATCTGTCGCACCTCTTCCTCAGAGAAGCCGAGCATCTGGTTGAAACGCGAGTCGATGGTCATGTTCAGCGCAATGTTGTAGCCGCTCGTCAAGTCATCGAGGGTGATGGGGGCGACGCCGAGCATGATGATGCGGTGGAACATCGGCTTGAAGATCTTGAACACATCGCGGTAGAAGCCCGTGCCGTGAGTAAGGTCATGGTAAGCTTTTTGCCCCTTTACATTCAATACGTTGTTGGTAAAGTTGTCGTATTCGTCAACAATAAGGTATAGTGGATAGCCTGCTGCATGGGCTGCGTCACTGATAAAGTTAAGCTTTTGCTCCCCTCTCTTTATCTGTTTCAACTCATCTGCGAAGGTATCAGGATAAAATCGTGCGTAGGCCTTTGCGAAGCTATCGCAGCGCACCTCCATGTAAAGGTCGAAGTTCTCTCGCAAGCGATCCACATCACTACCCACACGCGAGAAGTCGAGATGCAACACTTGGAAGCTGTTGCGGTACTCCGTCGGATGGTCTGCCACATACATTCCCTTGAACAACTCCTGGAAGTTGTCCTTCTCGTTGATGTCGTAGTAGGCTTCAAGCATGTTCAGGAACAGACTCTTGCCAAAGCGGCGCGGGCGGACGAGGAACAGGAAGTTGCCTGCCCGTTCCATCCGCTCGAAGAACATGGTCTTATCCACCAGATATTTGTTTTCCTGTCGCACCTGCTTGAAGTCAGAGATGCCGTAAGGTATAGGCTTGAAATCGTTGCTCATCATTTCTTTCACTTGCACTTGTCTTTTCTGCAAATATACGCCATTTCCCCCATATATGCAAGCATTTATTCGATAAAAAAGGACAGAGTTGCAAAAGAAGACTCACTTGCGGAATGGCTATAGAAAAAGGGACGGTCCCCGAAAGATCCGTCCCTTTATGGTGTTACTTTTTCTTTTTTCCGCTTCCGCGACGCCCTTTGCCCTGATGGCGGGCCTTGCTCTTGGCAGCCTCAGCGGCAATGTTGCCCATATCGGAAATCGCTGCGCGCGTGTCGTCATGCTGACTTGAAGCTGACGGCGCATCAGTCTTGCCGTCATCGCCGTCCTTGGCGATGACGAAGTCAAGCTGACGGCGCTCCATGTTGGCACGATCCACACGGATGCGTATCGGGTCGCCAAGCTGATACTTATGATGGTGGCGACGACCACGGAGCAGGAAGTTCTTCTCGTCAAAGTCGTAGTAGTCATCATCAAGATCACGCATGGGCACCATGCCCTCGCAGTGGTTGGAGTCTATCTCGGCGTAGATGCCATAGCTGGTGATGCCGCTGATATGTGCGTCGTACACCTCGCCGATATGGTCACCCATGAACTCCACCATCTTGTACTTGATGGAATCACGCTCAGCGTTCTGTGCGATCTGTTCCATATCGGAGCAGTGCTCGCAGAGCTCCTCATAGTGTTTTTCGTTGGCCGAGCGCCCGCCCTGCTGATATTTTGTCAGCAACCGGTGCACCATCGTGTCGGGATAGCGGCGGATTGGCGAGGTGAAGTGAGTGTAATACTCAAATCCCAGTCCGAAGTGTCCGATGTTGTGCACACTGTACTTTGCCTTCATCATCGCACGCAGAGCCACGCTTTGCACGAGTTTCTGCTCGCGCTTGCCCTCACATTCGTCCATGAGCTTGTTGATACTCTTGGCCATGGCACCGCGTGTGCCGTCGGTCTTGACCTTATATCCAAACTTGACGATGAACTGCCGGAGCGTTTCCATCTTTTCCGGATCTGGGTTGTCGTGGATACGATAAGGGAATACCTTGGCCTTCTTGCCCTTGGGCACACGGCCCACACTCTCGGCAACCGTGCGGTTAGCCAGCAACATGAACTCCTCGATGAGCTTGTTGGCATCCTTCGACCGCTTGAAGTAGCAACGGGTGGGATGGCCTTTCTCGTCGACGTCGAAATGGAGTTCCTCGGTGTCGAACTTCACAGAGCCGTCCTTGAATCTCTTTTCACGCAGTTTCTTGGCCAGTCGGTCAAGGGTACAGAGCTCCCATCCGTACTCATCCTTATAGCCTGCCGCACCCGCGTCAGGAGCCGGCTGTCCCTGTCCGTCCACGACTCCGTTGTCCTCCAGCACCTGCTGTGCCTCCTCATAAGCATAGCGACGGTTGGAGCGGATGATCGTGTGGACGATACGTGAGCGCTTGACATTGGCATCCTCGTCGAGATCAAAGATGACACTAAACGTCAGCTTGTCCTCATTGGGACGCAACGAGCAGACGAAGTTGCAAAGGCGCTCGGGCAACATCGGTATTGTGCGGTCGACGAGATAGACCGACGTAGCACGCTTCACGGCCTCACGGTCGATGATACTGCCTTCGGTGACATAGTGCGAGACATCGGCAATGTGCACGCCCACCTGATAGAGTCCTTCGTCGAGTTTCTTGATGGAGAGAGCATCGTCGAAGTCTTTGGCATCAGCCGGGTCAATGGTACAGGTCCATGTATCGCGGAAGTCCTCACGCTCGGCAACGTCCTCGGGTGTGATCTCGCCCGTGATTTTCTCCGCGGCGTCCTCCACGTTCTTTGGATACTTATAAGGCAGGCCGTACTGTGCGAGAATGGAGCACATCTCGGCATTGTTCTCTCCGGTCTTGCCCAGCACGTCGACGACTTCGCCAATCGGATTCTTATGGTTCTCGTCAGGCCACTGGACAATCTTCACGAGCACCTTGTCGTCGCTCTTTCCACCCTTGAGTTTCTTCTTAGGAATAAGGATGTCCTGCACGAAGGTACTGTTTTGCGTGACGCAGAAGGCAATGTCGCGGTCCACACGCAACCGGCCGACAAAAGTGTCCTTGGCACGGCTGAGAATCTCTATGACTTGTGCTTCCTTGATATGTTTCTGGCGGCGAGCCATGAACGAAACCCTTACACGGTCGCCCGTGAGTGCCGACATGGAGTTGCGCTCAGCCACAAAGATCGGCTTGTCGCTGCCGTCGGCGAGGAACGAGTTCTTGCCGTTGGCCTTGCGCATGAAGGTACCCTCCTGCACCTGTCCTTTGGTGTTGAGCAGATAAGCGTTCTCACCTTTCTTGGTGATGAAGTCGTCCCACGCCATCTCTTCCATGATGTCCATGGCAAGCATCTTCAACGGGTGCGTGTCGAGATGAAGCGCACGGAATATGTCTTTCAGTGTTAGTTTCTTTCCTGGTTGCGATGAGAAGAATTGTTCCAACTGTTGGACAAGCTGCTTCTTAGAGATGCGCTTACCCGCTTTCTTACCTTTTCCCATAGGCTAATGTTCTAAAAGATGAATTTGACATGCAAATTAACGAAAAAGAATTGAATAATCCTAATATCGTTTGGATTATTTTGCTTAAAATCTGAAATATGTAGTATCTTTGTAAGCAAATAGAAACTATGAACATTCTCATCACCGGTGCCAGTGGCTTCATTGGCAGTTTTATCGTAGAGGAAGCGCTCCGCCGAGGCTTCGAGACTTGGGCCGCCATACGCAAGAGCAGCTCACGTGCCTATCTGCAAGACCCGCGCATCCACTTCATCGAACTGGACTTCAACTCCAAGGATAAACTTGTAGAGCAGCTCCGAGGACATGATTTCGACTATGTCGTGCATGCCGCCGGCGTGACCAAATGCCTGCATCCCGACGACTTCTTCCGCGTGAACTACGAGGGAACACGCAATCTTGTGGAGGCCATCTTGGAACTGCACATGCCCATGCGACGCTTCATCTACATGAGCAGTCTGAGCATCTTCGGTGCCATCAGGGAACAACAACCCTATCACAGCATCACCGAGCACGATACGCCACGACCCAACACAGCCTACGGACGCAGTAAGCTCATGGCTGAGAAATTCCTCGACAGCGTGGGCAACGAATTCAACTATATCGTGCTCAGACCCACCGGCGTGTATGGTCCAAGGGAAAAGGACTACTACCTCATGGCCAAAAGCATCAAGCAGCACGTCGACTTTGCGGTAGGCTTCAAACGGCAGGACATCACCTTCGTATATGTCAAGGACGTGGTACAGGCTGTCTTCCTGGCTCTCGACCACGGCATGTCGGGACGGAAATACTTCCTCTCTGACGGAGAAGTCTATCAGAGCTCCACGTTCAGCAACGAGCTGCGTCAGGCCATGGGACGTCCATGGTGGATACGTATCAAGGCACCAATCGCCGTGCTGAGGCTCATCACCTGGTGCGGAGAGTACTACGGCAGGCTCACAGGACATATCACTGCCCTGAACAATGATAAATACAATATCCTCAGACAACGCAACTGGCGCTGCGACATAGAGCCCGCTTGCGACGAGCTCGGCTTTCATCCCCAGTATCAACTCCATCGCGGTGTACAGCTCACCGTGAAATGGTATCAAGAAAACAATTGGCTATAATGCAACTCAAGAAATGGTTTGAAATCGAAAAGCATCCCCACAAGGGTCCGATGCTCCTGGAATGGGTGGTTATCGGCTACATGGTCTTCACACTGCTCATCATTCTCTTCTGCTTCACCAAGGTGCAGCATCCCGAAGCAATGATTTGGGACAGAGTAAGACTGGGTGTGATCACCATGGCCATGTGGGTGGTCTATCGGCTCATCCCCTGCCGTGTGACACGATTGCTGAGGGTGTTGGTGCAACTCGTGATGCTGAGCTGGTGGTACGGCGATACTTATCAGATCAACCGCATGTTGCCCAACCTCGATCACGTCTTTGCGTCGCTCGAGCAGCAGCTCTTTGGCTTTCAACCTGCACTGGTGTTTTGTGAGCATTTCCCGCAGCACTGGATCAGTGAGATTCTCGACATGGCCTACGCGAGCTACTTCCTTCTTTTCGTGGGCACGATTGTCTATTATTTCTTCAAGCGCTACGACGACTTCGAGCGTTGCGCCCTCGTCATACTGGCATCGTTTTTTAGTTTCTATGCCATCTACGACCTGCTGCCCGTTGCCGGACCGATGTATTACTATCATGCGGTGGGCATCCAGAAGATAGCCGCCGGCATTTTCCCCAATGTAGCGGACTATTTCAGCACCCACACCGAGATGATGAAAAGCCCCGGATACAGCGACGGCATCTTCTATCACCTCATCACTGACGTGCACAACGCGGGCGAGCATCCCACAGCGGCTTTCCCCAGCTCGCATGTAGGCATATCGGTGATCGCACTGCTGATGGCAGGACGTGCCCGCAGCAAAGGGCTATTCTTCACGTTGCTGCCCTTTGTGATGCTGATCTGCTTCGCCACGGTGTATATCCGCGCCCACTATGCGATCGATGTCTTAGGCGGTCTTGTTGCTGCCGTAGCGTTCTATTTTCTTTGGAATTACGTCTATTCGATTACGTGCAAACAAAAAGTGCAATGAAACGGCACACGGCGTTTCATTGCACTAACATCATATTTTGCTGTTGCCAGAACCGTCAGTGACGGTGACTGACAACAGTTTTTTATTCTCTTAGTCTACTAATCTTATTCTTTTAACCTTTTACTTTATTCCCTTAGTTTCCTACTTTTCAAGGCTCCTCCTTACAGGATACCACACAGCGAGCCAGCCCGTAGCGATGACAGTGAGGAAGATCAGCAACACGTCGCTGTAGTGGACGCTCACTGGATAGGCGTTGACGACAAACGTACCGTCGCTGCTGCCCATCTTCACAAAGCCGTACTGCTGCTGCAACCAACAGAGCAACAAGCCCAGCAAAATGCCAAAGATGGCTCCGAAGACACTGATCAGGCGCCCCTCGAAAAGGAAGATGCGGCGGATCTGCTTGTCAGAGGCTCCTAAGTTGCGCAGCGTGACGACATCGTCCTTCTTGTCGATGATCAGCATCGAGAGCGAGCCGATGATGTTGAAGCACGCCACGATGAGGATGAACGTCAGGAAGATATAGGCCATGAGCTTTTCCACTTTCATGATCTTGAACGTGTCGCTCTGCTGCTCAAAACGGTCAAGGACCTGATACTTCTTACCGGCGACTTGCTGCATCCGAGCCTTCACACTTTCGAAATTCGAGCCCGGTTTCAGTCTCAACTCCAAGGCAGACAACATGCCCTGCTGGTTGAACAAGTTCTGAGCAAAGCCCAGACTGGTGACGATATAACTCTTGTCATACTTACCCTGATTGACTGAGAAGACCACGCCGGGGGAGATCAGCGAGTCGACGACAAAGCCCGACTGTGGATCGGTCATGTCGAGCTGGCCCTCACGCTGCGGTGCATAGATCTTGAGATAGCCTTTCCAATTGGCTCCCAAGCCCAAGGTCTGAGCCAGACGGATGCCCGGCGTGCCATACTGCAGGTTGGCTGTGTGGAGCTGGAATTGTCCATCGCCATAGAGTATCTCGGTGATATGAGTGAGCTGCGGGAAGTTGTCGTCCACACCTTTTATCGTCACCATGGCCTGTTTGCCGTTGTAGATGGCCAATGCCATGTCCTCCACGGTACCCGTGGCAACGTCGACTTCTGGGAAATGACTGATCTTTGTGAGAATCGGATCATCGGCCGGTACGGTCTTTCCCTCCACAGGCACAACCTTCAACTGTGGGTCGAAGTTTGTGAAGAAGCTGGCCACCAGGTCATGGAAGCCGTTAAACACCGACAACACGATGACGAGGGCCATCGTAGCCACAGCCACTCCGATGACAGAGATCAGGGATATCACATTGATGGCGTGGGTCTTCTTCTTGGAGAAGAGATAGCGGCGCGCCACAAAGAACGGAAAATTCATTGAAAACCTCTATTACTTCTTATTGAGCAACTCGTCGATGTGGTCGATATAATCCAAACTGTCGTCGATGAAGAAACGAAGCTCCGGGATGATGCGCAACTGGTTGTGGACACGGCGTCCGAGCTCATAGCGGATGCTCTTCTCGTTGGCCTTGATGTTGTTGAGCAGTTCTTCTGACTTTGCAGAAGGGAAGATGCTCAGATAAGCCGTACAAATGCTCAGGTCTGGACTGATGCGCACACGGGTGACGCTGACGAGGACACCGTGCATGGCACGTGTCTGACTTTGGAATATCTCAGCCAGCTCCTTCTGAAGGAGCCGGGCGATTCGGTTCTGTCTGGTTTCTTGCATAGCAAATGAATATTTGAAGTTTTATCCTAATTCTATATGTTCTACGTGCACCCGCTCATGGAGGAAGATGGAAGCGCTCTCCTTGAACTTGTCGGGATTCTCGGTCGTATAGTACTTGACCGTGGCGCTGGTGGTCAGCCGCGAAGCCATGTCGGTGTGGCGAAGGAGGTAGTCTTTCAGGCTGTCGGCGACATATTCTCCCTGAGGAACAATGCGCACGCCGGGCTGCACATACTTCAGGATCTTTGGCATCAACAGCGGGAAATGGGTACAGCCCAGGATGATCGTGTCGATATCGGGGTCGAGTTGCATGAGCTGATCGATGCGCTTCTTGACAAAATAGTCTGCACCGGGCGAGTCTGCCTCGTTGTATTCCACCAAGGGCACCCAAAACGGGCAGGCCTGCCCTGTCACCTTGATGTTGGGCCAAAGCTTAGCGATCTCCATGTCGTAGCTATGGCTCTTCACCGTGCCTTCTGTGGCGAGCAGTCCCACATGGCCGTTGCGTGTGAGCTTTCCGATGATTTCTGCCGTAGGCCGGATGACGCCGAGCACGCGCCGCTTGGGATCCCACTGTGGCAGATCATGTTGCTGGATCGAGCGCAACGCTTTTGCCGATGCGGTGTTACAGCCAAGGATCACCAGCTGACAGCCCATCTCGAAGAGCTTCTGTACGGCCTGACGCGTAAATTCATAGACGACATCAAACGAGCGAGGGCCATAAGGAGCTCGTGCGTTGTCGCCAAGATAGATATAATCGTACTGAGGCAACAACTGTCGGATGCCATGCAATATGGTTAATCCGCCATAGCCGGAATCAAAAATGCCTATGGGACCCGGTGCAGCAGGGAAAGACTCTTGAACGGCCTCAGACTTCTCGGGCTGATCATCAATGTTTGTATTCATCTCACTACTCCTTATTATAATTGACAGCTACATTACAGATATGACAGCTACAGATGGTTATATGACAGCTACAGACCGTCTCCTTACTAAGGGGATGTCACCGCTGTTATTTGACAGCCGACAGCACATCGGCGGTGATGTCTGTTCCCATCTCCGGATTGACAAAGGGCAGTGTGCCGTTGTCGGTGTTGAGCACGAAAGCCAGTCCCTTGGCATGACCCACACGCTGGATGGCTGCCGCAAGCTTCTCACGCAAAGGCTGGTAAGCGTCCTGCTCTGCGTTCTTGAGATATTGCTTGGCCTGATCCTTAAACGTCTGGTTTTTCTCCATCAGCTCTTGCAGTTCAGCCTGCCGCTTCTCGCGGATCGACGGTGCAAAAGTGCTCTGACCATCGAGAAAAGCCTCGTATTTGGCATTGAACTCATCCTCCACGCGTTTCATCTCAGCGTCGTATTTTGACTTCAGATCAGCAATAGAGCGTCTGGCCTCTGCATAGCCCGGCATGGCCTCCAAAGCACTCTGACAGCTAAGAAAACCATAACGAAACGACGGAACGGCCTGCTGAGACGGCACAGCAACCGTGGATGGCACAGTAGACGACACCGTGCCCTGCGCAAAAAGCGGGCTGCCGAGAAACAGGAAAAAAGCACTAACAAACAAATGCCTCATGGTTGGAAAGATTATTGTTGACTATACGGAGAAGGATAATGGATAAGGATTGCACCAACGAAAGCCTAACGAGAAGTTACGCGAAACGGAAGCACAGTCCTTAAAAGACAGCAAGAGGTGAGGGTATGCCACGTAGCGCACCCTCACCCCAGCTCCTCGTCATGCCGAGGAAAGAGCAATGCCATTTACTTCATCTTGTTGATTTCGGCCTGCACCTTAGCGGTGACATCCTCTACATTGGCGCCCGTGTAGACAGCGGCACCCTCTTCGAAGATGTAGGTAAAACCACCAGTCTTGCCGACATTCTCAATGGCTTTGCGCACTTTCTCCACGACAGGCTGCATCTTGTCCTGCTGTGCCTTCTGCAGAGCCTGCTGGTTGTCGCTATAGGTCTGCTGAATCTTCTGATAGAGCGTGTTGAGTTCTTCTTCCTTCTGCTTCTGAGCAGTAGGATTCATCGTGCTCTTTGCCTTGTCGTAAGCATCGCTCTGACGCTTCAACTCGTCCTGCATGCTTTTCAAGTCATTCTCGTACTGCTTGGCAGTAGCTTGGAGTTCTCCGTTGATCTTAGCGATTTCTGGCAGATTCTGCATGATGGTCTGTGTGTTGACTTTGCCGAACTTCTGAGCGAAAGTAGCCAGAGGTGCCATCAGCATTAACATTAAAAGTAACTTTTTCATGATTGATTGTTTTTATTGTTTTTATTGTCTTTTACTTTCCATATCCCAGTTTTTGGAGCACCTCGTCTGAGATGTCGATCTTCGGCGAGCCGAAGATGATGGCAGTATCAGAGGCACGGTCGAGCACGAGGCTGTAGCCACGGAGCTCAGAGATGTCCTTCACCGCATTGTAGATCTCTTCCTGAATGGGCGTCATCAGGCTCTCGCGTTTCTTAAAGAGCTCGCCTTCGGGGCCAAAATATTTCTGTTTGAGGTCAGCAGCTTCCTTTTCTTTCTGCATGATCTGCTCCTGCTTGGCTTTTTTCTGATCCTGTGAGAGGAATACCATCTCATTCTGATAGTTCTTATACATGGTGGCAGCTTCTGTGTTCAGAGCCTCTACCTCAGCCTGCCACTTCTTTGATACTTGATTGAGCTGCTCATTGGCACGCTCATAGGCCGGTATGTTTTTCAGCACATAGTCCATGTCCACCAATGCGAACTTCTGCGCGTTGGCCTTCGAGAATGGCATAAGAGCGAAGAGACAGAGTAGAAGGATGCCCCCCAGCCTGCTCAAATTGTTTTTTACAATCATCTGCTTCATATTCAATTTCCTTTTATTGATCAGTTGACTATCCCTGCGACGTTTGTCTGAACTAAATGTTACAGGGAAGCCCTTATCCTTTAGACTTTTTTTACTTTTCAGCCGTTTTGTTGGCATAAATGCGTTCCGGCGTTGGCAGGATTGCGTTCCGTTGTTGACAGAATTGCGTTCCGTTGTCGACGGAATTGCGTTCCGGCGTTGACGATTGGTGCTTTATCGTTGTGTCAAAGCACCCTTTCGTCATACGCTTCTCATGTTTCCTTGCTTCGGTTTAGAACTCTTGTCCGAGGACAAAGTGGAACTGGCTTCCGCCCTTACTGCCGTTGTTGTCCTTGTCGAAGCCGTAAGCCCAGTCGATACCCATCAGGCCGACCATAGGCAGATAGATACGTACACCGACACCTGCCGAGCGCTTCATCTGGAAAGGATTGAACTTGCTCGTCTCTGTCCAGGCGTTACCGCCCTCCACGAAGGTCAGTCCGTAGATGGTCGTATTGCCTAACAGGAACGGATAGCGCAACTCCAGCGACATGCGGTCGTAGGCATATCCCTCAGAACCATAAGGAGTGAGAGAACCATTCTCGTAACCGCGCAGTCCGATCGTTTCCTCGCCATAGGTGCTGGAATAGCCGCTCATGCCGTCACCACCGACGTAGAACGTCTCAAACGGGCTCTTCTTGTATTTGTTGTAGCTGCCGAGAATACCCAATTCCACGCGCGTCATGAGCACGAAGCATTTCTGGGCACTTGTCAGAGCCGTGAAAGTGCGTGCCTTGAACTTCCATTTGTTATATTCTATCCAGCGGTATTTCTCCTGCTGCTCTCTGACGTAGCTGGCAGAATATGGGTTTGTGGCCAGATTTTTATAGTCTTTTCCGTCCCACATACTCCATGGCGGAGTGAGTGTGACACTGGCAGTGAACTCGGAACCGCGGCGTGGGAAGAGCTGGTTGTCGGTTGACGAACGGTTGACGGCAATGCTCAGGTTGAGATTGTTGCTGTTACCTGTGGTCATCAGATAAGAGAAATAACGCCAGTTCTTCAGCATGTAGCGGGTGAACGAGAGCTCCACAGAGAGGTTGAAGTAGTCGTCAGGCCACCGCAGACGCTTGCCCCATCCGATGCTTGCCCCCAGAAGTTTGACATACTTGTCGGGGTCGTAGTAGTTCTCGTAATTGCTGTAGTTATAAGAATAGCTGTTGTAGCCGTAGAGCGACTGCAGGTAGCTGTTCTGCCAAGCCGAGTTGTAGTAGTTGCTCGACACATCAGTTTGCTTGGAGTAGAACGCGCCGACGGAGAACTGAATAGGCCGCTTGCCGCCAAACCAGTTGGTGGAGTAGCTGGTGTTGTAGCTCTGATAGTAAGAGCCATTGGTCTGTACGCCGATGGAGAGCTTCTCGCCGTCGCCGATAGGCATAATGCCGCGGTGCTCCTTGTTCTTGTTGAACAGGTTGGCCATAGAGAAGTTGTTGAGCGTCAGTCCCACGCGTCCGATGATACCCGTCTGTCCCCAACCGAGTGAGAACTCGATCTGGTCGTTGGACTTCTGTGTCAGGTTCCAGTTGATATCTACCGTTCCGTCCTCAGCATTCGGCTTGACATCCGGTGATACCTTTTCAGGATCGAAGAATCCCATCGATGCCAACTCACGTGCAGAACGCATGAGGGCTTCCTTAGAGAAGAGGTCTCCCGGCTTGGTACGAAGCTCACGGCGCACCACATTCTCATAGAGACGGTCATTACCATTGATGCGCACATGGCTCAGATGGGCCTGTGGTCCTTCCAAAACACGCATCTCCAGGTCGATGGAGTCGCCGACGATATTCTGCTCAGCGGGGTCGATGGACGAGAAGACGTAACCATTGTTGTAGTAGAGGTTCGACACGGCATCATCGTCTTCTCGGAGTCGCTTGTTGAGCAACTTCTGATTGTAGACGTCACCTTTCCGCATTCCCAACAGATTGGAGAGGTAGGCTGAGTTGTAGACCGTATTGCCCACCCAGTGGATGTTCCGTATAAAGTATTTCTTGCCTTCGTCTACTTTGACGTAGACATTGACGTGTTTGGGATCATTGTTCCACACGCTGTCCTTCAAGATCGTGGCGTCGCGGTAGCCCAGCTCATAGTATTTCTCGATGAGCTTCTCCTTGTCAGCCTTCCAGCGCTCGGGGGTGAACTTCTTTGATTTCAGGAAGGTAGAGAGCTTACCAGCCTCATGGGTCTTGGCAAAGGCACCTTTATGGAAGAGTCCGCCCTTGATTCTGAGGTTGCTCAGATACTTGTTTCCCTCGATGTAGATATGTCTTACCTTGATCTTATCCTTCTTGTCGATGATGACGTCGAGGATGACCTGGTTCTTACCGGTGACGTCGGGGCGCTGCTGAATCTCTATATCTGCATTCTTGTAACCCTTGTCGTCGAAGTATTTCTTAGCCAGGATCTTTGCACGGTCGATCATGTTTGGCGTGATCTGTCCGCCTTGCAGGATACCGAGTTTCTTCTCCATATCCTCTTTCTCGCTCTTTTTCAGTCCCACGTAGTTGATGGTGGAGACACGGGGGCGCGCCTTCAGAGAGATATGCAGATAGATCTTATCACCCACGATAGAGTCTGCCGAGATCTTCACATCAGAGAAGAGACCGTGCTTCCAATAGCGTTTGACGGCCTCCGTGATTTCGGTGCCGGGCACCGAGATATGCTGTCCGACAGAGAGACCTGAGATGCCTGTAAGCATATAATCCTCATAACCGTCAATGCCGGAGACGTTGAAGCCACCAATGACGAGGTCACGCGGCGTGCCGGCATAGTTGATGTCGGGGTGTACGATTTGCTCCTGCGCCTGCACGCTGGCCACGATGGCCATAGCAAGACAAGCCGCCAGGACTTTTTTCTTATTATGATGCATCTTCAAAGAATTGTCGTTTGTGATTATATGTTATCCTCGGTATTCTCTTCCACCTGCTGTTCAGTCTTGCCAAAGCGGCGCTGGCGCGACTGATAGCTGAGGATTGCTTTGTGCAAGTCCTCCTCAGAGAAGTCGGGCCAATAGGTGTCACAGAAGTAGAGCTCACTGTAAGCGATCTGCCACAGCAGGAAGTTGCTGATGCGCAGCTCGCCACCTGTACGAATCAGCAGGTCGGGATCGGGCATGAAGCTCGTCTGCATGTGCTGATTGATGAGGTCTTCTGTGATATCTGTACTTTCGACATGCTGCCGATCGAGATGCGATGAACTTGTGCGCTCCTCGATGATGTCTTTCACTGCCTGCGTGATTTCCCAACGCGAAGAATAGCTCAGTGCCACGACCATCGTCATGGCCTTGTTGTTCTTGGTATGCTCTTCGGTCTTCTTGAGCTTCTGCTGCACCTCGTCGGGCAAGCGCTTCACGTCGCCGATGACGCGGAATCTGACGTTGTTCTTCATGAAGATTTCATCTTCCAGCGACGTCAGCACGAGTCCCATCAGCGCATGGATCTCAGTGGCAGGACGGTTCCAGTTCTCTGTGGAAAAGGTGTAGAGCGTGAGATATTTCACACCGAGCCGCACACACTCGGAAGTGATCCGGCGCACAGTGTCCACCCCGGCCTGATGACCGTAGGAGCGGTCTTTACCGCGCTCAGTAGCCCAGCGGCCATTGCCATCCATGATGATGGCGATGTGCTGTGGAATCCTTGTCATATCGAGTTCTGCCATATCTAAAATTCTTTATTGCACGTTGTACATTTGGGTGAGAAGCTGTAGGTGAGTGTTGCTTGCAGCAGCGAGTAGCAATCTGTGTTTTTAAACAGTCCGCTGCTTTTGATGTAATAGGGATCTTTCACCCCGTCGAGTTCATCATTCTGCGCGAAATGTATGGACCATTCCAGTCCCACGTTCACCCGTTCACCGATTTTGTATTTCAATCCCAAGCCTAAAGGCAGGTTAAAGGCCACCTTTCCCTTTTTGGCTCCATTGGTTTTCACATCTGCGTAGGTCATGCCCAATCCTGCAAAGACGAAGGGCGTGAGCCGTTTGGCGCCTCTGTAGTCCCTGCCTGTGCCGTAAGGCCAGAAATTCAACTCATAGAGCACAAAGGCATCATAGAGCGAGTTCTTAAAGGTATAGACCTGGTCGGCATAGTCGGGATAATAGGTCTCCACATCAGCCGATGAGCCTTTCATCGTGCCTTTGGCTACGTTGATCCGCAATGCCATGTAAGGATTAAAGACATATCGCCCCGTCAACGACACGGCAGGCTGGAGATCTTTTGTCAGGCTGCCATTGAAGTCACCGAGATAGCCCATCGCACCCGCGCCGACACCGACCTCAAGCCGGTATTCGCTGTCGTCCTGCGCCATGGCTGGAATCGCCATCAAGACCAGGAAGACAAGGGAAGCAAGCTGCCGCAACTTCATACACGCATGGTTTTCTGAACACCTACTCATTCTCAGCCCAGCCGTAGCGGGTCAGACGACCATAGTAGACGGCCGGTGAGGCAGACGTGGTGAGGTAGATCATACCCTTCTGTCCCACCGTCATCGCTGCCGGCACTGCTGCGCCCACGAGAGCGGTTGGAAGCGTATAGGTAGCCTCTGCCGACCATGTGAGTCCTTGGTCGAGACTGCTGTAGACCGTCTTCAGATCGCCACCAACAGCCAGGAGCTTACCCTCACAGTTCACCACTTGCAGGTTGCTCAGGTAGGGCAGTGTCTTCAGATTATATTCGTCGTCGGTGAAGAGATACCACGGCTGGCTCTGCGCGCCGCTGCCGTTTTCCTCCACCTTCGCCCATGTCACGGTCTTGTCGTTGCGGTTTCCAATCAGCAGCAGGTTGTAGGTGCTGTCGTTGGTGACCGCAGCCGAGCAGACAAAGTTCAAGTCTGTCTCCGGCAGATTGCCGACAGCATCGTCCAAAGCATCCGCAGTCCACGTAGCGCCCTGGTCCGACGAGTAGCTGATGCCGTTGTCCGTCATCGCATAAAGCCTTGCGGGCGTTGCGCCCAACAACTGTTTGACACCCGTCAGCGTGGAAACTCTCTGCCACTGCTCACCGTCGCTGCTGCGAAGCAGCGCGTTGCCGTCAAGTACAAAGATACTTCCCTGCTGCACGGCAACATTCTTATAGGCGTCGGCCCCGAAGGAGCGGCGGCTCAGCTGTTTCCAAGTCTGATTGCTGTAGACAAAGCCCACGGTAGCATCGCCTTTTAAGCCGAAGAGATAGAGTCCGTCACCGTTGACGACCATGCGGCGGCCGGTGACGGTCTGGAGAGCAGACGCTTCCGTGGAGTTCCACTTAAAGACATCGCCCTCTTGCCGGTGCACGTTGACCTGCACAGTATATTCGCGGTAGGCCAATCCCCGGGTGTTATAGACGCGCACGCGTACGGGATTTGTGAAGTCGATAGAGTCAGAGGAAGAGTAGTAAGCCAATGAGTCATTCCCAGCCTTGTTCTTCAGGTTGAGGACAATACTGCCACCATTCTTACTGGAGATTGTCGCCAGCACGTGTGCGACATCGGTTCCTACGGGCAAGGAATCGGGATTATAAATCTTCCGTTGCTGCTGATCGATGGAGAAGGCATAGCCCGACACGGTCAGCGAAGTCTTATACACGCTGTCCGTCACGCCATCAGAAGCGGTGGTGTGGATGTATCTGTTGGCGGCACTGAGCGAGAATGCTGTCACTGCAGTATCGTCATAGTAGGTTATTTCATCTTCATCGGAGTTGAGGCATGAAGAAAATGCAAACATAGCCAACGCCATGCAGGCAAATGCCAAGAACTTCTTTATCATTTCGCGCGATATATTATTTTAGTTGCAAATTTACTTAGAATTCTCGTAAATAAAGCGGTTTTTCCTGAATATTATGTAAAAAGTCGCATTTGTCAAGTGATTTTAAGTTTGTTTAGTGCTTTTGGTGATAGGGCACAAAAAAAAGACAATACAATCACTTGCACTGTCTTCTTCGTAGAATGATGTTACTCAACGTGGTTGTTCACCAAGAAAAAAACGCTTAGCGCGGTCATCAATATGACCAAAACCAACATTGAAATAGATTCTAAATCTAATAACATCATACTAACTTTACCTTAAAAATCTATCAAACTACTAACCTAATGAAACTTTATGTATATCTTCTCACGAAGACGTTGCAAAGTTAAGCAATAGTTGAGAATCCTCCAAATATTATTCAGTTTATTTTCATTTCTATGACAAAAAAAGTCTGTACAGGTAAGCACAGAGCTCGAAAACAGCACAATTGATCTATTTTGTGCAGGCTATCATTAGTGTGTGGGCACTAAAAAACCTCCTCTGTGCCAAAGCACAGAGGAGGTATATGTTGAAGACTGTCTCCCGCTATCTATACGAGAAGTTAGTACTCCTTATTATATATAGGAGAGGACGTCTTGCTGTATCGACTTTCTTCAAGGCGATTAGAGCTTAGGACCAGCAGCTACGAGAGCCTTACCAGCCTCGTTGCCTTCGTACTTCTTGAAGTTCTTGATGAAGCGCTGTGCCAAATCCTTAGCCTTAGCGTCCCACTCAGAAGCGTCCTTGTAAGTATCGCGAGGATCCAGGATGTCCTTGTTCACACCCTCGAGCTCTGTAGGAACAACGAAGTTGAAGTAAGGAATGGTCTTCGTAGGAGCCTTGTCGATCTCGTGATCCAAGATGCGGTCGATGATACCACGTGTATCGCGGATAGAGATACGCTTGCCAGTACCGTTCCAGCCAGTGTTGACCAGATAAGCCTTAGCACCGCTCTTCTCCATGTGGCGGACGAGCTCCTCAGCATACTTTGTAGGATGCAGCTCGAGGAATGCCTGGCCGAAGCAAGCAGAGAAGGTAGGAGTCGGCTCTGTGATACCGCGCTCTGTACCAGCCAGCTTAGCAGTGAAGCCAGAGAGGAAGTAGTACTTCGTCTGCTCTGCGTTCAGGATAGACACTGGAGGCAGCACACCGAAGGCATCAGCGCTCAGGAAGATCACCTGCTTTGCAGCGGGACCCTGGCTCTCAGGACGCTGGATGTTCTTGATGTGATAGATAGGATAGCTGACACGTGTGTTCTCTGTCACGCTCTTGTCAGCGAAGTCGATCTTACCGTTCTTGTCAACGGTAACGTTCTCCAGCAGTGCATCACGTGTGATAGCGCCGTAGATGTCAGGCTCAGCCTCCTTATCGAGGTTGATGACCTTAGCATAGCAGCCGCCCTCGAGGTTGAAGACACCCTTGTCGTCCCATCCGTGCTCGTCGTCACCGATGAGCAGACGCTTAGGATCGGTAGACAGAGTAGTCTTACCTGTACCAGACAGACCGAAGAAGATAGCGGTATTCTCACCGTTCTTGTCGGTGTTGGCAGAGCAGTGCATGGAAGCGATGCCCTTCAAGGGGAGGAAGTAGTTCTGCATAGAGAACATACCCTTCTTCATCTCACCACCATACCATGTGTTGATGATCACCTGCTCCTTGCTGGTGACGTTGAACATCACACAAGTCTCAGAGTGCAGACCGAGCTCTTTCCAGTTCTCGACCTTAGCCTTAGAGGCATTGTAAACGATGAAGTCAGGCTCCTGCTCGAAGTCAGCTGTTGTCTTCGGACGGATGAACATATTTGTAACGAAGTGAGCCTGCCATGCAACCTCCACGATGAAGCGAACCTTCATACGTGTGTCGCGGTGTGTGCCGCAGAAACCATCAACGACATACAGTTTCTTGTTAGAGAGCTCTTTCTTGGCAATCTCCTTCACAGCGTTCCAAGCCTCCTTGGTAGCACGGTGGTTGTCGTTGTGATACTCCTCAGAGTCCCACCATACAGTGTCGTGAGAAGTCTCATCGTCAACGATGAACTTGTCCTTAGGAGAACGACCGGTGTAGATACCTGTGAACACGTCAACAGCACCCAACTCTGTCTCGTGGCCTACCTCGTAGCCCTCGAGACCTTCCTTGGTCTCCTCGTTGAACAGCACCTCGTAAGAAGGATTGTACAGAACCTCAGCAGTACCTGTCTGAATTCCGTAGCTTGCTAAAACTGATTTATCAAACTTTGCCATTTTATAAAATGTATTTAAGTTGTGAATGGTATTTTACCTTGATTTAATCCGAATGCAAAGGTAGCAAAAAGATAATTCTCCCCAAAAGTTTGCAGAAGAAAATTCCCGCCCGTACAAGCCTTTTTAGGTTAAAGATTATAAAAACAGACGGCTCTTTGCTGTTTTGACATTTACACTTTGCAAAAACTAAGTACCTTTGTATCACCCCTTTTGCAATTCATCACTAAACATAAAGATACCATACCAACAAGATGGAAGTTATTGACTTATCCAAAGAAAACAGCATCATCGGACAGTACATGGCCGAGATGCGCGATGCCGAATATCAGAAAAACCGCCTGCTCTTCCGCAACAACATCATGCGGGTGGGCGAATACGAGGCTTTTGAGGTTTCTAAACGGCTCAACTATGAGCAGCGTGACGTGGCCACACCTTTAGGCATCGCACGTGTCAACGTACCTACAGACAAGCTTGTGCTGGCTACGATCTTCCGTGCCGGACTGCCTTTTCATCAGGGCTTTCTCAACATCTTCGACCATGCGGGCAACGCCTTCGTCTCGGCATACCGCGAATATACCGACAAGGAGCACCACAAGGTAGGCATACACGTGGAGTATCTCGCCACGCCAAGCATCGACGCCAAGACGCTCATCATTGCCGACCCGATGCTCGCCACTGGCGGCAGCATGGAGCTGGGCTACAAGGCTTTCCTCTCCAAAGGCACGCCCAAGCGCATCCACGTCTGCTGTGTCATTGCCACAGAAGAGGGCATCGACCACATCAAGTCGGTATTCCCCGACGACAAGACCACCATCTGGTGCGCAGCCATCGACCCGGGAATGAACGAGCACAAATATATTGTACCGGGATTTGGCGACGCCGGCGACCTCTGCTACGGCGACAAGCTCTGATCAACAACAGGATTCCATAACGACGATGCTGGTGGACTGACCGTCAGCATCTGTCGTTTATTTAGACATGGAGACATGAAAGATGCCACGAAATTTGTCAGAAACATAAATTATTGGTATCTTTGCACCAAAAGAGCGAAGAGCTTTTAAGAGATGATGCAAGCAATGATTTTCGCAGCAGGCTTGGGCACACGCCTCAAGCCTCTCACCGACCACCTGCCAAAAGCACTGGTGGAGGTTGGCGGCGAGCCCCTGCTCAAACGTGTAATCCTCAGATTGCGCGATACCGGTGTCACGCGCTTTGTGGTCAACGTCCACCATTTTGCCGGTCAGATCGTGGACTATCTCAATGCCAATAACAACTTTGGACTCGACATCCGCGTCAGCGATGAGAGCGAGCAACTCCTTGACACTGGTGGCGGCATACGCCACGCAGCCCCTCTTTTCGACTCTCACTACCCTATCCTTATTCATAATGTTGACATTCTGAGCAATGTCGACCTCGGCAAGTTCTACCGGCTTGATCCTAAGGTGATGTGTCCGGCGTGTGGCGTGCCCCATGGCATGGCAGGCGCACAACTGCTTGTCAGCTGGCGCAAGACGCGCCGCTATCTGCTCTTCAACGACCAGATGCTCCTCGTCGGATGGGTGAATATCGAGACAGGAGAAGTGAAGACGCCGTGGCCCGACGTGCGTGAGGCACTCTCACAAGTGAAGTTTCCGCTCTCTGTCGGTGAAGAGCAACCGCCACTACTCGCCGGGCGCTATCACATGTATGCCTTCAGTGGTATCCACACCTTCTCCCCCACCCTATTTGTCAAGATGGCCGGCTGGCCGGAAAAGTTCCCGATCATGGATTTCTATCTTAAGATCTGCCGCGACGTGCCCGTCAAAGGCTATGTCAAAAACAACCTCCGACTCCTCGACGTAGGCAAGCAAGACACGCTTGCCAAGGCGGAACAGTTCCTCAAAACACTGTAGCATTCATCATTCCATATTGCACACTCAACATTAACATATCGTCTATGCAACAGAAGATTATCATTCTTGATTTCGGATCGCAGACCACGCAGCTCATCGGCCGCCGTGTCCGCGAGCTGGACACCTTCTGCGAGATTCTGCCCTACAACAAGTTTCCTAAGGACGACACAGGTGTTATCGGTGTCATCCTCAGTGGCAGCCCTTACTCTGTCCACGACAAGGAAGCCTTCAAGGTAGACCTCAGCCAGTTCATCGGCAAGTATCCGGTGCTGGGCATCTGCTATGGTGCGCAGTTCATCAGCTACTCCGGTGGCGGCAAGGTAGAGCAGACCGGTACCCGTGAGTACGGCCGCGCCAATCTCAAGCAGTTTGATGCCAGCAATCCACTCTTCAAAGGGTTTGAGCCCAACTCACAGGTGTGGATGAGCCACGGCGACACGATCACCGCTATCCCCAGTAACTATCATGTCATCGGCTCTACCGCCGACGTGAAGTACGCTGCCTTTGCCAGCGACACCAACCCCGTGTGGTGTGTGCAGTTCCATCCCGAGGTGTACCACAGCACGCAGGGTACACAGCTGCTCCGCAACTTTGTTGTGGACATCTGCGGCAGCCGTCAGGAGTGGAGCCCGGCCTCGTTTGTCGACTCCACCGTTAAGGAGCTGAAAGAGCAGCTCGGCAACGATCGCGTCATCCTCGGTCTCTCCGGCGGTGTGGACTCCAGCGTCTGCGCTACCCTGCTCCACCGTGCCATCGGCAAGAACCTCACGTGTATCTTCGTCGACCACGGCATGCTACGCAAGAATGAGTTCCAAAAGGTCATGGAAGCCTACAATGGTCTGGGGCTGAACGTCATTGGCGTAGATGCCAGCGAGAAGTTCTTCAAGGACCTCGAAGGCGTCACCGACCCGGAGAAGAAGCGCAAGATCATCGGCCGCGACTTCGTGGAGGTCTTCAACGCCGAGGCTAAGAAGATCACCGACGCCAAATGGCTGGCTCAGGGCACTATCTATCCCGACCGCATCGAGAGCCTTAGCATCACCGGCATGACCATCAAGAGCCATCACAATGTAGGCGGACTGCCCAAAGACATGAAGCTTCAGCTCTGCGAACCGCTGAAATGGCTGTTCAAGGACGAGGTGCGCCGCGTGGGTTATCAGTTGCAGATGCCTGAGCGTCTCATCAAGCGTCATCCTTTCCCAGGCCCCGGTCTCGCCGTGCGCATCCTTGGCGACATCACCCGCGAGAAGGTGCGCATCCTGCAAGACGCTGACGATATCTATATCGAAAAGATGCACGACTACAAGATGCCGGACGGCACGAGCCTCTATGACCACGTCTGGCAGGCCGGCACCGTGCTGCTCTCTACCATCCGTTCCGTGGGAGTGATGGGCGACGAGCGTACTTATGAGCATCCTGTAGCCCTGCGTGCCGTGACCTCTATGGACGCTATGACGGCCGACTGGGCCCGTCTGCCCTATGACTTCATGGCCGACGTGAGCAATGAGATCATACGCAAGGTGAAGGGGGTCAACCGCGTTTGCTATGACATCTCCTCAAAACCACCTTCGACAATCGAGTGGGAGTAGAAGAGTAGCAAGAAATATAAGTACAAAAAAATCCCGGTACGCTGTTCCGTACCGGGATTTTTTTGTCTCGTTGTAAGGGGCATTCATCTAAAACCTGACGGAGAGATGAGTCCCAAAGAAGTGGTTTCAGCGCCGGAGAGCCCCATGGGACGAACGGGCTGACAGCCTCTTGGATGTAGCGTTTCGCGGGCATGGTCCCGATGCTCTGCTGCCATGATGGAATGCCACCTGCTTGATGGCGGACACAGCCCCATGCTTTGCCGTTGCCGAGCTGATGCTTTGGTGTTGCCGTACCAATACTGTGCCGCATCTGAACCAATGCTTTGGTGTTGCCGAACCCATGTTTCGCCGGGTATAAAACTATGTTGGAATGGGTATAAAGCTATGTTGGAATGGATATAAAGCTATGTTGTAATGGGACTGAAGTTATGTAATCGATATTGTAATCCTATAGAAAAAGATCTTTTCCTAAGCAGGGAAAGATCTTTTTCTACGTAGGAAAGTGTCTTTTCCTAAGCAGTATGACTTTACCTTGTTGTGTACTGATTTTGGTT
>DLDU01000070.1 GCA_002481295.1 Prevotella sp. UBA7764 | reverse complement strand
CAACTTATTCAGTACACGTCACCTAGAATCACTTTACACTCCTTGTTGTTGTTTACTGTTTCACTTTACATTGCTTTAGACACTTTACTGATTCTCGTTACACGACCATGCTGTCAGTTCATGTAATAGGTGTGTACGCTGGTGCCTTGGGCAGAAGGCAGGTAGTTGATGCCCCACCAGCACATCTGCAACAGCGCGAAGTTGACGATGAGCACCCATAGGGCAAAGCGCATGTTTCCCTGTTTCCTCAGTCGATAATGAATATAGACCAGATAGGCGAGCCACGTGGCTGCCGCCCATGTCTCCTTAGGATCCCACGCCCAGTAGTTGCCCCATGCCATCTTGGCCCACAAGGCACCGGAGAGCATGCCAAGGGTGAGGAACGCCCAACCGACATACACGAGGTTGTCGGTGATCGTCCACTCCTTGTCCGATGGCACTTGATAGTGATGGAAGAAGAGCAGATAGGCGGCCATGACAAAGGCGGCGCCGAGCAGGGCGTATGCCATCATGTAGATGATGACATGCGGAGCAAACCATGGGCTTTGCAGCGCGGGCATCATCGTCTTGCTGTGTATCTCTGGTTTGAGCAGGTTGATGGTGATAAACACGGCTGCCAGTACGGTGGAGAACGACAGCAACCACTTGTAGTTCCACCGGCTGTAGACGATCAGGCCCATCAGTGGCAGGAAGAGTGAATACCACAAGCGCGTCTCTCCCATCGTGCGCATCGGTGGACGGTCGAGAGCAATCCACAGCACGATGACATAGGAAAGGAAGACGGCCAGCCCCACCATGGTAGCTCCGACGGCCAATGCCTTCTTCCCCTTCCAGGAAAAGAAAGCACCGAGCGACCAGAAAAGCATGGCGGCAAGGGCGAAGAAAAGAAAAAAATTCCAGATTTGCATGGCTAACGTTTTTGTATGAATATCAGTATGGCACCGAGAACGAGCAGATACAGCCCCACATAGGTATAGGGCAGCCAAGGATCCTTGACCAGTTCAAAGACACTGACATTGCTCCACTTGCCCATCTGCTCGTTGTAGCTGAGCTGATAGATCTTCCAGTCACCGAGGCTGAACGGCTTGTTGACTTCGATTGTTGTCGGTATGTTCAGCGCGTCCTTTTGGGTATAGATATTCACGTTGGAGGCATAACGCATCGGCTCGCGCGTCGGCATGACCACCTCAAGATTATTGCCTAAGCTGACGCCGCTGATGGGAAAGAGATAGCTGCCACTGGAGACCCAGCCTGTCTTCCGCTGTTTTCCCTTGGTAGCGGAGATGTAGAGTGCTGTAGCGGCTCCTTTGCCTTGGTAAGCGACAAAGCCGCCCTCGTTGAGCCGCATGCCGAGCTGGTCCATCTTCATGCGGGTCGCCATTCCCTCAGGCATCCCCTTCATCATCTTCGCCATAGCCTTCGGCATGGCATTGTCTATTCTTTTTAATACTTGGATCTTCCAGCCTAAGAGTTCCGTCGGCGTGTAGCTGTCGTCGATGACAAGCGTCTGAGGCTTCTGCTGCGGCTGTGGCAGTCCTGTCGTCATGCTCACCACCATCAGCTTCGGTGGGTACTCGTCGATGGTGAAGCGGTTGAGCTGGATGGCAAGCGGCAGTTCTACGACATTGTTGTAAGCGTCGAGCGCGCGCCATTCGGGCTTTCCCTCCTCACAATACATCTTCAATTTCTGCATGTCGGCACTGCCGAGTGTGCCGCAGACAATGAAGATGAACAGGCCGGCATGGCACACCAGCGAGGGGATCACCTGGCGGCGGAAGTGACAGATCTGAAAGATAGCCACCTCGCCGACGATCATCGTATTCCACAGATAGACGAGGATAAACGGCCAGAAATTGAGCATTTTGGTCAGCCCAAGCACATCGGCGGCGGGTTTTTCCTCGGGTGCCTGGCGCGTGAGCCCCATGACGACGGTGAGGACGGCGGCGGTTGCCAGCGCGGGCACGGCAGCCTGAACGGTCGTCATAAACCGGAAGAAATAGACACGTGACCGCAGGGCATAGAAGACTGCCAGCAGTATCAACAAAAAGGCCAGGGCAATGAATATTGTCCGGCCACATGAAAATGATCCATTCAAGAGGTCCCACCGCCGCCTGCAGCAGGCTCCCAGTGACGAGGAGCCCCATGCTGACGGCGATGCCTTCTTTATAGGTATAGGGTTGTTTCCACATATTCTTCAATTGTTCTACAGCCGCTGGGTTAGATCGGCTGGGTGATGAACCGTTTGTTCTTTCTTGCTGTCTCGATCCATTTCGGCACGATGGTGTCGAGGAATTCTTTCTTTTGCTGACGGAGCTTACCCATGTCGAGGCCGATATATTTCTGAGCCTTCTCCTTGGTGGAGAGATCCGGAATTGGCACCTCACCGCTGTAGCCGTGACGGGCGAGCACCTTGGCAATGCTCAGGCGGGCTTGTCCGGCATAGTAGAGTGCGTCGCTGAGCAGTCGGGTGACCTCTTGTGGGGCATGGAAACTGGCACCATGGCTGGCCACAGCGTAGTCCCAACGCCACTGACTCTTGCGGATGTCAGCCAAAGCGGCGGCCATCTCCTTCTCGTTGGCACCTTTCTTCCAGGCAAAAGCGGCCTCGATATGCGCCGTGGAGAGCTCTTTCTCCACCTTGGCACGCACCTCCAGCACCTTCTCCTGGCGCTCATAGACATTCTTGCGCAGCGTCTCGGCATCCTGGCGATGACAGGTCTGGCACGTGCGATCGATATGCGCCAACGGCGACATGATGTGGTGATCGGTATATTTCACGCCGCCATCCTGGATATAAGGCATGTGGCAATCAGCACAGGACAGGCCGCGCTGACCGTGGATGCCTTGCTTGAAGATCTCGTAACCCGGATGTTGTGCCTTCAAGATCTTGGCATGGGACAGCGGATGGATATAATCGTAGAAGCCGATACTGTCGTAGTAAGCCTCGGCATCCTCGCAGGTCAGACCCTTGTCCTGTGGGAATTTGAGGTAGTTGGTACCTTTTTCGAAGTAGTACTCCGTATGACATTGTGCGCACACGAGGGAGCGCATCTCCTGATGGCTGGCCTTTCTGACATCTTTTCCGGCGCGTGCCCATGCCTCGTAGAGAGCCGGTCGGGCAGGCTTCAAGTCCATAGTGCGTGCATCGTGGCAGTCAGAGCATCCGATGCTGTTCATCACTTCACTGCCCCAGTCGCTCCACTTGGCGGCATAGAAAGCGTTCTTGCCTTTCTCGCGCATCAGTCGCGGCACGTCGGGACCTTTGCAAGTCCAGCAGGTACCAGGCTGCAAGTCTTTCTGTCCATCAACGCCCGGCGATCCCGTGCGCAGGATTTTGCGCAGGTCTTCGATACAGTGACGGTGCCCGCGCGGCGTGTTGTAGTCGCGGCTGAAAGCATAGCCGTCCCATAGAATGACCATCAGCGGATGCTGTGCGAGGGCATCCTGCTCCTGCGAGGAGTTGTATTTACTCACAAACGAGGTGTCTTCCGTCATCGACCATGTCTCATACTCGTGTGGGAAGTCTTCCGCAAACTTCTCGTTTTGTGCCACGATGGAGTCGGTCATCGGCGTACGACGATTGTTAAACACAGATACGACTTCGGCGCGGCGCTCCAAGAGCGACGAGCATAGAAGCCCAAGAACGAAAACGATGACCATGGCTCCGAGGAAGAGCAGCCATCCTTGCCATTTTTTCAATTGTCGTGACATATCGGTAAGTTTTTAGTTTTTCTGTGTGTTAATGTCCCAATGCCTTTTGCAGCCATACGGGTACAGGGCTGGGTGGAATCGGTGCCTGCGTCTCAGCGCCAGGCGTAGAAGAGAGCGTGTTCATGCCTCCGTGCGGCACATTGCGGTGGCAGTCCCAACAGGCAAATCCTTCACCGCGCTTCGCAAGCATATAGTCGATCTTGCCCGTGCGCACCATGCGCGTGTTGAGCTCAGTGTGGCAACGGATGCAGTTGTCCATGATGACCTCCGCGCTGGCGTCTTCCGCCGTGATCGCCTGGCGCTCGCTGTTGGTGACAAAATAGCCGACGTGCTTCATGCCGTCAAGGCCTTTGAAGAAATATTTCGCCGCCAGCGAGGTGTGAGGAACATGGCAGTCGTTGCACGTGGCATCGCGTCCATGGGAGGAATGTGACCATGTGGCATACCAAGGCGACATGATATGGCAGTTGACACATGCTGCCGGATCATCACCTATTATATAGGTATGCATGCGAAGCAAGTAGGCAAAGAGTCCGCCTAAACCTACGATGATGCCACACAGGACAAGACCCACGACCTTTTGACGGTAAGAGAGGGTAATCCTCCATTTTTTGAGTTTGCCAAGATCCATAGGTTGTTATGTTATTAAGTAATAGCTTCTTTCGTTTGCAAATATAAACGGAATATTTGAGAAAAGCAAATATTGCGGCTACAAATTATCCTAATAAATGAGGATAATCCCATTTCAGCTAATTTTCCTACCTTTGCACTTTATCAACAAAACTATCATCGACAGGTTATGGCCAAAGTCTTCACCCATTTCTCATCCGACGGCGACAGTCGGCGCGACGAGCTCATCCGCACCATAGAACACAGTGTAGAGCGCCTCACGCTCGCTGAACTTGAGGCACTCTACTACGATCTTGTGTCCAAAGATTATATCCGATAGGGCTTCCGGCGGTCGCTAAGTGCCCTATCCCCTACTCTGTTGCTTCCGGTTTCCGCATGATGGCGTCCAGCGATTTCCGCATCAGCTCTTTCTTGGCAGCGTCGTAGTTGAGGTGATCGTGATCCATCACCATGCGCACGGCACGGTCGATGAGCTTCTCGTTGGTCAGTTCCATGTCGACCATCTTGTTGCCCTTGACACGTCCGAGACGTATCATCACCGTGGTGGAAATCATGTTGAGTACCATCTTCTGCGCCGTTCCAGACTTCATGCGCGACGAGCCGGTGACGAACTCTGGGCCTACAATGGTCACCACCGGATAGTCGCTTTCTGCCTCCAAAGGCGTGCCGGGATTGCTGGTGACGCATCCTGTGACGATGCCGTGGCGCCGAGCTTCACGCAGTGCACCCACCACGTAGGGGGTAGTGCCCGAGGCAGCGATGCCGATGACGGTGTCTGCTGAGTCTATCCCCTGCCCTGCCAAGTCTTTCCAACCTTGTTGCTCATTGTCTTCGGCATGCTCCACGGCGTGCCGGAGAGCAGTGTCGCCACCGGCAATCAAGCCTACCACCAACCGAGGATCCGTGCCGTAGGTAGGTGGCAGCTCTGAGGCATCGAGCACACCGAGACGGCCGCTGGTGCCCGCCCCGATGTAAAACAGACGCCCTCCTTGCTCCATGCGCGCGGCAACAGCCTCTGTGAGCCGTATGATCTGAGGCAGTGCCTGCTCCACGGCTTCCGCCACACGATGATCCTCGCGGTTGATGTCGCGCAACAGTTCGGCTATCGGCTTGTGCTCCAAATCATCGTAGAGAGAGGCTTCTTCCGTAATCCGTCGCATCATCCTGACTCATTGAGCGTTATTTCTTATCCTTGAGCAGGTCGCGGATTTCGGTGAGCAGTTTCTCCTCGTTGCTCGGTGCAGGTGGCGCAGCGGGCTCCTCTTTCTTCTTGCGTGTGAGCACGTTGATAGCCTTGACCAGGAGAAAGACACAGAAAGCGATGATGATAAAGTCGATGAGCGTCTGGATGAAGTTGCCATAGTTGATGGTGGCGGGCTTCATCTGCTCCACACCGGGGATGATCACCCTGGGCAGGGTGACCTTCAGATCAGAGAAGTTCACACCACCGATCAGCCATCCGATAGGCGGCATGATGATGTCGTCGACAATACTACTTACGATTTTACCAAACGCACCGCCGATGATCACACCGACAGCCATGTCCACAGCATTGCCTCTGACAGCGAAATCTTTGAATTCTTGAATAAATTTACCCATAATAACTGAACTGTGTAAAGCGAAGAGTCCATTTTGCCAAGTGGACTTAACACTCTGATAAACGTTTATATTATTTAATACTTATTGATTGTGCAAAATTAGAAAATAATTTGTATCTTTGCAATCGATAAGCAAGAAAAGTCTCTTGCGAGACACAAAAAAGATATTTTCAAGAAAGAGAACACATTTTATAACCCTTTATAAATAATAGAAAGTAAAATGGCAAATGTTAAAGTAGCTATCAATGGTTTCGGTCGTATCGGCCGTCTCGCATTCCGCCAGATGTTCGCAGCTCCTGGCTATGATGTTGTTGCTATCAACGACCTGACCAGCCCGAAGATGCTGGCTCAGCTCCTGAAGTATGATACCACACACGGTGGTTATCAGGGCATCATCGGTGAGAAGCCCGAGCATACCGTTTCTTACAGCGACGAGCCTTTCACAGAGAATGGCAAGGAAGCAGCTGGTTACATCGAGGTAGATGGCAAGAAGATCACTATCTACAAGGAGAAGGACGCAGCTAACCTGCCTTGGGGCGCTCTGGACATCGACGTTGTCCTCGAGTGCACTGGCTTCTATACATCTAAGGACAAGAGCATGGCTCACGTAAAGGCTGGTGCTAAGAAGGTCGTTATCTCTGCTCCTGCAGGCAACGATCTGAAGACTATCGTCTTCAACGTGAACAATGAGACTCTGACTAAGGACGACCAAATCATCAGCGCAGCTTCTTGCACTACCAACTGCTTGGCTCCTATGGCAAAGGCTCTGAACGACAAGTATCCTATCCAGGCTGGTATCATGCAGACCATCCACGCCTACACTGGCGACCAGATGATCCTCGACGGTCCTCAGCGCAAGGGCAACCTGCGTCGTAGCCGTGCCGGTGCTTGCAACATCACTCCTGCTTCCTCTGGCGCTGCTAAGGCCATCGGCCTGGTTCTGCCTGAGCTGAACGGCAAGCTGATCGGTGCTGCACAGCGTGTACCTGTGCCAGACGGTTCTACAACTCTGCTCTACGCTGTTGTCAAGGGTAAGGATGTTACTGTTGACAGCGTCAACGCTGCTATGAAGGCTGAGTCCAACGAGAGCTTCGGTTACAACGACGAGGAGATCGTTTCTTCTGATATCCTCGGCATGCGCTACGGTTCTCTCTTCGACGCTACTCAGACAATGGTTGTGAAGCTCGATGACGACACTTATGAGGTGCAGGTTGTTTCTTGGTACGACAACGAGAACTCTTACACTTCTCAGATGGTTCGCACCATCAAGTACTTCGCTGAGCTGAAGTAATACCCGAAAAGGTAACAACTCTGAAATAATAAGGCTCGCAGCATTTCGCTGCGGGCCTTTTTTTTGCGCCGTACAAGCAATGTGCGCGGATTGGCTCTTCTTGATGATATAATTACTATTACTAAAGTTTCCCACTTGC